>CANQBC010000012.1 GCA_947589225.1 uncultured Oscillospiraceae bacterium | reverse complement strand
CTTTTTCTCTTATTTTACCATTCCTTCCCTTCTTGTGCAAGCTGTATATTTTTTGCTGTTTTCAGATACGCCCTAGTATTAGTATAAACTGGCGTTAAAAAAGCGGAAGCCGCTGGCTTCCGCTTTTTTTATGGGGGGGATCAGACCATTTTTTCCTGTTTGACCTTCTTGTCAATGACATGGCGGGAGGCCAGCTCCTTTTTGAGGTCGTCCAGGGTGATGCCCATTTCCACCATCAGCACCATGGCGTGGTAGGCAAGGTCGGCGAGCTCGTAGACGGTCTCCGCCCTGTCCTGGGCTTTCCCGGCGATGATGACCTCGGTGCTCTCCTCGCCCACCTTCTTCAGGATCTTGTCCAGGCCCTTGTCGAAGAGGTAGCTTGTGTAGCTGCCCTCCTTCGGCGCGGCCTTCCGGCCCTCTAAGAGGGCGTAGAGGCCCTCATAGGAAAAGACCTCCGGCATATCGGCGGCCTCGTAGAGGGGGGCAGTGAAGCACGAGTCGGTCCCCAGGTGGCAGGCCGGGCCGTCCTTGGTCACCTCCACCACCAGCGCGTCCCGGTCGCAGTCGGCGGTGATGGAGCGGATGTGCTGGTAGTGGCCGCTGGTCTCGCCCTTGAGCCAGAGCGTCTGCCGCGAGCGGGACCAGAAGCAGGTGAGGCCCTTTTCCATGGAGATTTGAAGGCTCTCCCGGTTCATGTAGGCCAGCGTCAGCACCTTCCGGCTCTCCGCGTCCACCACAATGGCGGGGATAAGGCCGTTTTCGTCAAATTTCAATTCTTCCGTATTCAGCATGGTCATCCCTCAGATCCTTACGTTGATGCCCTCGTCCCGGAGGGCTTTTTTTATATCCGCCACCGTCACCTCGCCGAAGTGGAGGATGGAGGCGGCCAACCCCGCGTCTACCCTGGGGAGGGTCTTGAAGAGCGTCACGAAATCCTCCACCCGCCCCGCGCCGCCGGAGGCGATAACGGGGACGGAGACGGCGTCGGACACGGCGCGCAGCATCTCCAAATCGAAGCCGCCGCGCACGCCGTCGGTGTCGATGGAGTTGAGGACCACCTCGCCCGCGCCCTCGCCCACGCAACGGCGGATCCACTCCACCGCCTCAAGGCCGGTGTTGTCCCGCCCGCCCCGGGAAAAGACGGTGAAAACGCCGTTCACCCGCTTCACGTCCGCGGAGATCACCACGCACTGGTCGCCGTAGCGGCGGGCGGCGCGGCCGATGAGGGAGGGGTCCCGGATGGCCCCGGAGTTGACGCTGACCTTGTCCGCGCCGCACTTGAGTACCCGGTCGAAGTCCTCCAGGGTGTTGATCCCCCCGCCCACAGTCAGGGGGATAAAGACCTGGCTGGCGGCCTGGGCGAGGATGCCGGTGAAGAGCCGCCGCCCCTCGGCGGAGGCGGTGATGTCGTAAAAGACCAGCTCGTCCGCGCCGGAGGCGGAGTAGGTCCGGGCCAGCTCCACCGGGGAGCTTACGTCCCGGACGCCCTGAAAATTCACGCCCTTGACCACGCGGCCGTCCCGCACGTCCAGGCAGGGGATGATTCGTTTCGTGATCATCCCGCCACCTCGATGGCCTTCGCCAGGTTCAACGACCCGTCGTAAAGGGCGCGGCCTATGACCGCCCCCTGAACGCCGGTATCGCGCAGAGCCGCCACGTCCTCCAGGGAGGAGACGCCGCCGGAGGCCACGATGTCCAGAGTGAAGCGCCCGCGCAGGGACCGATAGAGGTCCACATTGGGGCCTCTCATGGCGCCGTCCTTTGAGATGTCGGTACAGACGCAGGCGCTGACGCCGCCCCGCTCAAGGCGGCCGATGAAGTCGAAGCAGTCCGTGCCGCTGGTCTCCAGCCAGCCCCGGACGGCCACGCGGCCGTCCCGCACGTCCACGCCCACGGCGATATGCCCGCCGTATTTCTCCACCATGCGCAGCAGAAACGCCGGGTCCTCCAGGGCGGAGGTCCCCAGGATCACGCGGAAGAAGCCCGCGTCCAGGGCGCGTTTTATATCGTCCTCGGAGCGGACGCCCCCGCCCAGCTCGGCCCGGAGGCCGGGGACGCGGGCGGCGGCGGAGGCCGCCGCCAGGTTCGCCCCCACACCGTCCCGCGCGCCCTGCAGGTCCACCACGTGGAGATATTCCGCCCCCCGGTCCCGAAATTCCGCCGCCTTCCCGGCGGGGTCGTCGGAATAGACGGTCATCTTCTCATAGTCCCCGTGCAGGAGCCGCACGGCCTTGCCGTCAAAGAGGTCAATAGCGGGAAATAGTTTCATTTGCCGCCTCCGAAATCACATTTTTGCGAAATTTTTCAAGATACGAAGCCCCACCTGTCCGCTCTTCTCCGGGTGAAACTGGCAGCCGGCCACGTTCTCCCGCTGGACGGACGCCGTCAGGAGCCCGCCGTATTCGGTGACGGCGGTGGTGCATTCGCCGCACCTGTCGGCGTGGTAGGAGTGGACGAAGTAGACGTGGGAGCCGTCCGGAACGCCTTCGTAAAGGGGGGAGGGGGCGCGCATCAGGAGGGCGTTCCAGCCGATGTGGGGGATCTTCAGCCTGGAGGGGATGCACCCGGCGATGGGGACAACCTCACCGGGGATGAGGCCCAGGCCCTCATGCTCGCCGTACTCGAAGCTCTTCTCAAAGAGGAGCTGCATCCCCAGACAGATGCCCAGAAGCGGCTTGCCGGCCTTCGCCTCGTCCCGGACAAGGTCGAAAAGCCCGGATTCCCGGAGCTTTCGCGCCGCGTCCCCGAACGCGCCGACGCCGGGGAGCACAAGCCTGTCGGCGCGCCGGATGACCTCCGGGTCGCCGGAAACCGTACAGTCCTCTCCGATGGCGGCAAAGGAGCTTTTGAGGGAGAAAAGGTTCCCCACGCCGTAGTCAATGATAACAACCATATCACAACACGCCTTTCGACGAGGGGACGGCCCCGGCAAGCTCCGGATCCACCTTCACCGCCTGCCGCATGGCGCGGGCGAACGCCTTGAAAGCCCCCTCCACGATGTGGTGCGCGTTGCGGCCGGCCAGGTATTTAAGGTGCAGGGTGACGCCGGACTCCCTCACGAAGGCCGTGAAGAACTCCTCTACAAGCTCGGTGTCAAACGTGCCGATCTTCTGAGCGGGGACGGGGAGGTCATAGCCGAGATGCCCCCGTCCGGAGATGTCCACGGCGCACAGCACCAGCGCCTCGTCCATGGGGACGGCCGCGTCGGCGTAGCGGGCGATGCCCGCCCGGTCGCCCAGGGCGGTCTTAAAGGCCCTTCCCAGGCAGATGCCCACGTCCTCCACGCTGTGGTGGTCGTCAACAGCGGTGTCCCCGGCGCATTTCACGGTCAGGTCGAACCGCCCGTGGACGGCAAAAAGCGTCAGCATGTGGTCGAGAAACCCCACGCCGGTGGAGATGTCGTTTATACCCGCGCCGTCGAGATTTACAGAAAGTGTAACGTCGGTCTCGGCCGTCGCGCGATCAATGTCAGCCTTGCGCATCTTGTGTACCTCCTGTGATTGATTTGACGCGGGAAACGTCCCGCCGGGTTAGGCCAGTATCTCCCGGACGGCCCCGATCAGCGCCCGCATCTCTTCGGGCGCGCCCACGGTGATCCGGTCGTAGTCGCCGATGGACGGCGTGGAGAAGTGGCGCACCAGGATCCCCCGCTCCCGGAGCTTTTCATACAGCTCCTCGCCGGGGATGGCCGGGTGGCGGGCGAAGAGGAAGTTGGAGCTGGAATCGGTGAGCTCGAAGCCCAGGGCCCTCAGCTCCTCCGATGCCCAGGCGCGGGTCGCGGCGACCTTCCGGCAGTTTTCCATGTAATACCCGTTGTCCTCAAGGGCGGCGATCCCCGCCGCCTGGGTCATGGCGTTTACGTTGTAGGGGTTTGTGGAGTCTTTAATGGCGGCAAGGTCGGCGATAAGTCCGGGATCCGCGATGCCGAAGCCGAGGCGCGCCCCCGCCAGAGAGTGGGACTTGGAGAACGTGCGGGTCACCAGGAGATTGTCGTATTTTTTCGTGAGCGCCACGGCGCTCTCCGCGCCGAAGTCCACATACGCCTCGTCGATGACCACCACGTTTTTCCCGTTTGACCGAACGATCTCCTCGATTTGAGGGAGCGTCAGGGCGAGGCCCGTCGGGGCGTTGGGGTTGGCGATCATCACGGTGCAGTTCTGGCACAAATAGTCCCGATGATCGACGGTAAAGCCGGCCCGCAAGGGAACCTGGCGGAGCCTGACGCCGTGAAGGGCGGCCAGCACCGGGTAGAAGCCGTAGGTGATCTCCGGGCAGGCGATGGGGATGCGGCCGTCACAGAAGGCCATCACGGCGAAATTCAGGATCTCGTCCGAGCCGTTGACCGGCAGGATCGACTCCGGTTCCACGCCGTAGACCTTTGCCGCCGCCTGCCGCAGCCGCAGCGCCGTGGGGTCGCAGTAGAGGTTCAGGGTCTCGGAGGCACGCCGCACGGCCTGAAGCACGGCGGGGGAGGGGGGATAGGGGGACTCGTTGGTGTTGAGCTTGATATATTTCCTCTCCCGGGGCTGCTCCCCGGGGACATAGGGTTCAAGTCTCGAAAACCGGGAGGAACGGTAGACGCTCATCGGCTCCACCTGGCGCACCGCCGCTCCACGCTTTTGGCGTGGCCGTCAAGCCCCTCCATGTGGGCAAAATACGCGATGTCCGCGCCCTCTCGGAGAAGGGCGGAGGGCTCGTAGCACATGTACTGGGACTTCTTCACAAAGTCGTCCACGCTCAGCGGCGAGGAGAAGCGCGCCGTGCCGCCGGTGGGGAGGGTGTGGTTGCACCCGGCGTAGTAGTCGCCCACGGGCTCGGGCGTGGCGCCGCCCACAAAGACGCTTCCGGCGTTGGTGATCCTGTCAAGATAGGACATGGGAGACTCGGTATAGATCTCCATATGCTCCGGGGCGATGCGGTTGGCCACCTCCACGGCCTTGCCCAGGTCGTCGGTGACAATGATCTTCCCGTTGCGGTCGATGGACGCGCGGGCAATCTCCCGGCGTGACAGCAGGGGGATCTGCCGCTCCAGCTCCGCCTGTACGGCAACGGCCAGCTCCTCACAGTCGGTGACCAGCACCGCGGAGGCGTTTTTATCGTGCTCCGCCTGGGAGAGAAGGTCCGACGCCACAAACTCTGGGTCGGCCGTGCGGTCTGCCAGAATGAGGATCTCGCTGGGCCCCGCAATCATGTCGATGGCCACCGTCCCGAACACCTGCCTCTTGGCCTCGGCCACATAGGCGTTTCCGGGGCCCACGATCTTGTCCACCCGCGGCACGCTCTCCGTGCCGTAGGCCAGGGCGGCCACCGCCTGGGCGCCGCCGGTCTTAAAGACCCGGTCGACCCCGCCGATCTTCGCCGCGGCAAGGATCTGGGGCGCCACAACGCCGCCCCTGGCGGGGGTGACCACCACGATCTCCCCGCAGCCGGCGATCTTCGCGGGCACCGCGCTCATGAGGACGCTGGAGGGCAGGGCGGCGGTTCCGGCGGGGACGTAGAGGCCCACCTTCTCCAGGGGGTGTACCCGCTGGCCCAGGATCACACCGTCACGGGGCCGAATCGAATAACCCTCCCGCAGCTGCTTTTCGTGAAAGAGACGGATATTCTCCGCCGCGTCCCGCAGGATCTCAACAAAGCGGGGATCCAGCGAGGCGATGGCCGCGTCGAACTCCTCCGCCGTGACCTCAAGGCGCTCCGGCGCGCCGCCGTCAAATTTGTCCGCGTACTCGCGCAGGGCCTCGTCGCCGCGCTCCCGGACGTTTTTTATGATCTCGGCCACGGGGCCGGACACGTCGCACCGATCCTCCGCGCGGGAGAAGATCTCGCTTTCGGGCACCTGGCCCAGCGTCATAAGCTTTATCATTTTTGTACCTCGATCGTTCCACGAAGCCGCGCGGCGAGAGCCGTCACGGCGTCGTATTTAAACTTGTAACTGACCTTGTTGGCAATGAGACGGGCGGAGATGTCACAGACCTCCGAAAGGACGCCAAGCCCGTTTTCCCGGAGCGTCGCGCCCGTCTCCACGATGTCCACGATGACGTCGGAGAGGCCGAGAATGGGCGCAAGCTCGATGGAGCCGTTTAAATGGATCATGTCGATACTCCGCCCGAGGCCCGCGTAGTAGTCCCGGGCAATCTTCGTAAATTTGGTGGCCACCCTCAACGTCCTGTTGGGGTCGTCCCGGAAGCCGGGACGGCCGCATACACACATCCTGCACCGGCCGATCCCAAAGTCGAGAAGCTCGTAAACCTCGGGAGTATACTCAAGGAGAATGTCCTTGCCGGCCGCGCCGATGTCCGCCGCGCCGCGCTCCACGTAGATGGCCACGTCGGAGGGTTTGACGTAGAAATACCGCACGCCGTGTTCGGGGGATTCAAAAACGAGCTTGCGCCCGGGATCGGCGATCTCGTCGCAGCCGTAGCCGGCCTTCTCAAAGAGGGCGTACACCTTGTCCCCCAAGCGTCCCTTGGGAAGCGCCACGTTGAGAAAGTCACTCACTTAAGCTCACCTCCCGAGTAGTTCATCAGTTTTCCGTACCGGAAGCCCTCCGGCACGGCCCGGTCGACGCGCACCCGAAGGCCGTCCTTCTCAAGGCCGGCGACGGCCCGCGTCAGCCCCTCGGGATCCGCACCGTCATGGAGAAGGAGCACGTCCGCGTCCAGGGCCTCCGGCTCGGGCATGAGACGCTCAAGAAGATTCAAATAGATGGCAAAGCCCATGGCCCCGGCGTCCCTGTGAAGCCGGCGCATCAACCCGTCGTACCGCCCCCCGGACAGCACCGCGGAGGGGACGCCGGGTATGTAACCCCGCATTACGACCCCTTCATAGTAGCGCTCGTCGGAGCGAAGGGAGAGATCAAGGTAGATACTCCCGGTGCCTCGAAGCGCACGGGCAATGCGGGCAAGCTCAGAAAGGGCGGCCGCGGCATGCTCGCCAAGGGGCAGGACGGAGAGCCTTGCCACCCCGTCCTCCAGGGGCGCGCGAAGATGGATCATGGCGTCAAATGTGGCGGAAACCGCCGGAGAGACGCCGGCGCGTCCCAGAATCGCCGCGGCTTCGTGGGAATTTTTCCCCTCAGCCAGCCGCAGAAGCTCAAGACGCCGGGAGACGTCCACCCCCGCGTCCTCCAAAAAACCGCTCAGAAGCCCCAGATGGGAGATGTCCAGGATGTACCTTTGCGACAGGGCGGCGAGACTGCGGGCGGCCAAGGAAATGACTTCGCATACGTCAAAAAGCCCCAGGCCGCCGATACACTCAAGACCCGCCTGCTGAATCTCCGAAAAACCGGAGCTTATGTCCGCCGCCCGATAGACGCTTTCGCAGTAGTAGAGCTTGCGGAGAGCGTCGGAATTGGGCGTGTTTTTAATAACGGACAGGGTGATGTCGGGCTTCAGCGCCATCAGCCGGCCGTCGGTGTCGGTGAAGGTGAGGATGGAACTTCCGGTAATGAAGGTGCGGTTTTTGGCGTACAGGTCGTACTCCTCAAACCGGTTCACCCGGTAGCGCGTGTAACCCCGGCCCGTCCACAGGTTTTCAAGCTTTGAGAAAACCCCGCCGGTGATGGAGGAAAACTGGGTCGATGCCATAAAAATCCCTCGATTGCAGGTATTTTTAATATTATAGGCCGTATTAGTATGTTAGTCAAGTGAAGATATGCCACAAAAAATCATGAAAAATATCCGCATATTCGATTGACAAAACCAAAAGAATGTGCTAATATACTCTGGCATCGGTTTGGAGAGATACCGAAGTGGTTATAACGGAGCGGTCTTGAAAACCGTCGGCGGGCAACCGCCCGTGGGTTCGAATCCCACTCTCTCCGCCAAAGACGCCCGCACGCCGGACGCCTTTGGGGGAGAGGGTGGATATAAAAAACGAACGGCCCTGTGTCCCCTCCGGGAGAGGGGTACGGGAAAGGTTATATTCAATTAAATAATTGCGGAAGTACCCAAGTGGCCGAAGGGGCTCCCCTGCTAAGGGAGTAGACGTCTAAACCGCGTGCGAGGGTTCAAATCCCTCCTTCCGCGCCAAAAGGGCCTGAAAATCACTGAAATGGTGGTTTTCAGGCCCTTTTTGTCTATGTTTTTGCCCAGGATGTTGTTTCTGGCGCGGGAGTGGCGTGTCCTGCGGCGTACTGCCTTATACCGAGAAAATCAAATCTATAGTTAGCATTATAGTTAGCAAGTTTCGACCGCGCTTTCCGGCTCTTTCTCCTGCTCCCTGCCCTTGCTCAGGGCGTCCACGGCGGCGTGAGCGGACTCGTTGGTGGGGTGGATGTACCGCTGGGTGGTGGTAAATTTGGTGTGCCTCATGACCTCCTGGATGACGCTGGGGGCATTGTTGCCCAGGGCCAGGGCGGTGGCCGTGGTGTGGCGGCAGGAGTACGGGGCGCGATCCGGGATCCCCACCCGGTTCAGGGTCTCGTGCCATTTGCCATAAAAGGTGTCCCGGTTCAGGCAGAGGACGTAGTCGACCCGGCTCTTGCTCTGATCCACCAGGTCCCGCAGGACCGGCTCAATCATCGCCGGGAAGATGATGGGCGTCTCCTTGCGCTTTTTGGTTTTCAGCCCACAGCCGACGATCTCGTGGGTCTCCCAGTTGATCATGTTCTTTTTCAGGCCGAAGAGCTCCCCGGGCATCATGCCGGAGTAGATCATCAGGAGGATGTAGCCGATGAAACTGTCCCCAGCGCCGTAGGCGTCCCACAGCTTCCGCAACTCCTCCTCCGTGAAAGGCTCCATCTCCTTTTCCTCCAGCTTCGGCAGGCGAATGTATTCGGCCAGGTTCGTCCGGGCGTGTCCCTCGGCCACGGCCCTTTTGAATAGGTGGGACAGAACCGCCTTCATGTCCCGGGCCGGGTAAAAGGTGCTGGTGGCATTGTCGATGCAGTCCTGGAGATCTGATATCCCCAGCTCGTCCATGTTCCGGGCGGCCAGAACCTCCAGACGGCTCCAGGCGATGGCGTAGGCCGTCTGCTTGGATTGGGACAGATCCTTGTAATCAGAGTTTTTGTAGCCGGTCCAGTAAGACCGGAGCGTGGGGGCCTGAGGCTTGTCTTGGTGCGGAGAGGCGGCGAAGGCCAAGGCGGCGGTCTTGGTCTTGAATCCGCCCTTCGTTTTGCGGCGCTGCTTGAGCTTGCCATCCTCGCCGATGTAGGTCTCCTCGGTCCAGATAGCCGTCCAGGTGCTGCCCCGCTTGATGGCGGTTCCCTGCCCACTCCCCCGGTTTTTGGGGGCGTTCTTGGGCGCCTGCTCCGCCCCGCAGTACAGGCAGAACCGGCTCTCATCCGGGATGGTCTTATGACACTTTCGGCAGTTCACCGGCTCACCTCCCCTATTGTGCCCAAAATGGGCACGAAAAAAGCGGACAGCCGAAGCTGTCCGCTTTGCAAGCAACGGAAATAGGTGGGGCGACACTCCCACATCTCCAACGAGGGCGACGGCTGCCCGTTCCGTCCTCTATTTCCGCATACTCCATAGTATGGATTTCTCAGCTTCATTATACACCGTATTCGATTTATGTCAAGTCTTTTTCAGTGTGCCCTTGGCTATGTAGTTCTTCACCCGGTTGTTATTCAGTATGTACAGGGACCGGGCATAGTACCGGCCGCTGCCAGAGACCCGGACGGCTACTTTCACAAACTCATTGTCCACCCGGTACTCCTTGACGTACTCGATGGAGCCGTCCTTCGGGTTCTGCCCCACATAATCGGGGGCCGCCAGGATGGTCTGTATCTGACCGCCGTATTTGGCATAATCGGCGGGGTGGGAGCTGGTCATATGCGCGATATTCGTGGCCGAAATGTATATATTCCGGTCGCCGGTGACGGTGAGGCCCAGCAGGGCTTCCACCCGGCTGGAGATTTGACCTATAGCCGCTATTGCTCATCGCCCCCTGTTGTGCCCATTTTGGGCGCACCATCACAATTCGCCTATTCTCCTCCGGCAGATAGTCAGGAAGAGCTCCCCTGTAGCTAGAGCGTCGCTGACGGCGTCGTGGGCGTCGTCGCGGATCACGTGGAGCGTGTGCCGACAGAGGTATGTAAGTTTATTGGATGGGCTGGCGTACACCTTTTTTGAAAGGTCAAGGGTGTCGTACACCGTGCGTCTGTAGTACGCAGTGGCGGGAAGGCCGGACGCTTGCAAAAAATTCAGATCAAAGGAGATATTGTGCCCGACAAGCGGAACCTTCGTTCCGATAAATTCCGAAAACGACGGGAGAACCTGCTCGATGTACGGCGCGTCCTTCACCATGTCCGGCGTTATGCCGTTGATTTGCATTGCCTTCTCCCCCATCTCCCCGCGCGGCCTGACGTAGGTTGAAAAGGCCCGAGTGGGTACAAGGTTGACAAAGTTGATGGCGGTGAGCTGCACGATCTCGTTCTCCGTGGGCGACAGGCCGGTGGTCTCCGTGTCGATGACCATGAAGTTGCTGAGGCGGGAGACCGGGGTCGACTGTGTGATGTTCTTCCCCTGAATCGGAAGCAGGACGTCTGAGTGCTGCGGCTCGGCGCCCTCCGTCAGCGTGACCGGTACAAACTGGAGCGCGGCCTTTTTCTCCCGGAAGACCGCCGTGTTTTCAATCGTCTCGGCATACTCCCGGCGGAGCCGTTCGACCCGTTCGACCTGACTGTCAAAGGACACCTTCACTTGGTCACCGCCCATGCGCTTGATGTCCACATACCCCAAGTCCGGCAGTTTGTAGACGATGCTCTGCCCCTCAAAATGTTTTGCCAGGATGTCCGTCGCGTTTGGGGAGGCCAGGAACGCGTTCAGCGCGGGGCGGAAGGCGTCGCAGGCCGCCATAGCAACCTCGACCTCCGGTATTGCTTCCGCGTTCTCCCCGGCAAGGGCGTCGCGGTAGGCGGTGCAGGCAGTCTCAAAAGCTTTGGAAGATTCGTACTCCGCCATGATTTTGGCGGCCTCCTCCTCGCGCTTCCGTTCGCGCTCCTCGCGGGCCCGCTGGGCCTCACACTCGTTGCACAGATGGCGCCAGCTCAGACGCAAAAACAGACCCTTCTTCCCACAGTTTACACATCTACCCATTGTGTCCCTTCTCCCAGTGCCCATTTTGGGCACTTATTTTTTATGTTTTTTAGCCCACGCTTTCGCCTGCGTCCACAGGGAGAGCGGGGCTATTTTTTTCTTCGTATGCTGACAGTATCTGCCGGACTAACGCCCGGTCACGGTCAGAGGCAACGGAGTATAAGGAGATGAGCTCCGGAAAGTAGAGATCGGGTGTATATCGGCGCATTGCTGTCAGCACGTCACGTTCGATTTGGGATAATGGGTGTATATCATGCCCACCAGCCTCGCGCCTGTTGTCAGCATCAATCAATGCTTGAAACTCAGGGGTAAACCGTATAGTTACGTCTTTTACATCCTTCCCGTGTGGTCCCTCGCATGGAGTGAACTGGATATCGGCTACAGCGAAATTGAACCATCGTGCGAGTTGCAGCTCGTCGGGTTCAAAATAAAGCCGCGTGTCCAACCAGGCAATCAGGACCTTGTCTTCGCAAAATGACGGCATCTCTAAAGATGAGGGAATTCTATTTATGATGAAAAAAGAAAGCGGCTCATAGTATTCAACTATCTTGTCCCAGTTTTCAAAGATTCCTTCACCACAGACAAAATCGGGAGGAATATCGAATATCTGCGAAAGCCTTTTTAACGTTTCGTAATCTGGCTCCTGTGATGAAGTCTCCCACATCGCTACAGTAGAGCGGCCTACATTGAGCATCTTTGCGAGCTTTTCCTGTGTATAACCAAAAAAATGACGTAGTTGCTTGATCCTGTTCATGGTGTCACCTCATCAAAATTATATGTCATAGAAAATGACGCATCAAGAGGACGTAAATATTTTTTTGTCATAAGTATTGACAAACATCCCACTATGTGTTATAAGTATTGTCATAGCCTATGACAATAGGCTTGTAAGAAAAGTTTACATTGCCAAATTGAATGACAGGAGGTGGTAGAGATGCAGTTAATGAACATCAAATCCCTGAGACAGTCGGCCGGCCTTAGCCAAGAGCAGCTTGCCTTCCGCATGGGCGTAATCCGTTCGGCCGTAGCGAATTGGGAGGCGGAGATTTCGCTTCCGATGACGCGCGACCTGCCCAAATTGGCGAAAAGCCTGGGGTGTACAATCGACGATCTATTCACTGGCGACCAGGCCGAAGACAGCGCTTGAAAGGAGTGACCACGATGAAGTACCGCTGGGCGGTGACTAAGGCCAGGATGATCGATCTGGCGAGGACGGACAACAGCTTGAGACCAGTGCCGTCCACGACCTGTATCTGGCTGATTTGGTCCGCCTGGGACTGCTCAAACCCGCAGAACCCCAGAATTGATTATACCCCAACGGAGGGACTGACACCATGGACAGAAAACCTGGAAATGCCATACAAAGGGCGCGGATCGGTAGCGGTTTGACGCAGGAAGCACTGGCGGAGCGAACCGGGTACTCGCCGGATTCGGTGCGGGCCTGGGAGAGCGGCGCGCGCACCTGCCCCCTGGACGCCCTGGATATGCTCGGCACGGCCCTGTCGGCGCCGTGGCTGACGGGGGTGTACCTCCGGGAACACACATCGGCGTTGGACGAGCTCATTCCGGACATCCGGATCGGGCGGCCCCTGCCGGAGGCCGCGGCGGATTACATATCCTGTGTTCTGGATCTGGTGGACGGCCGGTTCGACCGGAAGCTCCTGCGGATGGTGGCCGACGGGAGAATCGACGACAAGGAGTCGGAGATCTTCGAGGAGATCCTGGACATGGGGTCAAAGACGATAAAGGCATATTTTGAGATGCGGTTTGCCAAAAGAAAGGAGTAGCGCAATGACACTAGAAGACATCGAGGCTATGGACTCCGAGATCATTACCTCGGACGTGGCGGCAAAGGTTCTGCGGTGCAACCCCCACTACATACGGGTGGCGGCCAGGCAGTGCCCGGAGCGGCTGGGTTTCCCGGTCTCCGTCTCAGGGCACCGAGTGAGGATCCCCCGCAGGGCGTTTATCGCCTTTATGCGCGGCAGTCAGTCATGACGGGGCGCGAGGCGCAGGCCATGAGCCGCTATGAGAACAAAAAAACACCCCGGCCGGTGAGGGTAACACCGGATCCGGGGCGCATGGCGCAAGCCATGAGAACAAAGAGTATTATATCACCATCGCGGAGATTTTGCAAGAGGGGAGGCGGGTAAATGGGCAAAAAATTTGAGGGCGGCTATTATGCCGTCATCCCCGCCGTGATCCTCTTCGACGCCCACCTCTCCGCAAATGCCAAGCTTTTGTATGCGATCATCACCAGCCTTTGCGACCAGGAAGGCTTTTGCTGGGCGTCTAACGACTATCTCGCTGCGCAGTTTGAGACCTCCGAGAGGGCTGTCTCTCGGTGGATTTCACAGCTGGAGCGGCTGGGGGTCATTCGTTCGGAGATGGTGGCAAATGCGAAAGGTTCCGAACGCCGAATTTACGCCGGCATCTTTGCGGTAAAGGTGGGGGGTGTAGACAAAAATGTCTATACCGGTGTAGACAAAAATGGCGAGGGGGGTGTAGACAAAAATGTCCACACCCCTAAAGGAAGAATATTAAATAATAATAATCAAACAGTGAATATACCCCCCATAATCCCCCCAGAGGGGGGACCGCCCGCAGAAGAGCTAAAAACAAAAAGATCCAGTCCCGCGCTCCCCGGCTGGAAGCCGGAACGATTTAAAGCATTCTGGGCGTACTACCGCTCGGTGGCGCCTGGCGTCAACTCCGACCGCCAGAAGACCGCCCGGGCCTGGGACAAGCTCCGTCCGTCGGATGAGCTGTTGGCGGAGATGGGGCAAGCCCTCAAGCGGTACGCGGCCACCGAGGAGTGGACGCGGGGCATCGGGATCCCACACGCCTCCACCTGGATCAATGGACGCTGGTGGGAGCGGGCGGAGGACCTCCCGGCCCCCAAGGCCGCAGCGGGCACGGGGTGGAGCGATGACCCGGAGGTGATCCGATGAGCGACCTCGAACGTGCTTACGTGCGCTCCGGCCTGGACAATGTAAGCCTCGCGGATGTGCAGCTCGCCGTGATCGGCGGACTCCTGATGTCCCCGGAGCTGGTCGGCGAGACGGCGGCACGGCTCCCGCTGGATCTCTTTGACGATGAGGGCGCTCATCAGCTGTACGACGCCATCCTGCGCCTCCATTTTGCCGGCAAGCCGGTGGACCGGGTGACCCTGCAGCTGGAGGCCGGGCCGGACTACGCGGCCGCCATTGATGAGGCCCTCAAACGCCCGGCCACGGATCTTGCTTACTACGGCGACCTCCTCTTGGAGTACAACGCCCTCTGGCGTCTGCAGGTGATGGCGCTGGAGCTGCGGGAGGCCACGAGCCTCCGGGAGGCGGCCCCCATCGTGGACAGGATGGCCCAGCGGCTTGTGAGCCGCCAGTCTGTGCGCCCCGTGAGGGCCGAGGAGCTGATCTCCCGGTACCTGCAGCGCAAGCGGGAGCATCTCCCGCCGCCGGAGCGGGTCGATTTTGGCCTCTATGCTCTGGATGAGGCGCTTAACGTCCGCCGCGGCGACGTGGTGGTCATCGGCGGGTATGCCTCCGCCGGAAAGACCCTGCTGGCAATCCAGTTCGCCCTGCATATGGCGCAGACCTATAAGGTCGGCTTTTTCTCGCTGGAGACCAACGAGGACAAGGTGGGCGAGCGCCTCCTGTCCCGGTTTGCCCAAATCGACTTCCGCGACATCAAGCGCGGCACCGAGTCTAAGGAGGATCTCCAGCGGGCCGTGGATCTGGGCATCCAGATCGGCGATTACAAGGGCAGCTTTGAGGTGATCCACGCGGCCAACCTCTCCGTACAGGACATACAGGCGCTTACGCTCGCCTATCACTACGACGTGATCTTTGTTGATTACCTGCAGATCGTCGCGGCTCCAGGCCGGGACATCCGGGAGCGGATCACCAACGTCTCCATGGGCCTCCATACCATGGCGCAGACCCACAACGTGACGGTGGTGGAGCTGGCGCAGCTGACGCGCCCGGAAAAGGTCAAGGGCAAGGCGGCGCCGCCGGATATGTGGAGCTTTAAGGAGAGCGGCCAGATCGAGAACGACGCGGACGTGGCCATGCTCCTGTACCCCTCGGATCTGGACGATAACCAGTCCCAACGAACCCTCAAGGTGTCAAAAAACAAGGACGGCTCCAAGGTGAGGCTCCTCCTCGACTTTGACGGCTCTCACCAGTCCCTCGCCCTTGCCCAAAATCCCGTGGGGGAGCAGGTCAACAATGCGTGGGCGGCGGCGAGGTCTGCTAAGCCCAAGGCTCCCATGGATCAGGTCTCCATGTACCCCATTGTGGGCAATGACCCCAATCTACCGTTTTGAGGGGGTGCGGTCAACGATGATCAGTCAACACTGTTTTAACCTGCTGCGAGGTGAGATCCGCCGGTATGAGACCCTGGCCCGGCTGGCTCCCACGGAGTGGCAGCGCAATGATTATACGGAGCTTGCCCAGGCGCTCACCGAGGCCGCTGCGGCGCTCCGGGGAAGGAGGGGATGTCTGTGGTGCAGATTGGCGACAAGGTTAGGTTTGTACCGGGAGGGATGACGGACGACGCACACGAGCGGCTCCACGACCCTGTCACCGGGACGGTGATCTCCGTCAATCAGGCGCACCGCCACTACACGGTGGAGGCGTCGGTGGGAGAGGGTACCCTGCGGCGCAGTTTCCGCGAATGCTTTAAATTTAGCGCAACTGATTAATCAAAAAAAGGAGACCAACCATGAGAACAATCGCACTTATGAATCTTAAGGGCGGGGTCGCCAAGACCACCACGACGGTCAACGTGGCGGCGATCCTGGCCCGCGACCACGAGAAAAGGGTGCTCGTGGTCGACGCGGACAGTCAATGCAATGCCACGGAGTTTCTCGCCGATGACGACTTGCAGTCGGGGACCCTGGCGGATCTGCTCCGGGATGAGGACATCCGCATCAAGCGGTACGTCGTGCCGACTAAGCTCGACAACGTTGACCTCCTCCCCGGCAGTGAGGAGCTTATGGACCTTGACTTGACCAAGGTGGAGACAAGCGACGTCCGAGTCTCGCATCTGCAAGAGCTGGTAAGCGGGTTTGAACGTCTGGGCCAATACGACTTTTGCCTTATCGACTGCCCGCCGGCCTTTTCCGCGGCCAGTGCCGCGGCGCTGCTGGCGGCAAACGAGGTGTTGATCCCCATAAAACTGGACGCTTTCTCCCTGCGGGGGATGACCAATCTCCTGTGCCAGATCGACAACATGAGGGCCATCAACCCGGCGCTCCGGCTCCTGGGCTGCCTGCCTACGATGTGGTACCCATGCGCCCGTACCATACAAGCGGAGAGAACCCTGCTGCTCTATGATCTCCCTGTGCTCCATCACATTCGCCGCACCGACAAAGTGGACGACATGACCTACGCCCAGCGACCTCTCATCGAGTCAAGCCCCCGGAGCGCCGCGGCGGTGGACTACCGGGCCTTTGTCCGGCAGCTCTTGAGAGGGGGCGCATCCGATGGCTGAGGAAAAAGGCTTTGACCTGGCCTCGTATCTCAAGGCCGTGCCCAAAATGGACACCGGGCAGGAGAGGATCGAGTACATAGACATCGCCCGCCTGGGCGACGACCCGAAAAACTTTTACAGCCTCTCAGATCTTGACGGGCTGGCGGAGAACATCGAGCTGGTGGGCCTCCAGCAGCCTTTGAGGGTGCGGCCCAATCCGGACTACCCCGGCTATTACATCATCGTCAGCGGCCACCGCAGACGGGCGGCGATCCGGATGCTGGTGGAGGACGGCCGGGACAATCTCCGGGCGATCCCCTGTATTGTGGACGCCACTCAGGAGTCTGCGGCCATGCAGGAGCTGAGGCTTATCTTTGCCAACTCCAGCACCCGCAAGCTTACGAGCGCGGAGCTTGCCGACCAGGCGGACCGGGTGACCGCCCTCCTGTATCAGCTCAAGGAGGAGGGCGTGGAGTTCCCCGGCAGGATGCGTGATCATGTTGCCCAGGCGGTGCAGACCAGCAAATCCAAGCTTGCGCGGCTTAAGGTCATTAAGGATCATCTTGAGCCGACGCTTTTGGACAAATGGCAAGCCGGCGATCTGGATGAGGCCCCGGCCTACGAGCTGGCCCGGATGCCCGCTGCCCTCCAGCAACGGATCAGCAAGTTTAAACAGCTCCCCTCCGCCAACACCCTGGCGGCGATCCGGGTACAGGCGGAGAATGGGGCCACGTGGGCACCGACGCTTATATGCCCGGACGGCAAGACCTGCACCCACGCTGACACCTTCGTCCTGGTTGCCGGTAAGCACCCCAGCAGAAACTGCGACGGATCTAAGTGCTGCCTTGAGTGCCAAGATGGTGCGAAATGCGATTATTATTGCTGTGACCGTATGTGCGCCAGGGCCAAAACGGCCCGGAAGGCCCGGAAGGATGAGGCCACCGCCAAAGCGGATCAGAAGGAGCAGGCTCGAACCGCGAAGGCCCAGCGTCTCACCGTCTCCAATGCGCGGCGGATCCTGAGGGCCGCGGAGGCGGCGGGGCTTTCGGACGCTACGTCCATCCCGTGGGAGTGGTTCGGCCAGATCACTGTCAAAAACCTGCGGCGATGGGCCGAGGGCGATTTTGCCAAGGGGTGGCATCGATATTTTGCCGAGCCGCAGCTGTCCCCGAAGTCCCTGCGCCTGGCCCTTGATGCGGCGAAGGTTCTTAAATGCTCCGCCGATTATCTGCTGGGGGTGACGGACGATCTGCACCCGACGGCGCCGGCGCCCAGCGAATACATCACCGGCCGCGATCCTGCTGCCCCTGTGTCCGCCGTGGCTCTGTTTGCCAGGGGCGGCGGCCTGCCCCCCCTGCTGAAGATCGCCGATTGGACAGGCGAGCGGTGGACTTTCCCCCACGGGGCCGTTATCGAGGCCCCCTGCGTGGGCTGGTACCCAATCCCCAAAACGCCGGAGGTGGGGAAATGAGGATCCTTCCTATTTTGTTCAACACCGACATGGTCCGGGCCATCCTGGAGGAGCGGAAGTCGGCGACGCGGCGGGTGATAAAATACACGGTCAACGATGTGTACAAAGCCGCCTGCTTTGGCGGTCGATGGGCCGAGGGGATGAATCCTGATAACCCGCCCCAAAGCGTGGTCGAATGGTACTGCAAGGAGTTCAAACGGCCACCCTGCAAGCCCGGCGATATTCTCTACGTCCGGGAGACGTGGTACAAAAGCAATTTCGGATATGAATACCGGGCTACATACGACGACCTTGAGCTGAAGGGCTGGTTCCCCTCCATCCATATGCCGAAGGAGGCCGCGCGGATTTTTCACCGGGTCAAAAGTGTGAGAGCGGAAAAGTTGCAGGAAAGCTTCTTCGCACCCATAAGCCCGATTTTTGAACTTCTGGCGGAGGGGATGGACATAGGCAACGACTGCCGCGATTGCATCGAAACATACGGAAATCCGTGTTGTGTCGATACTTTTGACGAAGATGGCTCCAACTTATACGGCGGGGACTGCGGGATACTTGACGAAGTCCGAGGAGAGTATTCCGATCTCTGGAACCGCCTCTATGCCAAGCCGATGCCCGTAAGGGAACACGGCAAGGTGGTCAGGTACGAAAGCTACCCGTGGGAGGATATCCGGGAAACAAAGACATACCGGGGCCTGCCCTGGCTCGTCATAGGAAATCCCTGGGTGTGGGTCATCGAGTTCGAGCGGACGGGCAAGCCAGATAGGTGGCCGGAGGAGGCGGAAAAATGAGGACGCGGACAGACTCACACGGGCACTGAGGGTATTCCTGGACAAAGCGAAGGAGGCGGTGGAAGTATGACCAGGAAAAAAGCCGCCCTTTTGGGCGGCGGGGGCAGTCACTTCTCCGTAATGGGTTTGGCCTTCTCTTTTGTACTCTTGGCTTTGCCCTGAAGCTCGGGGACCGGAGGAACCTCATTCCTCGGTTTGATATGCGTCCATTCCGGACGTTTCATACCCTTCTTCGCCACGGCGATCACCTCCGGAACGGTGTATCGCCGGATTCCCGGTGGGGAACGGCCCGGAGATCCTCAAGGTCGGCGGCGGGGATGTCGTTCTCAATGTTGTCGCGGGCAAGGTCATTGTCAATAACGGGATAAATTCCCGGCTGAATGGGGATTTCAAGATCCTTCCGTTTGTTCATAAAAACACCTCTAACTGTGTCAGCCGTCGCCGCGGGTAAGATTTTGCGCGTAGTCCTTCAGACTCGCAAAGGAGTTGACACCGTCCGCCCGCGTGCTGATCTGATCCCTGACATAATCAGGGAGCGTGTCAAAATATTGCTTCGCCTTCGGCTCGCTCCGAAGCAGAGCAAATAAGTCGGGATAAGTTTTCATAGTCATTACCTCCTGTCGGTTCTATGGCTTACAGGTAGTATTTGAGCTGTCGCATCGTAATATGCGCCGAGTAGATAACTGACGATTAAAATAAACGATTGAAAGGAGAGGCGGGAGCATGGGAATGAAGCGTTCCCGCCAAAGGAGGACGGGGTATGTTGAAAGACGATGAGGACTTTCACAAAAAGCTTATGGATGGACGCTGCAAGGGGTGCGAGTACGGCCGTGGTGTTACTGCGGCGGGGTGGTCGTTTCTCGGGTGCTATCATGAGCCTTACAAAGGAAAGTGGGTAACGGAAATCAAGGACTGCCCGATGGGAAAGGAGACCGGTAAGATAATTTTCGGCGTAACGAGGCTGGATGACCTGGCGGAGTCCGTGTGCGTCATCAACGATAAGCCCGGCAAAGCCGCAAAACAAAACGGCTTTGCCCGTTTCCCGGAGGACTTCGAGCGGCTGCGCCCCGGCCAGTCGTTCACGTTCTGGCGAGAGGGGGACGTCTGGAAAATCGAAACCACCATGTCGTCCCCCAGAGAGATAGCGGACGCAATGCGTTGGGCCGGACTCCCGCCGGCGAAAATGTTGGAGGGCTTAAAAATTTTGAAGGAGGGCAATCAAAATGGCGGAGAAGGGTAAATCCCACCTGGCGGAGGTGCTGGGGGTTGACGACGATGAGGTGTTTGAGGCCATGTCGGCTGTCTGCCGGGTCCACAACGGGATCCGCGAGATATTGCGCAGCGGCAAATGGGAGCGGGGGGACAATGAGCGGTTTTTGACCGCCGTCATCAACAATCCGAGGTTCATAGAGCACCGGTATGCCCCAGTTCTCTCCGAGCCGGAAATCGCCATTATGAAGGCCGTGGGGGCCATATGGGTGAGCAGGGACACAGACGATAACGGTGATGATGGCATCGTGGAGCTGTGGGACGAAAAGCCTAATTACAATAACACCTTCTTTTTCGGGAACGGCGACAGTGTCGTTCTTGGGCGAATTGCCGGTAGCCTTTTCCCCCACGTCCACCCTGGCGAGTGCATTTGCGTGGAGGACCAAAAAATTTTTGAAGGAGGTATTTAAAATGCCAGGAGGAAGATGTGGACTGTACCCTGGGTTGGTTCGGAGCGGCTCGGAGTGGGATAAGGTTCAGGCGACTGCCGCAGCTTGCAGCGCGGTTGATCATGAACGTGACGCCCGGGGCAAAAAATGGGGGTTTCCCCAGCACAACACATACTGCGAGTGGTCGTCCATCCTCGCCGAGGAGATGGGCGAGCTGGCAAAGGAGCTTAACGAGCTTACTTTTGGCCGCGGGGATCGCGACCGTATGCGGGCTGAGGCGGCCCAGGTGGCGGCTGTGGCAATCAGTATCCTCGTACATGATACGCTTGGCGCCATCATCGGGCCGCCTGATGGCCCCTCTGTGGAGGAGCAAGCTCCCGATGGCTGCCGCGCCCCGGAGGAGGCCGACAACGCCGGTCACCCCGACGCTGTTGTCGGCCACCCGCTGCTGACCGAGCCGGAGATCGCTATCATGCGGGCGATGGGGGCGAAGTGGGTGAGCCGGGATGACAACGTTGCTGTCGATCTCGTGTGGCTCTGGGCTTCTGAGCCAGCCTCGGACGACGGGGACGGCTGTGTGACATGGCGACCCTCCACGGCGGAAAAGCCGATTGCAGCGATCCAGCCGGAGCTTTTCCCCTCTGTACGGCCGGGGGCTTATGTGGGGAGGGACACTGGATGGAGCGACTGACCGACAGCGACTGGGCCGCCCACGCCCCGCGATGCGCCTGTGCGCAGCGGGATCTCTGCCGGGGGCGACCAAGCGCGTGTGAGGATTGCCTCGTCCTGCGGGCTTATATCAAGCTTGCGCACTACGAGGACACCGGCCTTGAGCCGTGGGAGGTGGATCCCCGGCATCGGAGGCCAATAACCGCGATCGTAAGGAGGGTTGCACATGAGTAGAGCACTGGCCTTTGACGAGGCGGCGGCGAAAAGCCTTTACGACGCCAATCTCTCCGACACCGAGATCGCCGCGCGGCTGGGCGTCGGCCGAAATCTTGTCTCCGCCTGGCGATACCGCCGCGGGCTGGGCAAAAATCTGCCCCCGCTTAAGACCGGCACACGCCCGGAGGTGACTGTCGTGATCCCTCCGGGCCTCCACAGCGCGGCGCGGAGCCGCGAATCCGCCGAACCCGCGCCGCGGGAGGCAAGTATTTCCAGCGAGGGGGGGTAGACGGGATGACACCGCCGCCTGATCCGGCTCCCGGAGGTGAGGGAGACCAGGCTTCCCCGCCTCCGGCGCAGCCGGCCTCCTCTGAGGCGCAGCGCCAGGACGGCATCCTCGCCGCGCTCCTCCGGCTCTATCCCGGCGAAGGCCCTGTGGAGTTACGCTTTTCCGCCGGCGCGGCGTCCGTCGAGGTCAAGGCTGGCAGCCTTGCTCAGATCGCGGACATTGCCGGGTTTCTTTCCGCCATCGCGGGTGTGCCCAATTTGGGCACCGCTCTGAGAGACGCGGTGGACCGTGACACAGCAAAATAGAGAGGCGGGAGTCCCTGAGACCACAGCCCGATCCATAAGGAGGATTAGGCCGTGGCGAAATATCGCAAAATCATCGAGGCGGGGCCGCTGGTGGTGGAGACCATCTATCCGGCCCCCAATCCGCGGGACACCCCGGAGGTCCGGGCCGCAAAGTCCCGCCTCAGCTCCCAGGCGCAGCAGAGGATCAACCTCAAATACGCCTGGCAAAAGCTCCGGCTCCTGCTGGCCGCCAACTTTGCCCGCCGGGATCTCTGGGTCACGTTGACCTGTGACGATGGCCATCTGCCGGGATCTCGCGCGGAGGCCCAGGCGCTGATCACTGGATTCTTCCGGCGGCTCCGGCGGGCGAGGGCGCGGCGGGGCTGCGGCCTCCGCTACGTGTACACCATCGAGCACAAGCACGGCGACGGCCGATGGCACTATCACGTAGTCCTTAACGCCACGGGCAACGACTATAAGGAGATCGTCTCCCTGTGGGGCCACGCCCAAAACGTGGAGATCCGTACCCTCCGGGTTGACCGGGAGAAAAACTACAGCACTCTGGCTCAGTATATGTGCAAGGAGCAGCGGGACTCATTGGGCCAGCGGCTTTGGTCGGGGTCAAAAAACCTTATCCGGCCGAAGCCGGAGTGTACGCGGGTACCTGACGATGAGACCTTATGCGTCCCACGCGGCGCCACGACGCTGGAGGAGGCCAAGGTGAGGACGCAGTACGGCCTATATCAATATATCGAGTATCTTGTCCCCGGCTGGGAGCGCGGCATGAGGGCCGGAGCCTCCCGGAGACGCCGGCGGAAAAAGTAAATAAAGCCTTTTTATATTTTTTCTGCCTTGGGGGGTATATTAACTTTTAGGAGAGAGGCGAAAAAGTCTTGCAAACCGGGCGAAAAGGTGGTAAAATCATCGTAACAGACAGATGGCTGGTGTGTGAGTGCGGGGCCAAGCTCATGGAGGTCCTGCCAGACACCAGGGCGAGATCCCTGGTCGTCTACTGCCGGCACTGTAAACGCAAGTATGTCGTAAATATCGCAGAGGCGGGAGTCCTTGAGACCACAGCCCATTGATCATGCTCGATGCGTGATTGGTGGCTGTGGTCTTTTTCTTTTGCTGGGGAGGTGAGCGCGTGGCTCAGAAGCCCTTGCGTCCGTGCCGGCATCCGGGCTGTCCGGAGCTGACGCGGGATGGCTGGTGCGACAAGCACCGCCCAAAATACAGGCGCGGGGCCAGCGAGGAGTATCACGGCTGGTACCTGCTGCCTGTCTGGATAGACAGACTACGACCAGCGCAGCTCCTGCGGGAGCCTTTCTGCCGGGAGTGCGCCCGGCACGGTATCAGGACACGGGCGACGGTGGTCGACCATGTTGTCCCATTCCGGGGCGACTGGCATCTCTTCACGGATCCGGAAAACCTGCAGAGCTTGTGCAAGCGGTGCCACGACCGAAAGACCGCGCTGGAACGGGGCGAAGAATGGCGAAGAGTTTCGCGTGAAAACTGACCGTTTCGGCCGGACGCTTGGGCGCTGGCGCGGGCGGCGTGCGCCTGCGGCTGATTCCTTACACCCTCCCCCCGGGGGTAAAAAGTTTGGGCGGCTGCCGCGCAATACCCAAGGCCTAGGATCGTGATAGATTTTCGCCCCATGGAGAGTCGGGGGACGGGGCCGAATGAGAGATCGGAGGAAATCAGAATGGCGAGGAAGGCGAAAAATACCGATACTGGCGAAGCTCTGAAGGAGGACGCGCCCGGTGTGCTGAAGGCGGAGGATGTCGGCGGGGCGCTGGAGGAGTATATCCGGGTGACGGGGCAGCGGATGGAGATGCGGAGCATCGACAGCGTGATCCCATACGTCCGAAACGCCCGGAGGCATGACGGCGGGCAAATCGCCAAGCTCCGGGGCTCCCTGCGGGAGTTCGGATTCGTGAAGCCGCTGGTGGTGGACGAGACCGGTAATCTGCTGGCTGGGCATGGTATCCTGGAAGCGGCGCGGGCGGAGGGCATGAAAGAGGTGCCCTGCGTGGTGGCCGCCGGACTCTCCGAGGTGGAGCGGCAGACCTATATCCTCGCCGACAACGCTTTGGCGGAGCTTTCCGCCTGGGATGCGAAAATGCGGGGCCTGGAGGTCAAGAGGCTCTCCTCTCTCGGCGTTAACCCCGGCCTTTTGGGCCTCAAAACGGACAAGCTGGGCACGGTGGACGTGGGGGCCTACACCCGGACCGCCCCCGGACAGGGGAAGGGCGACTGGTTTGAGAACCGGGAACGGGACGAGAAGGGCCAGGAGGGCAATGACGATTATAACGCCTTTGTGGAGAAGTTCGAGGCCAAGAAGACCACGGACGACTGCTACACCCCCGACATCGTGTATGACGCCGTGGCGGACTGGACGGCGGCGGAGTACGGCCTGGACAGGACCCACTTCGTCCGGCCTTTCTACCCCGGCGGCGACTACCAGGCCATGGAGTACGGGCCGGAGGACGTGGTGGTGGACAACCCACCCTTCTCCATCCTGGCGGAGATCCTCCGATTCTACAGGGATCGGGGCGTCAGGTTCTTTCTCTTCGCGCCTGCGCTGACGCTGTTCTCCAGGGCGGCGCTGGAGGCCGGGTGCTGTATCTCCGCCTACGCGGATATTACCTACGAGAACGGGGCGAACGTGAAGACCTCCTTCGTCACCAACCTGGAGCCGGAGAACGTGGCGGCCAGGACGGCCCCCGCGCTGACGGCGGCGGTGGAGGCGGCGTCGGACGCCTACCTGCGGGGAACGCGGCGGACGCTGCCGAAGTATGAGTTCCCGGACCACGTGCTGACCGCGGCGACCATGGGGCGGTGGAGTACCCTGGGCATCGACTTCGCCGTGGCGAAATCGGACTTCGTGCGGATCACCGGGCTGGACGCTATGAAGGACTTTGGAAAGGACTCCGGCATCTTCGGCGGCGCCCTGCTTCTTTCGGAAAAGGCCGCGGTGGAAAAGGCCGCGGCGGAAAAGGCCGCGGTGGAAAAGGCCGCGGCGGAAAAGGCCGCGGTGAAAAAGGCCGATGTGACTTGCTGGCAGCTCTCCCAGCGGGAGCTGGAGATCGTGCAGGCCCTGGGCGGGTCTGATGAAGAGGAAGGGGGCGGTGAGAATGCCGGGACCGAGGCTGCCGATTGAGGTGCTGGAGGCCAGGGGCCGGAAGCACATGGGAAAGCAGGAGCGGCAGGAGCGGGAGGACGCCCAGCCCAAGCCCTCCAAGGAGGTCAAGCGGCTGGTGGCGCCGGCGTGGTTGCCGGACAACCTGCGGCCGGAGTTCAACCGAATCGCGGCGGCGGTGGTGGACCTGATGCCCAAGCTCGTGATCCGGCCGGACGCGGATACCATCGCCAATTACTGCGTGATCTATGAGAGCTGGAAGCACGTCACAAACCTGGCAAACGCCGTTCTCAGCGCCGGGGACCTGGAGGGGGCCCAGGCCTGGAGCCTGGTACAGGACAGGTACTTCAAGCAGGCCCGGGCCTGCGCCACTGACCTGGGGCTGACGCTCTCCAGCCGGTGCCGGCTGGTGGTGCCGGAGAAGGAGGATCGGGGCGAGGACAACCCATTCTTGCGGCTCCGGGAGGTCAAACGTGCCTGAGACTGTGACGCTGGCGCCGGGCATCACGGTGCCGGCTCCGGAGGACGGGGAGGAGTTGCGGTACAGTGAGGACGACGCCCAGATCGTCCGGCGGTTTTTCTCCCTTCTTGTCTTTGGCCAAAACGAATGGGCCGGACGGCCCTTTCGGCTGGAGTCCTGGGAGGCGGAGGCCATCGACAATTTCTACGGCGTACAGGTCCGGGATGACGCCGGGGACTGGGTTCGGTACCGCCGGTTCCTGTATGAGGAGCTGCCCAAAAAGAACGGCAAGAGCGAATTCGCCGCAGGGCTGGGGCTCTACCACCTCATCGCCGACGGGGAGCAGCTGCCGCGGGTGGGGCTCTTCGCCACGGACAAAGTCAACGCGGATATCATCTACCAGTGCGCCAAGTACATGGTGGAGCACACGGCCCTGGGCCAGCCGGTGGGGAACCCGCTGGTATGGTGCCGGGACAGCGTTCGGGAGATCCGAACCCGGTACGGCGGGGTGCTGAAGGTGTACTCCTCCGATGTGGAGAACAAGCACGGCTTTTCCTTCAGCGCCATCATCATCGACGAGCTGCACACATGGGCAAAAGCGGAGCTGTGGGACGTGCTGACAGCGGGCTCGGACGCCGCCCGGCGCCAGCAGGCGGTGATCGTGCTGACCACCGCCGGGGACGACCCGGACAGGAAGTCCATCGGCTGGATCATCCATGAGAAGTGCCGGCGGATCCTGGCCTGGCGGGAGGGACACCCGGAGCGGGAGCTGGACCAGGACGATCCCCAGTGGCTGCCCATCATGTACGGCATCTCGGTGCTGACCGGGGACGAGCCGGACGCCATCGCGGAGCTGGACATCTACGACGAGGCGCTGTGGAGGCGGTGCAACCCCTCCTACGGCGTGACCATCAAGCCCCGGCAGTTTCGGGCGGAAGCCAGGGCCGCCCGCCAAAGCGAGGCGGCGGAGCGGACTTTCCGCTGGCTGAGGCTCAATCAGTGGATCGCCACGGCGGAGGTGGGCTGGGTGCCCCTGACGCTGTACGACAAGACGCAATGGAACCGGCCGGAGTGGGCGGGCTTAAGCGCCCCGGAGCGGCGCCGGGCGGTGCGGGAATACCTGCGGGGCAAAAGGTGTTACGCGGGGCTGGACCTCAGCACCACCACGGACCTGTCGGCCCTTGTGCTCTGTTTCCCGCCCCAGCCGGGGCTGGAGACCTGGGTGGCGCTGTTCTGGGCCTGGCGGCCCCTGGACGGCGTGATCGAGGCGGAGCAGCGGGACCATGTCCCGTACCGGGACTGGGCGCGCGCGGGGTTTCTGGAGCTGTGCGAGGGCGACATGAATGACTTCACCCAGATCGAGGACACGGTCAAGTGGTGCGCGGCGACTTTCAAGCTCCTGAAGCTGGGCGTCGACCCGTACCTTAGCCGGACCCTGACACAGCGCCTGGCGGCGACAGGCGTGGAACTCATGGAGATCCCTCAGACGCTTCTGGGCATGAGTCCGGCCACAAAGGAGCTGGAGCGGCTCATCCGGGGGCACGAGATGCTCCACGAGCATAGTACAGCTTGCAGATTCTGCTTTGGAAATATTCGGTGCATTACAGATGCAAACGAAAACATGAGACCCACGAAAAAACGGAGCATCGGTCGGATCGACATTGTGGTGGCGTGGATCATCTGCATGGCGGCGGCTATGGTGGACCGGGCGAAGCCGCCTGATCTGGCGGCGGCCATCGAGGCCGGGACGTGGTCGATGTAGCGGTGCCCAAAATGGACACAAAAAATATTTGTGAAAACCCCTTGACTTTCGTTGCTACAAATGGTACTATACTTTTGTAGCAACGAAAGGCGGTGACGATTTGGCTACAAAGAAAAAAGGTCGTCCCACTGAAAGCCCAAAAGCCTATATGCTCAGAGTCAGGATGGATCAAGGCACACTGTCAAAACTGGATGCTTGCTGTGATGCCGAGGGGCTGTCAAGGTCTGATGTGGTCAGAAAGGGTATTCAGGAGCAGTACGACAAGCTCAAATAAAAAGAACAACCTGCCGCCCGCAAAGCTAACAGGTTGTTCCAAGTCACCAAACCCGAGGGCTCGGTAAATCTATTATACCGAAACCTCTGGGGAATTTCAAGGAGGTTTTTATGGATATCATCAATCGAATCTACCAATCCGCATCCCTTTTCGGCAAGGAGAACCTTTCGGACCCCGCCGACCGGCTGAACACGCCCTATGTCCACTTCGACTCCGTGGAGGCGCTCTTCTGCGAGTTCATGGACGCCCTGGACCAGCTCTCCGGCAAGCCCGCCGACGAGCTCCAGGACAAGCTGATGAGCCTGCTGAAGGCCTTCGAGAAGCAGGGCTTCGCCAACGGGTTCAAGTACGGGGTGGCCATTGTGCAGGAGCTCAGTGGAATGAAGGCGGCGTGAGGCATGGATGAGGAAAGACTGAGAAGGGTCATCCACTCCATGACCAGGTTCGAGCGGCTTATGCTGCTGGCGCTGCTCCGGGAGCTGGAGAAGCGGGATCGGGGGCCGGAGGCGGACGATGAATAGACTTATCGACCTGACCGGCCAGCGCATCGGTTCCCTTACGGTCCTTTGTAGGGCTGAAAACGACAAGTACGGCAATGTTCAATGGCTTTGCCGCTGTGATTGCGGGCAGGAGGTTATTCGACATTCGACTAACCTCCTTAGAGGCGGAAATTGTAGTTGCGGATGCCAATTGGCCGCTATTAGCCGTGCGAACGCAAAGAGGACTCATGGCGGAAGAAATACCCGGTTATACAGTATCTGGGGCGGTATGCGAGCCCGATGCAATAACAAGAATATGACTTACTATGGCGCCCGCGGTATCACGGTTTGCCCGGAATGGGATGACTTCGCCGCCTTTCGCGATTGGGCTTTGTCGCATGGCTATACGGATTCCCTGACAATCGACCGGATCGATTTTGACGGGCCGTATTCCCCAGAGAACTGTCGATGGGTAACGATCAAAGACCAGGAAAGAAACAAGCGGACGAATGCGCGCCTGACCTTCAACGGCGAAACCCATGTCGCCTCTGAGTGGGCTGAGATAACGGGGATTCCAGAGAAAACCATTTTGTCGAGAGTCAAACGCGGTTGGGCAGTCGGCGATGCGTTGACGACGCCCGTTGACGAAAGAAGATGGAGAAAAACAAATAATTCCTTTTGAGAGCCGAGAGTCTATAAGACCACGGGCCGGGGATCTGGTGTTGTGCCAGGTTTCCGGCCCGTTTTTTGTTTCGGGGGTGATGGGATGAGGCGCTTATTGGAGGCGCTGGCGGCATCGGTGCCGACGGTGCTGGTGATATTGGGCGCGGCGGCGGTGGCCGTGGGCGTCGGGATGATCTACTTACCGGCGGGCGTGATCGCCGGAGGCTTGCTGACGGCGGCGGCCGGTGTGGTGCTGATACGCGGCGGAGGTGATGACACATGAGCAACAAATTTGAGCGGGGCATCCGGGCGGTGGTCGGCGGGATCTCCCCGCGGGCGTCCCCTACCGGCAGCGCCGGGCCGACTCTCACGCTGGCGAGCCCCGAGGGATGGCCCACGGGGGGCTCCACGGAGACGGGGGCCATGAAACTCTCGGCGGTGAACCGCTGCCAGGTGCTGATCTCTGAGTCCATGGGCAAGATGCCCATCTACTGCATCGACGGGGACCGGCGGCGGGTGGATCACGATCTTCTCCGGCTTTTGAACATCCGGCCCAATGAGGCCATGACGCCCAGCGTGGAGCGGCAGATGGTGGAGGGCAACCGGCTCTCCGGAGGGAACGGATATGAGTGGATCATACGACAGTCACGGACGGGGCGGCCGGTGGAGCTCATCCCCCTGCCCTGGGAGCTGGTCCACCCCTTCAAGGACCGGAACGGGGTGGTCTGGTACGGGGTCTCTCACCCGGACACCGGGGAGCCCATGGTGCTGTCCGGCCAGGATGTCTGCCACTACAAGGGCTACACCCACGACGGCCTGACGGGGATCTCGGTCCTGCGGCGGGCCTCAGAGGTCATAGCGGCCGGGCGGGCGGCGCAGCAGTATGAGGCCAATTTCTACGCCAACAGTGGCCAGCCCTCCGGCGTGCTGACGGTGGAGTCGGACCTCAGCGGCACCGTGGAGGTCAAGAAGGCCGACGGGACCACGGAGATCATGTCCAAGAAGGATTACATCCGGGCCGACTGGGAGCGGGTCCACTCCGGGCCCAATAACTCCCACCGGCTGGCAATCTTGGACTACGGCCTCAAGTACCAGCCCATCGCTATATCCAACGCCGACGCCCAATTCGTGGAATCCAGGGCGGTGACGGTGGAGGATATCGCCCGATTCTACGGCGTGCCGCTTTCCAAGCTCTACGCCGGGAAGCAGGCCTACAACAGTAATGAGCAAAACGCCATCGACTATGTGGTCTCCACCCTCCATCCCATCGTGACCCAGTACGACCAGGAGCGAACCTATAAGCTGCTGCTGGACTCTGAGATCGCCCAGGGGCTCCGGCTCCGGGCCAACATGATGGTGGAGCTGAAGGGGGACTTCCAGAGCCGGAGCAACTGGTACAAGACCATGCGGGAGATCGGGGCCTTCTCTGTGAACGACATCCTGGCCCTGGAGGATCTGCCGGATGTGGAGGGCGGCGATGATCGCTACGCCAGCCTCAACTACATCCCCCTGTCTCTGTGGCGGCAGCTCAGTATTGAACGCAACAAAAACGGAGGTAACAGCAATGCGGGTACAGCTTAACGGATACGTGGTGGAGGACACGGACGCCTGGATCTATAAGTTTTTCGGGTTTGGGGCCATCTGTCCCCGGGATGTCCGGGAGGCCCTGGCCAACAACCCGGAGGGGGAGGAGCTGATCTTCGAGGTCAACAGCCCCGGCGGGTCCGTCTTCTCCGGCTTTGAGATCTATTCCGCCATTCGGACGGCCCGCCGGGAGCGGAACATCCGGGTGGTGGCGGAGGTCCAGTCCATCGCGGCCTCGGCGGCCTCCACCATCGTCGAGGGGTGCAGTCAGATCTTGATGGCGCCGGTGGCGCAGATGATGATCCACCTGCCCAGCACACACACCGACGGGGACGTGACCGAGCATCGGAAGTCCATCGCTATCCTGGAGGCCATTACCGCCTCTATCCTCAACGCCTATGAGCTCCGGTCCGCCGGGAAGCTCAGCCGGGAGCAGCTGGACGCGCTCATCCGGAATGAGACCTGGATGACGGCCCAGGAGGCCGTGGCGGCGGGGCTGGCGGACGGGATCCTCTACGCCGACGGGGAGGCGCCCCTGACCATCCCGGAGCGGGTCACCAACGCCCTGGGCGGCGGCATCCGGGCCCTGGCCCTGAGCGCCGGGGCGATGCCGAGCCCCGAGGATCTGCGGGCCCGGTATCAAAAACTGGTGGACCAGGGCAAGGCCACGGCCGTGAACGACGACGGGACCCCCGCGGCCCCGGCGGCCGTGCCGGAGCCCAAACCGGAGCCCTCGCCCCAGGGCGGGGCCCTGAAGGATGACTGGCGGAACCTCGCCAGGGTCGAACTGAGTAAGAAACGGTTCTGCGTGAACTGAAATTTGAACGGAGGTAAAAGAAAATGCGTGACCATGAAAAACTCTTGAGAAAGCTGCTGGACCTGAAGAATCAGCGGGCCAAGCACTGGACCGCCGCCCTGAACGCCCTGGAGGGCAACGACCAGGCGGCCTACGATGCCGCTATGGCGAAGGTGGACGAGCTCGATTCCGAGATCGCCAAGAATCAGACGCTTCTGGACAAGTACCAGCCCCCCGAGCCGGACACCGTCGCGGGCAACACCCCCGGCGGCGAGCACAACACCAACCTGACGGAGCTCCGGTCCTCCAACGAGTATGTGAGGACCTTCTGCGACGCCATCCGCAACGGCATCACCCGCCGGGACGCCCGGCGGAGCGCGGACTACCACGTCCTGACTGACGCCCTGACCGAGGGCACGGACACCGACGGCGGCTTCCTGGTGCCGGTGGACCTGGAGACCCGCATCAACGAGCTGCGGCGTCAGTTCGTCTCCCTGCGGAACCTCATCAACGTGGAGCCCGTCACCACCCTGACCGGCTTCCGGGTCCTGGACACCGCCCCCACCACGGGCTTCACCAAGCTCTCTGAGATGGGCGACATCCCCCAGGACGACCAGCCCAAATTCAGCCGGTACGACTTCAAGGTCGAGGACTACGGCCTGATCGTGCCCATCTCCAACGACCTCCTCCGGGACAACGACGCCGGTCTCATCCAGTACCTGGCCCGTTGGATGGCCAAGAAGGCCGTCATCACGGAGAATCTGGAGATCCTGAAGATCCTGGCGGCTCTGGAGGCCCCCGTCACCCTGGAGGCCGGGCAGGAGATCGTGGGCCTGAAGAAGGTCCTGAATGTGACCCTGGACCCCGACATCGCGCTCCGGGCCCGGATCCTCTGCAACCAGACCAGCTACGATGTGCTTGACAACATCGAGGACAACCAGGGGCGGCCCATGATGCAGCCCGACATCACCGCCGGTACCGGCTATCAGTTCAAGGGCAAGAGCATCCGTTCCATCGGCAATGCCTTCCTGAAGGACGACGAGACCGGCTCCCCGCTGTATGTGGGGTCCTTCGCGGACGCCATCACCATGTTCGACCGGCAGGTCATGGAGCTGGCCACCACCAACATCGGCGGTAAGGCCTGGTCCACCAACTCCACCGAGGCCCGCGCAATCATGCGGTTCCAGATGAAGCAGGTGGACAAGGAGGCCGTTGTGGCCGTGAAGCTGGCCGCCGGTAAGTCCGAGGCTGAGTAATGGCCGGTGAGGGGCCTGTGAGGTCCTCTGAGGGCTTTTTCGAGCCGGACGGGCTGGAACACGTCTCGGGCTCCGAAAGCCTCAGCGCGAAAAGCGTGGGGGCGGAGGGGCTGGATGAGGTGGATGTCCGGGCGGCGGGGCGCTGGGAGGACGTGGAGGAGAGAGTCCTGCGCGTCCGGTGCCCCTCCGGGGCGGGGCTGCGGCTGGGGCCGGGGAACCGGTTCGCCGAGCAGTGGCATTTGCCCCTGGGGTGTACCGTCACGGCGCCGCCGGCGCCGGACTGGGCGAAGGTGCCGGGGTGGCTGTGCGTGGAGGCGGAGGCCTTCCACGGGCAGGTCACCCGGGGCTGGGTCGAGGAGTCACTGGTGGAAGAGGCGGAACTGTGAATCGTGACAAAATGTGTCCATTTTGGGCACACGGAACTGGAGGTGAGGGCCTTGGCACATGATCTGGAGGCCGTGAAGGACTATATGCGGTTCGAATACCTGGCGGAGGGCCTTACGGCGGAGGAAGTCACCCGTCAGGAATCCCAGATCCGGGGACTGATGGCCGCGGCGGCGGAATATCTCAAAAACGGTGGGATCCCGGAGCCGGAGGGGGAATCCGAGCTTTACGATCTGGCCCTCAAGGGGCTGGTGCTCCACTGGTATGACCACCGGGACGACGTGGGCAGCGAGTCCTCGATCCCCAACGGGATCCGTCCGGTGATCACTCAGCTCAAACTCGTGGCAGCGGCGGCGAGGGCGGGAGGGGTCACATGAAGTACGATGTGGGAACCTTCCGCACCCGGGCGCGGGTGCTGGAGTGCCGGGCGGTGGACGGGGGCTTTGACTGGATCTCCGTCGGATCCTTTTGGTGCCGGCGGGAGCGGGCGGGCCTGAACCGGATCTTCTCCCGCATCGGTCTATCCGCCGAGGGGTGGGATATCACCCTCCGGGCCGCGCCTCTGACCCTCGCCAACGCCCTGCGGGTGGGGAGCGAGCACTACTTTATTTGCAACATCGGCAAGCCCGCCGGGGGGTACATGACGGTGGAGACGGCCCGTGTCCGGGTCGCCCGGTGCTTCGGGAACGCCGAGCGGAGGCGGGAGGAGATGTTTTTCTTCCCCGGGGTCTTTACGGAGCTTTATATCAAGCACGAGCAGCGGGAGCCCATGAGCGTCAACGTCATCGACTACGCACTGGTGACGCCCAAAATCGTGCGGCTGCGGCCGGGGAGCCTTGTAGAGGCGGAGGGCGTGCGGTACGAGGTTCTGACGGCCCACACGCTGGACGAGGCGAAAAACGAGTACACCGCCCGCAAACTTAAGGAGCTGTGAGTCATGGCCAGGAATGATCTGATAATCGAGGGCAAGGCATTTCGGGATCTCCTGCGGCGGATCGAGGAGGCTGGGGAGACATTCCCGGACGTCCGCCGGGAGATGTTTGAGCGGATCGCCCAGGAGCTGCCGGAGCTGGTAAACGCCAAAATCGCCGCCGCCAATCCCCCCATCCGGGGGACAACGGTGCAAAGTTGGCAGGAAAACCCCGGCCGGGTTGGGTCTAAGGGCGGCTACGCCGCCATCGCCCCCCGGAGGAACACCTACAAGGTCCAGGGATCCCGCCAGTACGCCGTGGGGTATCTGACCAACGCCCTGGTCAGCGGCGCAAAGACGAGGATGCCGGCTTCCGGGCCTCGCCGGAGGCCCTATGTGCCGAGGCTCAAGTACGGCCAGATTCGCAAGCGGCCCTTCTACGCGGAGGCCGCCAGGCAGTTCCAGAGCCAGAAAAGCGCCATTGTGGAGCAATTCGCCCAGGAGCTGGCAAACCTCTTGAAGGGGGCTCAATAAATGCTGAAAGCCAACGAGATCAAGGACGCCGTGGGTGCTCTCCTCCAGGAGGGGTACCCCGGCGAGCCTGTATACACCAAGCTCCTGCCCAAGGACTTTGAGAGGCCCAGCAAGCATGTGGAGATGGTGGAGAAGTCCAGCTCCGCCGGGGCCTGCGCCCTGACGGAGCTGACGGCCAAGGTTCGGGTGGTGGCCTTCGTCCCGGTGGACGACTACGGGGACGCTGACGACGAGGTCGTGGATCTGGCCGGGGATGAGCTCATGGAGCTCTTCTTAGGGCACACCCTGGACGCCGCCGACCGGCGGCTGACGGTGGAGGCCATCGCCCTGGAGTACGGGGCGGACTACGCCGGGGCGGTGCTGACCCTCCACTACATGGACGACACGCCGGGCCGGGAGGGCCCCAAGCGGGAGCTCATGGAGCACCTGCACGCCAACGGCAAAAAAATTGTTTAGGAGGTAATCTGATGGGAGCACCCAATATCAATATCATTTTCAGCCACGCCGCCGAGGACGTGGCCGCTCTGTCCGCCAGGGGCACCGTGGCCCTGCTGGTGAAGGACACCGCCGAGACCGGCGGTCACGTCCTGCGGAGCGTCAAGGACATCCCCGCGGGGCTGAGCCAGGAAAACCGGGACTACATCGCCAGGGCCTTTGACGGCTACGTCGAGAAGCCCAGCCGGGTGCTGGTCTATGTGCTCAACTCCGGCGAGGAGGAGGACATCCAGACGGGCCTCACCTGGCTGGGGACCCAGATCTTCGACTGGATGGCCGGGGCCCCGGACTGCTCCGAGGAGGACGCCGGGAAGATCGTCACCTGGATAAAGGAACAGCGTGGCCAGCGGCGCATCGCCAAGGCGGTGCTGCCGAACCACGAGGCGGACTGCTACGCGGTGGTCAACTTCGCTGGTGAGGAGCTCAAGGCCGGGGAGAAGAGCTTCACGGCCGCCCAGTACTGCTCCCGGATCGCGGGGCTCATCGCCGGGACGCCCTACACCCACAGCTGCACCTACGCGCCCCTGCGGGAGCTCTCCGACTGCAAGCACCTCTCCATCGAGGACGAGGGCGCGGCGGTGGACGCCGGGAAGCTGGTGCCCATCCACGACGGGGTGAAGGTGAAGCTCTCCAGGGGCGTCACCAGCATGACCACCGTGGAGGGTGAGGGCGTCACCGAGGACTTCAAAAAGATCAAGATCGTGGAGATCCGGGACCGGATCGAGTACACCCTGCGGCAGCTCTTCGAGGACGAGTGGGTCGGGAAATACCCGAACACCTACGACAACGAGTGCATCTTCGTGACCGCCGTCACCAGCTTTTTCTCCACCCTGGAGGCCGAGGGCCTGGTGCGGCCGGGCTGGAGCGCCTCCTACGACGTCAGCGGCAAGCGGACGTATCTGGAGGGCAAGGGCGTGGACACCGCGGATCTGACCGACGACGACATCAAGCAGTACGACGCCGGATCCAACGTATTCATTTTGGTGGACGGCTGCAAGATCCTGGACGCCATCGAGGACGCCCAGATCCGCATCAACCTGATCTGAGGAGGTAGAAAACATGGACAGCGCGAAAAGAGTGATTTCCGGCACCTGGGGGGAGGTCTGGGTGGACGGGTACAAGATCAGCGAGGCCAGCGCCGGGCAGGCGAAGTGGAACCACACCAAGCAGGACGTGGAGATGTGCGGCCAGATGGCCACCGACTCCAAAGTCACGGCCACCAAGGGCACCGGCTCCATCACCATGCACAAGGTGTACAGCCGGTTCCGGGACTACGCCGACGCGGTGCTGGCCGGGAAGGACACCCGGGCCACAATCATCATGAAACTGGCCGACCCTGACGCCTACGGGTATGAGCGCGTCGCCCTCTACAACTGCAGTTTCGACGACGCCACCCTCATGGACTTCGCCGCCGGGCAGCTGGGCAAGGTGACCTGCCCCTTCACCTTCACCGGCCACAAGTACCTGGACCATATCGAGGAGCGGTGACATGGCGGAGAACAAAGTAAGTGCCATCGACCTCCTCCTCCGGCCGGACGCGCCGGAGGTGGTGCAGGCGCGGCAGACGGCCGCGTTTGAGGTCAAGCGGCTCTCCCGTGACTTGGGGACGCCCTTCGTCCTGGAGCTCCGGGGACTCAGCTACAACCAGTACCAGGATCTGGCGGGGAGCAAGTTCTCCAACATCGACATCATGCTGGAGGGCGTGGTGGAGCCCAATTTGCGGGATCCGCGGCTGCTGAGCCAGTACAAGGCGGCCACGCCGGTGGATGTGGTCAAGGCAATCTTTCTGCCGGGTGAGATCGCTGATATTGCCCGGCAGATCGAGAAGCTGACCGGGTTTAGGGGCGACACCCTCAAAGAGATCCAAAAAAACTGACGGAGGACAGGGACCCCGACCTGTCCCTGTCCTATTGGCTATTTAAAAACAAGGGCTGGGCGCCCATGGACTACTACGGCAGGACGCCGGGGGAGCGGCTGGTCATCGCGGCTTTTGTTCTCCAGGAGCTGGATAACCGGGAGGCCCACCCGGCCCCGGCCTGCCCGCTGATGAGGAGGAGATAATCATGCCCAACGCCAGCATCGCGGTGACCCTTCAGGAGGACTTCAGCTCGAAGATCGAGCGAATGCGGGACTCCGGGGGGCGCTTTTCCAAGGAGCTGGACGAATTGGAGCAGAAGGCGGGGTATTACGGCCAGCGGTTGGAGGCGCTGAGCAAACAACAGGCAAATTACGCTGTGGAGCTCAGCAAAGCGCAAAAGGCACTGGACGCCGCCCAAGCCGCCTTTAACAGGAAACCAACGGAAGAACGGGAAAATGCGCTTAAACAGGCTACGGAACACTTCACAGAACTGTCCAATTCCCTTGATGTCGTTACCAGCTCCATCAGGAAGACCAGAAGTGAGTACAACAAACTTGATAATGACCTGAGACGAATAGAAAATGGGACCTATGGCCAATCCTCGTCCTCCAGCAGCAAAGTTAGTCAATCTGCGACCTCCGGCGGAGGGGATGGTTCCTCCATGCTCTCCGCTCTTGCTCGTTCCGGGCTCATCCAGATGGCGGGCCAGTCTTTGTCTAACGCCGCCGGGGCCTACATCGGCAGCGCCTACGACCAGGACACCGGGACGTATATCAGCGGGGTTCTGGGCGGCGTCGCCTCCGGGGCGGCCATGGGCTCCGTGGCGGGGCCCTGGGGGACGCTGGCCGGGGCCGTGGTGGGGGGCCTCTCCGGGCTCGTCAACAGCGCCACGGAGATCTTCGAGCGGAAGGACGACGCCTTTCAATCCTACGTCCAGGACCAGTACAACACCCTGACCCAGGCCATTGAGGACACCCTGGCGGCCGGGATCGAGGTGGCCGGGAGCCGGGAACAAACCAGGCTCGCCTTCGCCCAGCGGTTCGGCTCTGAGGAGGCCGCGGACGAGTACCTCGGGCGGGTGCAGGAATTCGCCGGGGTCACCAACTACAGCTACGACGACATCGTTGGGTACTCCCAGCAGCTGCTGAACACCTACGATCCGGAGCAGGTATTCAGCGTGCTCATGAGCCTGTCCGACGCCACGGCGGCCCTGAATCTGGATAGCTCCGATGTGAGCACCCTCATCAACGGACTGTCCCGGATGCGGGTCACCAACAAGGCCACCCAGGAGTACCTCAACTACTTTAACGAGCGGGGTATCGACGTCTACCAGGCCCTGGCCAACTCCACCGGCGCGGACAAGTCCGCGATAGCCGGCATGGTCAGCAAGGGCGAGATCGGCGGCGTCGACGCGGCCGCGGCTATCCTGGACTACATCAACCAGGAGTTCGGCGGCCTCTCCGAGACCCTGGCGGGCACCTATGACGCCATGGTGGACAACCTGGAGGATGCCCGCACCAACCTCAACGCCGCCATGGGCGAGGGCTACAACGAGACCCGCAAGGCCGGCATCGAGGCGGAGCAGGAGTTCCTGGACGGCGTAAACGGACAGGCCATGGAGGACGCTTACGGCATGATCGGCCAGTGGAAGGCGTCCCTGGAGAACCTGAAAGAGGAGTACAACCGGGACGCCCTCACCGCCGTCATGGGCGGCGGCGTCTCCGAGAATTTTATGAAGGACGGGGAGCTCACCGAGGCCGGACAGAGGCTCCAGGAAATGGCGGGAAAATACGACGAGCTCCGCGCCCAGTACGAGAGCGGGAGCGAAGATGCCGGGGCCCAGATGGGGGCCCTGCTGGCGGAAGCTCAGGCCATCGCCATCGACGCGTACAACGCCAGCGAGGGCTACGACCTGGAGCTCCAGAGCCAGGTCGACCTGATCTCAAGGCTCCGCGCTGACGCAGCGCTCCAGGACGAGTACTATAACGCCGGGTATACGATGGGGCAGGAGTTCAATAAGGGAATGGCCAACGCCATCCTTGAGAGCGGATTCCTCGAACAGGTGCCGGGCATTATCAAGCAGCATGACACGCCCTGGACCTTATCGGACTACTTCTTCGGCCGGGATCTGAGCAGTCACGCCGACGGTCTCAGCCGGGTGCCTTACGACGGATACCCCGCCATCCTCCATCAGGATGAGCGGATTCTGACTGCCGCCGAGGCTCGGAGCTACGACGCCGGGGGCGGGGCCGTCACTGTCACCGTCACCGGGAACACCATCAACGTCCAGGATCAGAACTACGTGGACGCCATCGCCTCGGCCATCGCCGAAAAGGTGGTCCAGGCCCAGCAGCTGAGGGGGTAAGCGATGAAGAGACTTTTCATCTTCAAGGCGGTTCGAACCGGCGAGGAGCTGATCCTGCCCGTGACGCCCTCCGGCTACGAGCTGGAGGCCGGCCGGAAGGTGGAGCCCCTGGATATGCAGGAGACCGGCACGCTCAATCTCCCGGGCCTCAAGACCCTGCTGGACAAGGGCATCCAGTGTATGTTCCCGGCCCAGGCATACCCCTTCATTAACGCCGGCACGGTGTTGGATCCCTGGTACTACGTGAAGAAGTTCAAAGCCTTCTCCGAGGCCGCGGAGGTGCTGCGCTTTGTGGTCAGCGACACCGACGTCAACGAGCCTGTGCTGGTGGAGTCCATCACCTACGGCGAGCAGGACGGCACCGGGGACGTCTACGCCACCATCCAGCTCAAGGGGTACCGGGACGTCACCGCCCCCCAGGTGGAGCGAACCGCGGACGACGCCTCCAAAAACGCCCCCCGGGCGGCGACGGAGACCCAGGAGGAGTCCCAGCAGACCTATGTGGTGGTCAAGGGCGACTCCCTGTGGTCCATCTGCAAAAAGTTCTACGGCGACGGGTCGTTGGCCTACCGGCTGGCGGCGGCAAACAACATCGCAAACCCCAACCTCATCTATCCCGGGCAGGTGCTGACCATCCCGGCGTTTACGACGCTGCGGCAGACCCAGCCGGCGCCGGCATCGGCCTCGCCCCGGGAGAAGGCCCAAAACCAGGCCGAAGAGGCCAAAGCCCAGGAGGACGCCGGCACGCCGGCGGCCAAGCCGGGGGAAAAGAAGGTCGAGAACGTCCCCGTCTACGTCATATACACCGGCGAGAAGAACGGCATGATTCGGATCCAGACCCGGGATCGCGCCGGGAAGTCCCTGGGATCCAAGGTTTTCACCGCCACCGGCTACATGATCGTGCCAAAGGGTACAGCCATCGCGGCGGATTGGTGGGGAGACAAGGGCGTCTACGCCGAGAAAGTCGTGGCCACCTATGCAGGGAGCGCCCATACGGCGACCTCCATGGGCTACATCAACTTCACGGCCAATGCCGCCTGCTACCTGTCCGTCACCTGGAGCCCCAACAATTCCGGAAATTTCGGAGGTAGAAGATGAGCATCCGCGTGATCCTCGGCGACCGGGACGCCACACAGCTCATCGGCACCGCCACGCTGTCGGGGAACGTTAAGCAGTGCGCCCGGACTCTGGCCCTGACGCCGGCGGTGCCCATTTTGGGCACATTCATCCCGGAGATCCCCTGCGAGGTGGGTATGCACGTGGAATTCTACGTGGACGATGCCCTCCAATTCGACGGCTGGGTGGTTCGGGAGAGCTCAGCCCTGGGCGACTGGAGCAAGTCCATCACCTGCTACGACCGGGGCTGGTACCTCAAGCGCAACGAGACCGCCCTGGCGGTCAAGGATCAGACCCCGGAGGCCGTGACGCGCTCCCTGGCGGCGTCCTTCGGCATCGCCTGCGGGGACATCGCCCCCACGGGCGTCCGCCTCACGCGTAACTTCCTGCCCAGCAGCGGCGGGGCCAACAGCCTCTATAACATCATCCAGACCCTCTACACCCTGGCCTCCCGTGAGACCGGGGAGAAGTATTACATCCGGTTCGAGGGCGCCAAGCTCTGCGTCCGGATCCGCCAGCTCCGGGAGTACACCCTGCTCTTGCAGACCGGCTCGAACCTCCTGACCGCCAGCACCTCCGCCAGCATCGAGAGTCTGGTGAGCCGGGTGCAGGTCTATGACAAGTCCGATAAGCTCCTCCTGACCCGTGACGACACGGACTTCCAGGCCGCCTACGGGCTCCTGCAAAGCGTTCTCAAGGCAGGGGAGGGGGAGGATCCCGCCGGCCTCGCGGCGGAGACGTTGCGGGACAACGGCATCGCCCAGACCGTCAGCGTCACAAACCTCGGCAATATCGACTGCATGGCCGGCGGCACCGTGGTGATCCGTGAGCCCCGCGCCGGCCTTGACGGCGTCTTTTGGATCGATGAGGATTACCACTACTGGCGCCGGGGCATGTACACCAACAAACTGGTGCTCAATTACCAAAAGACAATGGCGGAAGTGACCGCGGGGAGTGAATAACATGGAGCGGAATCCTTATGAGGCCCTCGCCGTGGCGCTTTCCGGCAATCCGGCGATGCCGCCGGCTTTTCGGCGGGGGACCGTCACGAAAATGGCGCCTCTCACCGTGCGCATAGCGGGGGTGGAAATGACCGGGAATATATGGGTCAATCCTGACCTCCTACCGTCATTTCCGGCTGCTCATCGCGTGATCAGGCTGTTAGGGCACGTATCCCTCATCTCGGGGGAGGTGACCACGGAGGCCGACATCCAGAGCGATGATCTCAGAGAGTGGACAATGGACGCCCTTATAGGTGTCGGCGATGAGGTGCTGTTGTTGAGCGAGGGCGACCAGTCCTTCATCCTGCTGTGTAAGGTGGTGAGACCGTGAGCACAAGCATTTTCCCCCTGACGCCCGCCACGGCAGGCCAGGCGGCCGCAGGCGGCCTCCCGTTGTACCGGGAGGTCCAGTGGGACCTGGAGCGCAACAGGCCCGTGTACGCGGCCGGAGGACCCCTGGAGACCACCGGCGCCCAGGCGGTCCTGACCTGGGCCGTCAACGCCCTCCAGATCAAGCGGGGGCTCTTTGAGGCCCTGTCCCCGGACATCGGCTGTGAGCTCTACACCCTCACCGGCCGCCCCTACACCGACGCCCTGAAAAACGCCGAGGCCGTCCGGTACGTCACCGAGTGCCTCGTGATCAATCCCTACATACAAGGAGTGAAAGACGTGACAGTCACATTCTCGGACAGCACCCTCACGGTCGCCTTCACCCTGGTGACCGTCTACGGGGAGGTGAGCGGCCGTGCCGATCTTTGACGGCGTCACCCAGGAGAGCATCAAGCAGGAGATCCTGGACGCCTACGAGGGCACCCTGGACACCCGCGAGGGCTCCTTTGTGGATCTGCTGATCTCCCCCCTGGCCTGGGAGCTCTACAAGGCCTACATGGACCTCCAGGCCGTCCCCTCCATGATCTACCCCGACGAGACCTCCGGCCTCTATCTGGACGCCGACGGCGCCCGCCTGGGCATCTACCGCCGGGCCGGCACCCAGGCCGAGGCCACGGTTACTCTCAACGGCACCGACGGCCTCACCGTCCCCGCCGGGACGGCGTTCCTCACGGAGGACGGCCGGGAGTACCGCCTCGCCGAGGACGTCACCCTCACCGGCGGCACCGCCCGGGGCACCCTCCGGGCCCTGGAGGAGGGCGCGGCCTACAACACCCCGGCCGGCACCATTCTCCGCCTGAGCTCCGCCCTGCCGGGTCTCACCGGCTTCCAGGCCGGGGAGGCCGCCGGCGGCACCGATGTGGAGTCCAACCAGAGCCTCTACGACCGGATCAACTACTACCGCCAGCACCCCTCCAGCTCCGGCAACGTCTCCGACTACTACACCTGGGCCCTCAGCGTGGAGGGCGTGGGCTCCGCCTACGTCATCCCCCTCCGGGACGGCCCAGGCACCGTGGCGGTGCTCCTCTCCGGCCCCGACGGCGGCACCGTGGACGAGGGCGTCGTCTCCGCCGTCAAGGCCTACATCGAGACCCAGCGCCCCGTGGGCGCCACCGTCTCCGTGGAGAGCTGCACTGAGCAGGAGATCGCCGTCTCCGCCCAGATCAAGAAGTCCGCCGATGCCGACCTAGAGGCCATCAAGTCCGCCCTCACTGAGGCCCTGTCCGACTACCTCACCTCCGTGGGGATCTCCGGCGGCACCCTCAGCTACAACCGCGCGGCCTATATCCTCCTGAGCATCCCCGGCGTGGAGGACTTCGCGGAGCTCACTCTGGACGGTGGCACGGAGCCCGTGCCCCTCGCCCCCGGCGTCTCCGCAAAGCTCGGTGAGGTCACAGTCACGGAGGCGGCATCATGAGAGATCTCACTGAGTACCTGCCTCCCCACCTGGCCGCGGACCCGGAGGTGGCCGCCCTGGAGCGCGCCCTCACCGCCGTCCTCACCAAATTCGACGAGGCGAAGGACGACACCCTGGCCCAGCTCCAGCTGGAGACCGCTACCTGGGGCCTGGACCGTTGGGAGCGCGCTTACGGCATCACCCCCGCCCCCGGCGCCTCCCCGGAGCGCCGCCGGGAGGCCGTCCTGGCCCGAATCCGCAGCGCCCAAACCGCCACCGTGGAGGCCATCCGCCTGCTGGCGGAGTCCTTCTCCGGCGGCACCGTGGATGTCACGGAGCACTACAGCGAGTACACCTTTGACGTTAAGCTGGTGGGCCGCCTGGGGATCCCCGAGTGGTACGACCAGTTCAAGGCCGCCATGGCCGCTTTCGCCCCCGCCCATCTCCAGCTCACCTATTCCCGCCGCTACCTCACCGTGGCGGAGGTCGACGCCCTCACCGTGGCGGAGCTCAACGCCACGCCCCTTGACTATTTCATTGGAGGTATATGATATGTCCACTACCACCGACACCCTGGAGCTCTTTAAATACGACCTCGCCACCGACGGCTCCATCCCCTTTAACATCCAGCAGGCCCTCAACGACAACTGGGACAAGCTGGACGCCGCCATCGCCGCCCTCAGCAGCCGTGCCAAGATTCAGACCGGCAGCTACACCGGCACCGGCACCTACGGACAGGACAATCCGTGCAAGATAACGTTCGATTATCTGCACATCATTGATGGTATTGTTAGCTAACATCAGGGAGATAATTTCATTGACTCTTTCTTTCCGAACGTTAGAAACAATAACTTTTCCATTATCAACTATCAGAACTTCATTATCAATCGGATTAATATCTTTCCATATGTCGCCTTCTATACAAAAAACAATTGATTTTGAACATGTAAATCGTTCAGTAAAATGTTCTATAGTGTCTTCTTCAATTATTCTTCCTTTATCAATGATTATCAGGCGATCACAAATACTGTTCATTTCTTCAAGATCATGAGTAGTGAGAATTAATGTTACATTTGACTCCTCCTTGATAGAACGCAGGAACCTCAAAATGCTGTCCTTACTAAAAACATCCAACCCTATAGTGGGTTCATCCAAGAACACAATGCTTGGATTATGTAGAAATGCTGCAGCTATCTCACATTTCATGCGTTGTCCAAGGCTTAAAGAACGTACCGGGTTATTTATGAAATCCTCCATTTCAAAAAGGCCAACAAATTTTTTTATGTTTTCTTTGTATGTTTCGTCATCTATCCCATATATAGTCTTTAATAAATCATATGACTCTAAAGGTGACAAATCCCACTTCAATTGAGTTTTTTGACCGAACACCACACCAATGTTCCTATTGTTTTTGATTCTGTCATTGAATGGATTCCTTCCCATGACAGATACTTGACCTGCAGTTGGATACAGTATTCCGGTCAATAACTTAATCAATGTTGATTTACCCGCTCCATTGTTTCCAATTACTCCGACATATTGCCCTTCTTGTATCGAAAAAGAAACATCGTTTAGAGCGTCAATTTCCTTATATTTTTTTTTCGAAAAAATCCTTTTAATAATATTTCCTTCTGTTATCGTACGAACGTGATATTGCTTGCTTAATCTATTAACAGTAATAATTTCGTTTCCCATTTACTTGATCGCCTCGGTTATTTCAATATGATGCGGAAGAACACCATTGATAAGCGTCAATCTTAAAATAATGTTTTCGAATCTTTCTTCAAAAACTAGATTTTGGGACTCTACAGATTTGGCCACCATACCCCCGAATATTTGATTCGGAGGTATATAATCATACAAATCGCCATTATCACCTTTTAGGCAGACAAGGTCATCACTAACAGATACTATTCGATGGACTACCAATCTGTATTGGCTGTCATAAAACAACACAACATCCCCTGGTAAGTAGCTCTCCTTCTGTTTTATTGTGATTACACTTCCCTCAAGTATAGTAGGTTCCATACTGTCCCCATATACCGGAACCCTAACGCAGTTTACATGCTCGACGCATTTTTTAATCAGTTTCATTTTGGCGTCTTGCATCAATTTATAAGTAACCACTGTTCATCCTCCAGGTAGCGAAAATAGCTTATGAAATTCTGCACAATTCCCGTTTTGAACACCACCCGTGTTCTGCCATTCCCTGTAAGCACATCCTGCTCCGCATAGGAATCTGTACTTACATTCCTTACATCGTTCTATCTCTGTAACATTTCGCAATGAGTTAATTATCATTTTATCTTCATCAATGGGCGGATTATCATCTATATTTCCTATTTTGAATAACGGGCTTCCTATTCCCCACCAACAGGAGTATAGATCTCCATCATTATTAACGATAATCTGTCCTCTTGAATATCCGCAGAAATTTCTTCTTAACTCAGGTATCTGATTACTCATGATTGATGTTAAGTAATCGATTCCATGAAAATTTAAAACACATAATTTCTGTTCTTCTTCACTACAATCCTTCAAAACGCTAAGCAATCTTTCAAAAACGTCCGCTTCTGATAAGGTGATCTGATAATTTTTATTCCCAGATGCGGTTATCGGATAATAGTACGGGAAAAACGAAGAATATGTATTCCATTTTTTCTCAATAATGTATCTAAGGAGATGAGGTAAATCTTGGACATTATTTCCATCCACATTAGGGCGTATCTGAAAATGGCAAAAAATATACAGCTTGCACAAGAAGGGAAGGAATGGTAAAATAAGAGAAAAAGTGCGGGAGGAAAGACGATGGCAGTCCGAAGATATGAGATCACCGATGAACAATGGGAACAGATCAAGGAAATGTTTCCACGAGCCAAAACAGGGCGGCCTCCAAAGGATAACCGGCTGATGCTGAACGCCATGCTGTGGTTAGCAAGAAGCGGAGCGGCATGGGCCGACATTCCTGAACGCTATGGGCCGCATCAAACGGTATACAGCCGTTTTTGCAAATGGCGGGATGACGGAACACTCCTGCGGATCTTCCAGGCGTTAAACGAAGAAGCGGATTACGAAAATCTCTGCATTGACAGTACTTCAATCAAAGCGCATCCGCAAAGCGCGGGTGCAAAAAAAGGGCAGTAAATTCGGAAAATAACCAGTATATCGGGAACAGCCGGGGCGGAAAGACCACAAAGATCCATGCGATCGTAGACGGGCTGGGAAACCCTGTACACTTCATACTCACTGGCGGGCAAGTGCATGACGCAAAGGCGGCGATCGATCTGCTTTCCGGGGTAGATATCTCCGGCAGCAATGTTCTGGGTGACAAGGCATACGGAGCGGCTCATATTCGAGAATACATTACCGAGCACGGTGCTGATTACACCATCCCGCCCAGGGAAAGCGTGGCCGATCCCTGGCCTTGTGATTACCATGTCTACAAGGAGCGTCATCTGGTAGAATGCTTCTTTAACAAGATCAAAGCTTTTCGCAGAGTCGCTACCCGTTATGATAAACTTGCTGTTTCCTTCCTTGCCTTTATTCTCCTTGCTTCTATTTGGCTTTTGTCTAAATAGCACTACTTTTGTGGGTTTTCAGATACGCCCTAGTCTCAGCCGGCTTGCGCTCCCCGCGCCGGCTTCCTTGTCTTGGGTGAAAGATCCTCGCCGCTCGGTTAAATCTCTTATGAAAGCTTATAGGAAAAGTATGCTTTAGACAGATGGGCGAAGGCCGGGATCATTCCTTTTCGCCCTCAATTTCCTTTTCCTCCCTCTCCCCGGCCTTCACGGCCTTTGTGAAGTCAAGATCCGGGTGCTCCGCTTTCAGCTTTTCCGGTTCCTCCCGGACAAAGCGGTTTATATACGCGCCCACAAGCAGGATGAAGAAGCAGTAGTAGATCCACAGGAGCGCCACGATGACCGTGCCCAGGATCCCGTACACGCCGTAACGGTCTGAGTAGCCCACGTACAGAGAGAACGCCCAGGAGAACACCAGCCAAGCCACGGTGGCAAACGCGGCGCCGGGCCACTGGCGGGTGAGTTTCCGCCGTCCCGCGGGCATCCAGGTGTACAACAGCAGAAACGTCAGGTACAAAAACAGCATCATCACCGGATACCGCCCGATCCGGACGATGGCAAACAGCAAGTCCTCGGCCCAGGAGCCGCCAAGGTGGGCGGCAATAAGGTCGATGATCTTCCCGCCGTAGACGATGCCGCACAGGGTGAGCAGTACGGCGGCGAGGGCGATGATCATAAAGAAGATCGCCCGGAGCCGAAAAACGAGGAAATTCTCCCTCCGCGTCAGGTCATGGGCGGCGTCCATACCCCGCATCAGGGCCAGCATGGACAAGCTCGCCGACCAGACGGAAACAACGGCGGTGACGGAAAGCGTGGTGGTGCTGCTGTCGTAAATGCTGGTTATGATGCCGGCCAGAATGGAGTAGAGCTCCTGCGGCGCGAAGCGGTGCAGGAATCCCAAAAAAATCTCCTCCGTCAGGGGCGTATAGGGCAGCAGCGAACAGACAAGGCCCAATATGGGCACCAGCGACAGAAATAGATAAAACGCCGCGGCGGCCGCGAATGTCCATATCTTGCGCGCACCGATCCCGTCAAAAAAATCCACCGTGACGGCGAAGGCCCGTTTTATTTTTTTCATGTGCCGGATCCCTCCATAGCGCTCTGTTTGTAAGGCACGCGATCTCCCGTTCCTTTATTCCCCGCAGAACAGCTTGACCGCCTCGGCGTACATCTCGCCGCCCAGCAGCAGCTCCGAGACGTCCACCCGCTCGTCGGGCTCGTGCATATGGACGTCCGAACCGGGAAACTCCGCGCCGAAGGCGACGCCGCCCTCGATCTCGTGGACATACGTGCCGCCGCCCATGGATTGGGCCTGGCACCGCTCCCCCGTGTACTCCTCGTAGATCTTCAAAAGTCCCGTCACAAGATCCGACTCCGCCGGCGTGTGGTGGGGCGCGGAGATACTAGCCGCCTCAAGCTTCACCGCGCTGCCCAGCGCCGCCTGAAACGCCCCGGCGATCTTCTCCGCGTCGCCGCACACGGGGACGCGGCAGTCCACATGGGCCGTGAGGCCCTTATCACTATACTCCATCACGCCCAGATTCACCGTCAAGGCCCCTGAGAGCTCGTCGGCGCACGCGGCGCCCACGGCGCGGCCGGCGTTGTCCCCATGGGGGAAAGCGCGGCACAGCGCGCGAAAGACGTCAAATCCGGCGCCCTCCATGGCGGCCAGCCGCTCCACCATGGCGGTCACGGCGTTGTCGCCCTCGTCGGGGGTGCTGGCGTGAGCGGCGCGGCCCACAGTCTCAAGCCTCTCCCCATCGCTGAGCTCGCACCGGCACACCGCCGGCACGGCGTTGACCACCGACCCGCCGGAGAGGGAGACGACGTGCCGGCCCTCCCCCCTGAACGCCGGGGCGGTCAGCACAAAATGCGCCCTGCCCTTCTCGGTGTTCACCACGGGGAACGAGCCGTCCGGGGTAAACACCCTCGGCGGCATCGCGTAACGCTCCATATACCACTCCACGTCGGAGGAGCCGCACTCCTCATCCGAGCCGAGGATGAGCTGCACCTTGCGCTTCACAAGCCCCAGCTCCCTGGCGCACAGCAGGGCGTACAGGGCGCACACCGCCGGCCCCTTGTCGTCAATGACGCCGCGTCCGTAGATCTTCCCGTCCACGCGCTTCATCTCCCAAGGCCCGGTGACCTTCCACTCGCCCGCGGGCGGCACCACGTCCAGATGCGCCAGGATCCCCAGCTCCGGCTCTCCTTCGCCCAGCTCCACCAGCAGCACCCGGTCACCCAGGATCCGCCCCTCCAGCCCGTGGGCGCGGGCGATCTCCAGCGCCTTGTCCAGAGCCCGTCTCGGCCCCGGCCCGAAGGGCGCCCCCGGCGCGCTCTCGCCCCGGGCGCTGTCCACCGCCACAAGCGCGGCGATATCCGCCAGCATCCGCTCCTCGTTGGCCTCATAATAGTCCCTGATCCGTGTATCCATACGCGCCCTCCGGTAATGTGTATTTGTAAATTTATATTATAGCATACTTTCGGCAAATAATCAAGCCTTTGGTAAATATTGGATAAGACGCGAAGAAGCCGCGCGGTGTACCCGATTTACCGAATAACATTCCGAAAATCGTCCAAAGAGGTCTTTTTACGCCCCATCCGTTCCCTAAAACTTTACGGTGATTCCTTTCTTGCGTTATTAAGGAGGAAACACTACATGAAGACTCTGAAGAAGACCCTGTGCCTGGTCTTGGCTGTCATCATGGCGGTTGGCGTTCTCGTAATCCCCGCGGGCGCCGCCTACGATGATGATGCCAAGATCGAGCACGACGAGGCCGTCGCGGTTCTGAGCGGCCTCGACATCCTCGGAGGGTACGCGGGCTCCAATGTGTTTGGGGCCAACGACACCCTGACCCGCGCCCAGGCCGCGAAAATCGTCGCGGCGATCGACCTTGGCGCGAAGGGGGCCGAAAAGCTCTCCACCACCGTCACCCCCTTCAACGATGTCAAGGGCCATTGGGCGGCCAAGTACATCGCTTACTGCGCCAACAAGGGGTACATTTCCGGTAACCCGGACGGCAGCTTCGCTCCCGAGGGCAAGCTGACCGGCTATGCCTTTGCCAAGATGCTCCTGTGCGCTCTGGGCTATGACCCCAACACCGAGGGCTTCCAGAACGCCGGCGCGGCCTGGGAGGCCAACGTTGAGTCCGCGGCCCGCAGATATGTGGACGATAAAGACTCCATCGATCCCACCGTCGAGCTGGACGCCGAACTTGACGATCTGGCCCTGGGCAGTCTCCTGACCCGTGACCAGGCCGCTCAGATGGCCTTCAACGCCATCACCAGGGCCGACAAGGTTCGCTATGAGGGCGGTACCACCATCGAGCTTCCCGGCGGCATCGTCGTGAAGCAGGGCGCCACGATCCGCAAAAACGGCACCTTCGAGAAATCCCTTGGCCTCACCGAGGAAACTAAAGGTATCGAGGACGAGTCCTTCGGACGTCCCGTCGCCTATCAGTGGCAGCTCAAGGACGGCACTCCCGTCTACACCAAACCCGTTAAGCCTGTGGCGGTCTACACCGGCGAAGCCAAGCAAGAGGATGTCGACAAGGATCTCAAGGGATACACCTATGCGGCCGAGCTTAAAGAGACCGAGGACGGAAAAGAAGGTTCTACTACTATTAACGCGGCGAGCGCCGTGAAGGGCCTCACCGGTGCCGGCAAGACCGTTGAAGTCTATGCTACTGACAAGAAAATCGACAAGGTCCTTGTTATCAACACCTACGCCGGAGTTGTAAAGGTCACTGATGCCACTGCGACCGACCCGCGCAAGGTCACTCTTGAAAAGTCCGGCAAGACCGTTGCCGCTTTTGAGACCGACGATTATAGCGACGGTAATGTGGTTATCTTCAATGCCGAGACGACTGACGGCTCCAACTATACTGTCGTTGAGCATGAGGCCGCCGAAGTCCTCAAGGGCACTATGACCAGCGCTTCCAGCGCCAAGAAGTACACCATCAACAGCACGCAGCACGCGGCCTCCGCTGTCAAGGTGCAGGGCTATAACCTGGACGACACCGCCACCACTCTCCTTGGCGTGGCCTGCATCTATTACCTTGACAAAAACGGGGACATCGTCTATTCCACCGAAGACACCGGTGAGGAGACCACCGTTTCCAAGGACTACGCCGTTATCGTCAACGCGACTGTTACTGAGGACACGTCCGCGTGGCCCGACACGAGCTATACAGCGAAGGTTCAGGCTGTCCTTTCCGACGGCACGATCGGTGTCTATGATCTGGCTGTCAAGGACGGCAAGGTCACTATCGGCGGCGGCAAAAAGGTTGACGGTGATGATGGAGATAAGGTTGAAATTTCGCTCTCTGACGGTGCTAGTTCCGTCAAGACTGCTATTACCACCACTAACGGCCCCGTCTATGCTTACGAACTGAACGGAAACACCATCTCCCTCACGAAGCTCCCGGAGGCTAACGGCAGCGAGACCGCGAGCGTTGCTGCGGTTAAGAAAAATGTCACTGTCAAGCGTGAGCTTGTGATCGAAAACGGCATCGATTCCGGGAAGAATCTCATCCAGAACAACAAGACCGTTTACGTGACCTATAAGGACAATAAGCCCTCGATTCGCGTCGGTTACACTTCTCTTGCCAGCAACGAGGAAATGACTGGTGCGACGGTTGTCGTTGACGTTACCAAGGGTGACACCAACACCTATGTTGCGGCTGTTGTGTTCTACGGCACTGAGAACTTTAAGGATGAGGAAGCTACCGATACCAAGGACTATGTCTATGTCACCGACGCTTATGAGCAGTCCAAGAAGGACGACGGCACGGCCCTCTTCGCCATGGAGGTCTACTATGCCGACGGCTCCAAGGGTACTATCACTGTGGAGAGCGCTAAGAAGGATAAGGGCATCTATCAGCTCATGTCTGACGGTTCTCTGAAGAGCGAGAAGGAGACTGGTACTGATACTGCGCAGACCGTTGGCGAGATCATCGGCAGCGCCGCGAAGATCGGCACCGATTATCACGATATTGGCAGCGCCAAGATCGTTGACACCACCGGCAAGGGCGCGACTGCTCTTGCGAAGGATATGAAGGTCGTCCTCATCGAGAACGATAAGAAGGCCGTGTCCCTGATCTTCATCGTTGCTGAGTGATTCCTGATCCGTTTTTTAACCCCTGAATAACCCCTTCCGCCCCCGGGCTTTGGCCCGGGGGCGGTTTTTTCAATATTTCACCTTATCGACCTCACCGATCAATTCGCTCAGATCCTTGTGGGTGTAACGGTCGGTGACGTCCTGCTGGCTGTGGCCAACGATAAATTTAACGGCGGCGCGGCGGACGCCGGCTGTGTCCAGGGCGGAGATGAAGGTGTGCCGCGCGTCGTGGGGCGTGTGGCGCATACCCAGCGCCGGCATGGCCTTGTCAAACCAACCCTTATAGGAGCTGTATGTCATTCCCATTCCCTCCTTTCCCGGCAACAGGAATTCCGAGGGCCGAAGCTCCATGAGCCTATTTACCACCGGTAGGATATCACGGTGGAGGGGCACCGTCCGACGCGCGGCGCGGGTCTTTGTACCCCGAAGGTCGATAAACCGACGATCCATATGTATGTCAACCCGCCGGAGCGACAGAAGTTCCCCCACGCGAATTCCCGTGTAGATCAGCACCAGCACCGATTCCAGAAGTCCGCAGCCGTCATAATAGGGGGATCGAAGCACCGCGCTCTCGCCGTTCGCGTAAAGGCTCCACAACAGACGCACCTCCTCCGGGGTAAACACCCGCCGGGGCGACTCCTGCTCCTCCGCTGTCAGCTCCACATACTGGGAGATATCCCGCTGGGTGACGTCACGGCTCATGGCCCACCGGTACACCATGTGCATAAGCGAACGGACTTTTGACTGATACCCCCGTGACTTGTCGTCCATACCGGAGATCACCTCCTGCAGGTGCCAGGCCCGCAGATCGCGGATGGGAGTATACCAGATCCGTCGGCACAGCGCCATTGCGCACTCTGTGACCCGCCGTGTGCTGGGGTACTTCTCGAAATAACCGGGGCTCCACTGGTCAAAGGCTGATTTAAAGGTCATGTTACGCGTACGCGTGTCCCATGGGCACCGGTTGTAATCCGCCAGGGCCAGCAGCGCCTCGCTTCGGGTGGCGTAATAACCGATGGTGGCGTACTGCTGGATCCGCGCGCCGTCGCGTTCACTCCAGCCCACGGTCACCCGCGCCCGGTAGGGCCTTCTCCGATTCCCAGGCAGTTTTGAAACTCCTCCGTAGCCGTTTGGATTTCTCATTTGACTTCCCTCCAAAAAAATTTTCGCAAAAAATTGCGGATAAATGAGCATTATGAGGGGTCTGAGAAGTTTTTGCAATACCCGGAGGAAAAAATACGAAAGCGGCGCCCGGCAAACCGCCGCGAATGGTAGTCATCCGTGATTATAATGCACCCGCAGGACGCAAAATGGCGCGGTGGGTCAGTGGAACAACTTTACATAAGACGCAATTCCAAACCGCAAAAAACCGCCCCCGGGCCGAAGCCCGGGGGCGGAAAACTTAGTTAAGTTTTACGCGGTGGGAAGGAATCACTCAGCAGCCTGAGCGGTGATGACGATGAACTCAATGGGAGTATCGGCAGTCGGGGTGCTGATATCCTTGCTGGAGTAGAGGGAAACCGTCTGGCCCTCGGCAAGATCGGAAACCTCGACCACGCTGTAGTCGTCGGTCTTGTCGACGATGACCACGTTGTCAGCCAGGTAGTACACGTCGGAGCCAATCAGGATGTAGTCCTCGGACACCTTGGCAACCGTAGCGGACTCCTTCTTGTTGTTGGTGGTAATTTCAGCAACACTGGTGAGGTTGCCGTCACCGTCAAGCGTCAGATTAAAGACCACGTTCTCCTTGCTGGACACGGCGGAATCAATGCTGGTGGTGTTTGCGGTGGCCGCGAAGTACTCAACGACCTCGCCGTCCTTGTAGAAAGCGTACTTCTTGCCGTCCTGAACGGTTTCGCCCGCGCCCTTGTACACGGCGTAGTTGATCGGCGTTGTGGGAGCCTCGGCGTTCTTTACGACAATGATCTGGGTGATGATGCCGCTGCTGGTCTTGATGACGGCGGCGGTGTAGGTGCCGGAAAGCGCCTCAAAGTTCTTGTAGCCGCTGTACTTGGAGATATGCGCGCCGGTATTCTTGTCCGTGTTAAGGGTCACGGTACGGACAACGGTGGAGTTGGTGGCGTAATCGGAGCCGACCTTGGCGTTGTTTTTCTCAAGCGTCAGGCTGGACTCGGTGTCGAGTCTGCTGGTACCCACAAAGGCGTAATCGCTGCCAATCTCGACGTAACGATAGAGGCCCTCGGCAAGGTAACCCTCGGCGCTGCTGTCGTTGTTGTTTTCAATCTTCTCGACTTCCTTGGCGCCGGAAGGCTTCTCGCCCTTCTCGTTGGCGTAGTAGTACTTGCCGCCGTCCACGACCAGGGCGCGGTTAACGATCTTCACCTCGCCGGTCTCGATGTCGATGATCTTGGCCTGGGCCTTAGCGGCGGTGCCGGTGGCGCCGGTGCCGAACAGGTCGCTGCCGCCCTCGGTGCCGGCGGCTTTGGCCTTGACCTCAAGAACGTAGGCATACTTGTAATTCATTTCTTCAACGGGAGCCGCGCCCTCAGCAACGTCGACGATGTTGCCGTAGGAGTCGGTGTAATAGGTGCCGGTGTCGCCCAGCTTAAGTCCGCCCGTTGTGCCAATGGTAAGGCCGCTGACATTGGGGTTCAGGTAGGTGATCTCGCCGGCAAGACGGACGTAGGCGTTGGAAGCGCCCACGGCGGTGACGGAGCTGAAGGTGGCGTCGGCCAGAGCGACCTCGCCGCCGACGTTGACGGCTGTTCCATTGCTGGAACCCTTGGTGTAAACGACCACGTCGTCCTTCTTAAAGGCGGTGGTGTCGAAGGTGATGCCGCTCTCGGGCTCGATGTACGCCGTGCCGGTATCGGTGGCGTCATGGATGTCAGTTTTCGCGAGCTTCTTGGCGTAGGTCTTGATCACAACGACGCGGTCGCCGTAGACCTCGATCGTGGCGCTCTTGTCGCCGTAATCATTCTTGCTGCGGGTAGCGCCGCTCGCGGTCTTAACGCCGTCCACATAGAGGTCGCGGTCTGTGGTGATGCCCAGCTGAACGCCCGTCTTCTTCTCGTTCTTGTAAATGGCGTCATACTGAGACGCGACCGTCAGGACGACAGTGCCGTCCTCCTGCTTCCACTCGGTGGTGGGACGTCCGAAAATGTCGGCGGTCCCGTCATCTTCCTCAAGTCCGAAAACAAGACCGATAAGGGGGGTGTGAACAGCGCCGGCGCTGGAGTCCTTGACCCACGCCTTGAGGTCGGCGTTCCAGATGGTCGGGTCACGGGTAACGGTGATGGCGTTCATGGCCATCTGAGCGGCCTGCTCGCGGGTGATCAGAACGTCGCCCTTGAGGCTGTCAAGCCCGTTGAAAAGGCCGGCGGTGCGGGCGGCAACGTAGACGTTGGTGGCCCAGTAGGTGCCGGTGTACTCGCCGTTGATGCCCATGGCAACCAGCAGCATCTTGGCAAACTGATAGCTGGTCAGCGTGCCCTCAGGAGCAAAGCTCCCATCGGGGTTGCCGTCGACGATCCCCTTGTTGTTCACAAAGGAAATGACGCTGCTGCCCCAGTAGCTGGCGGGCACATCGTAGAACTTGGTCGCGCCCTTGGGAAGTCCGCTGATCGCGTCGGGCCCAAGCACGATACGAGCCGCGATGGTGGCCGCCTCAACGCGCTTCAGGTACCCCTTCGGGGAGAAGTAGCCGTTGGCGCCTTGGAGCACCTCCAGCAGGTTGAGTACGTCAACCGCCTGACGGTACTCGGTGCTGATCGAGGCTTCGTCCTTGAAGGCGTCGTCATCGTCCGCGGCAGCAGCCGGGAGGACAAGAACGCCCACAGTCATGACTACCGCCAAGACCAGGCACAGGGTCTTCTTCAGAGTCTTCATGTAGTGTTTCCTCCTTAATAAAAATTATTGATTAATTTT
>CANQBC010000011.1 GCA_947589225.1 uncultured Oscillospiraceae bacterium | reverse complement strand
CTGGACGAGGGCTGGTACAAGCTGGTCGAGTCCACCGTTCCCGCCGGCTACAACAAGGCGGAGGATATCGTCTTTGAGGTGAGCGCGGATCTTGATAACGGAAAGCTGAATGAGACCGGCGCCGGCGGCGTAACGCCCGAGAAGATCGCCAATTCCCATGTCGCCCCGATAATTCAAGAAGAAGAACCTACGACTACCGCGGGGTCGGAGGAGACGGGAATCCTTTCCACCGACGTCGTCAACCAGCAGGGCCTGACCCTTCCCGAGACCGGCGGCATCGGCACCACCATCTTCTACGTCCTGGGCGCCGCGCTGGTGATCGGAGCGGCCGTTCTGCTGGTCGTCCGGAAGCGCATGAGCAAATACGACGGCTGAAACGCCAAAGTCAATATCAACGGCGGTGAAATTTCAGATAACACGAGCATAGTCTCCGGCGGCAAACCAAGTAAGTTCTTTTAACCTGGAAAAATATTTGAAAGGGGAAATAGGAATGAAAAAATGTAAAAAATTCGGGATGATCCTTCTGGCGGCGGCCATGCTTCTGAGCCTGGCGACCGTCGCGCTGGCGGCGGAAGGCGCGCCAACCGCGACCGTGACCGTCAAAGATAGCCACCAATACATGGCCTACCAGATCTTCACCGGCGACAGCCAGGACGTCACGGATGACAACGGCCCCATCGGCGGCATTAAATGGGGCAACGGGATCAATGAAGACAAGATCGGCGCGTTTGTTGACGCCCTTAAGGCCGACGAGACAATTAAAGAGTACTTTGATGATGGTGTGACCGCCGACGCGGCGAGCGTTGCCGAGGCGCTTTCGGACATACCGGAGAAAAATCAAAGTGCGCTTCGCGCCTTCGCCAGGGTCGCCAAGGAGTTTTTCACCGAGAACGGAACGAAGCTTAGGAGAACTGGGACGAAGCTTCCCCTGGGCTACTACCTTATTGTTGACATCACCGATGTCGACGACAGAGCCTCCGTTAAGAACGACCTCATCCTCCAGCTCTCCCGTGATATCACGGTTACGCGGAAATACGACGTTCCCTCCTCCGAAAAGAAGGTAAAGGACAACAAGGAGGGTTCTGAGTATGGTAGAAGGGCCGCCTATGCCATCGGCGACAAGATCCCCTTCCGGATCACCGCGGTCATAAAGGACAAAAACTATGACGCGTACAAGACCTATGTACTGAAATTTGTTGATACCATGAGCGCCGGTCTGTCCTACAACAACGATGCGACGATATACTGGGTCGCGGAGGGTGCTGACGCAACGGAGCCGGACACTCACCAACCGCTTACTTCATTTACGTATTCAACCGAACCATATGGCGGAACAGAGGATATGTACAAGGGCGGTAATGTCCTGACCTGGACCTGCAACAACATCAAGGACTTCAAGGTCCCTCAGGGCGCCACCGTTTACCTGGAGTACACAGCCACGCTGAATGAAAACGCAACAGCCGGGTGGTACGACGCCACGCTGGATGAAAACGAATCAACAGACGGGTGGTACGACGGCAGCAACCAGAATATGAGCCACATCGAGTTCTCCAACGACCCTGAGAGCGAAAGCATGGGCAAGACCAAAGATTATGTGGTTGATGTTTACACCTTCCAGCTCAACGTCCACAAGAAGGACGGCGAGAACAAGGGCCTGAAGGGCGCTGAATTCACCATTTACAAGCTGATCCCCGACGACGGCGTTTCGTTCGGCGACGACGCCCCCGAAAAGGCCGACGTCCCCGACGACATGAGCGGTTACCACTGGGATGGCGGCAAGCCGCTGGATGGTGATAGCGACGGGTACACCTTCCACGCCAAGGGACTGGACGAGGGCTGGTACAAGCTGGTCGAGTCCACCGTTCCCGCCGGCTACAACAAGGCGGAGGATATCGTCTTTAAGGTGGAAGCAGACTTTGCCCATAACGAGCTGAAAGACACAGGAGCCGAAGGCATAGAGTCCGAAACGACGTTGATCCCTGCAACCCGTAATGAGGGATGGGAGCGTGTGCCGTCGGGAATCCTTTCCACCGACGTCGTCAACCAGAAGGGCCTGACCCTTCCCGAGACCGGCGGCATCGGCACCACCATCTTCTACGTCCTGGGCGCCGCGCTGGTGATCGGAGCGGCCGTTCTGCTGGTCGTCCGGAAGCGCATGAGCAAATACGACGGCTGAGAGGATAAAACAGGAGTACATAAGCATCGCGGACTCCGCGGGCCGCGGCCGAACACGGCGCGGCCCGCGGGGGAGACAAACGAGCGTTGGTAAGGAGCCCTTATATGGCGAAGTTTTTTAAAAGGCACTGGTCCACACTTCTTTTGGGGATCATTCTTCTGACGGGGCTTGTCTTACTGCTTTATCCCACGGTGGCTGACTGGTGGAATTCCTTCCATCAGTCAAAGGCGGTCGCCTCGTATGTCCGGACGGTGGAGAACATGACGGACAACGAGCGCGAGAAAGCCATCGCCGCGGCAAACGAGTACAACCGGCGCCTGGCGAAGGAGGGCATCCATTTCGTCATATCCGAGGAGGAGCAGGCGGAGTACGACAAGCTGCTGGATCTCACCGGCACCGGCATCATGGGATATGTGCAGATCCCGGCGATAGACGTGAGCCTGCCCATATACCACGGCACCTCCGAGATGGTCTTGCAGGTGGCCGCGGGCCATCTGACCGGGACATCCCTCCCCATAGGCGGGGAGAGCACCCACACGGCCATTTCGGGACACAGGGGGCTGCCCTCCGCCCGCCTGTTTACGGATCTTGACGACCTTGTGGTGGGGGATGTGTTTACAATAACCGTCCTTGACCAAGTGATCACATACATGGTCGACCAGATCAGGATCGTGTACCCGTATGAGCTCGATGAGCTGGCCATTGAGGAGGGCAGGGATTACTGCACGCTTATTACCTGCACTCCCTACGGCGTCAACAGTCACAGGATGCTGGTGCGCGGCACGCGGATAGAGAACGCCAGGGAGGCCGTTGTCATCGTCGGAGAGGCCAACCGTATCCAGCCCTATATCGTGATACCCATGGTGGCCATACCGATCCTGTTTGTCCTGCTGACCGTCATGTTTATAACGCTGAGCGTTAGAAAACCGAGAAAGCCCAACAGCGAGCTGTTGGATGAGTTCAAGAAAAAGCCTTGATCAAAGAAAGTGAGGAGGAGCGCCTATGAAAGGTAAATGGAAAGCCATTGCCGCCTTCGCACTGGCGTGCGCGCTGATGGCTGCGGCGCCCGGGACGAGCGGATCCGCGCGGGCCGCCGAGCTTGTGGATGATCATAAATGTTCGCTTACCGTCTACGCCGGAGGAGGCGACATTGCGGAGGATGTCGGGAAGGCAAACGTCGTTGTGGATCTCTACAAAGTGGCGGCTGTCGAGCCCGAGGTCTATGAAACGTTGGATACATTCAATGCGGAGGAGCCTTTTGAGGGGCTGGTCATTCAAACGACCGCCGACCGGGCCGGCTGGGATCAGCTGGAGCAGCAGGCCGCGCAGATTGCCCTCAAGTCCGAGACGCCCCCGGAGCCCGCTGTCCTTGGCGCCGAGGCGGGAACGAAGCTCGAAGGACTTGACGCGGGCTTTTATCTGGTCGTTGCCAGAGGCAGCGACCTTACCAACTATGTCACCAGCGTCAAGAGAGATAACGGTGAAAAGTGGATCGCCACGTCGGCGCAGTCTGAGCAGTACAGATACAAATTCCTCCCGGAGCTGGTGTATGTGCCAGGCAAGGACGTGGTGAACGAGCATCTGGATCTGACGGCTCCCTGGAATTACTATGTGAAGGTGACGCTCAAGCCTCAGCAGGAGCCGCGCCTTGACGGCATAAAGATCGTAAAGACACTTACCGAATACAAGGGCAGTCCGGCGACCTTCGTTTTCTCCATCGAGGCCAGGATCGAGGGACGGCTCGTTTTCAGCGACGTGTTTTCCATTGTGTTTACCGAGGCAGATACAAAAAGCCTGGACGTGGAGGGGATCCCGGTGGGCGCCGAGGTGACGGTCACGGAGGTCTACTCGGGCGCGTCCTACGAATGTACCTCAGATCCCACACAGAAGGCGGTATTCTCCGCCGAGGAGAACGTCACGGTCGAATTCACCAACGGGCCCGTTGACGTTCCCAGGACCGGCGGCTCCATAAAAAACGCCTTCACATATACCGAGGGCAGCGGCTGGGACTGGACCCCCTTCCCTGATAGACCGTAAAAGGAGGGATCTCGGATGAAAAAAAGAACATTGCTCCTGCTGGCCCTGGCGGTGATCATGGTGACGTCCGTGTCTGTTCCCCAAGCCGCCGCGTACTTCACTACCTATACCGAGGCACAGGGGGGCTATCAGGTGACCATTGAACCGGCTACGGTGGAGGAGAGGTTTTATAACTGGACGAAGCATGTTTCCGTGACCAACGCGGAGGACGGCCAACCCGTCTACGTGAGGGCCAGGGCTTTTGCCGGCAGCCAGTTCCACCTCCAGTACAGCGGCGACGGCTGGTCGTATAACCCGGACGACGGGTATTACTACTATGCCGATCCTCTTGGGCCCGGCGAGAGCGCCAACGAGCTTCTTGTCCACATCGACAATATTCCCCTGGATCCCGGCGACAACGACAGCTTTAACGTTATTGTGGTCTATGAGTACACCCATGTCAAGTACGACAGCGAGGACAATCCGTACGCCGATTGGTCGTCGGCTGAGAAAGGGGGGAACGGTTGATGAAACGGTTTAAGAAATTCATCTTTTCCCCGGTAGTCACCGTTGCCGCCTTCGTGGCGGCGGCCGGACTTTTGATCTTCAGCTCTGTCGGCGGGGCGCGGGCCGCTCTGACGTACTTCTCCGAGACTTACGCTTCCCATGTGGAGCTGTTTGATATCGGCGTTACCCTTATGGAGAACGACAGAGACATTTCCTGGCGAAACTACGGCGAGGAGGCCGACGGCCAGTGGGACGAGAATATCGGTGCGCTGGTGGGGAATATGCTCCCCGAGGGCGAAAAACTGACCTTGGGCAAAACATACGCCGAGGAGTTGAAGATCAGGAACAGCGGCACCATCAACCAATACGCGCGCGTCAGGATATACAAATATTGGGTCGATGAAAACGGAGAAAAGCTTCTGAACCTGGATCCCGGTTACATCGATCTGCATTTTGTGAACATTGGCACAGACTGGCTTGAGGACGAGTCAGCGCGCACTCCGGAGCGCACGATCTTGTATTATAGCCGTCTGCTCAACTCGGGTGAGGAGTCCCCCATTTTCGCGGATACATTGACGATAAACGGTGAGATCGCCTACATTGTCAGCCAGGTCACGGGAGAGGACGGTACCACGACGTCGGTCTATGACTACAACGGCGCGCGGTTTATTGTTGAGGCCAAGGTGGACGCGGTCCAGGAGGACAATGCCGAGGCCGCCGCGCTGAGCGCGTGGGGCAGACAGGTCTCCGTAGACGAGCAGTCCGGCGTCCTGAGCCTTGACTAAGGGGGGAGTCACATGAAAAAGAAGATCGCCTCAATACTTGTCGTTCTGATCCTGATGACCGCCCTCGCGGGGACGGCTTCCGCCAAAACCTTTGTTGGCGAGGATGACTGGCGTGTCGCGTTCACGGCTGACGCAAAGATGTCAAGCAGCTTTAAGTCCTCCGATATGGACGACATAATACTGGGCATGCAGCCCGGGGACGATGTTATCATAACCCTGAAGCTGGCCAATGACCACAGGGAGACGACAAATTGGTACATGACCAATAAGGTTCTCGCGTCCCTTGAGGATCGGAGCAAAACAGCCAGCGGCGGCGCCTATACCTACACGCTTGTATATACGTCGCCTGACGGTGAGGAGAATGTGCTCTTTGACAGCGATACCGTCGGCGGCGAGGATAAAAGCGAGGCCGGCGAGGGCCTCAATGAAGCCACCAGCGCCTTGAAGAATTTCTTCTACCTCGATACCCTGGAAACGGGAGATGTTGGCACGATCACCCTTCGGGTCGCCCTTGACGGCGAGTCCCAGGGCAACGGCTATCAGGATACCCTGGCGGATCTCCAGATGAATTTCGCCGTTGAGCTCAACACGGGAGAAACCACCATCGTCTACACAGGCGACGACAGCATGACCCCGTACATCATCGCCGCGGGCGTGTCTGGAATACTGCTTCTGGGTCTCGCGCTGTATAGTCTGCTGGGCCGCCGGCACGCCCGGAAGGCCCGGGGAGACTCGGATAAGGAGGGAATGTGACATGAAGAACCGCGTCAGGTTTTTTGCGGCAGTCATGGCCGTTTGCCTCATGGCCGCGATGGCGTTCCCCGCGATGGCGGCGGAATCAGAGGGATACACATACACCGTGCGCGTTTTCGCGGGCGCGCAGGGAACCATTGACGGGGAGCCGTTGGTGGTTTACGAGAATGTGGCCTACGGTACGCGTATCAATTTTAACATTAACCGAGTCCAACTGCCTGAGGACAGCAAGTATTACGTCAAGGGCATACGTGAGAGCGGAAAGGACAACAGCACCGTCAGCAGTCCGTCTATTTTGGTACGCGGCGATATCGATTATGTGGTCGCCTACGGGATTCTGGGCAGCTCGGTGGCCTACACCGTGAATTATCAAGACGTCAACGGCAATGAGATCTACCCCTCCAACACCTATTACGGCAATGTGGGCGATAAGCCCGTTGTCGCGTATCAGTACATCGAGGGATATGAGCCTCAGGCGTACAGTCTTGGAAAGACCCTGAGCGAAAACGCGGCGGAAAATGTATTTACCTTCGTGTATGCGCCGGTCACCACCTCCAGCGTGGTTCAGGAGGGTGGACAGACGCCCCGTCCCACGCCCGGCGGCGAGGGCGGTGGAGAGGTCGAACCCGGTCCCGGCGGCGAGGTCATCCCGCCCGATTCCGGCCCCGGCGGCGAAGGGACCCTTCCGGGAGAGACCACACCCGGCGGCCCTTCGGAGTATGAAGATCTTGACGATAATGATACGCCTCTCGCGCCGGGATCCACACAAATACTTCCCGATGTCACCACTCTGTCCACAACAGCGAAGCTGGCTATCGCCGGAGGCGCGATTCTGACGGTGGGTATTGCATTCTGGCTGCTTATATTCAGGAAAGGTAAGAGTAAGGGGAAAGAAAAAGAATGAGTAAAGATCCGATTTCTCCCAATCGGAATACAAAGGGCGGGAAGTTATTTCCCGCCCTTTGTAACCTGTTTGGAACCTTGATACTGGTGGCCATTATCGCGGCATGTCTGCCGGTGGCGGTGCCCAGGGCGCTGGGATATGAGATCTATAATGTGACGAGCCCCAGCATGGAGCCGGAGATCCCCGTGGGGAGTGTGCTCTATGTGAAGACGGTCGAACCGGTGGAACTGCAAGAGGGAGACGTCATAGCCTTCATGAGCGGCGCGGGAGTGATAGCCCACAGAGTCGTGAGGAATCAGACGGTCGAGGGGGAGCTTACTACGAAGGGCGACGCCAACGCCGGCGAGGATCTGAACGCCGTGCCTTATGAAGCGGTGGTAGGGCGCGTTAAGAGCCATTTTCCCGTGGTCGGCAATCTTTTGGGCTTCTTATCAAGCACCGTGGGAAAAATCTATGTCATAATCATTGCCGCCTGCGGCGCCATGCTCAATTTGATCGCGGGACGCCTCCGGGATCGGAGACGCGCCTCGGACGAGGAGTAAAACAATGAAAAGGTGGCTGAAGACCGGCATCTTCCTTGTGATACTGGCGGTATTCGTTTTCTCCGCGGTGGAAATAGGCTCAAAGTTTCTCGCCTACAAGAAGGGCCAGAAAATTTACGAGGCCGCGGCGGGTCAATTTGTGACCGTCAATCCCCAAAAGCCCTTGGGCGACACGAGTTCTGACGATGGACCGCTCGGCGGTGAATCGGACGGCGGCGTGAGTACCGGCGGCGGGGAGGATCCGGCGGGAAACGAGGCGGATCTGGCGCCGATCGTTGTGGATTTCGCGTCTCTTCGCGCCGTCAACGAGGACGTGGTGGGGTGGATCTACTGCGAGGACACGCTCATCAATTACCCGGTGCTGCGGGGGGACGATAACGACGAGTATTTGCACCACGATTATCTTGGGAATTATTTGACCAGCGGCTCCATATTTATGGAAAGCGCGAACAGCGGCGATTTTATGGACAGCAATACCATAATCTACGGGCATCATATGCGCGACGGGAGCATGTTCGGACAGCTTGGAAAATGGGGCGACCAGCAGTTTTTGGACGACCACCCGGTGTTCTGGCTGCTTACGCCGGAGCGGGATTACAGGGTGGAAATAATCAGCTGCTATACCATATCCGCGTATTCGGACACATACACCATCTTCAGAGGCCCCAGTATCGAGCTTGACGAATACCTGGAAAAGATGACGGGTCAGTCGGTAGTCGAACCTCCGGCGAAGCCCGTGGATGACGCGCGTTATGTGGTGCTTTCCACCTGCGCCTATTCCTTCCAGGACGCGCGATTTGTGGTACATGGGATGCTTGTGCCGGTGGACAGCGCCGGTGGGGAGCCTATTGAAGAATGAGACCAGGGGGCCGGGACAGTATGGATCGCAAAAAAATATTGGCACTCCTGCTGACCCTTTGCCTTATCGGCGGCTGCGGCAAACAAGGCGGGCCTGTGGGGCCAAACAACACGGTGCCGGGCTCTGATATGAATACGGACGGAAACGGGGAGCTTACCCCCTATAAGGCCCCGCCGTTTAAGGACGCGAGCTTCCACGACACGGAGGAAAAGAATGGCGTCAAGCTGGACTTGTCCGCGCTTTCAGAGGGGTACGTGGCGGTATCGGCCGTATCCGACGCGCGGTTGAAATTCCAGGTGGTCAAGGACGACATAAAATACACCTACGACATCAAATCGGATGGTACCCCCTCCGTATTCCCCATTCAGAGCGGGAACGGGACGTACAAATTCCGGGTGATGGAGAATGTGACGGACACCAAGTACGCGGAAAAGTACAGTGAGGAGGCGGAGGTCACCCTTCTGGATGAGTTCCAGCCCTTCACCCGACCCAGTGACTACGTGAACTACGCACAGGATTCCCAGTGTGTGAAAAAGGCGGAGGAGCTGGCGAAAGACTGCGCCACAGCCGTGGAGGTGGTCTCCGCGGTGTTCGAGTACATTTGCGGACATGTGTCGTACGACACGCAGAAGGCAAAAGACGTGAAAAGCGGCTATCTGCCGGACATTGACGAGACAATGAGGACGGGGAAGGGCATCTGCTTCGATTACGCCTCCCTTGCGGCGGCGATGCTGCGCAGCCAGGGGATACCGACCAGGGTGATCTTCGGCTATGTGTCCCCGGACGATCTATATCACGCGTGGAATATGTTTTACACGGATGAGACAGGCTGGGTAACGGTCGACTACCAGGTTTCCGGGGGGAAATGGAGCCGTCTCGACCTGACGTTCTCCGCGAACGGAACGAACGGCGAGTTTATCGGGGATGGGGGAAACTACTCGGATGTCTATGAATATTGAGGTGAGCCAATGAGCAAGAAACTGGATGAATTGGGTGTCAGCGCGTTTTGTGAGAGCGTGGCGATGATGCTGGGCTCCGGGATCCAGGTAGACGAGGCCATCGGCCTTTTGAGAAAAGAGGGCGACGGCGTACTGGAGGAGGGCCTCAAGGTAATGGAGGCGGCGGTCGAGCGGGGAGAAGGTCTCCACGCGGCCATGGAGCAGAGCGGCATATTCCCCGATTATGCCCTGAAAATGGTTGCCGCCGGCGAGTCCTCGGGCCGCCTTGAGGATGTTCTGTTCAGGCTTTCCCGGTATTACACGGAGCAGAAAAGCATTGGCGAGAAGCTCCGAAACGCGGTGACGTACCCCGCGGCGATGCTCACGCTGATCATCGCGGTGCTGGCGGTGATGCTGACAATGGTCCTGCCCACGTTTACCGGCGTCTATGAGAGCCTGTCGGGGAGCTTGACCGCGTCCAGCTATGGGTACATACGTTGGGCTTACGGCTTTTGCTACGCGGCGCTGGCGGTGATGGTGCTGCTCGCGGCGGCCCTTGTAACGGGGCTTTTGTTGTGGCGGAGCGGAAAGCGCCCGGTGGTGGAGTCGGTTTTACGCCGGATCCCCATATGCGCCGGGATACTCGAGAGCATGGGAATGTTCCGATTCACCTCGGCTCTGTCCACATTCCTGGCCAGCGGAGAGATGCAGGACGTTGCGGTGATCGACAGCATGAAAATGGTGGATTACGCCCCGGTGGAGGAAAAACTTAAAAGGTGTCTGAAGCTCATGGAGGAGGGCCGCGGCATCGCCAGCGCGGCATACAGCGAGGATCTGTTTGAGCCGGTGTACGGCAGGATGCTCCTGGCCGGTGAGCGGAGCGGCAACATGGAGCAGGTTCTTCAACGGCTCACGGGTCTTTTGGAGCGGAGCTGCGGCAATATGGTGGACAGGCTCGTGGCTGTGGTGGATCCGCTGCTGTCCGGCGTGCTGATGCTTACAGTGGGGCTTTCTCTTTTGAGCGTTATGCTGCCGCTCATCGGAATGATGAACGCTATCGGGTGAGGGGCGGACATGTACAGTGACAGAAGAAAAAGCCGCGCGCCATATTTTATAGCGCTGGCTCTTTTACTGCTGGTTGCCCTGGGGGCATATGCCCTCGCCGGCGGTATCATGAACGGAGACATGGAGGAAGAGAGCGCCGCGTCGCTGAAGGCGGCGGTGGAGCGCGGGGCGCTCCAATGCTTTGTGGTGGAGGGGGTATACCCCCCGAATCTCAAGTACCTTGAGGAGCACTACGGGCTTCAGATCAACCATGAGGATTATTACGTGACGTATGATGCGTTCGCCTCAAACATTCCGCCGGAGATCCGGGTGACGGTAAGGGAGCACTAAGGCGGCCCAGAAGATAAATGGAGGGAGGAGAGCTTATGAAACGCAAAGGCGGATCGCCGCTGGGGCTATATACCTTGGGGATCGCCGCGCTTTTTTGGGCGGGGCTCCTTCTCCTTGTCATGTTTGGAGCGCGGACTTATCAGGCTGTGGCGGCTGGACAGGAGGGCAACAACAACTCCAGGGCGCTGCTGTCGTATCTGGCGGCCTGCGTAAAGGGCGGTGACAGCGCCGGGAATGTCCGAATCAGGGACAGTGAGACGGGGCCGGAGCTTGTGGTCGAGGACGGCTCCGGATACGCGGTGCGTATATATCGATATAAGGGATATCTGATGGAGGAGTACAGCGCGGTGGACGCGCCGCTTGCCCCTGACGAGGCAAGCGCGCTGGGAAAGACGTCCGTGTTCACGGCGGAGTTTATTGAGCCGGGGGTCATGGAAATACGCACGGATGCGGGAGAGGCTCTCCTGAGCCTGAGGACTTGGGAGGGATCGGAATGAAAAAGCATATAACGGCGTTTTATTTTGAGACGCTCCTGCTGATACTTGTTTTTGTGGCGGTCATTCTGGCGCTTTCCACGGTGTTCGGGGCGGCCCGCGCCCGCAGCGCCGATGCGGAACGCCTGACAAAGGCCGTGGGCATGGCGGAGAACGCGGCGGAGGCCGTGGCGGCATCCTCCGACGCGGAGGAGCTGTGTGAGCTGTTGAGCAGGACGGGAGACGCCGAACTGGACGAGGCGGGTGTGACGGTTCGGGACGGGGAGTATCGCGCGCAAATCACCTGGGAGCCGGGAAGCGGGATTGCGTACAGTGTTATTACGGTGTTTTGGAATGACCGGGAAATATACGGCCTTGAGACGGCCGTCTGTTTGAGCCGATATGGGGGCGGCTGAGAGATGGAAGATACACCGATCCGATTGGGACCTTTATCGCTGCTTTTGACGGTAGTCTGCATCTGCCTCTCCGTACTGGCCATCCTGACCTTTGCGACAGCCCGGGCGGATCGAGCCCTGGCGGAGCGGTACGCCGACACTGTCAGCACAAGGTACGCGTTGGAGCGGGAAGGCCAGAGCTTTCTTCTGACCGCGGAGCCGGGAGCGGAGGCGGTCTTTGAACGGGACGGCATGCGCCTCAGGGTCGCTTTGGACGATAACGGAGACGTGATTTGCTGGACGGTCGACAAGGAATGGAAACAGGACGAAACGATTGGCGGCCTTTGGACAGGCGAGTAAAGGAGAATATTTGTGGAAATTATACCGATTTTGGAAAAGGCGATAGAGGCGGGGGCGTCGGATATTTTTCTGATAGCCGGGTTGCCGGTCACATTCAAACGCAACGGACACCAGGAGAGACAGGGGAGCGAGCGAATGATGCCCGACGGGATCCGGAGCCTGGCGGAGAAGATCTATGAGGCCGGCGGCCGGAGCCGGAAGAACCTTGAGAACGGTATTGACGACGATTTTTCCTTTTCCGTCTCACACCTGGGAAGATTCCGGGTGAATGTATTCAGACAGCGCGGCTCCCTCGCGGTGGTGATACGGGTCATCTACTTCGGACTGCCGGATCCGGAGAAGCTGGGGATACCCGAAAACGTCCTGAGCCTTGCGGACAACAAAAAGGGCCTTGTGCTCATTACCGGCGCGGCCGGTACGGGAAAATCCACCACGCTCGCCTGCATGATCGACCGGATAAACCGCAGCCGGGACGGGCACATTATAACGATGGAGGATCCCATCGAGTATATCCACAGGCACGAGAGATCCATAGTGACCCAGCGCGAGATATCCATCGACACGCCGGGGTATCTGGACGCCCTCCGCTCGGCCCTGCGGGAGAGCCCGGATGTGATTTTGCTCGGTGAGATGAGAGATTACGATACGATATCCTCCGCTATTACCGCGGCGGAGACGGGGGTGCTGCTTCTCAGCACGCTGCACACCAGCGGCGCGGCTAATACGATCAACCGCGTTCTCGACGTTTTTCCCGCCAATCAACAGCAGCAGGTCAAGATCCAACTGGCCCAGATCCTGAAGGGCGTGGTATGCCAGCAGCTTGTTCCGTCGGTGAACGGAGGTCTGGTGCCTGTTTTTGAGGTGATGAAAACCACGCCGGCGATCCAGAACATGATCCGTGAGAGCAAGCTTCATCAGCTGGACTCCACCATGCAGGCCGGCGCGGCTGACGGGATGTGTACCATGGACGGGAGCCTCCTCAAGCTTTATAAAGAGGGAAGGATCACCCGGGATACGGCTCTCCTCTCCTGCACCAACTATGAGAACATGGTAAAACGCCTCAACGGTTGAAAGGAAGGGGAGCCGGAACGAGGGTTCGCGGGGCCTCTACGGCCCAGAGAGGAAGTATACGCGGCGCGAAAGCCTTTCGCAAAACTCTCGGGCCGCCGCCCTTTGCGGGCTGGATGCGAAGCCCGTGGGCGAAAATAAGCCGGAATTAAGACACGCAGGGATCTGAAGAGATCTCTGCGCGTTTTTTTACCGGCCCGTTACCGCCAGACTCGCGGGGGCGCTCGTATTTGGAGATGGCCTATTATTGAATTTTTTATAAAATGTAGATATCCCTATTGACATTCGCTCTCCGTAGTGGTAAATTATGCTTAGCACTCAGGAAATGGGAGTGCTAAAGAAGGTGAAACGATGGAGCTGAGCGAGAGAAGGAAGAAAATCCTTCGAGCGGTGGTGGAGGAATACATTGAATCCGCCGAACCTGTGGGGAGCAAGACTGTGCTTAACAGGGCCGGGCTAAACTGTTCGCCGGCCACCATCCGCAACGAGCTTGTGGCGCTGGACAGGGAGGGTTACCTGGAGCAGCCCCACACCTCCGCCGGACGCGTGCCCACGGCGAAGGGTTACAGACTCTACGTCAATGAGCTTATGCGGGAGCGGGAGCTTTCCGATAGCGAGACTGACGAGATCACGCGGAAGCTCCAAAGCCACTCCGGCCGCGCCGACAGGCTCATGGCGGATGTGGGAAGGATGGCCACGGAGCTTACAAGCTACCCGGCGCTGACCATCTCGGCCATGTCGCCGGCCACGGTAAAGCGCGTGGATCTCATCTATCTGGACGCCAATTCCTTTATTATCGTGCTGCTTCTCACCGGCGACACGGTGAAAAACAAGCTGGTACACCTGCCTTTTTCCTTCACCGAGGATCTGCTCAGGAGACTTTCGGCTGTGTTTAACGCCAGCTTCACGGGGCTTATGGAGGAGAAGATAACCTCCGACCTCATTACCTCCACGGAGCGCGCGGTGGGGGACTCCATGGGGCTTACAAGCGTCATCGCGGGCTTCCTTATAGAGACGCTGATGACCTCAAAAGGCGCGGGGACAAGCGTGTCCGGTGAGGCAAATCTTCTGAAGCTCCCGGAATTTCAGGATCCTGATAAGGCCCATAGGCTCATAAATTACCTTTCGGATTCGCAAAATATCTCAGCGCTCACCGGCTCGTCTGACTTCGGCGACGTGAAGGTGCTGATTGGCCCCGAGAACGCGGCGCTGGAGCTGCGAGATTCCTCCGTTGTGCTGGCAAGCTTTGAGGCGGGGGACGGGATGCGCGGCCTCATTGGGGTGGTAGGGCCCACAAGAATGGATTACTCAGCCGTGGCGGCCAAGCTTTCGTACATCGCCGGGGGCCTTTCCAGGCTTCTTGGCGCGGGGAGCGCGCCGCCCGCGGGATTTGGAAAACTGATGATAAAGGGAGGAGACAAGGATGTCTAAAAAAAATGGCGCCGCTCCGGAGGAGGAGAAGGAGCCCCAAACCACGCAGACCGGGACTCAGGAGCCGGAGTCCGTGGAGACGCCGGAGAAGGAGACAAAACCCGCCGAGCCCACGGCGGAGGAGCTTTTGGCCGCGGAGAAGGACAAATACATGCGGCTCTACGCCGAGTATGAGAACTACCGCAAGCGCTCGTCAAAGGAGCGGGAGGCCCTCTACGCCCAGGTGAAGTCGGACACCGTGACGGGCTTCCTGCCGGTATACGACAATCTGGAGCGGGCCATCAAGACCGGCTGCGCGGACGAGGCGTTTATGAAGGGTATCGAGATGACCATGACGCAGCTCCAAAATGTCTTTGAGAAGCTGGGGATTCGCGCCATAGAGGCGGTGGGAAAGCCCTTTGACGCCAAACTTCACAACGCCGTGATGCACGTGGACGACGAAAAGTACGGCAAGAACGAGGTGGTGGAGGAGTTTCAGAAGGGCTTCATGCTGGGGGATAAAGTGATCCGCTTTTCCATGGTAAAGGTAGCCAACTGAGCTGGCTTGAAAGGGCGTTGCCCTTTCAATGCCAAAGAGATTATTGCCGGTTCCCTGCGCGCACGGCCCCAGGGGCCGCACACTCCGGGCAACTGTAAGGGCATTTTTCCAAGGCGCATGTCCTTGGAAAAATGATTAAATTGATTCGCGTCTGCGGACGCGAAAGCTTAAAAAGGTAACAATTTCAATTTATATAGGAGGAAAAAACAATGGGAAAGATCATAGGCATTGACCTTGGTACTACAAACAGCTGCGTGGCGGTCATGGAGGGCGGTGAGCCCGTCGTCATCGCCAACGCCGAGGGGATGCGCACCACGCCCTCCGTGGTGGCCTTCTCCAAGGACGGCGAGCGTATGGTGGGCCATGTGGCCAAGCGCCAGGCTATCACCAATCCCGACCGTACCGTCAGCTCCATTAAGCGCGAGATGGGTTCCAACTACCGCGTCACCATCGACGGCAAGTCCTACACCCCCCAGGAGATCAGCTCCATGGTGCTCCAGAAGCTCAAGGCTGACGCGGAGGCCTATCTGGGCCAGACCGTCACCGAGGCCGTCATCACCGTCCCGGCCTACTTCACAGACTCCCAGCGTCAGGCCACCAAGGACGCCGGCCGTATCGCGGGCCTTGACGTCAAGCGCATCATCAACGAGCCTACCGCCGCGGCCCTGGCTTACGGAGTGGACAAGGAGCAGAGCCAAAAGATCATGGTCTACGACCTGGGCGGCGGCACCTTCGACGTGTCCATCCTCAACATCGATGACGGCGTTATCGAGGTTCTCGCCACCGCCGGAAACAACCGCCTGGGCGGTGACGACTTCGACCAGTGTGTGGTGAAATACCTCATTGAGGAATTCAAGAAGTCCGACCACATCGACCTCTCCACCGACCGCGTGGCCATGCAGAGGCTCCGCGAGGCCGCCGAGAAGGCCAAGTGCGACCTGTCCGGAATGATGAGCACCACCATAAACCTTCCGTATATCACCGCCGACGCCACCGGCCCGAAGCACCTGGACGTGACCCTGACAAGGGCCAAGTTCAACGAGCTGACCGCGCACCTGGTGGAGGCCACCGCCGGCCCCGTGCGCCAGGCCATGTCCGACGCCGGCCTCTCCGGCTCCGACATTTCCAAGGTGCTGATGGTGGGCGGCTCCAGCCGCATCCCCGCCGTGCAGGACGAGGTGAAGAAGCTCACCGGCAAGGAGGGATTCAAGGGCATCAACCCCGACGAGTGTGTGGCCGTGGGCGCGGCCATCCAGGGCGGCGTCCTGGGCGGCGATGTGGAGGGCATCCTCCTGCTGGACGTCACGCCCCTCTCCCTGGGCATCGAGACCCTGGGCGGCGTGTTCACAAAGCTCATCGAGCGCAACACCACCATTCCCGCCAAGAAGAGCCAGATCTTCTCCACCGCCGCGGACAATCAGACCTCCGTTGAGGTCAACGTCCTCCAGGGCGAGCGGGAGATGGCACAATACAACAAGTCCCTGGGCCGCTTCCATCTGGACGGCATCGCCCCGGCCCGCCGGGGCGTCCCCCAGATCGAGGTGAGCTTCGACATCGACGCCAACGGCATCGTCAACGTCTCCGCCCGGGATCTGGGCACGGGCCGCGAGCAGCACATCACCATCACCTCCTCCTCCAATATGTCCAAGGAGGACATCGACAGGGCCGTCCGCGAGGCTGAGCAGTACGCCGCCGAGGACGCCAAACGCAAGGAAGAGGTGGAGACCCGCAACCAGGGCGATCAGATGGTCTATCAGACCGAGAAGATCCTCTCCGAGTCCGGCGACAAGCTTGATCCCGCCGACAAGAGCGAGGTGGAGAGCGCTCTGGCCGCCCTCAAGACGGCCCTGGCCGGCACCGACAGCGCCGCTATCAAGTCCGCCACCGAGAACCTGACCCAGACCTTCTATAAGGTCTCCGAGAAGCTCTACGCCCAGCAGGGGCCCCAGGGCCAGGGGCCGAACCCCGGCGCCCAGGGCGGCTATGACCCCAATCAGGGCGGTCAGGCCGGCGGCCCCGGCAGCGGTGGTTACTATGACGCGGACTACACCGTGGACGACGACAAGAAATAAAATTCCAAGCAGGGTCCCCACGCGATCATGATCGCGTGGGGAGAGGAGGAGCGAAGCCCGCGCCTGAGCCCGACCACAAGGGAGGGCGAGGTAAAGCGGGTTCAGCGACGACGAGAGCCGCCCCGGCGGCTCCGCCACCTTGTGATTTACCGGCCCAGCTCCCGCAGCGGGTTCGGGACGGAAAGGAGGAGCGAAGTCAGCGCCTGAGCCGCACCGCAAGCGGCGCGGCGAGGGAAGCGGCTTCCGCGACGACATGGCAGACGAAAAGCGTGATTACTATGAGGTTCTGGGCGTTCCCAAGACGGCCACGGACGCGGAGCTCAAGAAGGCGTTTTACAAGATCGCTAAGGACAACCACCCCGACCTGCACCCCGGCGACAAGGAGTGCGAGCGCCGGATGAAGGAGGCCGGCGAGGCATACGAGATCCTGTCCGACAAGGAGAAGAGGGCCAAGTATGACCAGTTCGGCTTCGCCGGCGTGGATCCCAGCTACGCCGCCCAGAACGGGGGCGCGTATGGCGGGGGCTTCGACTTCTCGGGTTTCGGGGGACTGGACGACCTTTTCAATATGTTCGGCTTTGGCGGCGGAGGCCGCCGCGCAAAAAACGGCCCCAGACCGGGGGAGGACATAAGCATAGGCGTCTCCCTGAGCTTTGAGGAGGCGGCTTTCGGCTGTGACAAGACCCTGAATGTCAGCCACATCGAGCTGTGCGACGAGTGCGGCGGTTCAGGCTGCGCCAAGGGCTCCTCCGCGGAGACCTGCCCCGACTGCCACGGCTCCGGCTATACCGTCACCACACAGCGCGGCATATTCGGCATGACACAGGTGCAGTCCGAGTGCCCCAGATGTCGCGGGAAGGGGAAGATCATTAAAGAGCCCTGCCCCAAGTGCAAGGGACAGGGGAAAGTCCGCCGCCAGAGAAGCGTAAATGTTCATATAGACGCCGGCATACAGAACAACATGACCGTCCGCCTGAGAGGACAGGGCAACGCGGGATATAACGGCGGCCCGGCGGGCGATGTACTGCTCACCGTCTCCATACGTCCCCACGAATTTTTCGAGCGGGATGGCACGAGCGTCCTGTGCGAGATCCCCATTTCCGTCACCCAGGCGATCCTCGGCGCGGAGATCGAGGTTCCGACCCTGGACGGCAATGTGAAATTCACCATTCCCGAGGGAACCCAGCACGGCGATACCTTCCGTCTGCGCGGCAAGGGCATACCGTACTATCACGCCTCCGGCAGGGGCGACCAGTATGCCACCGTGGCGGTGACTATTCCCAAAAATCTGAGCGCGGAACAGCGCGAGCTTGTCCGCAAGCTGGACGCCACGCTGGGCGGCGGCGCCGGAAGGCCGAGAAAATTCGGCAAGAAGAAATAAACCCTACACAGTCAAAAGCTCCCGTGTACCGTACACGGGAGCTTTCAACCTGTCGAAAAAGGCCGTTGGCCTTTTCCGACAAAGAGGAACGTGCGGGAAACTCCGCGTGAATTTTGCGAAATTCACGCGGAATTTCCCTGCCGTTTTGCTCCGCGCACGGCCCCCTTGGGGCCGCACACTCCGCAAAACAAAAGGGATTTTTTCCGTCGTACGTGCCATCGGAAAAAATACTCAATTTGAGCTTTTTTGCGGAAGGTCTGTCTGTTTGCGAAAGTCTCACCACTCCTGGGGGAACAGCACCTTGTCCGGCCATTGGGCGGAGTCGTTCTGCGCCGTGTCCGGCCCCAGGCCGCGGACGTAGTCCCGGTCAAACTCCTCGATGTCCCCGCGCCTGTACGCGGCCTCGTTATACCGGGCAATCACCGCGTCGATGTTGCTGTAATTCAACGCCAGCCACAGAACCAGGAAAGCGCAGACGAATACGGGGAATACCTTAAAGCCGGGTCTTGCCGTCCGAACCGTCACCGCCGCCAGGGCCACGGCGATCCACGCCATGATGAGGAGCGTCCCGCACCGCAGCAGGCTCAGCCCGTATACGCCGATATAGAGGCACATGCGGTAGAGCGCGGAGACGAGGATCACGGCGGTAAGGCCGATGAGCACATAGACCAGCGCGTTCACGGCCTTTTTGCCCTTCCCCGAGGGCGCGGCGCACGCCAGCGCGGCGCACAGGTTGATCCCTGCCACAGCCGCCAGCTGGAAAAAGCCCTGCCGCGCGTACTGGGCGTAGCCGCCCTGCATGGCGGCTGTCTCCGCCCCGCCGAAGAGGAACACGAACTGGATAACGGCAAAGACCGCGTAAATGAGGTCGAACGCCGCAAGTCCCGCGATGTAGGGCAGACAGGGGAGGGACGCGGCCTCGCCTCTGGGCGCCTTTTCCCGCTCCGGGTTTGGCCGGGCCAGGGAGTAGAGGAAGGAGAAGAGCATGAGGCCAAAGACGGCGATCTTGATCCACCGCCAAAGAAATCGGCCCCGCCAGAGGGTTTGGGAGAAAAACCTGCCCACGTCCCCCAGCAACGCCTCAAACACCTGATCCGCCCCGGCCAGGAGCGACAGGACGACGGCAAAGACGGGGATCATGATAAGGAGCGTCAGCAGAACGATCCAGACGGTGTTTCGGCCCTTCCCTCGCCGCCGCACGGCCTGAAAGGGCTTAAGAAAATGCCGAAAGAGGTTGGGGACAAAGAGCCGCACCGTCTCCGGGACCGCCGCCGCCTCCAGCGCCGGGAACTCCCGCCCCGCCAGCGCCAGCGCCGAGGCCGGCGTCAGGCAGGAGAGCAGCGCCAGGTTGATCATCCGCACCGACCAGTCCGGGAAAAGCCCCGAGGCCACGGCCAGCAGCACCGTGCAGACCGTCAGGAAAAGCCCGGCGCGGGTGGGCCGCGGCTTCCCCCGGAGATAGACGCACTCGGTGGCCAGCGCCCCCAGCACAAACGCCGTGGTGCCAAGGCCGGGGACGCTGATGAGGCTTTCAAGATCAAAGACGCTGAACCACAGCGCCCCCAGTGCCACGCCCATCACCACCGCCAGCCAGTCAAAGGCGTCAAACCGCACAGGCTCCTTCCCCTGCGCGGGGGAGAGGGACGGGCTTTCCGTGGGCTGGAGGGGCGCGGGGGATGTGGACGGGGTGGAAGTTTGCTGTTCAATGGGTTCTTTCTTTTCCGATTCGCCAATGGGTTCGTCAGACATAAAAACGCCTCCTTTTTGTTTTGCCAGGTCTCTATGGCCTGTTCCGACACCATAGGGTTACCGCGAGCCGCACGGCCCCCAGTGCCAGCACCAGATACGCCGGGAGCAGAAAGAGCGGCAGAAAGCCCTCCGGGAAGCTTGAGCGGAACTCGCCGGTGCGAAAATAGAGCGCGTCCCAGCATAGGGCGCACAGGGCTATGGATGCCAAAAGTCCCGTGAGAACCACCAGGACGTATTTTCCCGTCACTCTCCCGCGCCGCGCGAATCCGCAGATGATATACCCCGCGCAGCAGACGGCCACATAGCCCCACAGCACCGCCAGCCCTCCGGGGGAGCAGACTTCCAGCCAGTAGAGAAAGGTTTTCATGTTCACGCGTTCTCCTCGGTAAACTCCAATATATCCCCTGGCTGGCACTGGAGCGCCCGGCAGAGGGCGTCCAGGGTGGAGAACCGCACCGCTTTGGCCTTGCCCGTCTTGAGAATGGAGAGATTGGCGAGGGTTATGTCAACCTTTTCGGACAGCTCCGTCAGGCTCATCTTCCGCTTTGCCAGCATCACGTCAAGATTTACAGTGATCATGCCGTCACCTCATATGGTCAGGTCGCTGTCAGACTTCAGGTCAGCGGCCTTCCGGGTCAGGTGGCTGAGGGCGGCGCAGCAGACGGTCACCGCCGCGCCGAAGAGGATGACCACGATGTAGATGAGCGTCAGCGACGGGTGGGCCGCCCCCATGGCGAAAAAGACGCTGAAGAGGACGAGATAGAGGGCCGTGTCGGCCAGCGCCAGGCGGCTGATGGTTCGCAGGCGGCGGGCGTTTTCAAGACAGAAGCTGTTGTTGCGCCCGATCTCGTTGAAAATTTTCCAGCCCAGCCACAGGGAGGCAAAGCAGGGGAGGGAGGACAGGACAATGACGCCGGGGATCCCATAGTACGCCAGCGCCCCCGCCGCGCCCTCCGGCAGATCCTCCGCCAGGAACAGGAAGATCTCCCGCGCCAGAGGCGGCAGGAAAAACCCCAGGGTCAGGGCGAGGAACACCGCCAGCACCATTACAATGATCTTTAAGAGCAGGGATAATTCTTTTTGTCCCATGTTTTTCAACTCCTTTCGGGGATAGTTTACCACCATAATTTCTGAATGTCAACAAAAAATTATCGAAAAACAATAAAATATTATCGGGGAACGGAAATAAAGTGCTTGCGCCTGACGTGGTATAATAACCGCTTTGCGGTTATTATATTTGATTTTCAATCCGGCGTTCCCCGACATGACACGGGAAAAGATGGTAAGCTGCTTCTTCGCGATCCCACCCACCGGAGGGAGCGGGACGGCCTGTAAAAACAATATTTGGCAAAGGGCGGGCATAAAAACCGTTGGCGTTGCGGAAACAGATCTGCTTGTGTCTTATTTATGACGTCCCCGAAGCTGCTCGTTTTTGTGCTTTCGCACCACACTATCCCGACAATTTATTTAAAGTTTGTTAACCCTTTCACGCCGCGCGGGGGTATAATAGACGAAGTGTATATTTCTATAAAATTACGGAACGGGATGTGCCATGCTTAAACTCTCCAATATAACCAAGACATACATAACGGGGGATCTCACCCAGCGGGCGCTGGACGGGATATCGATCTCCTTCCGCAAAAGCGAGTTTGTGTCCGTCCTGGGCCAGTCGGGCTCCGGCAAGACGACGCTCCTCAACATCATCGGGGGGCTTGACCAGTACACCACGGGCGACCTCATCATCAACGGAAAATCCACAAAGGAGTATAACGATTCGGATTGGGACACCTACCGCAACCACTCCGTGGGCTTCGTATTCCAGAGCTACAACCTCATTCCGCACCAGTCGGTGCTGGCAAATGTGGAGCTGGCGCTGACGCTCTCCGGCGTCTCCAAGTCCGAGCGGCGCAGGAGGGCCATCGAGGCCCTCAAATCCGTGGGCCTCGAGGAGCACATTCATAAAAAACCCAACCAGATGTCCGGCGGCCAGATGCAGCGGGTCAGCATCGCCCGCGCCCTCATCAACAACCCCGATATCCTTCTGGCCGACGAGCCCACCGGCGCGCTGGACTCCGAGACCTCGGTGCAGGTCATGGAGCTTCTGAAGGAGATAGCGAAGGACAGGCTCGTCATCATGGTCACCCACAACCCGGAGCTTGCGGAGAAATATTCCACCCGCATCGTCCGGCTTTTGGACGGGAAGATCACCTCCGACTCCGACCCCTATGAGGACGAGGCCGTGGCCCAGGCGCTGACGAAGAAGGAGCAGCGCAAGCAGAGGATCGAGAAGAAGAAAAAGTCTATGTCCTTTTTCACCGCGCTCTCCCTGTCCCTCAACAACCTGATGACCAAGAAGGGGAGAACCTTCCTCACCTCCTTTGCCGGCTCCATCGGCATCATCGGTATCGCCCTCATCCTGTCCGTATCCGCCGGTTTCCAGGCGTACATCGACAAGGTCCAGGAGGACACCCTCTCCTCCTATCCCATCACCATTGAGGCCGAGAGCGTGGATATGTCCTCCATGCTCCTGGGCTTCATGAACGCCCGGCAGGAGGCCCTGGAGGAAGAGCGGGATCCCGACCGGGTCTACTCCGCCACCGTCATGTACGATATGCTCAGCTCCATGATGAACGCCCAGACAAAGACAAACAACCTCACCGCCTTTAAGAAGTTTTTGGACGAGGGCGGCAACGGCATCATGGATGTCGCCTCCGTCCACTACTCCTACGACTTCAAATTTGACGTATACACAAAGGACGAGGACGGAAACGTGGTGAAGTCCGACGCCATGGCAATGATGCAGCAGGCCATGACCGGCATGTTCGGGGGCGATTATTCGGCGTACTTTGACAACATGGGTCAGATGTACGAGCGCTTCAACGTGTGGAACGAGCTTCTTCCCGAGGCCGACGGAACCGGCGTGGCGGAGTCCACAAAGGAGCAGTACGAGCTTTTATACGGCAAGTGGCCGGAAAACTACGACGAGATCGTCATTTTTGTCGACCGCCGGAACGAGATCTCCGACCTGATGTTATACTCCCTGGGCTTCATCTCCACCGAGGATATGAACGAGACCATGCGCGCCATGATGAACGGCGAGCCCGTGGAGGCGGAGACCCTCAGCTGGAGCTATGAGGAGCTGTGCAACACGAGCTTCAAATTTATTCTTCCCTCGGAATATTACCAGTGGGATCCCGTCACAAAGACGTATGTCGATCTTTCCGCCACGGAGACCGGCATGAACTACCTCTACGACAGCGAGAGCGTTGGCGTGCCCCTCAAGGTGGTGGGCATCGTCCGCCCCACGGAGGACGGTAACGGCGGCGTCTCCGGCCAGATCGGTTACACCTCCGCCCTCACCCTCTACGCCATGGAGGAGACCGGCAGGCAGGAAATCGTGAAAACCCAGCTTGAGGACGAAACGGTGGACGTGTTCACCGGACTGCCCTTTAGGACGCCGGACTACAAAGAGCCTGAGGACGCCCAAAAGGCTGCTGATTTCAGGGAATACTTCGCGGGTCTGCCCGAGGCCGAGCGGGCGGAGCTGTTCGTTCAAATGTCCGCCATTCCCACGGAGGATTATCTGTCCGCCACGGTGGAGCAGCAGATGGCCGGTCTTACCCGCGCGAGCCTGATGGAGATGATGACCGGCTCCTATGCCGAGCAGATGGGCGTCACCGACACCAGCCAGATCGAGAGCTACTTCAACGAGATGAGCGACGAGGAGCTTTTCGCCATGGCCGAGCAGGGGATAAGGCAGACGGTCAGTGAGGCCTACGCCCAGCAGGTCACCGCCCAGCTTTTGTCCGTCCCGGCGGAACAGCTGTCCGTGATGATGGAGACCGCCCAGTTCACCGACAGTCAGTATGTGACTTTCTATGACGCGTTCATGCCTCCCACGGTGTCGGACGCAAACTTTGACCAGAACATGGAGAAGCTTGGTTACGCCCGGGTGGAGTCCCCCAGCACCGTGGCCCTGTACGCCGCCTCCTTTGAGGATAAGGATACCATCGCCAACCTCATTGACCAGTACAACCAAACCGTTTCCGAGGATGACCGTATTGAATACACCGACTATGTGGCCTTGCTCATGAGCTCCGTCACCACCATCATCAACGCCGTCAGCTACGTCCTCATCGCCTTTGTCGCTATCTCCCTGGTGGTGAGTTCCATCATGATCGGCATTATCACCTATATCTCCGTCCTTGAGCGCACAAAGGAGATCGGGATCCTGCGCGCCATCGGCGCCTCCAAGCGGGACGTCTCCCGGGTGTTCAACGCCGAGACCCTCATCGTGGGCTTCGGAGCCGGCGTCATCGGCATCGGGGCGTCCCTCCTCATCATCATCCCCATCAACCTCATTTTGCACCACCTGACGGGTCTGAGCGACCTGTCCGCCGTCCTTCCCGCAGGAGCGGGGGCCATCCTCGTGGCCATCTCCATGCTCCTCACCTTCATCGCCGGCCTTGTCCCGTCGGGACTGGCCGCCAAGAAAAACCCCGTGGAGGCCCTGAGAACAGAGTAAGATCCACCTGAAAACCCGCCCCCTGAGGGCGGGTTTTTACTTGAAAGGGCGTAAAGCCGGTGATATAATATACGTGAGGTGATACCATGACGTCGCTTGACATATCTTTTCTTCAAATAGCCCCTACGGGCACGGTTGAAGGGAACCTTCGAAAGGGAGCGGAATATTGCCGCGGGGCGGCGGAGAGCGGGGCTGACATTGCCCTGTTCCCGGAGATGTGGAGCTGCGGCTACACGATCCCGGAGGATATGGACGCCCTGCGTGCCCTTTCGGTGGAGCGGGACGGGGAATTTGTGCGCTTTTTCGGCGAGCTCGCGCGGGAGCTTGGCATTGCCATTGGCGTTACATACCTTGAACGCTTTGACCCCGCGCCGCGTAATTCCTTCGCGCTCTTTGACCGGTACGGCAGCCGCGTATTGGACTACGCCAAAGTACATACCTGCGACTTCGGGGATGAGCGCCGCCTTACCCCGGGGGATGACTTTACCGTCTGCGGCCTTGATACCGCGAAAGGAACGGTCGGGATCGGCGCCATGATCTGCTATGACCGTGAGTTCCCCGAGAGCGCGCGGATCCTCATGCTTCGCGGCGCCGAGCTCATTCTCGTACCCAACGCCTGCCCCATGGAGATTAACCGCCTCAGCCAGCTTCGGGGGAGAGCCTACGAGAACATGCTTGCCATTGCCACCTGCAACTATCCCGCGGGCGTTCCCGACTGCAACGGACATTCCTCCCTCTTTGACGGCGTGGCATACCTGCCCGGACTGCCCTGGTCACGTGATATGCGCGTCCTAGAGACAGGGGAGGAGGAAGGAGTCTACTCCGCCCGCCTCGACCTTGACACGCTGCGGGGCTACCGCGCCCGCGAGGTCCACGGCAACGCGTACAGAAGGCCGGAGGCGTACGGGGACATCGTGAAAAAGGATATTCGGGAACCCTTTATCAGAAACGACAGGAGGAGCTGAATATGGACATACTGATAACCGGAGGAACGGTGTTTGTAAGCCGCTTCGCGGCGGGATATTTCAGGGCGCTGGGCCATACGGTCGCGGTTCTGAACCGCGGGACGAGGCCCCAGGAGCCGGGTGTGGAGCTTATTCGCGCCGACAGGCACGCCCTCACCGGCCGGCTGCGCCACCGTCACTTTGACGCGGTGCTGGATATAACCGCCTACACGCGAAATGACGTGGAGACGCTTCACCGGGAGCTGGGGGAATTTGGAACATATATCCTTATAAGCTCCAGCGCCGTATACCCGGAGACGACACCGCGGCCGTTCGTGGAAAGAAGCCAGACGGGCCTCAACAGCATTTGGGGCAGCTACGGAACGGACAAGATCCGGGCGGAGAGGTATGTATTGGAAAACATCCCCGGAGGATATATCCTGCGTCCGCCCTATCTGTGCGGGAGGCTGAACAACCTGTACCGTGAGTCCTTCGTTTTTGAATGCGCCGCCGCCGGGAGACCCTTCTATCTGCCGGAGGGCGGCGGGCCGGAGCTGCAATTTTTTGATGTGGAAGATCTTTGCAGGTTCATGGCCGTTCTCGTTGAAAAACGTCCGGAGAGACGGGTGTTCAATGTCGGGGATCCCGGAACTGTGACATCGAGCGAATGGGTGGAGCTGTGTTACGCACCTTTCGGACGGGCGCCGGAGTTTAAATACGTGAGCCGCGACGTTCCCCTGAGGAGCTACTTCCCCTTTGCCGGCTACACCTATGAGCTGGACGTGTCGGCTATGTCCGAGCTTATGCCGGACACCAAGCCGCTCCCTCGATCGATGGCAGAATCGTTGGAGAGCTGCACCGCCTTCCCGGGTGAGCTCAGGAGAAAGCCCCTTATTCAGTTCATTGACGAGAACCTGGCATAAGCCGCGGGCGGATTGGGTCGAGATCCCGGCATCAACCCGGTTTTTGCGTATTCCCTGTTTGAGGAGAAAGAAAGATGAACAAGACGATCAAGAAAACGCTGATTATAGCCGGCTTTGCCCTTCTGGGGCTGGCTGTCCTTGCCGGGACATTCCTCTTTATCGGCACCCGCGACTGGTCGGGCGCTCCGCCCGTGGACGTCTCCGGCTGTGAAAACCCCTACATATCTCAGACCGGCAGTCCCATGGTCTCCGCCCACAGAAGCGGAGGCGGCATAGCGCCGGAGAACACCCTGGCGGCCTTCCGGAACGTGGTGGAGTCGGATTTTCAGGTGGATATTTTTGAGTTTGATCTGGCCCTCACCGCCGATGGGGAGCTTATCCTGCTCCACGACAACACCCTGGATCGCACCTCGGACGCCGCCGAGCACTTCGGGTATGAGAACGTCTACCCTTCCAGACACACCTACGCCGAGCTCCGGGAGCTCAATATGGGAGAAAATTTCACTAACGCGGCGGGGGAGACCCCCTACCGGGGACTTCGCGGGGAGGACATACCCGACGATCTGCGGATCCTGCGGCTTGAGGATCTCTTTGACTTTCTCGACGGGTACGGAGAATACCGCTTTATCATGGAGATCAAGGATTCGGATGACTTTGGCCGTCAGGCGGCCGACAAGATCCATGCGATCCTGACGGAACGTGATATGCTGGATCGGGCCATTATCGGCACCTTTCACGGGGAGATAACTGAGTACATGACGGAGAGATATCCGGATATGCTTCGCTCCGCGGGTGTAATGGAGGTTGTGGGGTTCTATCTGGACTCGCTCCTGAATATGGATCGCCCCCGGGACTGGTATCCGTTTGTCGCGCTGCAGATACCCGATGAGGACTATGTGATAAAGCTTGGAACCACCAGAATGATAAACTATGCTCACGAGCATGACATCGCCGTGCAGTACTGGACGATCAACGATCCCGGCCTTGTGAAGGATCTGGCGGGCAAGGGCGCGGACGCCATTATGAGCGATTATCCGGATATGGTATTTAATACTTTAAATTAAATTATCCCAATAAATAGGCGGCTTGTCTATTTACCTGAAAAAAATGTCTCATAAAGGTTAAAAAAGCTGAAATCTACTATTGCAGTTTTGCCGAAAGAATGTTATTCTATTAACAATAATGGCGTGTAGTGCGCGTCAGTATTTACGGGCTGCGGAAGGAGAGAGCCGGAGTCCGAAAACGATAAAATGGAGGTTATTTCTATGGCTCGCTTAAGCGAAAGCGCTGTGGCCAAGATCAGCGAGATCTGCGGAAGATACGTTGACGAGCCCACACCGCTGATGATGATCCTCAGCGACATCCAGAACGAGTACGGCTACATACCCCTTGAGGTACAGGAGATCGTCTCGGAGAAGACCGGCATTTCAGTCGCCGAGATCTACGGCGTGGTGACGTTCTACTCCTTCTTCTCCCTGAAGCCCAAGGGAAAGTATGTCATCGGCTGCTGCCTGGGTACCGCCTGCTATGTCAAGGGCGGCGGGCAGGTCTTTGACAAATTCTCCGAGGTCCTTGGCATCAAGGGCGGCGAGACCACGGCCGACGGGCTTTTCACTCTGGATGCCCTCCGCTGCATCGGCGCCTGCGGCATTGCTCCCGCGGTCAGCATCAACGGCAAGGTTTATCCCAAGGTCAAGGTATCCGATGTTCCCGACATCGTGGCCTCCTATAAGAACGCATAAGGAGGAAGGCTCAATATGATCAAAACACCTGAACAATTAAATGAGAAAGTCGCTGCCTGCTCCGCTTGCCTGGACGGCAAGTTCAAGGGCGAGGACGGTAAGCGCGCCGTGGTTCTCTGTGGCGGTACAGGATGCCTTTCCTCCAACTCCGCCGAGATCCGCGAGAAGTTTGAGCAGATCATCGCGGAAAAGGGGCTGTCCGACAAGGTCACCATCAATCAGGTCGGCTGCTTTGGCTTCTGCTCCCAGGGGCCCTTCGTCAAGATCTTTCCCGAGGACACCCTTTACCGCATGGTGAAGATGGAGGATGTGGAGGAGATCGTGGAGAAGGACTTGATCGGCGGCGAGATCGTCGAACGCCTCCTTTACGTGGATCCCGCCACCGGAGAGAAGGTCCAGCGTCAGGACGACATCAACTTCTACAAGAAACAGCACCGTATCGCCCTGCACGGCTGCGGTACCATCAACCCGGAGGACATCAACGAGGCCCTGGGCTATGGCGGCTATCAGGGACTTGCCAAGGCCCTCACCATGGATCGTCAGGAGGTCATCAACGAGGTTCTCAAGGCCGGCCTCCGAGGCCGCGGCGGCGGCGGATTCCCCACCGGCCGCAAATGGCAGTTCGCCTACAATGAGAAGGGCGACACGAAGTACGTGGTCTGCAACGGCGACGAGGGCGACCCCGGCGCGTTCATGGATCGTTCCATCCTTGAGGGCAATCCCCTTGCCGTTATCGAGGGCATGGTCATCGCCGGCTACGCTATCGGCGCCCAGAACGGCTATTTCTACGTCCGCGCCGAGTACCCGGTCGCTGTGCGGCGCCTTCGCATCGCCATCAAACAGGCCGAGGAGGAGGGGCTCCTGGGGGAGAACATCCTGGGCTCCGGCTTCAGCTTCAACGTACATATCCGCCTCGGCGCCGGCGCGTTCGTGTGCGGCGAGGAGACGGCGCTTTTGAACTCCATCGAGGGCAAGCGCGGCATGCCCCGCCCCCGTCCGCCGTTCCCGGCGGTGAAGGGCCTGTGGCAGTGCCCCACCATCGTCAACAACGTGGAGACGCTGGCCTGCGTGCCCTACATTCTGCGCGAGGGCGCGGAGGAATTCGCCAAGTACGGCACAGAGAGAAGCAAGGGCACCAAGGTCTTTGCCCTGGGCGGCAAGGTCAACAACGTGGGCCTTGTGGAGGTTCCCATGGGGACTACCCTCCGGGAGCTCATCTACGATATCGGCGGCGGTATCCCCAACGGGAAGAAGTTCAAGGCCATTCAGACCGGCGGGCCCTCCGGCGGCTGCCTGACCACCGAGTACCTGGACGAGCCCATCGACTTTGACAATCTGGTCGCCAAGGGCTCCATGATGGGCTCCGGCGGCGCCATCGTCATGGACGAGGACAACTGCATGGTGGACGTGGCTAAATTCTACATGGAGTTTATCTGCGACGAGTCCTGCGGCAAGTGTACGCCCTGCCGCATCGGCACAAAGCGTATGCTGGAGATCCTCACCCGGATCACCGAGGGCAAGGGCGAGCCCGAGGACATCGACGCCTTGAAGGAGCTCGTCGAGGTCACCCGCAACGGCTCCCTGTGCGCTCTGGGACAGACCGCGGCCAACCCCATAAGCTCCACCATGACCCACTTCATGGACGAGTATGAGGCCCACATCAAGGATAAGAAGTGTCCGGCCCACGTGTGCAAGAACCTGATGGAGTACAAGATCGTCAAGGACAGCTGCTTTGGCTGCGGTATGTGCGCCAGGGCGTGTCCGGCCGGCGCCATTACCCGCACCGACTACGTGGCCCCCGGCAAGAAGCTGGCCGCTATGGAGATCGATCCCAAAAAGTGCGTGAAGTGCGGCGCCTGTATGTCCACCTGCAAGTTCAAGGCCATTATCAAGGAATAAATAGGGGAGGAACCGATAAATGTCATTAGTGAATATAAAAATCGAGGGACATCCCTATCAGGTCGAGGCCGGTCTTACCATCCTCGAGGCCGCCAAGCGCTGCGGCTATGAGATCCCGTCCCTTTGTACCTTCAATCACGGCGAGTGCAACCAGGGCTCCTGCCGCGTCTGCCTCGTGGAGGCCACCGGCGCGAGAGGACTTGTCGCCTCCTGTGTGTATCCCGTTTCCGAGGGGATGGAGATCACCATCTCCTCCCCCAAGGCCGTTCAGGCCCGCCGCACCAGTGTGGAGCTTCTTCTCTCCAACCACTCCACCGAGTGCCAGCAGTGCCCCAAGAACGGCAAGTGTGAGCTTTATTACGCGGCCCAGATCACCGGCGCCCGCAATGTAAATGAAAACGGAGCCAAGACTCCCGCCACTGTGGACGAGATAAGCCCCAGCATCGTGCGCGACACCTCCAAGTGCATTCTCTGCGGACGCTGCATCGCCAGGTGCGGCAACGCACATGGCCTCTCCGTCCTGGGGTTTGAGAACCGCGGTTTCAACACCATCGTCGGCCCCGCCGAGAACCGCAGCTTCATGGATTCTCCCTGCATCCTCTGCGGCCAGTGCGTTTCCGTCTGTCCCACCGGCGCTCTCATGGAGAAGTCCGAGATCGGCAAGATCGACGAGGCAAAACGTGTCGGCAAGTACATCGTTGTACAGACCGCTCCCGCTGTCCGCGCCGCTCTGGGCGAGGAGTTCGGCATGAAGATCGGCACCCCCGTAACCGGCAAGATGGTGGCGGCTCTTCACAGGCTGGGCTTTGACAAGGTCTATGACACCAACTTCGGCGCGGATCTGACCATCATGGAGGAGGCCAACGAGCTGCTCCTTCGCATGAAAAACGGCGGCGTCCTGCCCATGATCACCTCCTGCTCACCCGGCTGGGTCAACTACGCCGAGTACTACTACGGAGATCAGCTTGACCACCTTTCCTCCTGCAAGTCCCCCCACGAGATGTTCGGCGCCATCGTGAAGTCCTACTTCGCCGAAAAGAACGGCCTCGACCCGAAGAACATCTTCGTTGTCTCCATCATGCCCTGCACCGCCAAGAAGTTTGAGAAGGAGCGTCCGCAGCTTGTGACCAACGGCCTCAAGGACGTGGACTGCGTCCTCACCACCCGGGAGCTGGGCGCTCTCATCCGCCGTTCAGGTATCAACTTTGCGAAGCTCCCCGACGAGGAGTTTGACCAGGATCTCCTGGGCGAGTACTCCGGCGCCGGCGTTATCTTCGGCGTCACCGGCGGCGTCATGGAGGCGGCCCTCAGAACCGCTTACCACGCCCTCACCGGCCGTGAGCATGACCTTATCAAGTTTGAGCAGGTCCGCGGCCTTGAGGGCATCAAGGAGGCTTCTATCGACATCGACGGCACCGTGGTCAACGTGGCCGTGGCCCATGGCATGAAGAACGCCAAGATACTCATGGACGAGGTTCGCGCCGGCACCTCGAAGTACGCCTTCATCGAGATCATGGGATGCCCCGGCGGCTGCGTCGCCGGCGGCGGGCAGCCCTATGTGAAGCCCTGCTTCCTGCCGGACGAGGACATCGATATTCTCGACACCTATAAGCAGAAGCGTACCGCCGCCATCTACTCCGAGGATGAGCGCCAGTCCGTCCGTCAGTCCCACAACAACACCCAGATCCAGAAGCTTTACGCCGAATACTTGGGTGAACCCTGTGGACACCGCGCACACGAGCTTCTGCACACCACCTACGCCGCCCGCGAGCGTTTCAACTGAAAATCAGTATTTTTACCCGTCGGCCGGTAAGCTGATCGTAAAAAAAGCAGGGAACATAGCGCGATTGAGCTATGTTCCCTGCTTTATTATAACAAAAACCTCTGAATTTCGCAAAATTCAGTTTTTTCCCTTTTCGGTGCTTGACAAGAAGCGATTAATATGTTATTGTCTGATGTAGCACCTACCACAGATAAATAGAAAATAGAAAGGAAATGATTTTTTATGTCCAAACGAATCTACTCAAACTACTCTGACGCGGATTTTGAGTATGTCACGAATCTTGCAAGGGAGCTCGGTTTTTCCCCGTCCGCCTTTCAGCACTATTGCGTGATGCTATACGCCGGGAGTAATGGGAAAAATAGTAAGCCGTTTCCGCTGCGGCAACTTACGCAAAAAATGGAGCTTAGGTTGAATGATCTTCACAGAGGAGATACATTTATTGTAAGCGCGCTGATCCCGGAGGATTGGGTGAAGCTGTCCCGCTCCCAAAAAATGATTCTTTCGAAATTTCTTTCCAGATACGTCAAAGATCATCCTTCCGACTTTGCCGTCTATGAGGTATTGAGTGGAGGAACAAACAAATATATTAAAAAGTGACGATTTTTATGACAGCCTGTGAGAAATAAAATTAAAGTAGCCTCCCCTTTGTGAAAAAGGGAGGCTTTTCATATCACCGGCCACTGGTTCAGAACGTGATCCCGAGAAGATCCAGCGCAATGCCGATGCCGATCGCGCTCACCAGCACATACGCCAGGATCTTCACGTTGTCCCGCATGGCCCTGCGATTTACACGGAAAAGAACAAGGAGCCCCACGCCGGAGGCGGAGAGAAGGCCCGCCATCATGCTCCCGGCGGTCATGGCGCCCTGAAGATAAAGCTCGGTGATGAGGATGCTGGCCGCGCAGTTGGGGACGAGGCCCACAACGGCTGTGATCGCGGGCCCAATGACCGGCTTATTCAAAATGAGCCCGGAGAGCGTTTCCTCGCCCACGAAGTGAAAGACCGCGCCGAGGATGAGGTCGATGGCCAGCACGAAACCGGCGATCTGGAGGGTGTGGAGAAGCGCGGAGACGAATATCCCGTGCTCCTCACAACCGCAGTTCTCCTCCTTGCACATCTCGTGCAGATCAACACGCTCACCCTCATGGCGGCAGAGACGGAACAGCTTGTCCGCAATAAGCCCCGCTGACATTCCTGCCAGGAGTTTAACGCCAAGAATTTTCAGTATGGCCAGGGGAGCGACGGAGCTGGAAATGAGGATCGGCAGCATTTCGTCCGAGGTGGCAAGGAACACCGCGATCAGTGTCCCCGCGGAAATGAGCCTCTGGGCAAAGAGATTTGACGCCGAGGCGGAAAATCCGCATTGCGGGATAAGTCCCAGCGCGGAGCCGATGACCGGCCCGAGAACGCCCGACTGGCGCACAAGCTTTATGGAACCCTCCTCGGCCTTTTCCTCAATAAATTCAAGAACAAGATAGGTAACATACAAAAACGGAAGCAACTTCAACGTGTCCAAAGCCGCATCCAGCAATACCTCAAGCATATAAAGCCTCCATATAAGCTGTATAAATAATTATTTTAACATATTTATCGTCCCTTAGCAACAGAAAATCCAAAATATGAACAAAAAGGCATACATTCTTTTTTCATTGGCCTTTCCCGGCTTCCAATTTCCGCTTGTATGTGTTACAATATACAAGAGGAAAATCTGAGAAAGGGGAGGGCCGGTATGGAGAAACTCGACACCGAGGTGCGATTTATAAAGGGCGTGGGAGAGCAGAGAGCCAAAGCATTTGAAAAACTAGGTGTCAGGACTCTGCGCGACCTTGTCATGGCCTTCCCGAGGGCTTATGACGACAGGCAGACGGTCAAGAGGATCGAAGAGCTTCAATTTGGCGAGACATGCTGTGTCAGCGCGACCGTCGCCACGCCGGCGAAGCTTGCCCGGATACGAAGGGGCTTGGACATTACAAAGTGTGTGGTGGTGGATGAGACCGGCCGCATGAACATTACCTTTTTCAACCAGAGTTACATCGGTAAAAATCTCATTCCCGGGCAGAACTATGTTTTCTATGGCAGGGTGGGGGGCCGTATTGGCACGCCGGAGATGCAAAATCCCGTGATGGAGGCCGAGGACGTGCCGCCCGCCTTCACGCGGCGCATCGTCCCGGTCTACCGCATGACGGCGGGTCTTTCCCAGCGCATGATTGCCAACGCCGTGCGCCAGGGCCTCGCCCTGTGCGGCGACGAGTTTCCAGAGCAGCTGCCGCAGTATATAAGGGAACAATACAGGCTTGCGCAGACCCGCTTCGCTTATGAAAATATCCATTTCCCACGGGATGCGGAGAGCCTTGAGCTGGCCAGAAGAAGGCTCATATTCGAGGAGTTCTTCGTCCTGAGCTGCACCCTCGCCTTCATGCGCTCACGCCAGGGGAAAAAGGCCGGCAAGCGCATTGGAGCGCCCGACATGGCACCGTTTTATAAGGTGCTTCCCTTCGCCCTCACAGGCGCCCAGAGACGCGCTGTGGACGAGATCCTCGGTGACATGACAAGGGGCGAGCGCCCCATGTCGCGGCTTATACAGGGCGACGTGGGCTCCGGTAAGACCGTGGTAGCGGCCGCCGCTGCCTACGCTGTCATAAAGGACGGCAGACAGGCCGCCTTTATGGCGCCAACGGAGATTTTGGCCGAGCAGCATTTCAGCTCCCTCACAAAGCTGCTGGAACCCTTGGGTATTAAGTTGGACATCCTTACCGGCGGCCTCACAGCAAAGCAAAAGCGCGAAGCCCAGGCACGGCTCAAAACCGGGGAGACTCAGCTCGTCATCGGAACGCACGCGCTTATCTCCGACAGCGTGGAGTTTGACGACCTGGGCCTCATCATCGCCGACGAGCAGCACCGCTTCGGCGTTCAGCAGCGGGCGGCCCTCTCGGATAAGGGGGATACGCCGCATGTGCTGGTGATGTCCGCCACGCCGATCCCGCGCACCCTCGCCCTGATCCTCTATGGCGACCTGGATGTCTCCGTCATTGACGAGCTTCCGCCCGGCCGCCAGACGATCGACACATTCCTGGTGGGGGAATCCATGCGGGAGAGGATATACAAGTTCATACGAAAGCAGGTGGAGGTGGGCAGGCAGGTCTTTATCGTCTGCCCCGCGGTGGAGGAGACGGAGGAGACGCCCGACGGGCTCAAGTCCGTGAAGGAGTACGCGAAAGAGCTCTCGGAAAAGGTGTTCCCCGACCTGCGCGTGGCCCTCGTCCACGGTAAGCTTCGCCCCAAGGAAAAAAACGAGACAATGGGAGCGTTTGCCGCAGGGAACATTGACATCCTCGTGGCTACTACGGTGATCGAAGTGGGCGTGGACGTGCCCAACGCCAACCTGATGGTGGTGGAGAACGCCGACCGCTTCGGCCTGAGCCAGCTCCACCAGCTCCGGGGCCGCGTGGGCCGCGGCGGGTACAAGTCCTACTGCGTCCTTTTTGAGGGAGGCGGAGGGGACGCGGCGCGGGAGCGCATGCGGGCCTTCTGCAAGACGAACGACGGATTTAAGATCGCTGAGGAGGATCTCAGGATCCGCGGCCCCGGCGACTTCTTCGGCTCCCGCCAGAGCGGGCTTCCCGACATGAATATCGCCAGTTTCGCCACCGATATGGACATGCTGAAAAACGCCCAGACAGCCGCGAAGGAGCTTTTGGCTTCCGATCCGGAGCTGAGATGTGAGGAAAACGCCCCCCTGCGGGAGAGCGTCACGCGGATGCTGGAAAAGAACAGGGGGACACTCAATTGACGATCCCGAAAAGGATACAGGAGCTGATCGGCGCCTCTCTGTACACTGAGGACAATATCGGCATGTCCGGCGCCGGGGTGCGGCTTTATCCGGACATGGTGCTGAAAATATCACCGGACGATGAAAACGCCCGCCGTGAGGCGGGCGTAATGGGGTGGCTTCGCGGCCGGCTGCCGGTGCCAGAGATCCTGGCGGACGAGAGCGAGGGCGGATATCGGTTCCTGCTGATGACGCGGCTTCCGGGGCTCATGCTGTGCGACAGGACCGTTGTGCGGGAGCCCGCCCGCTTGACCGGGCTTCTGGCCGAAGCCCTTGAGATGGTTCGGAGCGTTGATCATACAGGCTGCCCATATATGGCCGACCTTGACACGGAGCTTGCCATTGCCCGGAGGCGTGTGGAGAGGGGAGAGGTCGACACGGATAACGTTGACCCCGCGACCTTTGGCCCGGGAGGCTTCCGTGATCCGGAGCATCTCCTCTCGTGGCTCCAGAAAAACCGGCCGTCCCAGGAGCTCGCTTTTACCCATGGTGATATGTGCCTTCCCAATATTTTCACAGAGAATGGGAGAATACGCGGCTTTATCGACTTGGGCGGCGCGGGAGTGGCGGATCCGTACCGCGATCTTGCCATTGCCCGTCGAAGCTTACACGACAACACCGACGGCTGTCACGGCCGCGCCTGCCCCGGCTATGACGCCGACGCGCTCTTTGAATATTTGGGCATTCGCCCGGACAGAGAGAAAATCAGGTACTTCACGCTTCTTGACGAGCTTTTTTGAACAGAAAAATCTCCCGTAGATCCGATGGGGGGGCTTACAGGTGCGTTGATGCAACAAATCCCCCCGGGTTACCGGGGGGATGATCGAGAAAAGCTTATTTTTTTGCCTTGGGCGCGGAATCCTTCTTCTTCCCGGAAAGCAGGACGTTGGTGAGAATGCCCAGGATCAGGGCGCAGGCGACCTCGGTGACGGTGACCTTTCCGAAGGAGACGGCCATGCCGCCCACGCCGGCGATGAGGATGACGGAGACAACGAAGAGGTTGTGGTTGTCATTGAGATCCACGCCCTGGATCATCTTAAGGCCGGAGACGGCGATGAAGCCGTAGAGGGCGATGCACACACCGCCCATGACGCAGCTGGGGATGGAGGCCAGGAAGGTGGCGAAGGGCCCGAAGAAGCTGATGACCATGGCGAGAACGGCGGTGTAGAGGATGGTGATGACGGAGGCGTTGCCGGAGATGGCGACGCACCCCACGCTCTCGCCGTAGGTGGTGTTGGGGCAGCCGCCGAAGATGGCGCCCGCCATGGAGCCCACGCCGTCACCCAGCAGGGTGTTGGCAAGGCCGGGATCCTTGAGCAGGTCCTGGCCGATGATGGAGGAAAGGTTCTTGTGGTCGGCGATGTGCTCGGCAAAGACCACGAAGGCCACGGGGGCGTAGGCCACGGCCAGGGTGGCAAGATAGGTTCCGGTGACGCCCTTGAGGCCCTTGCCGGCCTTCAGGAAGGTGAAGTCGGGAACCCAGGTCATCTGGGAGAACTTGCTAAAGTCAATGATCTGGAGGGCGGCGTTCTGGGTGGCGTTGCCGATGAGGGTGAAGCACAGGGCCACGGCGTACCCGGCCAGAATGCCGATGATGAAGGGGATCATCTTGACCATCTTTTTGCCGTAGACGGAGCAGACCATGGTGACGGCCAGGGTCACAAGCCCGCAGAGGATGCACACGTAGGTGGAGGCCCCGGCGGCCACGGCGCCGGAGGCGCCCATGAGATCGCCCACGGCGTTGCCGGCAAGGCTCAGTCCGATGATGGCGACGGTGGGCCCGATGATGACGGGAGGCATCAGCTTGTCGATCCAGCGGACGCCCACGGCCTTGATGACCAGGGCGATGACCACGTACACAAGGCCGGCAATCAGCGCGCCGATGACGAGTCCGGCGTAGCCGATCTCAACGGAGGCCGCCCCGGCGAAGGCCGCGGACATGGAGCCCAGGAACGCGAAGGAGCTTCCCAGGAACACGGGGCTTTTGAACTTGGTGAAGCACAGATACACAAGCGTGCCCACACCCGCGCCGAAGAGGGCGGCGGTCTGGCTCATGCCGTTGCCCACGATGCTGGGCACCGCGATGGTGGCCGCCATGATGGCCAGCAGCTGCTGGAGCGCGAAAACCAGGGTCTTGCCAAAGCCGGGCTTGTCCTTGATGTTGTAAGTCAGATTCATTCTTGTACCCCCTGTAAATTTTTATGATTTCGCTGTGGAAAATATAGCACCGTTTTCGCGCCCGTGTCAAGTAAATCGTCCAAACATGACTATTTTTGTCGAAAAGGATAAAAAAGGTCATATACAATAACGAAAATAAGTATAATATTATTTGACTCAAAAGGTTGCAATACCGTACGAAATGTATTAAAATAATGATGTATTTTCACTTTGGAGGGTTAGTTTGATGAAGAAAACCTTTGCTTCAAAGGATACGTTCGAGGAGATCGCCAGAGAATATGGCACTCCCATACATATCTACGACGAGCGCGGCATCCGTGAGAATGCCCGCCGTCTCAATAAAGCGTTTTCCTGGAACCCCGGTTATAGGGAGTATTTCGCCGTCAAGGCCACCCCCACGCCGAGGATCCTGAAGATCCTGAAGGAGGAGGGCTGCGGCGTCGATTGCTCCAGCCTTACGGAGCTGATGATGAGCGAGCGCTGCGGCTTTTCCGGCCACGACATCATGTTTTCCTCCAATGAGACTCCGGCCGCCGATATGAAGAAGGCCCGGGAGCTGGGGGCGTACATCAACCTTGACGACTACACCCACGTCAAATTCCTGAACGACATCTGCGGCATCCCCGAGTCCATCTGCTGCCGCTTCAACCCCGGCGGCGTATTCTCCGTGGCCAACCAGATCATGGACAACCCCCGGGACGCCAAGTACGGCATGACAAGAGGGCAGATGAAGAGCGCCTACCGGGATCTTCTCGCTCTCGGCGCGAAGGATTTCGGCATCCACGCCTTTCTGGTCTCCAACGCCACCTTTAATGAGTATTACCCCATGATGGCCCGTCAGCTTTTCCAGCTTGCGGTGGAGCTTCACGAGGCCACCGGCGCGCACATCGAGTTTGTGAACCTCTCCGGCGGCATCGGCATCCCGTACTACCCCGACCAGACCGCGCCGAATATCGAGCTTATCGCCAACGGCGTCCGGGAGGCGTATAACGAGATCCTGGTTCCCGCGGGGCTGGGGGACGTGAAGATCTTCACGGAGCTCGGCCGTTATATGCTTGGGCCTTACGGGTGCCTGCTCACCCGGGCAATCCACGAAAAGCACATCTACAAGGAATACATCGGCGTGGACGCCTGCGCCTGCAATCTGATGCGTCCCGCCATGTACGGCGCCTACCACCACATCACCGTCCTGGGCAAGGAGGACGCGCCCCACGATCACCTCTACGACGTGGTGGGGAGCCTGTGCGAAAATAACGACAAATTCGCCATCGACCGGGAGCTTCCCGAGATCGACACCGGCGACCTCCTGGTCATCCACGACACCGGCGCCCATGGCCACGCCATGGGGTATAATTACAACGGCAAGCTCAGAAGCGCCGAGGTGCTTTTGAGGGAGGACGGCACCACCGAGCTTATCAGGAGGGCCGAGACTCCGGACGACTACTTTGCCACGGTGATGTGGTGATCTTTTGAGCTTCCGCATAAATAGATAGAGAGGGACGGGTCTTATGGGATCCGTCCTTTTCGTTTTAAAGCGCGGTATTCGGCCATGGCCGGTTGTTCCCGGAAAAGCCGGTAGGAAAACGTTGTGGAACAAAATGCGACATCTTAAATCTTTCTATGCCCCTTTGATACAGTCAGTTTGCCGATTTGATACATAAAAGAGTTAGCCTCATATTGAGGTGATCGCCGTGAAAAAGACAGTTGCGATACTCTTTGGAGGCGAGTCCAGCGAGTACGCTGTGTCCCTTCGATCCGCCGCGGCGGTAATCGATAACATAAACAGGGACAAATATGATGTTATACCGATCGGAATAACCGGCGATGGTGATTGGTACAGATACACAGGGCCCGCGGAGCTTCTGGAAAAGGATGAATGGTGGGCGGATCGCGTCCACCTCGTCCCGGTGACCGTATCCCTGAGCCGATCGGAGAAAGGCTTTTTTGAGCTCCGCCGGGGCGGCCTTCGGCGTGTGCCGGTGGATCTGGTGTTTCCGGTTCTTCACGGCAAAAACGGCGAGGACGGCACCGTGCAGGGCATGCTGGAGCTTGCCGGCCTCACGGTGGTGGGATGCGGCACGCTGGCGTCGGCGTTGTGCATGGACAAGGACAGAGCCCACCGCTTGGTGAGGGATACAGGAATCCGTGTTCCGGCCGCCGTTACCTTTCACGTCCGCGACAGGGAGGAGGGGGAGCGGCGCGTCCTTGATACGCTCACATTCCCCGTCTTTGTAAAGCCCCTCCGCGCGGGCTCCTCCTTCGGCATCACAAGGGCGGCGGGGGAGAGCGCGCTCCCCTCCGCGGTGGACGAGGCGGCGAGATACGATGATACCGTGACCGTGGAGCAGGCTGTCCCCGGCTTCGAGGTGGGGTGCGCCGTTATCGGAAGGGACAGGCTCATAACGGGCCGGGTGGACGAGATAGAGCTTGCGGGGGGCTTTTTTGACTTTGATAACAAATACACCGACGGAAGCGCCGTCATTCACACCCCTGCCCGTGTGGATCGTGAGACGGAGACGCGCGTGATCAGAGCCGCCGAAACGATCTACCGCGCCCTTGACTGCTCCGGTTTTGCCAGAGTGGACATGTTCCTGACCCCCGGCGGGGAGGTCGTATTTAACGAGGTCAACACGATCCCGGGGCTCACCTCCCACAGCCGATTCCCCGCCATGATGCGCGCGGCCGGTATAGAGCTTCCCGACGCCCTTGACCTCATCCTGGGGCAGTATGTATGAGAAGGACGCATGATCGGGCCGGTATCGACCTTTTTCGCCCGCTGGCGGCGGTCCTCGTGGTCGCCATCCACACACAGCCGCTCCTGGACGTGAGCGAGGACGCCAATTTCATCCTTGTAAATATCCTTTCGCGCCTTGCGGTACCCTTTTTCTTCATGACAAGCGGCTATTTTACCGTCACACGGTACACGAAGGACATGTCGCGGCTCCTCAAATTTGAAAAACGCGCCGCCCTCTGGTATCTTTTCTCCACACTTCTCTATCTGCCTGTGATTATTCGAAACGGATACTTCGCGGGGACAGGCTGGCTTTCGGAACTTGTCCGCGATATCGTTTTTGACGGCACGTTCTATCACCTCTGGTACCTTCCGGCGGCCATGCTGGGGTGCGCGATCGCGTATCAACTCGTGCGCCGGTGTGACTACCCCGGGGCGCTGGCCATTGCCGGCGCGCTTTACCTCGCCGGTTTTTTCGGCGACACCATTGTGGGCATCAATACCGTCCCGCCGTTCAACGTGCTTCTCCAAATCATGGACAGGACCCGAAACGGCCTCTTTTTCGCGCCCCTTTTCTTTGTGCTCGGCGGCCTGTGCCGGGACAGGAGGGAAGAGACAAACCGCCTGACCACAGTGGTCCTGTTTGCCGTCTCCCTGTTGCTTATGGCGGGGGAAACAGTCGCGCTCAGGGGGCTGCGGTGGGGGAAAAACTACGCTATGACGCTGTCTCTGCCCGCAGTGTCCGCATTCCTCTTCTCGCTGATCGCCTCATTCCGTGGCAAGCGCAGAAGGGATCTTCGAACCTTCGCCCTACTTGTTTACATAATACACCCGCTTGCCATACTTTCCGTCCGCGCGGCGGCAAGGCATTTCGGCATGTGGGAAGCGCTTGTTGAAAACAACCTCCTGCACTTTCTGGCGGTGTGCGCCGTCTCGTTTGTTGTGTCGGGTTTCGCATCTCTCATATTTCGCCGTTTCGCGCCCGCGTCGCCGGATCCGTCCCGGAGCCGCGCGTGGATCGAGCTGGACATGGACGCTCTGCGGAATAATTTGACCGAGCTTAAAAAGCTCCTGCCGCCCAAAGGACGATTGATGGCGGTGGTAAAGCGGGAGGCGTATGGGCACGGGGCCTTTGAGGTGGCCGCGGAGCTTGAACGGATGGGCGTTGACGCCTTTGCCACGGCGACGATCGACGAGGCCATAGCCTTGCGGAAATACGGCCTTCGGGGGGAGATTCTCGTCCTCGGTCACACAGATCCACTCCGCTCCCGGGAGGCAAAGAGGTACCGTGTCACCCTGACGCTCACAGATCTTGCCAGTGCCCGCGCTCTGGATCGTCAGAATGTTAAGCTGAATACCCATTTAAAACTGGACACGGGTATGCACCGACTGGGCGTGCCGTTTGACGATGCGGAGGCGATAGGCCAGATCATGGCGCTCAAGAATATTGCTGTCACCGGGGTATTCACCCATCTTGCCTGTTCCGAGAGCCGGGAGGGGAGTGCCGCCGGCTTTACCGCCCTTCAGACAGAGCGCTTTGAGAGCGCGATGAAGCTCATATCCTCTTTTGGAAAACGTCCCGCCGTCCACATCGACAGCACCTACGGCCTGCTCAACTACCCCGGCTTTGACGGTGACTACGTCCGCATAGGTCTTGGCGTCTATGGCATACAATCCGCTCCCGGCGAGCGGACCGTTCTGGCCCCACGTCTTTGCCCGGTCCTTTCCCTTAAAGCCCGCGTGGTTTCCCTCCGCGAGGTCCCGGCGGGGGAGGGCGTAGGTTACGGCCTCGAGGGCGTTTCTGATCGTGACCGCGTTGTCGCCCTCCTGCCCATCGGCTACGGCGACGGCTATCCAAGGGCCTTATCGAACGGAGTCGGCCATGCGCTTATCCGCGGAGGGCGCGCCAAAGTCGTCGGCTTTATATGTATGGATATGATGCTGCTCGACGTGACGGACCTCCCCGGCGTGGCGGCCGGCGATACCGCCACGCTCATAGGAAGCGAAGGGGGAGAGATGGTCGGCGCGGAGACCGTCGCCGCCCTTGCCGGCACCATCACAAACGAGCTTGTCTCCCGCCTCGGCCCACGCCTTCCCGTGACAATAAAAAAGGGGCTGTGAAAACGTTAAGCCCGCTACGGCTCGTTCCATCACAGTCCAGGTGTTCCGAATGCCCATCTATCTGCGCATTTCTCTTATTAACATTTTTCGGCGGACAGTCGCAGCTGTCCGCCGAAAACATATGCATTAACCCTCGTCAAAGGGGTTCTTCCAACTGCCGTCGGAGTTTGATTTCTCCTCCATTTCGGCGCGGCGCGCGTCCTCAAGGGCCTTGGCGCGGATCTCCTGCATGATGGGGTTCTCCGGCTCAGGCTCGGCGGGCTTCGGTTCCACCTCTTCGGGGGCGGGGACGGTGCCGTGCTCAATGAGGTATTTGAACTGCGCGCCGGTCATGGACTCATGCTCCAAAAGGTACTCGGCGCTTGTTTTTACAATGTCGCTGTGGGCCGTCAGGATCTCCTCACACCGTTTGGCCGCCTCGTCGAAGATGCGCTTGACCTCCTCGTCGATCATCGCGGCCGTCTCCTCGGAGTAGGACTTGGTGGTGCCAAAGTCGCGTCCAATGAAGATGGAATGGTCGGAGCTGTCGTAGCTGATGGGGCCGAGCCTGTCGCTCATTCCGTAGCGTGTGACCATGCTGCGGGCGATGTTGGTGGCGGACTGGATGTCCCCGGAGGCGCCGGTGGAAATGTCGTCCAGAAAGAGCTTTTCGGCAATGCGCCCGCCCAGGCTCATGACAATGTCCTCAAACATCTCGGAGCGCGACTTGTAATTTTCCAGATCCTCCTCGGGCCTGAACAGCGTGTAGCCGCCGGCCTGGCCACGGGGAACGATGGTGATATAGTGTACGGGATCGGCGTGCTCCAGGAACATGCCTGTGACCGCGTGGCCGGACTCGTGATAGGCGGTGAGCCTTCTGGCCTTGTCCGACATCTTCCGGGACTTCTTCTCCGGGCCCATCTGAACCTTCAAAATGGCCTCGTCCACATCGGACATGGTGATAAACGGTCTGTTATTGCGGGCGGCCAGAAGCGCGGCCTCGTTCATGACGTTTTCAAGATCCGCGCCTGTAAAGCCGGGCGTTCCGCGGGCGATGCTGCCGAGATCCACGTCGTCGCCGAGGGACTTGCCCCGGGAGTGTATCTTCAAAATGGCCTCGCGCCCCTTTACGTCGGGCACACCTACGAATACCTGTCTGTCGAACCGTCCGGGACGGAGCAGCGCGGAGTCGAGAATGTCGGCCCGGTTGGTGGCCGCCATGACGATGACGCCCTCATTGGTGTTAAAGCCGTCCATCTCCACCAGGAGCTGGTTCAGCGTCTGCTCGCGCTCGTCGTGCCCGCCGCCAAGGCCGGAGCCGCGTTGACGGCCCACTGCGTCGATCTCGTCGATGAAAATGATGGCGGGGGAGAGCTTTTTGGCCTGATCAAAGAGGTCGCGCACACGGGAAGCGCCCACACCGACATAGAGCTCAACGAAATCGGAACCGGAAATGGAGAGGAACTGGACGTTTGCCTCACCAGCCACGGCTTTGGCCAGAAGGGTCTTACCGGTTCCCGGAGGCCCCACAAGGAGCACGCCTTTGGGAATACGAGCGCCCAGAGCCGTATATTTGTGGGGATCCTTCAGAAAGTCGACGATCTCCTCAAGCTCGGCTTTCTCCTCGTCGGCGCCCGCCACATCGGCAAAGGTCACCTTCTTCTTCTCATCGGAGGCCAGACGCGTCCTGGCGTGACCGAAGCGACCGGCGCCGTTGCCGCCGCCTCCGCCCGCTCCCATGCGGTTCATCATCACATACCAGACGATGACCATGACGATCATGATAATGACATAGGGGATGATAGTCACCCACCAGGGCGTCTCATACACGGGCTCCAGGTTGAACTTCAATATCCCGCGTTCCTCCTGGTCGGCGATCAGGTCGCCCAAGTCATCCCAGAATATTGACACGCTCATGAGCTTGTGGTAAACGCTTTTACCGGAGACATCGTCCATGGAGGTCTTGAGATCCATGTATACGACCCCGTCCTCGATGGAGAAATACTGTACGTTCTCCTTGATAAATTGGTCGCGCATCTCCGAATACTCAATGCCGGTGGCCTTGTCGTCGGGTGAGCTGAGAAGGTAGATCGCCGCCACGAGTATGACGATTATGAATATATAAAACCCGATATCCGGGCGGCGGGATTTTCTGTTCAGATCAATCAGCTTCTTTCCTTTGGGATTGAGGAGCGCCCCCGGCGCTCAGGCGTAGATCTCGGGCTTCAACACGCCTATGTAGGGAAGGTTGCGGTAGCGCTCGGCGTAGTCAAGGCCGTAGCCCACGATGAAGGCGTCCGGGCAGTCGAAGCCCACGTAGTCGGCGCTGATATCAGCCTTACGGCGCGCCGGCTTGTCAAGCAGGGTGCAGATCCTGACGGAGGCGGGCTTTCTGGCCTCGATGTACTTTTTGAGATAGGAGAGGGTCACGCCGGAGTCCAGTATGTCCTCAATGAGAATAATGTGCCGCCCCTCCACGTTGTAGCTGAGATCCTTGTTGATCTTTACGGCGCCTGTGGTAGTGGTGCCGAAGCCGTAGGAGGACACCGCCATGAAGTCAATGTCACAGTAGAGATCCACCGCGCGCATCAGGTCGGCCATAAACACGAAGGAGCCCTTGAGGACGCCCACGAAAAGGGGATCCCTGCCCGCGTAGTCGCGGGTGATCCGGGCGCCGAGCTCACGGACTTTCGCCTGGAGCTCCTCCCCAGAGAAAAATACTCTGTCTAAATCCTTTTCCAGCATTTCTATCCCTCCACTTTTTCTGTTTTAAGAAGTACAGCCGACTCGCCCTTTGCCGGCAGGGAATCCACGCTCTGCCCCAGTCCGTACACGGCCAGGACTTCATCCCCGGAGACGATCACAGGGAGCGAATCACGATATACCGCCGGTATCTTTTTATCGATCATCAGCTTTTTAACGGACTTCGTTCCGCCCGGAAGCTTCAACGAATCCCCGGTTTTACGGGGCCGCACATATATACCGGCATTGATTTTATCTCTTTTTAAAAGAAAATTAGTTAAGGAATTGTAAATCCCGTCCTGTTTATAAGGAGTACATATCAATTTAAGACGTATCTCCTCTATTATAACAGACCTGTCAAGGGGGATCTTCGTGGCGGGAAAGCTTTTTTCCTGGAAGTTCCGCGCGGTGAGCCTGTCATACTCCCGCCGCACGGTGACGCCGGGAAGGGAAATTTGTCCCGACGGGCCGCCGCTTTTCGCCAAAGCCAGTATAGCGTCCACATGGACGGCGCTGAGCTTCTCCCCGAAAAGCGCCCTCACGACCCGTGACGCCACGGGATAGGGGAGAGCGGTGAGCTTTTCGGCGGAAACGGAATCGCCAAAGGCGTTTTTCTCCAGAAAATCCGCGGCCAGCGCAGCCAGAAATTCCTCGTCCCGTCTTAAAAGCTCCGTCATGCCGGTGATGTTCAGGGACGGGTTCAGCTCCTTCAGAACCGGGACCACGTTGTGGCGGAGCTTATTTCTGGTGTACTTGTCGGACGCGTTGGTGGAATCCTCCCGATGAGGGATGCCGTTCGACACGCAGTAAGCCTCGATCTCCGCCCGTGTGATACCCAGAAGCGGTCTTATGAGGTTTCCGGATACGGCGGGGATCCCGCCCAGCCCCCGAAGCCCGGTGCCGCGGGCTATGCGCATCAACACCGTCTCAAGGTTGTCGTCGGCGTTGTGGGCGGTGGCGATTTTGGCGCCTCCCAACTTTTCGGACAGCTCGAAGAAAAATTGATAGCGCATTTCCCGCGCTGTCTCCTCAATGCCGCGCCCCGACCTCCCCGCCTCTCCGGCAACGTCGCCGGAGCCGGTAATAATGGGAATGCCGCGCTTTTCGCACCATTCCCGCACAAAAGCCTCGTCGCCTTCCGATTCCGCGCCACGCAGGTTGTGATTGTAGTGGACGGCATACAGGGAATAGCCGTACCTTGCCCGCAGCTTTTCCAGCACATGAAGAAGGCACATGGAGTCCGTCCCGCCGGAGACGCAGGCTAGAAGCCTTGCGCATGGGGAGAGCATATCATATTGTTGACAGAATTTTTCGATTTGATCAAGCATACATCAAAGCGGTTGTTCCATTGGTCAAAGCATTTTTTAATCCTCGCGCCGCCATTCCAGAGAGGAGAAGGTGGTGTATTCCGGCGTCCACCGAAGCTCCACGGTACCCGTCTCGCCGCGGCGGTTTTTCAGAATAATGCACTCGGCCACATTTGGCCGCTCGGTTTCTTTGTTGTAGTAGTCGTCCCGGTAAAGGGCCAGGACGATATCCGCGTCCTGCTCAATGGCGCCGGACTCACGAAGGTCTGAGAGCATTGGCCGTTTATCCTGCCGGCCCTCGTTGGCGCGGGATAGCTGAGAGGCGCAGACCACGGGGACGTTCAAGTCCTTGGCCATGATCTTCATCATGCGGCTGATCTCCGAGACGATCGTCTGCCGGTTCTCGTTGGCCCGGTTGTTCCCTCCGGCGGAGGTCATCAGCTGGAGGTAGTCAATGATGACAAGCCCCAGGTTATCCACGCGGCGGCACGCGGCGGAAATGTCCGCCACGGTCAGCGTGGGGTTCTCGTCGATATAAATATTCATGTCGCTGATGGAGACACAGCTGGCCACCACCTTTTCCCACTCCTCGGAGCTGAGCTGCCCGGTCTGGAGCTTCTTCAGATCTACCTGCGATTCCATCGCCAGAAGGTTCCGGCAAAGCTGCGCCCGGCTCATCTCCAGGGAAAAAATGGCGATGGACACCGGCGACTGGTGGGCGACATTGAGGGCGATATTCAGGGCGATACTGGTCTTTCCCATACCGGGCCTTGCCGCCACCAGAATGAGGTCTGACTTGTTAAGGCCCATCATGGCCCTGTCAAGGTCGGCAAGGCCGGTGGACAACCCCGGTATCTGCTGACCGCTTTTGGCCGCCTCGGCGAGAGCGGCATATACCGTCCCCATGACCTCGGAGACCTTTTTAAGTCCCGCGTTCTCCCGGCCCTGACGGATGTCGTAGATCTTCTGCTCGGCCAGCTCCAATATGTCGTCGGCCTCTCCCTGGGCCTCCATGGCGGCGGAGTTGATGTCCGTACCCGCCAGCGCAAGCCGGCGCAGAAGCGCCTGATCCTTGACGATATTGGCGTATTTCAGGTAATTCTTCGCGGTTGGCGTGAGCTCCAGGATCTTAAAAATATAATCACGCGTCTCGTCCGAATACTTGCCTCTGATGCGAAGCTCGTCGGTGAGCGTCACGGCGTCGATGGTCTTGGAGTAGATGAACATGGAGTAGATGGCCTCGAAAAGGTCGCGGTTCAGGTCGTAGTAGAAATCCTCGGCCTTCAGGATCCGAACCACCTCCGGTATGCACCGCGGATCGAACAGCATCGACCCCAGCACCGACTGCTCAGCGTCGGAATTATGGGGCAGCTGTGAGAAATTCAGAAGCTCCGGCATACGTTATCCCTCCTTCCGCGTTCGTAAGTCCCGGGGGACATGAGCGGAGTTATCTTTTATTTTGTCTCGGTAATGAGAAGATGCACGATCCCGCTGATCTCGTAACCGAGCTTGCACTTGACCTCGTAGGAGCCGTAGGACTTAATGGGCTCCGCGATAACGATACGGCTCTTCTCCACGTCGATGCCAAACTGGGCCTTGAGGGCGTCGGAGATGTCCTTGTTTGTGACAGACCCGAAGAGCTTACCGCCCTCGCCGGCCTTGGCGGAGATCTTCACCACCACGGACTCGAGCCTTTTGGCGTTTTCAAGGGCTTTTGCTTTCTCCTCCTCGATCTGCCTCAGACGCGCCTTCTCCTTGAGCTTCATGGTGTTCACCGCGTCCGCCGTGGCGGGTACGGCCAGCTTGCGGGGGAAGAGGTAGTTGCGGGCGTATCCGTCGGAGACCTCCACCATCTGTCCCTTCTTGCCGTGATCGCGCACGTCCTGCTGTAAAATGACTTTCATATCGGTAGATCCTTTCTGATTTGTTATTTTTTTATTCGTCCGTGATCGAGTAATCCTCAAGATATTTGTCGATCCCAGCCAACAGCGCCTCCAATACCTCGCGCATGGTCTTGCCGCTTATCTGCGCGCCGGCTGTGGACTTGTTCCCGCCACCGCCCAGCCTCTCCACAATGACCTGTACGTTGATGTCCCCGAGACTTCTGGCGGAGATATTGACCTTGTCGTCCAGCGGAAAGAGCACAAAGGACGCCTGGATGCCGGAGATGTTCAGAAGCTCGTCTGCCGCCTGGGCCGCCGTCACCTTGCTGTCCACGCTCTCCGCGGCGGCGATGGCGATGCCGGCCTTGTAGATCTTCGCCCGCTGGACGATGGCGTACTTGGCCACCGCCGACTTGAGGTCGGACTGGAGAAGGTGCTTGACGTCCGAGGTGTCGGCACCGGCCCTGCGCAGGAACGCCGCGGCGTCGAATGTACGTCCGCCTGTTCGCAGGGTGAAGTTCTTGGTGTCCAGCACGATGCCGGCAAGCAACGCCTCGGCCTCGATGCGGAGGATATCGGACTGCTCCACCATATACTGCAAAAGCTCCGTGACCAGCTCGGACGCCGACGAGGCGTAGGGCTCGTGGAAGGAGAGCGCCACGTTCTGGATGTAGTCCGCCGCCCTGCGGTGGTGGTCCACGATGGCCACCCGGTTGCAGGACTGGAGAAGCGATTCGGATTCCACCTGATCCGGCCTGTTGGTGTCCACAATGATAAGGAGGGTGGAGCCGTCCATGTTGAGAAGCGCTTCCTGGGGATTTATGAATACGTCCCTGTATTCAGGAAGGGTAAGTATCTTGTCGATGAGAGGCTGGCTTACCTGCGTGTCAAGGTCAATGACGATCTTTGCCGGTTTTCCAAGACTTCTGGCGGCGCAGCACAGGCCCACGGCGCTGCCTACGGAGTCGAGGTCGGCGTACTTGTGGCCCATGATGTAGATCTGCGAGGCCGAGCGCATGAGCTCGGAAAGGGAGTTTGCCATTACGCGGGATTTGACCTTCGTGCGCTTTTCCGCCTGACTTGTCTTGCCGCCGTAGAACTCGAAGTTGTATCGGTTTTTGATGACCGCCTGATCCCCGCCGCGGGAGAGGCTCATCTCCAGGGCCAGGGAGGCGAACTGGTAATTCTCCTCAAGGCTCTTCCCGTCAAGCCCTATGCCGATGCTGATGGTGGGGTGCATCCCCTTGGGGGTGGTAAGCTCGCGGATGGAATCGAGGATGGCGAATTTCGTGTCCACATAGGACTGCAAATACCGCTCCTCAAAAATGAACACGTATCGATCCCTGTCGGGGCGGGTGAGATATCCGCTCTTGTCCCGGACCCACTCGGTGAGCTTGTCGTCCACCGAGGACATAAGAAACGATTTGTCTTTTTCGCTCATGCCGGAGGTGAACTCTTCATAGTTGTCCAGCATGATGATCGCGAAAACGGGACGGGTGCTGGCGAACTCCTCGCTTATCTGGGCGTACTCCGTCTCGTCCACCCAGTAGGTGGTGGCCACAAAATTTTTGACCCCCGGCGCGTCGGAGCCGCGAACCAGGTTCCCGAATACACGAAAACGACGGTTGCCTACGGTCACAAGCTCGGGATACTCGTTTTTGCCCTCCATGAGCCACCGGGCCGAAAAGCCGGGGACGATGGAGGAAATAGTGATGGCAAGTAGCCGTTCCCTCTCGCCGGCCACATCGAGAAACTGCTCGTTTGCGTAAATGATCTCGTTTTCATTCAGGGTGAAGGTCACCATGGGGAAGGGAAAATTTTGCAGGGTGTTTTTTGTGGCGCTGTCAATGTTCGCCGTCACGGACTCAATGTACCCCAGCATCTCCCGGCTCCTTCTGCGGGAGGTGGCCCTGGTGTAAATGAGAAGCACAAGGATGACCGCCAGCTCCGCCATCGCCAATTCAAGGCTGTACTGGCCGAAGAAGAAGGTCGCGATGGCAAAAAGCACCAGCGTCGCTACCAGAAGGTGCATATTGGAGCTGAGCAGGCTCCTTATTTTTCTGTTCATGCCACGCCTCCTTTTCAGGGTACTTTAGCATATACAGTTTCATTATACCAAATCTCGCGGTCATTAACAATAGCAAATATGCAAATAATTTTTCTTCCCGGAAAAGCTATTAAAACCTGAGGAAAAAAGAAAACGGGGGAGAAAGATATGAAAGCAATTGTAATGGCGGGCGGAGAGGGCACAAGGCTCAGACCTCTCACGGAGGGGCGGCCCAAGCCCATGGTGGAGCTTCTCGGCGCGCCGATCCTTGAGCGGACGGTGGAGCACCTGAAGGCAAACGGAATCACGGATATTCGCTTTACGCTCCGCTATCTTCCCAAAGTCATTGAGGACTGGTTTGGGGACGGGGAGAAAATGGGCGTAAAAATCACTTACAGCATAGAGACGGCGCCCCTGGGTACCGCCGGAGGCGTCCGGGCCTGCCGGGACTTCATAGGGGACGAGCCGGTGCTGGTCATCTCCGGCGACGGTGTGTGCAACTTCGACCTTCGCGCCTGCGGCGAGTTCTTTGAGAAGAAGTCCGCCGACGCGGCCATCGTTCTTTATGAGCACCCGGAGCCCACGCGATTTGGACTTGTGCTGACAGACTCGGACGGACGTGTCACCGCCTTCTCGGAAAAGCCCTCCTGGGACAACGTGGTCACCAGCATGGTCAACACGGGCATCTATATTTTATCGCCGCAGGCAGTCGATATGATCCCCGCCGATGGGCAGTATGATTTTGGTAAAGACCTGTTTCCCAGGATGCTTCGTGAAGGCAAACGCCTTTTTGCCGCGCCGGCGGGCGGCTACTGGTGCGACGTGGGATCGCCGGAGGCGTACAGGCAGTGCTGTGTGGACATTGTCTCGGGACGTGTCGGCATCGACCTGAAAACCCCGGAGAATGAGACGGGTGTGTATTCAAATGTTTCCCTTACCGGCGTGAAGCTCTCCCCTCCGGTGTTCGTGGGGGAGGGCAGCGTTGTCGAGCCTGGGGCGATACTCGGCCCCGGCGCGGTCATATCGAACAACTCCCATATCGGCAAAGGAACCGCTGTGCGCGACAGCGTGATAAACGGCGCGCACGTTGGCGCGGAATGCGTTGTGGAGGGAGCGATCATAGGCCGGGACGCGAGGATCGGCGACGGCGCGCGGATAGGCCGTGAGTGCGTGGTAGGCGACGGAGCGCACCTCGGCGAAAACTGCGTCCTCGCCCCCGGCGTGCGCGTCTGGACCGACAGGCGCGTTCCCCGCGGGAGCAGACTGGCCAGGAGCCTCACCGGCGACGCGCCCGCGGAGACAGGCAAATTTGTCTCCAACCACCGCTTGACGGGATCTGTTGCCACCTCCCTTACGCCGGAGACGGCTCTGGCTCTCGGCGCCGTATTGGGCAAAGACGGTCGTATCGGCATCGCCCATACCGGGGGACAGGGCTCCAGGCTTTTGGCCGGCGCGCTTCTCTGCGGCGTTACAGCCGCGGGAGGGGAGTGCTGCCGCATCGACGCGGGCTTCGAGGCACAGCTCGCGGGGGTCTCCAAGCTCTTTGCCCTTGACGGCGCGGTGTTCGTAAGAGAGGACGGGGAGGAGACGGCCATGACCTTCTTTACCGGCGCGGGAACGCCCATAGGCCGGGAAAAGCGGGCGAAGCTTCAATCCGTCCTCACCGGCGACAGGCCGCGTACGGCCCCGATCATCGGCGGCGTGTCCTCCGTCTCCGGCACCGCCAGAGCCTATATCTCCGGTGCTGTCGAGGAGATCCGGACGATCATTCCGAACAACGGCTCCGTTACAGTTGCCGTATCCGGGGCCGGCCCTGAAAACCGCGCCCTGAGGTGTGTGCTGGCCGGCCTCGGCTTCACTGTTGGCAGGGCGAAACCCGGCATGGCTTCTTTCAAGCTGTCTCCGGACGGTTTTGAGCTTTTTGCGGTCGACGAGCGTGGCCGGGAGTCGGATCCGCGACACACCATGGCGCTTGCCGCCCAGAGCCTGATGCGCCTGGGCGTGGACAGGATCGCCCTCCCAAATGACGCACCCGCCGCCATATTGCGTATGTGCTCAAGATACGGATGTAAAGCCGACGGAACGGACACATCCTCCGGCGCCGCGCTTTGGGAGAAGCAGCGCTATCTCCGCGACGGAGCCTTGAAGGCCGCGCTCATAACGTCCGTGATGGCCAGGGACGCGATCCAGCTTGCAGCCCTTTACGACGATCTCCCCACCTTCGCCGTAGAAGAGCGGCAGGTGGAGGCCCCGGTCTCCCCGGCAAGGCTCATGCGGCTGATGACAGAGGCCAGCGCCGAAACGGCGTCGGAGATCTCGGGCGGGTTGAGAATAGGCACTACCCGCGGCGAGATCCACATCGCCCCGACCTTTGACGGCCGCGCCCTGCGGTTTACCGCCGAGGCGGGCAGCGCGGAGATGGCTGAAGAGCTTTGCCTGAAAGCCGAAAGGCTGGCCCGCGAGATGGCTGAAAAGCAGGACAAGAACAAATAACACACTGGTCGGGCGGATCGCCCGACCGTACATAGGCCCCGAGGCTCGGCGGTAAATTCATTTTATTTTTTATTTTTTTCATTTTCCTGTTGCGAACTTTGCAAAAATCAAATATAATGACAAACTGGATCTGGAAAACAGTTATTGCTCCGGCAATTAAATAACCGCGGGAGTAAGATTAGCGTTTGTTTGCCGGCTGCCGCGCGGCGGCGGGCAAAACGGCCTTTAAATTTTATTAAATCGGCATTACTTATATTTTATTGACGATTCGGGCTTTTTAAAAATGGGCAACGCGTCCAAGGACGAGGGGATTTTACGTCAGGCAAGGCGCTTTCCCTTGAATATTTCGTGTATTTCAAGGAAAAGCGGCTTTCGACACGACAAAAAAGACCCGTCGTTTGGGTATGTTGACATTTATAAAACATGCCCTGATTCAGGGAAAGACACATATGAAAAAGCTCATCACCGCGGCGCTTGCCGCTTTACTCACGATCTCTCTCGCCTCCTGCCGCTCCGACCCCGAAAATCAGATACATGACCGGGACGACTTGAGCGGTGCCACTGTGGGCGTGCTGGAAGGAAGCCTCTCCCAGGCGTATCTGACGGCTTATGGGGAGGCCGTAGTCAGGACGTACGACGATCCGAGACGCCTTGCCGCCGATCTGCGGGACGGCGTTATCGACTGCGCCCTTGTCGGATCCGATGACCGGGACGATGTGGTGCGCCGCGGCCTTACCACATTGTCCGAGCCCTTCGCCGACGATGACTACGCCATTCCCGTTTCAGTGGAGAACAGCTTGCTCATCGAGAATCTCAATGAAGCCATGTCCTATATCCGAGCCTCCGGCGAGCTTGGCGGAATAATCGACCGGTGGGAGAGCGGCGAGGGGAGCGGCGAGGGGAGCGGCGGGTACACGCCAAATCCGGAGACGGACACCATCTCCGTGGCCATCTGCGCCGACTTATATCCCTATGCCTTCTACGACGAGGAGGGGGAGCTTGCCGGCCTTGAGGTGGACGTGGTGCGGGCGCTTTGCGATCAGCTCAACTTGGAGCCGGTATTTTCCGATGTGAAGCCGGATATCCTTCTATATATGGCCGAGAGCGGCAAGACCGCCTTCGCCATCGGCCGCATCGCCTCCGACCCTGAGAACCGGGCCGTCACATTCACATCCGGCTATTTACACTCCACACAACTCATCGTTGTGAGAAAATAAGAGGTATTGTTATGGAAGTCAAAACAGAGATCTACGAGGCAAAGAAGCTTAAAATCGCCGCTGTCTACGCCGACGCGGAGAGCCTGGGCGGACACCTGGTGTCCGTCAGCGGCTGGGCCCGAACCATCCGGGACATGAAGAATTTCGGCTTCATCGAATTAAACGACGGCAGCTGCTTTAAGAACCTCCAGGTGGTCATGGAGCGGGAGAGACTTTCCAATTACGCGGACATCGCCGCTCAGAACGTGGGCGCGGCCCTTACGGTCATCGGTGAGGTTGTGCTGACTCCCGGGGCAAAGCAGCCGCTAGAGCTGAAAGCCGTTCGAATCGCGGTTGAAGGCACGAGCACCCCCGACTACCCGTTGCAGAAAAAGCGCCACAGTGTGGAATACCTGCGCACCATCCAGCACCTTCGTCCCCGGACAAACCTTTTCTCCGCGGTTTTCCGCGTCCGGTCTGTGGCGGCCTACGCCATCCACACCTTCTTCCAGGAGCGCGGCTTCGTCTACGTCCACACCCCCATTATCACCGCCTCCGACTGCGAGGGCGCGGGGGAGATGTTCCGGGTCACCACCCTGGATCCCGAAAACCCGCCCCGCACCGAGAGCGGCGAGGTGGACTACAACCAGGACTTCTTCGGCAAGCCCGCGAACCTGACCGTCTCTGGCCAGCTGAACGCGGAGAACTTCGCCATGGCCTTCGGCAATGTCTATACCTTCGGCCCCACCTTCCGGGCTGAAAACTCCAACACCCAGCGCCACGCCGCGGAGTTTTGGATGATCGAGCCTGAGATGGCCTTCTGTGACCTTGACGGGGATCTCGAGGTCATGGAGGCGATGGTTAAATTCATTATAAACACCGTGCTGGAAAAGTGCCCGGATGAGATGTCCTTCTTCAATTCCTTCGTGGACAAGGGGCTTCTGGAGCGGCTTCAAAATGTCGTTTCCAGCGACTTTGCCCGGGTGACCTACACCGAGGCGGTGGAGATCCTGAAGAAGAACAACGACGAATTCGATTACAAGGTTGACTGGGGCATTGATCTTCAGACCGAGCACGAGCGGTACCTCACCGAGCGGGTCTACCGCCGCCCCGTGTTCGTCACCGACTACCCCAGGGAGATCAAAGCCTTCTATATGCGCCTGAACGACGACGGCAGAACCGTGGCGGCCGCGGACTGCCTGGCCCCCGGCATTGGGGAGATCATCGGAGGAAGCCAGCGTGAGGAGCGCCTTGATGTACTGAAAGCCCGCATCAGGGAGCTGGGCATGAGGGAGTCGGACTACTGGTGGTATCTGGATCTTCGCCGCTACGGCGGGTGCAAGCACGCCGGCTTCGGCCTGGGCTTTGAGCGGATGATCATGTACCTGACGGGCGTTTCCAACATCCGCGACGTTCTGCCCCATCCCAGGACTGTGGGGAGCGCGGACTTTTAAACAAATACTATCTATACAAGTATGACATAGCATGTAAGCGACGTGATATAAAGTAACGTGGAGGAAAAATTTTTTCCTGTTTTGAGGTGGTTTTTATGGCCGATAAAAAGAAACAGTCCAAAACCTACGGAACGAATATAGATTTCAACGCGTTCAATCTACGTCCCGCGTCGTCCTACCTTGACGATATCAAGCGCCTCAAGGACGAGCTTACGGTCTCGCTTACGGGCTTTGGCTCCACCGTAAAGCCCGACGGCGCCGCAAAGCCCGGGGAAGCCGGGGAGAGACCCGCGAATAAAACTCAGGATACTTTGCAGACATCCATGGACGAGGCCAAAAAAGCCGCGGACGATCTTCTTTCCGAGATGGAGAAAAAGGGCGCGGCCCTGAGTCCCTCCGCCCCCAAGACGGAGGCGGAGAAGAGCCCCGAAAAGCCGGATCTTGACAAGCTTCTGGCCGAGCTTGACGAGCTGGTAGGACTTGAGGAGATCAAGAAGAACGTTCGCAGCCTTATTAACCTGGCCAAAGTGCGCAAGCTCCGGGAGGAGCACGACCTTCCCACGCCGGCCATGAGCCTGCATCTTGTCTTTATGGGAAACCCCGGTACTGGCAAGACGACCGTGGCGAGGCTTATCGCCCAGCTTTACTACGCCATCGGCGTCCTCAGCAAAGGGCAGCTTGTGGAGGTGGATCGCTCCGGCCTTGTGGCCGGATTCGTTGGCCAGACCGCCATCAAGACGGATGAGGCTGTGAAGAAGGCCATTGGCGGCGTGCTGTTTATTGACGAGGCGTACTCATTGGCCGCCAACACCGGCGAGAACGACTTTGGCCGGGAAGCCATTGAGACTGTCCTGAAGGCCATGGAGGACAACCGGAAAGACCTGGTGGTCATCGTGGCCGGGTATGAGGACTTGATGGAGCAGTTCATAAGCTCCAACCCCGGACTTGCGTCCCGCTTTAACCGCTATTTCACTTTTGACGACTATAACGGGGAAGAGCTTTACAAGATCTTCTTATCCATGTGCGAAAAGAATAAGTACAAGCTCACTGTGGAGGCTCAGGAGTACGCAAAGAAGCTTTTCTCCGACCTCTATACAAACCGTGGACCCAACTTCGGCAACGCCCGAGACGTACGCAATATATTTGAAAACGTTATAGGCGTCCACGCCGACCGGGTCGCCTACGACCCGGAAATTGACGAGCGGGATTTGACCCTTGTGATCAGGGAGGACATCAAAAAGGCGTCCGAAATGTGAGCTTTTATCTGCCCGTGAGAAAAAAGAGGTGATCTCTTCTGATAGTCCTTGACCTTGAATTTAACAGCGGCATGTACGGTACGGAGTGTCTTGAAGAGATCCTTCAGATCGGCGCCGTGCGCGTGGATAAGCTGGGCGGGCCTGTCACCGGCATTTTCAACATATTTGTTAAGCCCCGCGTCCACAAGCGTCTCTCGCCGGGCGCGCGGGTGCTGCCGGAGTTACAGGAGAGCCTTGATTCCGGCGTTCCGTTCGAACAGGCGCTCCGGTCTTTCATCGACTTCTGTGACGGCGAGACAAGCTTTGCCGAGTGGGGGAGAGACGACTTTAAGATCCTGGGCCGCAATGCCGTGTACTTCGGTCTTGATCCCATAATGCCGGAGAGTTACATAGATGTTCAGGCGGCCTTTATGAAAACCATCGGCGCGGACAACGCGACGCAGCTCTATCTGGCCGCTGAGTACTGTGGGATCCCTGACATATTTGTTTTTCATAACGCGCTCAACGACGCGCTATACACAAGTCTCGTGGGGGGCTTCGCCTCGCAAAAGGCGCTTGACCAGTGCGTCCGCACCCTGACCCCCGAGGATGTGCGGCCTGTCGTTAAGCCCGCCAAGCCCAAGAAGAACCAGACGCGCATGGGCCCGTTTGCCTCCAGGGAGCTTACCCTGAACAACATGGGCTGCCGTCGGGCCGTGTGCGGCAATTGCCGCAAGCTTGGCCGCGTCCACGAGTGGTACACCGCCGACAGGAGCTTCTACTACGGCGAATATATTTGCCCCGCCCACGGCCGCATCCTGCGCCGCCTCCGCCTTGCGGAGGATCGGGACGGCCGTTTCTGGGCCTATAACGACACATTGGCCCCTTCCCGTGAAAACCTGGCCCGGTTTGAGGCCGCCCGCGCCTGCGAGACCTTCGTCTGCCGCCGCACCCGCAGCCCCTCGTATCTTCGTCACAGAAGTCGGCGCGATAAACACGCGAGGAAGAGAAAATGAGCCCGGACATGTGTCCGGGCTTTTTGCTGTGCAAAAGCAGAGTAAAGAAATTTGATATTGCCCTGGTGATCATTTGATCCGCGGCCTGACTCTCCGGGAGACTGTCAGCGCCAGGGCCAGTTTGGCCGCGTCCGGCAGAAGGAAGGGGAGTACGCACCAGGCCAGGGCGGTGGTTAGGCCCACGGGGCCGGTCTGGCGGTTGTAGACCGACATGAACCAGGCGGTTCCGAAGGCGTAGCACAGCAGAAGACCCAGCGCCAGGGCGGGGATCTCCGCCCGGAGGCTGTTCCCGTACTTCGCCGTGGTGATCCAGTAGCATATGCCCGTCAGCAAAAAGCCGACCAGATACCCGCCGGTGGCGCCCAAAAGTATGCCGACGCCGGCAGTGAACTGGGCGAATACCGGCACGCCCACTGCCCCCAGAGCCAGATACACCGCGATCGACGCCGTACCCCGGGCACCGCCCAGAATGGACAGCACCGCAAAAACGGCGAAGGTCTGCATGGTGAAGGGCACGGTGGTGGGAATCGCCAGCCACGAGCAGACGGCGATGAGCCCCGCGCCCAGGGCGACGTAGGCCAGATCAACGGTCTTAAATTTCATTTTTCCCATATCAACCTCCCGGGCGCAAAAGGCGCCAAGGGAATTATACATTTTTTGACGTAAAAATCATATGTGAAAAATGGATGGATTTTTATTGAATCGAACGCGTCCGCTGTGTATAATTCCACATAAGCAGTACACGGGACACTCTTTGAGAAGAAAGGCTCCATGACGAAAAACAGCCGGCGTGCCGGCTTGAGTGGGGTGATCCGGGCTTGAAAAGATGACTTGAAAACCCCGCGCCGTTGTTGTATAGTAGATACACAACGCTTTGAAAAGAGGGATACCCATGCTTGACTTCGGCAAATTTGAGTGGACAAGGCGCCCGGCGGGGTTTGAGACGGCGGGAGATCGAATAGAGGTGGTCACAAAACCCCACACGGATCTGTGGCAGAGAACCTATTACCATTTCCGTAACGACAACGCCCCGGTCTTTCAGATGGGAACAGGGGAGAGGTACTTCTCCTTCACGGTCAGGACGGAATATCAGAGCAGGCGCCGCTTTGACCAGTGCGGCGTGGTGATGTACCTGGACAGCGAGAACTGGCTGAAGGCCTCCGTGGAGTTTGAAAATGAGCGGTTCCAGCACCTGGGGAGCGTGGTGACCAACTACGGCTTCTCCGACTGGGCCACGACGGAGATCGACGCCTCGGTCAAATCCATGTGGTACCGTCTGAGCCGAAGGGAGGAGGACTTCCGTGTGGAATGCTCCCGGGACGGCGTTCACTTTTTCCAGATGCGTGTATGCCACATGTTCAAGGCTGCGGAAGAGGTGCGCTTCGGCATCTACGCCTGCAGTCCGGAGGACTCCTCCTTCAAGGCTGTTTTCTCCCATATGTCCCTGACAGACTGTCAATGGCCCGCCCACGACGGGCAACAGCCCGATGAGGAGTGATCTCAAATAGCCGCGCGGCGGCGGGCAACATGATTTCAGGCGGCACCGATCCCGCCGCCGTCGCCGGCCTCCTGGGCCGCTCCCAGGTCAGCACGACCCTCGATATCTAGATGCGATTCGAACGCACGACCTTCTTAAGTCGGCGTTATAACCGTTCTTGCGAAACCTTTTGAAAATTCCCAAACCCGTTGCGGCGCAAAGGGAGAGGGGAATTCTTGAAAATAGTAGTCAGAGGCGGTTGAGAGAAGCAAATTAGATGTCCTCCGTGTTCTGTTCCACCGAGGGGTCGGGCTCACCCTCTATAAAGCCGCCGCAGGCATCTTACATCCCAAACAAATCACTATGCGTCCCGGTGCGGACAAGCGTCAGCACCAGCACATCGTCCTCTGTGAGGTGGCGTTTCATTGCCAGTTTGTAGTCCTTTTTGAATCTGGCGGTCCAGACGATATCACGGTTCATCGTTTCAACTCCCGGAGTGCTTCTTCCACATCGGAATAGTGCTTTACACTGGGATCACGCGCGATCCGCTCTGCCTCTAACATGGCGGCAATCGTCTCTCTGTTGGGTTGATTCAACCGCACCTCAAACGGGAACCCGCCGACCCGGAGCGACTGACGCAAAAAGACGTTGATCGCGGTGGTAAGGTTGACCCCTAACTCATTATATAGACTCTCACATTGCTTTTTGATGTCGCTGTCCATGCGGACGCTGAAATTTGTTGTGCCTGCCATGAAACTGCCTCTCTTCTTTATCTGTTGCACATATATTATATACCATTTGCGCTACAAAATCAACTCAATAGACAAAATAAACTCTCATCTCCGGCAGCGGTCGATTTCAAAATAGAATAGTCATATGTACGGGTTGTCCGCGAGAAGCATAACGGTGTCATATATGGACGATGCCAGCTTCCGGGAGACATTCACGTTAGGCGCGAGGTTGGCGATAGAGATGCTCACGGTGGAGCCGGGCGCTCAGTATTCGGACAAAATGGAATAGACCCATTGCAGTATGGCGACATGGGCGGTGAACTGTTCAGCCAAATCGTTGACCTCCGCCCATGGGATATGGCAATCGGTTTGAAGCGTCTCCGCACTTGCCCTGCGGACAGCTTGGAGCGCCGACCTCCAGCGGCCGTACTCTCCGGCGTTGAAGATCCGCCGCAACTCGGCCTCCGCGCGTTTGTATGCCTTGTCCGCCGCGCCGGGGCTGTTGTAGTTGAGGCGGACGGCCAGGTCCTGAAAGGTCATGGTCTGCTCATCCGGCTGGTCCAGGCCGAGGTGGTACTTGATAATCGTCCGGGAACGTGAGGAGAGGGAATTGAGAGCATCGAGGGCGGCGGCCCTTTGGAGCTTCTCGCTGTAGACCTGCTCCGGGTTCCCGTAGTCGCTGGTATCGGCATCAGCGTCGTCCAATGGAACGGTGTTGAATGTCTCACGGTATTCCAAAATCAGCTTACGTGCGACAGCAGAAGATACGCTCAAATCACTGCAAATCTCCCGAACGCCTCCGCCGTCCGCAAGAAGCCTTGCGACACGCCGCAGTACTCTGAACCTGTCCGGCGGCATAGTGAACTGGGTGGCGTTGCGGTATATGTAGTCGAGCATAGCTGACTTGATGATCCTGTCTGAGTAGGCATCGAAGGACGCATCACCCGACGTGTCGTATCTCCCTGCTGCCTCCATCAGCGCCAGTGACCCCTCCTGAATCAAATCATCCATCATACCCGGGACGCCAAAATTCCGGATGAGCTTCCGCGCGGCCATGGTGAGGCGTCTCATATTTTCTTTTATGAGAAGTTCCGCATCCACCGGCCGCTCCTCCTTTCAGCTCAGTCTCTTTTTTGCCTCCGCGAAGATATTGTCAAGCTCCATGTCCTGGGCGTAGCCGTTGAGGAAATATGCCCGATCCATGAACGCCTCGTCCCGGTACTCCCGCGCCAGCTCCAGCGCACCGAGGTCATTACCTGCATATCCCTCCGGGTGACAAGATCATAGAACATTTATTATAGGCTTGCATGTTATCCATGGTTTTCGATAGTGGCAAGATACCGTGGAGAAACGGAGGTCGCTGCTGGCCTTGTTGCGGCTCTCACCCCTCTTTTTCCGGGCTTCTTTTATGGCTTCCCCGAAAGCCTTGAAATCGTAAAGCGGTATCGGTCTTTTCATATCGTCTGCCCTCACTATGACTTTTTCGTTCATCTGCATACATTTTATTGTTCCTTTCTTTATTTGAATATGTCTATACAATTCCCATAGTGAGGGTAAATAATTCATTTTTTCTTTATTGCTATTGTTCGGCTGACCGAGTATAATATAAAAAACCGCTCAAAGGAGGGCTTATAATGTTTGAATATATGACAGTGCAGGAAGCAGCAAAGCTGTGGGGTATTTCCGAGCGGAGGGTGCAAATCCTGTGTTCCGAAAATCGGATTGACGGTGTTGTGCATTTGAGCCGGGTATGGTTAATTCCCCGTAATGCTAAAAAGCCGGTAGATGGTCGCAGATCAGAAAACAGGAAACCTCGCTGATAGCCTGCCTAAAACGGGATAAGAAATAAGTTTGCACAATAGGGTAAAGCCGGGCAGAAATAGCCTATAAGGAGAAAATTTATGAAATTCAAAAAAATCCCCTTGCGTAAGGTATTGCTTGTGACGCAGCGTAATGAAGTAAAATGAGGGCGAAAGGAGGTAAAAGCTATGTCAAAATACACGACAGGAGAAATGGCGAAGCTCTGCGGCGTATCTGTCCGAA
>CANQBC010000010.1 GCA_947589225.1 uncultured Oscillospiraceae bacterium | reverse complement strand
GGCAAAAACAGCCTCCTCACCCTCCTCCACACCAAAGAAATCGCCGCCTTCAGGATCGGGAACAGATGGAAAATCCCGAAATCGGCGGTGATGGAGTTTATTAGATATCAAGAATAAAACAGGGACGGAATTACTCAAAACGAGTAATTCCGTCCTTTGTAAAGAAAAGATTTATTAATATGTAACATCAAGGTTGTTTGCACTGTTTCGAGCACAACATTACTCCCATAGGAATCTATTAACGACAATATAGCACAACACTGGGCTGCATATAATTAGCAGTCCAGTGTTGTGTTTGTTCCTGTCGTCAATCGCATCTTACCATGTCAGTGTACAACCTTACCACGTCGGCGTATAGTCTGTACCATACTTATCCAGAACGTCCTGTCCTACAATGGAAACGGCATTCTGGGCTTTCTCATCAGAGGTTTTGGAAATGATTTTATTGATTTGCTCTACAACAGATACCAAATCAATAAAACGTGATCTATCATCCTCGGGGACTTTTTCTGGATCTGGCAGGAAATCTTTGTACTTAGATGATGAGAAAAACTCAAGCAGTACGTCCATTTCCTCGTCGTACATCTCCTGCTTGTCATACAAAAGACGGTAAAGGTTCAGCTTATTGGTTCCTGCCGCAGAGCCGTCATACTCAAATTTTCCATAAAGCTCCTCAATTTGAGCTTTTGCCTCGTCGTACTGGCCGTTATTGATTTGATCGACAATAGCGAAATATTCCTCATTTGACGGGACCTCAGCCTCTTTACCGCCACAGGAGGCAAGGCATAAGGATAATGTTATGGCGCAAAAAAGAATAGAAATACTCTTTTTCATATTTTCCTCCGTTTTTCCCTGTTGTATTGACGAGGCTCCTCAAATTGAGAAGCCTCGATATTTTACCTTTATTGGTGCATCTCAAATTCATAGTGGAAACCATCCGATCCGTCCTGCTCAAGAACGACGCTGATCGTCCCATCCTGATTGAGATCGATGGTAATGACAGTTCCCTCGCTGAGCTCAGTCGGCACTCCCGGAGAGACGTCGCCGCTCTCCGCCATCAGGCCATAATTCCAATCAAGCTTACAGAAATATTCTACATCGTTTGGCAGGACGAGCAGGGAAATACTAATGCCGTTGGTGTCCTCGTAAAAATCTCCCTGCCAGGTATACAGATCGTAGCCCGAGTAATCACCCTCGAGGAACTTGGCGTCCCGTTCTGCCGTGTCAATGAGGATTCCATCTTTGGTGACCTGCATAAAAACACGGTCATTGGGCTTATCAAATTGGAACTCGTAATATGTTCCGCTCGTTGTTTCGCCGGAGTAATCGCTTTGAGTCATTCTGAAAAGGTCGCCGCCCAAATATTTTTCGCCGCCTATAATAAAGCCAAAGGTCCCGTCACGGCTGGGATCGGAGTTATCCAACTCGATATAATATCCGTTTTGACTGTCCGTGTAGTAATTTCCGGAGACATCCCCCGGGTCTGATGACGGATCGTCAGTGACGTTTTGCGAAGGCGGCGTAGTGTCCGTATCCTGAGACGGGGGTGGCGTGGTGCTGCTGATACCAAGATCCTCCTGGGCTTGAGTGAACACCGTCTCCATAAGTCCTGCCAGGATGAGCACATTCTGCGGAACATCGTTGAGGCTCAAAAATGTGGGTTCAAAGGTTCCGGCGTCGGTATCCAGCACGAATTGTATGAGAGCTGTAACCTCAGTATCCGCATAGAGGCACCCGCCGGTGAATTCCACCACGTCCACATTGTCAATGGTGTAGTCTGGCTCACCGTCGCCATCGTCATCGGGCCCCTCCTGCGTCCCCTTGAAGTATTTCCAGGAGGGGTCCGTAAAGAAGTTTTCAAACGCCTCTCCATATGTAACGCCGGGATAAGCGGTGTTTGTCCCGCCCTTTACGAATTGTATATGCTCCTCGTTCTCACCCTTGAGGGCGTCCACTATGTCCTGCGTCAGATCCTTATCGATGCTTGGATCGTTGTCAATTGCAAACTGGGCGTCTTTTATGATGTTATCCTTGAGTTGTTCGCCCATCTCTCCGCATCCGCAGAGCGTTATGAGCATTGTCAGTACCAATAAGCCGATCATCAGTTTTTTCATAGCTTCTTCCTCTTTTTTTGATTCAGTATAAGCCTGCCAGCAGTAACTGTCAATAGATAGAGACCATCATTTTCATAACCAAAATAAACCCACGAAGCAAGTGAAGCTCCAGCGTGGTGAAACCGTACCCGCCCATCAGGCCTGTGATGAATCTTCGTAGATTTGTGGATTGACAGATATTGATCCGCTGAATAAACCAGTCCAAAAACATGATACCGCAAAATACAAGCGATACGAAAATCGTAAGTCTATACCAGAAAAAGACTGCGGTGGCAATCAGCGAAGCGGGGATTACGCCCATACATCTGGCACACACTGGAAACTGATAGCCTCCGACAAAGACACTCCTCTCTGGCATCTGATGGCATCCAAGGCGTCTGCCCAGTTCCATCCAACGCAACCAGCGTCTGTCTTTCTTAGTTGCGGAATTTATTTCCACAGTTTGAACACACCCAATACGTCGTATTTGTCGTCTCTGTTCCCGCACCGCATTTCCCGCACAGTATCCCGATGGGCCCAAGCAGGAGATAGCCGCAGCATCCTTTACTGGCATAAAAATCCGAGCCTGTTGTTTTTGACTCAGATATGGGCGTGCAGTTAATGCCACCACATTTAGGACAGGTGACTCGTGGCATTTTGACATTGTCCTGAGCTGAGCCTGTGACCGATGCTCCATAGGCTCCGTTTGCTATCTTCTGGACCTCGGGGATTCTGGAAAAGCAGTCCAGCGTATCCTCATATTCCTGGGGCTTTCCTGTTGTATTGTCGCGGTAATAGGTGATCTCGGAGCCGTTGTACCGGAACCTGGCGTGGAGCTTTTTTACGAGCTTCTTATCGTAGGTGTTTTCATCGACCCTCATTTCCGACTTAAAGCCGACAATATCAGAAAAACTTACGACCTTGTAGTTTTTCTTCATAAGAGCGTCTTTCAGATAGATTTTACGGGTCTTGAAATTAAAGGTAATTGTATTGTGGGGATTGACGCATTCGCCGAGTTCGCTTATGAAAAAATCCTTGTCGTGTTCTGCAAAGAACGCCTCCGTCACCGATCCGTTGGCTGCGGTCATGGTATAGTTTTCGGCGCATCTCTCGCAGAGAAGGTAGTCCTCCTTTATGACCTTGCCGCCACTACAATCTTTGTTTCCGCAAACACAGCAGTGCTGTTTCTCCTTCTCCGCATGTCTGCGCAAACGCTCCTCCTCCCTGGTTATTACGAGGGCTTCCAAAAAATCGTCGCCGTTTCCGGACAAAATTGTCCGTATCTCATCGGGAGAAAATTCGTTTACTGACGGACATGTGACTTGAAATTTGTGCTTTATAATCTCATTTCTGCACCGATTGAAGCATTCGTCACAAAGAAATGTATCATTGTTGATACGGTTCCCCTCACGGGACTTTATTGGCTTCTTGCAATAAAAGCATTCTCTTTCCATAGGTAAAATCCTTCCCTAAAATCCATATATTCAGGCCGAAGGTTCCCTGTCAGCAGTACAGCAACCGGAACAGCTCCAAAAATCTGTCGGCATCAGCCTTTATGGCCTTGGAATCTGTCGATGTGAGATAAACCTCTTCGCCGCCTTTTTTGACGATATGAATCCAGCCCTTTTTGTCCTTCTCAAAGCCGGCTATATCCTCCCTTGCAATATACTTGGAAAGTGCGCCTCTGCCATCGAAGATACCGTTTTCGCAGGCAATCATGCCGCTGCTGACACTGGTTCCGATGGGATGGACAATGACGAAATATGTAAGTCCATCGGAGAGTGCCTGAATCCGCTCCGGCTTTGTGACCAGAAGGGATACCAGCTCAAACATGAGCTTTTGTCTTTTAGGCTCCCCAGGAACATCAAAATGTCTTCAAGCCCATTGAACCTGAGAAGCCCGGCGCGAAGTTCAGGGTATTCGCTGTGGCTTTGTGCAAATTGAACCATGTTGCTCTGAGAATAGGCCTGGATACGCTCCTGACGGCTGTCCTCGATTGATTTTGCAACGTTCTTGGCACCAAGTTTACCTAACGAACCGAAAAGTCCCATATTTTCCTCCTTTGTTATTTCCAAAAGTTCAATTTTAGTTAGAATAGAAAAATGTATTGTATGATCATTATTTCTGACTTAACATTGTCCCCAATTGTGACTTTTATCCTATCGAAATCGAATTGAATTCCACTTGCTTGCCCCCTCGTATAGTCATTTTGATTGTGGCTTTGCTATGCCTATTTTCCCATTTTACCGTTCCTTCTTTCTTTTTGTTTAGTTGCTTTTTTCAGTTCGCACTAATCTGATTATCTGCCTTATGCGACGGTCAGAATAATCAAACATTCTTGCCAGTTCCCGAACGTTGTGACCGTTATAATGGCTTTTTACATATTCCTCTATGTACTCCTGGTCATATAATCGTTGGGGGAAGATAATCTGCTGTCCTCGAAACAGTTTATGTAATTCTACTGCCACATCAACGCTGATTGCTTTGGCAATCTCTCTATAAATTCCGGTTAAGCTTTCAGTGTCCAAGTCGCCACCTCCATTCCTTTATCTGGCTGAACTTTACTCATAGTAATTCTGTCATTTTTTCACGGAAATAACAATCCACCTATTTCATGGAAATTTTCATTTGACATTTCCACCTCGGTTGACTATAATAAAGCCACGGTCTGCACAATTGCGGACTGTGTTTGACTTGTTCCGCATAAGATAAAATAGGTGGAAAATGATAGCGGACAATTCGAATCCAGTCACTCGGACCATTTCGAGTGTTTATAAGGTATTTCACCTTATGGACACTCGATTTTTTTATGTAGAGCAGGCGGGGCGCCTGCTCGTTTTTTATGCCGGGACGGTGTTGGCGAGGTATCCTACGGCCACGTCTTTGCGGGTGTCGGCCTTGTAATTGGGGCGGCTTCCCGGGCACTTAATATACCCTACGAAACGGTGGCGGAGCTCCTGGCCGTTTTATCCGTCTGATGTTCTACTGCTTGCCCAATTTAAATATACTGATGTATACGCGAAAGGGAGGCATACGGATGGTATACGAGGGGAGAAGGAGCAGAAGCGCATACGCGCACAGACGCGCCGGGCGTGGAAAAAAGGGAAAAAAGAGCGGAGGCGGAAAGGTGTTTTCCGCATGCCTGTGGATCCTTTTTATTGTTGTGGCGGCATCTTTGGCATGGCCGGAGGCGGCGGCGAAGGTGCGCTCAAAGGCGGCGGAGCTCATTGGCGGACCGGATATAAGCGGCGCGGCACAGGTCTTTGGACAGAGCATGGGAGAGGGAAGCGGTGTCATCAGGGCGTTTAAAGACGCCTGGGCATACGCGTTCAGTACGGACGGCGGGGGAGACATACCGGCGTCCGGCGACAGCGGCGGCGCCGGTGAGCCGGTATCTGAGAATGACGGGCCCTCCGCCCCGGTGATGGGCGAAATAAACGATGTCTCGTCGGATCAAACGGATCTATCGGACATGCCCGCCGATCCCGTAGAGGCGTTTAAGCAGAGCCAGTCGAAATATGAGGAGCTTGGATTACCGAGAAACGTGACCTATGACATGCCTGCTTTGAACGTGGAGCTCACATGCCCCGTAGTGGGTACGGTCACCTCAGGCTTCGGCTACCGGAAACACCCTGCGGACGGTGAGGTTCGATTCCACTACGGCCTTGATATAGGCGCAGCCGAGGGGAGCGAGATCCACGCCGCGGCGGACGGGGAGGTAATGGCGGTGGGGGACAGCACCAGCTATGGCCGCTATGTCATAATAAAGCACTCAGATGGGCTTGAGTCGTTGTACGCCCATATGAAGGAGACCTCCGTTGCGGGAGGAAGCACGCTGAGTGCGGGGGATGTGATCGGCACCGTGGGCGCCACCGGCAACGCCACAAGCGCATGCCTTCACATGGAACTGATCATTGACGGAAATTATGTAAATCCAAATTACTACCTTCGTTTGCAATGAGTTTACATAAGTCGAATACACAGCCAAATTCAGTTAACATAACAAATAGGAACTACAATAGTATTTACATAACAACCGGGTTTATCCTCCTTTTGACGGCCATTACCGTGATGTCCGGGGTGGGGTTCATGCTGGTGACGCTTTTGGCGGCTTTTGTGCATGAGCTGGGACACATGGCGTGTGTGTATCTTTGCGGGGGAGGGATCAGGGGGCTTCGCCTTGGCGCGGCGGGCGCGGAGCTTTCGGTGGAGGGACATTTTACGTACATTCAGGATGCCCTGATCGCCCTGTCGGGGCCCTCTGCGGGCGCCATACTGTCAGCTGGGGCGTTGTGCGCCGGGGAGCTTACCGGCACCGGCTGGCTCTACGGTCTTGGGGCTGTGAGCCTGGTATATACGCTTTTCAATCTCATCCCCGTGGGCTCGTTGGACGGCGGCAGGGCTCTTTACGCGCTTGTCTGCAACAGATGGGGGCCTGATATTGCGGCCAGGACGTGCTTAATATGCGATATTTTGTTTTCCGCAGTTTTTGTCGGGTTGGGGTTATATGTCCTGATCGCGTCCAGGGGCAACGCGACCGCCCTTATTTGTTCGTTTTTTGTGATAAAAGGCTGTTGCAAAAAGGAATGAACTGGTGTAAAATGCGTATTAGCGTATTGTGTTGTGATTATGATTTCAGGCGGTAGATACATGGATGCTGTGCTTGAGCGGATCCTTACGAGAGTCCAGAAACCTGCCCGCTACACCGGCGGGGAGTACAACGAAATAATCAAGGATAAAGCGGACGTGGATATCCGTATGGCTTTCTGTTTCCCGGATACATATGAGATTGGGATGTCCAACCTGGGTCTGCAGATCCTTTATGGTGCGATAAACAGTCAGCCCGGCATGTGGTGCGAGAGGTGCTTTGCCCCTTGGGGCGACATGGAGGAAGAACTGCGGAAGGCGAAGATCCCTCTTTACGCCCTGGAAAGCGGCGATCCGCTGACGGAATTTGACGCGCTGGGTTTCTCCCTGGGCTACGAGATGGCATACACGAGCGTTCTCAATATGCTTGATCTCGCCGGGATCCCGGTGCGCAGCGCCGACCGGAGGAGCCTGACGCCGCTTGTTTTTGCCGGCGGCACCTCCTGCATAAACCCGGAACCCATGGCGGATTTCTTCGACCTTTGCGCCATCGGCGAGGGGGAGGAACTGGACGTTGAGATATTGAGGCTTTTAAGGCACGCGAAAAGCGAGGGATGGGACAAGCCCCGATTCCTGCGTGAGGCGGCGAAGATCCCGGGTGTATATGTGCCGAGCCTTTACGAGCCTGCGTACAATGACGACGGCACTTTGAAGAGCGTGACCGCCAGGGACGGTGCGCCGGAGACGGTGACGAAGCGGATTATCGAAAACCTTGACACCGCCTTTTATCCCACCAGGGCCATTGTCCCGTCGACGGAGATCGTCCACGACAGGGTAGTGCTTGAGCTTTTCCGCGGGTGCGTGCGCGGGTGCCGGTTCTGCCAGGCGGGATTTGCCTACCGGCCGGTGAGGCGCCACGGCACGGAATTCCTGCTTGAAAAAGCAAAGGCGGCCCTTGAGAATTCGGGCTATGAGGAGATAACGCTGTCATCCCTGTCCACCAGTGATTTCAAGGGACTTTCGGAGCTTACAGACGGTCTTTTGGAGTGGTGCGAGCCGAGGAAGATAAGCCTGTCCCTGCCAAGCCTGCGCGCGGACAACTTTTCCATGGGGCTCATGGAGCGTGTGCAGAAGGTTCGCAAGTCGGGGTTGACCTTCGCCCCCGAGGCGGGAAGCCAGCGGCTCCGGGATGTCATCAACAAAAACGTCACCGAGGAGGCGCTTCTCAACTCCTGCCGCATCGCCTTTGAGGGAGGCTGGAACACACTGAAGCTGTACTTCATGCTGGGACTTCCCACGGAGACCGACGAGGACGTTGCCGCCATCGCGAGGCTTGCCGAGAAGGTTCTTCACACGTGGCGTGAGTACGCCCCCAACAAGTCGCGGGGGGTCAAGATCACCGTCAGCACATCCATGTTTGTCCCCAAGCCCCACACGCCCTTTGAGTGGGAGCCGCAGGTGAGCGTCGAGGAGTATTTACGGCGCGTCAGGCTCCTGCGGGACAATTTGACCTCAAGATCCATCACCTACAATTGGCATGAGCCGCATGTCAGCCTCATTGAAGCGGCCCTATCCCGCGGCGACCGGCGTATGGGCGCTGTCATTGAAGAGGTGTGGCGGCGGGGCGGGAAGCTGGACTCCTGGTCAGACTATTTCAGCATGGAAAGGTGGCTGGACGCGTTCGATTCCCGCGGGCTGGATCCGGATTTTTACGCCGGACGCACACGCGGGGAGGACGAGCTTTTCCCCTGGGACGTCATCAGCGTCGGCGTCAGCAAAAAATATCTTGCCCGTGAACGTAAAGAGGCGTATGCCGGGCGTGTGACGCCGGACTGCCGGACACGCTGCATGGGCTGCGGCGCCAACTGTCTGATGGAAAGAGGGGCGTGCGATGAATAGGATCCTCTTTAAGAAAGAGGGAAGAGCTAAATTCATCTCCCACCTGGATCTGATGCGCACCATGCAGAGGGCCTTTATCCGGGCGGGGGTGAAGATAAAGCACACCGAGGGCTTTAACCCGCACCCTTATATGAGCTTCGCCCTGCCGCTGCCCGTCGGCGTGGAGAGCGAGTGCGAGCTTATGGAATTTGAGCTTTCCGAGCCCACGGAGCTTTCCGGCCTTCCGGCGCGTCTGAACGCCGTGATGCCGGAGGGGATAGAGATTCTGTCGGCCTATCAGTCCGATCTTAAATTTAAATATATCAAATGGCTTGACATAAAGGCTCAATTGTTTTACTATAATGAAGTTCACACGGCAAAGGAGCTTGAGGCGTTTTTCATTGGCTCACGGCTTGTCATTGAAAAAAAGACCAAGCGCCAGACGGCAAGCGTGGACATTGGGCCGCTGATAGCCTCCCTTGAGGCAGAGGACATCGCCCCCGGCCGGGTTCTCGTCGCCGCCCGCGTGTCGGCACAGGAGCCGGCGCTTTCCCCGGCGCAGCTCATTTCGGCGATCGAACAGCTGAAGCCGGAGCTCACGCCCGATCATACCGGATTCAAGCGTATAAACGTATTCGATAAGGACTTTAACGTGTTCAGATGAACGCGTGAAGCTTCAGAGAGAAATTGGAGGAATAATTATGGCAGAAGCAGTATCCAAGGTCAGGAGAATAGGCGTTCTTACCTCCGGCGGCGACGCGCCGGGAATGAACTCCGCCATACGCGCAGTGGCCCGCACGGCCCACAGCCTCGGTATCGAGTGCATTGGCGTTCGTCGCGGGTATCACGGCCTTATAACAGGCGACATGGAGCCGCTGTCCCCCCAGGATGTGTCCGGCATCACCAGCCTTGGCGGCACAATGCTCTATACAGCCAGAAGCGCTGAGTTCCGCACGCCCGAGGGCGTGCAGCGCGCCGCCGATATCTGCCGTTTCCGCGGCATCGACGGCCTGGTGTGCCTGGGAGGCGACGGCACCTTCAAGGGCGCTCTGGAGCTTTCCAAGTACGGCATCAGCGTGTGCGGCGTTCCCGCCACGATCGACAACGACATTGCCTGCACCAGCTACACCATCGGTTTTGACACCGCCTGCAACACCGCCATTGAGTGCATAGACAAGCTCAATGATACCATGAGATCCCACGAGCGCTGCTCGGTTGTGGAGGTCATGGGCAACCGCGCCGGGTTCCTTGCCCTTTACGTGGGCCTCGCGGTGGGCGCCTCCGCCGTTCTCGTGCCCGAGAAGCCCGTAGACTATAAGCGGGACGTCATCCGTCCCATCCGCGAGGGACAGCTCCACGGGCGCACCAACTACGCCGTGATCGTTGCCGAGGGCGCCGCCCATGCCACCGAGATCGCCAAGATCGTCGCCGACGAGACGGGTATGGACACCCGCGCCACCATCATTGGGCACGTTCAGCGCGGCGGCCGCCCCACCGTCCGCGACAGGGTGCTTGCGGCGGATTTCGGTTTCAACGCCGTGAAGGTTCTGGCCGAGGGCATGACCAACAAGGTCATCTGCTACGACGGACAGAGGATGTTCCCCATGGATATCGAGGAGGCGCTGAAGATGACGAAGGATCTGGACGCCCATGAGTATGAGATGATGGAGACGCTTCGTTCGGGACTGTAAGCTTTTTGAATCTTTTTTGAAAAAACGAAAATTTGTGAAAATAATCCTTGCAATTTTTAAATCCTTGTGTTATTATATCAAAGCCTTTGCGGGTGTTGGTCTGCTTTTGACCGGTTATCCGCGCATCGGGGCGGTCCTATGCCGTGTGACGCGGTAAGAACGCCTATCAAGAGGGGAGGAAAAACACAATGGATTTAGTTGAGACTCTGAATCAGCAGTACATGAAGTCTGAGCTTCCCGAGATGAACGTCGGCGACACCGTCCGTGTCACCGTCAGGGTCAAGGAGGGCAACCGTGAGCGCACGCAGGCTTTTGAAGGTACGATCATCGCCAAGAAGCACGGCGGTATCAACGAGACGATCACCGTCCGCCGCATCTCCTATAACGTGGGTTGCGAGAAAGTCTTCCCGGTTCATTCTCCCAGTATTGTTTCTGTGGAGACTACACGGCGCGGCAAAGTCCGCAGGGCCAAGCTCTATTACCTGAGAGACCGCGTCGGCAAGAACGCCAAGGTCAAAGAGAGAATCTAACAAAGGAAGGGGGAGGCTTATCCCCCTTTTTTTGATATCGGCAAGATTTTGGATGAAAGGCGGGGAAGATATGGAAGAGGATAGCAACACCCCCGAAACCTGCGGGCAGGAGCCCGAGCAGGATAAGGCCGAAAAGGCAGAAAAAGACGAAAAAGACAACGGGAGAATGGAACTCTACGACTGGATCCAGTGCATTGTCGGGGCCCTTGTGGCGGGTATCCTCATATTTATGTTCGGGATACGTGTTGTCAACGTGAAGGGCAGCTCCATGCGTCCCACGCTCCATGACGCGGATATGATCCTGACCACGAATCTATTTTACACGCCGAAAGCCGGCGACGTGGTGGTGCTGCAGACGGACACCTACGGCCCTGATCCGCTGGTAAAGCGCGTCATCGCCACCGGTGGACAGACCGTGGACATTGACTTTGAGACCGGCGTCGTCTACGTGGATGGGAATGCCCTTGACGAGCCGTACACCGCCGAGCCCACCACCGTAAGGGATGCTTTTGAAGGGCCCGTGGAGGTGCCGGAGGGCTGCCTTTTCCTCATGGGCGACAACCGCAACCACTCCACCGACAGCCGGCACGCTACCATTGGCATGGTGGACGAGCGGTGCGTCATTGGAAAGGTGCTGTTCATAGTTTTTCCATCGAATTTGGACGAGTACGGCAACAAGACGTCCAGGGAAATGTCAAGGATCGGGAGTATTTATTGATGGAAGAGGCAATGACTATCCAGTGGTTTCCCGGCCATATGGCCAGAGCCAGAAGGATGGTTTCGGATAATGTGAAGCTGGTGGACGCCGTCTGCGAGGTGGTGGACGCCCGCGTCCCCAGATCGTCAAGAAACCCGGAGATTGACGAGCTGACCGCGGGGAAGCCCAGACTCATTATTCTGAACAGAGTGGATCAGGCGGATCCCGCAATGACAAAGCTGTGGAGCCGGTATTTTCGCGAAAACGGAGCGGAGGCGCTGGAGACAGATTGCAGATCCGGCAGGGGTGTCGGCGCGTTCACGGGAACGATAAGGAATCTGCTCAAGGACAAGCTCACTTCCTACGCGGCCCGCGGGCAGGCCGGAAAGCCCCTTCGCGTCATGGTGCTGGGGATCCCCAACGTGGGGAAGAGCTCGTTTATTAACCGCGTTGCCGGGCGCAAGGCCGCCCAGGCCTCCGACAGGCCCGGCGTCACCCGGGGCAAGCAATGGATAAGCGCCGGGAACGGCGTGGAGCTCCTTGACACGCCGGGGCTTCTCTGGCCGCAGTTCGAGGACAAGGCCGTTGGCGAGAATCTGGCCTTTACCGGCGCTGTGCGCGACGAGATACTCGACACCGAGACCCTTGGCGCGCGCCTTTGCGAGAGACTTCGCGACCTGTACCCCGGGGCTTTGACCGCCCGCTTCGATATCGAGGAGCCGGCGGGCAGAACGGGGTTTGAGCTATTGGAGATGTGCGCCCGGAGACGCGGCTTCCTCGTTTCCGGCGGCGAGCTGGATCTGGAACGCATGGCGAAGATCCTGTTGGACGAGCTGCGGGGCGGAAAGCTGGGGCGGATCACCCTGGACGGCGCGCCGGGGGTGTGATATGGATCTTTGGGAACACGAAAGGGAGCTCTTGGCGCTGGGCTATAAGACCGTCGCCGGCGTGGACGAGGCGGGCAGGGGGCCCCTCGCGGGGCCTGTGTACGCCGCCGCGGTGATCCTGCCGCCGGAGCTCCATATCGAGGGGCTTAACGACTCGAAGAAACTGACGGAGAAGAAGCGCGAGGCGCTTTATGACGTGATCGTCGAAAAGGCCCTGGATTATTCGGTCGCCTTTGCTACGGAAAAAGAGATAGACGAACTGAACATCCTGAACGCCACATATCTTGCCATGAACAGGGCCGTAGCGGGACTTTCGGTTACGCCGGATATCAGTATTATTGACGGCAACCGCTCGGCGGGCATCGAATACCCCAATGTCACCCTGGTGGGCGGCGACGGCAAGAGCGCCAACGCGGCCGCGGCGTCCATACTCGCCAAGGTCACCAGAGACAGATTTATGCGCGAGATGGCGGAGCGCTATCCCGGCTACGGCTTTGAAAAACACAAGGGCTATCCGACAAGGGCCCACTATGAGGCCATACGCCGGCTTGGGCCGTCGGAGATACACCGCAGAACGTTTTTGAGGAAAATGCATTGAACACAAAGCTTTTGGGCCGCTGGGGCGAGGCGGCAGCGGCGGATTTCCTGCGAAAAAAAGGCTACAAAATAGTGGCCGCCGGATACAGGACAAGGATAGGGGAGATCGACCTCATCGCCGAAAACCGCGGAGTTTTGGCCTTTGTGGAGGTCAAGACCCGGAAAAACGCCGACTTTGCCCAGGCGAGGGACGCGGTGAACTACCGCAAGCAGGGAAAGATCATAGACACGGCAAAGCTGTACCTTGCGCAGCATGAAACCGAAAAAGAGATCCGCCTTGACGTCATTGAGGTCTATGCGCCCGACGGCACGGACACGGCGGAGCCTGAGATAGTCCACATTGAAAATGCCTTTACCGAGGATCGGTAAAACTGGAGGGATCACCTATGCGCTATATCAGCACGCGCGACAACAACATGAAGGTAACATCGGCCCGGGCCATCGCCCAGGGCCTCAGCGTGGACGGCGGACTTTTCGTGCCCGAGACGCTGCCCCGGCTCCCCGAGGGGGCCATAGACGAGCTTTGCTCCATGAACTACCGCCAGAGGGCCGTTTATGTGATGAAGCTTTTTCTGGAGGACTATTCCGTGGCGGAGCTTACGGATTTCGTGACCCGCGCTTACAGTCCCCGGGGCTTTGACACGCCCCGCGTCGCCCCGGTGAAAAAGCTTGACGCCAACACCCATTTCCTTGAGCTGTGGCACGGCCCCACATGCGCTTTCAAGGACATGGCGCTGCAAATGCTGCCGCACCTTCTCACCGCCGCCATGCGCAAAAACGGGGAGGACAAAAAGGTCTGCGTCCTTGTAGCCACCTCCGGCGACACGGGCAAGGCCGCCCTCGAGGGCTTTGCCGATGTGGAGAATACGAGGATATGCGTATTCTACCCCCGCGACGGCGTTTCGGATATCCAAAAGCTCCAAATGACAAGCCAGTCGGGCTCCAACGTCCTGGTTTGCGCCGTCAACGGAAACTTTGACGACGCCCAGGCGGCCGTCAAGGATATATTTTCCGACCCGGATATGCGGGAGGAGCTTTCTCAAAACGGCTGGATGCTCTCCTCCGCCAACTCCATAAACTGGGGCCGTCTGCTTCCCCAGATCGTCTATTATATCTCCGCCTACTGCGACCTTGTGAACGCGCGGGAGATAAACGCGGGGGATCCGGTGGATTTTTGCGTTCCCACCGGCAACTTCGGTGACATCCTCGCGGGTTACTACGCCAAAAACATGGGGCTTCCCGTTAAGACGCTCATCTGCGCCTCAAACAAAAACGATGTGCTGACCGACTTTATCAAGACCGGCACCTATGACCGCAGGCGGGAGTTTTACACCACCATTTCACCCTCCATGGACATTCTTGTGTCCAGCAATCTTGAACGGCTGCTCTATGACCTGTCCGGCGGGAACGACGCCGAGACGGCGGGATATATGGCGCAGCTTCGCGAGAAGGGGGTCTACACCGTCTCGGACGCTATCAAGTCCGCCATGGACGGGCTTTTCGCCGCGGGATCCTGCGACGACGCGGAGACGAAGTCCGTTATCGCGAGAGCCTTCAAAGAGCACGATTACCTGATGGATACCCACACCGCCGTGGCATACGGTGTCCTGGAGAAATACAGGGCGCAGACCGGCGACAAGACCTGCGCCGTGGTCGTCTCCACCGCCAGCCCCTACAAATTCTGTACCGCCGTCCTGGAGGCGATAGGGGAGGTTCCCGGGAGCGCCGGCCCGGAGCTTATCGGACAGCTTGAGTCCGCCAGCGGCGTCCCGGCGCCGATGCCCCTGAAGGCCCTTTCCGGCAAATCCCCCAGATTTACGGACAGCTACGACAAGGCGGAGCTGCCCGATGTGGTGCGCCGGTTTTTGAAATGATATGATATGTATCGGATGCAAAATCCGATCCGGATGATAGGAAAAAACTTCAATTTGATTTTTTCCCAAGGACAGGTGTCCTGGAAAAGATCCCTTTTGTTTTGAAAGTGCGCGGCCCTGCGGGCCGTGCGCGCCGAAACGGCAGGGGGAATTTCGTAAAATTTACGAAATTCCCCCGCGCGTTCCCCTTTGTCGAAAAAGGCCACCGGCCGTTTCCGACAACCTTACATGGAGGCTTTCGCCTCAAAGGTTCCGCAGAAGGTCTCGGCCTTGCGGATGGCGGAGTGGGACTCCACAACGATGGAGTCGGCGTGACAGTGCCCGTCGGTGCCGTGGTACTTGCAGCTCACCACGTCGCAGCCCACGCCGGGAAGCTTGTCGCCGCAGGAATTTATGTTTTCGCTCATGATCTTTTCCCCTTTCGGATTTATTCCCTCTTATTATCAGCACCGTTTGATGTAATTATTCATGGGAGGTCAAAATGCTCTGGACGATCGGCGATCTTCACCTGTCCTTTGAGACGGACAAGCCCATGGATATTTTCGGGCCTGAGTGGGCCGGCCATGCCCAAAAGCTCCTTGAGGGCTTCGGAGCCGTGAGCCCGGAGGATATAACGGTGATCTGCGGGGATCTCACCTGGGGCATGGATATGAAAAGCTGTCTATTGGATTTTAAATTCATCGACGGCCTCCCCGGAAGGAAGATTATCCTGAAGGGCAATCACGACTACTGGTGGAGCACCGCCACGAAGGCAAAAACGTTTTTCGCGGAAAACGGTATCGAATCCATAGATATTTTGAACAACAACTGCTTTTTTTACGGCGGCGCCGCTATCTGCGGTACCCGCGGCTGGATGTGCCCCAGCGAGAATCCGGGGGAGCACGACAAAAAAATCATGCTGAGGGAGATCCAGCGTCTTGAGGCCAGTCTGAAGGCGGCGGGGGAGTGTGAGCGCAAGCTCGTCTTTCTCCATTACCCGCCCATATTCGGCAAATTTTACGCCGAAGGGTTGATCGAGGCGATGGAGAGATACGGCGTACGGGAGTGCTTCTACGGCCACATCCACGGCGCCGGCCGGTCGCTCGCCTTTGAGGGTACAGACCGGGGGATACGATATAAGCTCATTTCCGCCGACCATCTCAGGTTCAGGCCAATAAAAATAATGTGATTTGTATGAAAAATGTTTGCAAATCCGCCAATCTCTGTTATAATATCAAAGATGCCCGTAAAAGCGGCAAGAAGACAGGAGGACAAACCCCATGAACGTTAAGGAATTTGAGAAGAAAGAGAAAAACACAGCCGAGCTTACCGTACTCGTGACGCCCGAGGAGTTTGAGGCCGCCGTACAGAAGGCATACCTCAAGGGCCGCGGCCGGATCCAGATCCCCGGCTTCCGTAAGGGCAAGGCCCCCCGAAAGATGATCGAGGCCATGTACGGCCAGGGCGCTTTCTATGAGGACGCCGTTGAGGCGCTGGCTCCTGAGGCGCTTGAGGCCGGGATCCGTGAACAGGCCGTCGACACCGTCGGACGCCCCTCGATTATGGACTTTGACATCGGCGAGGACAGATCCCTCTCCATCAAATTCCGTGTATCCCTGTACCCCGAGGTCAAGCTCGAGGGCTACAAGGGAATAGAGGCACCCAAGCCCGCCGTCCGTATAACCAAGAAGGATGTGGAGCATGAGATCGAGCATGTCCGTGAACAGAACGCCCGCATCGAGGCGGTGGAGCGCGAGGCTAGGAACGGCGATATCGTCACCATCGATTTTGAGGGCTTCATCGACGGGATTCCTTTCGAGGGCGGCAAGGGGGAGAACCACGACCTGGAGCTGGGTTCCGGACAGTTTATCCCCGGCTTTGAAGAGCAGCTTGTCGGCAAATCCGCCGGCGAGGACTGCGACGTGAACGTGACATTCCCCGAGGCATACGCCCCCGAGCTTGCGGGCAAGGACGCCACCTTCAAGGTCCATGTACATGAGGTCAAGGCAAAGGAGCTTCCCGAGCTTGACGACGAGTTTGCCAAGGACGTGTCCGAGTTTGACACTTTTGAGCAGTACACAGCCAACGTCCGCGAGGAACTGAGCGAGCGCCGCCGGGCGGAGGCTCAGTCCGCCTTTGAGGAGGTTGTCATGAGCCGCCTCGCCGATAAGGTGGAGTGCGAGATCCCCGATGCCATGATCGACGAGCAGGTGGAGCAGATGATGTCCAACTTCCGCTATAATCTGGCTTCCCAGGGACTGGATATGGAGCAGTATTTCAACATGATGGGTATGTCCGTCGACCAGTTCCGTCAGAGCTCCCGCCCCACCGCCGAGAAGCAGATAAGGCTGGATCTGGCATTCGAGTACATCGCAAAGACCGAGGACTTCCCCGTGTCCGACGAGGACGTGGAGAAGGAATATCAGCGCCTTGCCGATCAGTACAAGATGGGGGTCGAGGACGTTAAGCGCGCCGTTGCCGCCGACTCCGTCAAGACCGGCCTGAAGCTGGAAAAGGCCAAGGCCCTGGTTCTCGACACGGCCGTTGTCGAAAAGAAAGAGAAGAAGCCGGAGACTCCCGCTGAGGGGTGAATAAACTGCCTGCGGATCGGCTAATATTGTAGGAAGCGGTTCCCCTCGGAGGTCAACCGGGGGAGAGGATCCGTTTACAGGTAATTTGCGAATTTGGAGGTTTTACAATGAGTTTGGTACCGTATGTAGTGGAGCAGACAAGCCGCGGCGAGAGAAGCTACGATATTTTCTCCCGCCTTCTCAACGACCGCATTGTATTTCTGGGCGAGGAGGTTAACGACACCACCGCCAGTCTTGTCGTGGCGCAGTTTCTTTTCCTCGAGGCGCAGGATCCGGACAAGGACATCCAGTTTTACATCAATTCCCCCGGCGGCTCCATCACCTCCGGCATGGCCATTTACGACACGATGAAGTACATCAAGTGTGATGTCTCCACCATTTGCATCGGTATGGCCGCCAGCATGGCCGCGTTCCTATTGAGCTCCGGCGCAAAGGGCAAGCGCCTTGCGCTTCCCAACTCCGAGATTATGATCCATCAGCCCTCCGCCGGCACCCAGGGACAGGTCACCGACATGGCCATCCACCTTCGCCGCATCGAGAGGATAAAGGACAAGATAAACGCTATCATGTCCGAGAACACCGGAAAGCCGGTGGACGTCATCCGCGACGCCTGTGAGCGCGACAATTTCATGAGCCCGGAGGAGGCTCTCGAGTTCGGCCTCATCGACAAGGTCATCACCAGCAGATGAAAAGGCCGGATCGACCGAAAGGACAGCAGTAATGCCTAATATTGAAGAGTATTCACCGCGCTGCGATTTCTGCGGAAGACCCCAGAGCCAGGTACACCGGCTATTCACTGGCCAGTACGCTAACATCTGCGACGAGTGCGTGGAGCTTTGCCACGACATCATCCGTGACGGCTGGGAGGATGAGGACGACTTCGACCCGAAAAACGACCGGGAGCTGGACGGCTTTGAAATGGCGAGGAGGCTTCCCAAGCCTGTCAAGATAAAGGAGTACCTGGATCAGTATATTATCGGCCAGGACAGAGCCAAGATAGCCCTGTCCGTGGCTGTCTATAACCATTATAAGCGTATCTTCTGCCAGTCCGGCAACGACACGGAGATCCAAAAGAGTAATATCCTCATCGTTGGCCCCACCGGGTCCGGGAAGACCATGTTTGCCCAGACCCTTGCCCGCATGCTTGATGTGCCTTTTGCCATTGCCGACGCCACCACGCTCACCGAGGCCGGCTATGTGGGAGACGACGTGGAGAATATACTCCTGAGGCTCCTCCAGGCGGCGGACTTCAACGTGCCTCTGGCCGAGCGCGGTATCATTTACATCGACGAGATCGATAAGATAGCCCGCAAGAGCGAAAACACATCCATCACCCGCGACGTGTCCGGCGAGGGCGTCCAGCAGGCGCTGTTGAAGCTCCTTGAGGGGACTGTGGCCAACGTGCCGCCCCAGGGCGGGCGCAAGCACCCCCATCAGGAGTTCATCGCCATGGACACCACCAACATCCTCTTTATCTGCGGCGGCGCCTTTGACGGCATCGATAAGATCATCGAGCACCGCCTTGATAAAAAATCCATGGGTTTCGGCGCGGAGATCAAGACGAAGAGCGAGAAGGACATCGGCGATATTTTGGAGCAGGTGCAGTCCCATGACCTTTTGAAGTTCGGTATTATCCCCGAGCTCATAGGGCGTATGCCCGTGCTGGTACCCATGCGGCAGCTCACCCGCGAGGATCTTGTGCGTATCCTCAAGGAGCCCAAGAACGCCCTGACACGCCAGTACAAGGCGCTCATGAGCTATGACCGGGTCGACCTTGAGTTTGACGACGCGGCTTTGGAGGCGATAGCCGACAAGGCCATTGCCATGGATATCGGCGCACGCGGCCTGCGCAGCGTCGTGGAGGGGATACTGACGGACATCATGTTCGAGATACCCTCCGAGGAGCGCGTTGACCGTGTGACTGTCACCCGCGAGTGTGTCACCGAGGGAGCCAAGCCCCGGGTACACGTAAGGCCGAGACCCCGTATCGACCCGGACGCGGAAGCGATATAGACCCGAGAGACAAGAGCTGCACCATCCGTGCGGCTCTTGCGTGTAATTCAGCCATAAATGATTATGTATACCCCCAGTGAGGTTTTTGATATGAACGAACTATATGACGAGCTCCCTGTTGAGGAGCTTCCCGTGGTTTCCGTACAGGGAGTGTCGGTATTTCCGGGCATGACCGTGAAGCTGATGGAGGAGGATCCCAGGAACCTGGCCGCGCTTTTCAAGTGTTTTCGGGGCGAGAGCCATGCTTTTGTGCTGATCAACGAGGAGCCTTGCGCGGGCGGCGAGGATTATGAGGCCGTTTCAGACGGCCCATCCGGGGAAACCCGTTCTGACGGCGGCACGACCGATGAGGAGGCGATGAAGCTCCTCACAGACGCGGAAGAGATGACAGCCTTCGATGGCGCGTCCGCCTCTGAGGGATCCCCCGCCGTCTATCTGGGTACAGTCTGCACCGCCGACCACTATTTCCACATCCCCGGCGGCGGGATCGTTGCCATGGTCACCGGCGTTTCCCGCGCCACGATCATGGAAAAGTCCGACGCCGGCGACCACACGGTCGCCTCGGTCATGATGCTGAGCGACGAGAATATCCGGGTGACGCCAAGGATACGCGCCCTTCTCAGCGCCGCTGTCGAGCTTTACCGCCGCCACTCCGAGCTGCTGGGCAGTCCCGCAAGCGGCACCGAAAGGCTTGAGCAGTCCGGCATGTCCGGGGATATCGGCGGTGTTGCCGACTCCATAGCCCAGTCCATCGCGCTGCGTGCCGATCAAAAGCAGCTTATATTGGAGCTTTTGGATCCGGTTAAGCGCCTCAAGGCCGTAGTGGATATTCTCCGTCAGTCCGTGGAGATCCTTGACGTTGAGCGCGACATAGGCCGCAAGGTGGATGAACAGATGGCCCGCGGCCACCGTGAGCAGATCCTGCGCGAGCATATCCGCGTCCTGCAGTCGGAGCTCGGCGAGGACGACTACTCGGAGATAGAGGAGTACCGGCAGAAGATACTCGCCCTCGACCTCTCCGACGAGATCACCGAAAAGCTCCTCAAGGAGAACGACCGCCTCTCCAAGCAGCCAATGATCTCCGCGGAGGCGTCGGTCATCCGCACATACCTTGACGCTGTCCTGGAGCTTCCCTGGCACAGCTCCACAAAGGAGAGACTCAACATTGAGGAGGCGCGGCGCATACTTGACCGCGACCACTTCGGCCTGCAGAAGGTCAAGGAGAGAATACTGGAATCTCTCGCCGTGCGGTGTGTGTCACCGGATGTAAAGGGCGGCATCATATGCCTTGTGGGCCCTCCCGGCGTGGGTAAGACCTCCATCGCCATATCCATCGCGGGCGCCATGAACCGCAAGCTCGCCCGTATGAGCCTGGGCGGCATCCACGACGAGGCAGACATTCGCGGCCATCGAAAGACCTATATCGGCTCCATGCCGGGGCGTATCATGACGGCCATGACCCAGGCGGGCACGAATAATCCCCTGGTGGTTCTTGACGAGATCGACAAGCTGGGCCGCGACTATAAGGGCGACCCGGCCAGCGCCCTCCTGGAAGCGCTGGATCCGGAGCAGAACCACGCTTTCCGGGACCATTTCCTGGAGATCCCCTTCGACCTATCGAACGTCATGTTCATCGCCACGGCAAACACCGTGGACACCATACCCAGGCCCCTCCTTGACCGCATGGAGGTCATTGAGATAACCAGCTACACCGATGAGGAGAAGCTTCAGATCGCCAAAAAGCACCTTATTCCCAAACAGCGCAAAAAGCACAGCCTCAACGCCAGAACCCTGCGCATCGCAGACAACGCCGTCCGGGAGCTGATTTCCGGCTACACCCGCGAGTCCGGCGTCCGCCAGCTCGAGCGGGAGATCGCTCACCTTTGCCGCAAGGCGGATATGCTCATTGCCGACGGTCGGGGCGCGTCGCTCTCCGTGACTGTATCGAACCTCGAAAAGCTCCTTGGCCCCAGAAAGTTTAAACCCGAACGCCAGTCCCTCCGCGAACGGGTCGGCGTCGTCAACGGCCTTGCCTGGACGCAGGTGGGCGGCGAGATCCTGGAGGTCGAGTGCGCCTGCCTTGAGGGCTCAGGCAAGCTTGAGCTCACGGGCAACCTGGGAGACGTGATGCGCGAATCCGCCCGCGCGGCCGTAAGCTGTATTCGCGCCAGATGCGATAAGCTGGGCATCGACAAGGACTTTTATAAAAAATACGACATCCACCTCCACTTCCCGGAGGGAGCGGTGCCCAAGGACGGCCCCAGCGCCGGCGTCACCATCGCCGTGGCCCTTATATCCGCCCTCACAGGAGCGCCTGTGAGGCGCGACGTGGCCATGACCGGCGAGATCACCATAACCGGCCGCGTGCTTCCCATCGGGGGGCTCAGGGAAAAGACGATGGCCGCCCTCCGCCGCGGCGTCAGGACGGTCATAATCCCGGAGGACAATCTTCCGGATCTGGAGGAGATCGACCAGGCGGTGAGGAGGTCTTTGAACTTCGTCGCCGCCGAAAGGCTCGACGATGTCATTGACGCGGCCCTTATCCTGCCGGAGCCGGCCCAGACGCCCGCGCCCAAACACGCGCCAAGGCGCGGCGGCAAGGGGACGGGCGCCGATCTGAGACATTGAGCAAACCGCAAAAAAGGCGTACCGGCCTTTTTTAGCGATCATTGGGTAAAAAGATGGATTTTCGAAAAGCAGAATTTATCAGATCCGCCGTCGACCCGGCGGGCTTTATCCGGGACGGACTGCCACAGGCGGCCTTCGTGGGAAGATCCAACGTGGGCAAGTCCTCTGTGATAAACTCCATTGTAGGAAGGAAAAATTTTGCCCGCGTGGGGGCTTCCCCGGGGAAAACCGCCCAAATCAATTATTTTCTCATTGACGGGAAATTCTATATCGTCGACCTTCCCGGTTACGGCTACGCCGCCGTTTCAAAAGCGGAGCGGGACAGATGGGGCAGACTCATGGAGGACTACTTCGCCTCCGGCCTTATAACCCTGGGCGTCCAGATAGTAGACGCGCGCCACAAGCCTACGGCCGACGATCTGACAATGATGAACTGGTTCAGGCAGTCCCGGGTGAACGCCATTGTGGTCGCGAACAAGATGGACAAATGCAAAAAATCCGAGCTTCCCGGAAATGTCGCCCTGATTCGTGAGACGCTGGATCTCTCCGAGGACGCCCCCATCGTCTACTACTCCGCTATGACCCATTCGGAAAGGGAAGCCCTGCTTATCGCTCTGGACTGGGCGCTGGGACTGGATCGACGGCCATGATGAACATTTGGAAAAATCTCGACTGGTCGGTGCTGACGAACGCGCTCATGTCCGTCGTTCCGGTGCTGATCTGCCTGACCCTCCACGAGTGCGCCCACGGCTATGTGGCGCTGAAGCTGGGGGACGATACCGCAAAGAAATCTGGCCGCCTGAGCCTGAACCCGCTGAAGCACTTTGACCTCATGGGATTTATTATGATGGCGTTTGTGGGTTTTGGCTGGGCAAAACCGGTGCCCATCGACGCGCGCAACTTTAAAAACCCCAAGCGCGGAATGGCAATTTCCGCCGCCGCGGGGCCTGTCTGCAACGTGCTTATAACACTTGTATTCCTTTTCCTGTTTGGCCTTATGACACCAGTGCTGTCGGGTAACGGAAAGGTACTGTTATACTTCTACCGAATGCTTTACAGGACTGCCTACCTGAGCCTGGCCTTCGCCATTTTCAATCTTTTCCCCATCCCGCCCCTTGACGGCTCGAAGGTTCTGTATTCCGTCATTCCCGAACGGGCATACTGGACTTTGATGCGTTATGAGCGCTACGGCATGATCCTCCTTGTGATCCTTGCCGTGACGGGCGTGCTGTCCGGGCCGCTGAACAGCGCCGTCTATTTTGTGTTTGATAAGCTTTTTGCCATTGCCAACTGGGGTTACCGGCTGGCACATCTCCTGATAAGGTGAAAAATGGAAAATCCTACCTTTCGGCTGGAGGGAGTCATCAGAACGCGTGACGAGCTTGAGGACTTTGAGGGGCCTCTGACGCTTATTCTCCAGCTGCTGCAAAAGAATAAAATAGAGATCCAGGACATCAAGATCGCCGATCTACTCGACCAGTATCTTGCCTGGCTTGACGAGATGAAGGCCATGGATCTGGAGATCGCCTCCGAGTTTGTCCAGATGGCCTCCTACCTTGTGTATATCAAGGCCCGTATGCTTATAACAGCCGGGGAGGAGACGGACGAGCTTACGGAGCTTATCGAGTCACTGGAGCGCCTTCGCAACAAGGATGTATTTGAAAGGCTTAAGCAGGTGATGCCAGAGCTGGGAGGAATGTACACCCGCGGCGCGGGCACCATGGTAAAACCGCCGGAGTATATCCCGCTGGACAGGGAGTACAGATATTACCATGAGAAGAGCGACCTTGTGAACGCCATGGCCCGTGTGCTGGCCCGTGAGGACGCGGTGAACGCTTTCAATAACCCGCCGGGGTTCCGCTTTCCGGAGCGCATCGTGTTCTCCGTCACCGAAAAGACCAAGCAGATCATTGAGCTGCTGACCGCCCGCGGCCCCATGACCCTTGGCGGCATATTTCGCAAAAGCGCCAGCCGGACGGAGCTCGTGGCGACCTTCATCGCGATCCTGGAGCTCTGCCACGACGGCAGCATAACTCTTGAGGGCGAGGGCGAGGACACGAGCGTATTACTTAACGATAATGAATGAAGGGTCAGAATATGGAAGAAAATGAGCTTGGATCGGCCATAGAGGGCATTCTTTTCGCCTCCGGAGAGGCTGTCGGCGCCAAGCGGATCGCCGCCGTCCTGGCGGTTTCCGAGAGCGAGGTCTTTGAGGCCGCGAAGCGAATAGCCGACAGGCTTATTTATGAGCGGCGCGGCATCCGCCTTGTGCGGCTTGATGATCAGCTCCAGCTGTGTTCCGCGCCGGAATTGTCCGATATCATTCGCCAGGCCCTTGAGACCCGCAAGCCCCCGAAGCTCACCCAGACGGCCCTGGAGGTGCTTGCCATCACGGCTTACTTCCAGCCCGTCACAAGGGCGTATATTGACGACCTGCGCGGCACAGACTCAAGTTATACCGTGGGGGTCCTTCAGGAGCGCGGCCTCATCGAGCCCTGCGGTACCCTGGACGCGCCGGGGCGGCCCACGCTTTTCCGTACCACCGGCACGTTCCTGCGTACCTTCGGTCTATCCAGCCTTGAGGAGCTTCCCGAGCTTCCCGGGAAGGAGGGGGAGGATGATGAGCAGCTGCGCATCGAAGATGCCATTGAGAGCCTCCAGGCCGCCGAAACGGCGCCGGCGGAGGAAGCGGAGAGCGCCGGATAAGACCGGTTGACAGCCATTTTTCGGTGTGGTAAAATAGCCCATAACAGATATGCGTTTGATCTCGTGCCGATCTTCTCCGCGGCCGGCGCCGGGGGACGAAAGATCCGGCGTTCACGCGGGTATAGCATAATATCCGAAACTCATTTCCCGGGAGGTGATATCTTGCTGACGCTCCTGTATTTTCTCGTATTCGTCATTTTGCTTTGCTTTGGGAAATTCAAGGCCGCGCTCATAATTCTTGGTATCACGATCCTCCTCGATATCCTGATCCTCCTTTTGCGCGTCGGCGCGCGGGCGACATTGGACAGCGGCGTTTTTTCCCTGCGGGTGATCGCCGGCCCCCTGCGGCTGAAGATCCTTCCTCCCGGCGAGGAAAAGGCCAAACAACCAAAGAAAGAGAAAAAGCCCAAGGAGGAGAAAAAGCCCGGGGAAGAGGAAAAAACAAAGCCCAAGATCAAGATCACCCTTGAACTCGTCTCCACGGTACTCAAGGCGGTCGGGGAGCTGCTCGGCAGGCTCAGACGGAAGATCTCCATTGACAAGCTGATCATCCATTATACAGCTGCCTCGGACGACCCGTACTCTGCGGCCATGACCTTCGGCCGCGCCAACGCGGGCGTGTACGCGCTGATGCCGGTCATCGAGAATATTTTCAAGATCAAGGAGCGCGATATCGGCGCGGCGGTCACCTTTGACACCACCGAGAGCGAAATATTCGTGGACGCCCAGCTTACGCTGGCAATTTGGGAGATACTATACATTGTCCTGGCCGTGTGGCCCCCCGTAAAGGCCATTGTGAGCCAGATGATTAAAAATGGAAAGGTGGATAAAAATGGACAAGCATCCGATCAATGACCTCATGGGCACCGTCATGGAAAAGTTGCGTGACATCGCCGACGTCAGTACCGTCATAGGTGAGAGCATCGTCACGCCCGACGGTATCACCATCATCCCGGTGTCCCGCGTCAGTATGGGCTTTGCCTCCGGCGGCTCGGACTTCACCGGAAAGCACCAGAAGGAAGGTCAGGCCAACCCCTTCGGGGGAGGCAGCGGCGCGGGCGTGAAGATCGATCCCATCGCCTTTGTCGTCATCAAGGCAGGACAGGTCAGAGTCATGACCATTGAGCCGCCCGCGTCGACTACCGTTGACCGCATCATTGACGGCGCGCCGGAGATCATCGACAAGATCTCCGCCATGATCGACAAGAAAAAAGCCGAGAAAGCCAAAAAGGAGGACGGTGAGGCCCTTCCTGAAGTCCCCGCCGAATAACCACCTCCTCGTTGGGGCATAATGTCACACTGTAAAGGTGGTGTCGCTATGCTCAGAAAAATCATATCGGCAACCGCCGCCATTGCTTTTTTGGCGGCGTTTACCGTTTCCGGGGCTAATGCGGAAACGGAGATTTCCGCAAGTTCCGCGATCTTAATGGAAGCATCCACCGGCACGGTACTGTATGAGAAGGATCCGGACGCACGCCGTCTCATTGCCAGCACCACAAAGCTCATGACCGCTCTGGTGGCTCTTGAAAATTGCGGCTTGGAGGAGGAAGTCACCGTCCCCGCCGTGTGCGAGACCATCGAGGGCTCGTCCATGCATCTAAAGGCCGGGCAGAAGCTCACCATGCGGGAGCTCCTCTACGGCCTGATGCTGGAATCCGGCAACGACGCCGCCGTGGCTGTGGCGTATCATGTGGCCGGCTCGGTGGAGGGCTTTGCCAAGCTCATGAACGAGAGGGCGGCGTCTCTGGGACTTGAGAACACCCATTATGTGAACCCCCACGGCCTTAACGCCGAGGGACACTATTCATCCGCCCGCGACCTGGCTCTTATCATGCGCGCGTGCATGAACGACCCCCTGTTCGCTCAGATCGCGTCTACAAAGACCATTTCCTTCGGCGGCCGCACCTTCACAAACCACAACAAGCTCATGTGGAGCTACGAGGGCATGATCGCCGGAAAGACGGGCTATACCATGAAAGCGGGGCGTACCCTGGTCACCTGTGCCGAGAGGAACGGTATGCGCCTCATCTGCGTGACTCTCAACGATGGCAACGACTGGGCCGACCACGAGGCTCTTCTGGACATGGGCTTCTCGGAGTGGGTGATGCAGTCGCCCGTGAAGGCCGGCGACATCCTCGGCTCGATCCCGGTCATCTCCGGCCTTTCAAAGTCCGTAGAGGTTCGGGCGGATACAGGCTTTTCCATGCTTACAAGGGCGGGGGAAGAGCTTGAGGTTACCGTCAACCTCCCAAAATTTGTATACGCCGACGCCCGCGAGGGCGAGAGCGCGGGGACTGTGGAAATATGGAAGGACGGAGAGTGCGCCGCCCGCCTGGAGCTTGTATACGCCGGTACCGTGGAGCGTGACAGCTCACAGATCCTGCGGCCGTTGGAACGGCTGCGCGACACGATAAAAGGAGCGTTTGACTGATGGAAGAGCGCCTTCAGAAGATCCTGGCGGCCCGCGCGGGAATGTCCCGCCGGGCCGCTGAAAAGCTCATTGAATCCGGCGAGGTCAGCGTTAACGGCATCGCCGCCCATTTGGGCGGCATGGCAGACCCCGACGTTGACGAGATCCTCCTTCACGGACAACCTCTGGAACGTCCGGAGGAAAAATACTACATAATGCTCAATAAACCCGTGGGATATGTGACCACCATGAGCGACGAAAAGGGACGCAGGACGGTTGCGGAGCTGGTTTCCGATATTCCTGCCCGCGTCTACCCGGTGGGACGGCTGGACATAAACTCCGAGGGCCTTTTGCTCATGACAAACGACGGCGATTTTGCCAACCGCGTCATGCACCCATCGTTTGAAAAGGATAAGACCTACCGGGTGCTTGTGACCGGCGACGTGGAAAAAGGCGTTAAACGGCTTTTGGAGCCCATGGAGCTTGACGGCGTGAAACTTAAAAAGCCCCGCGTGCGCGTTGTTAAAAGCGACGGCCCCGTGTCCACCCTGGATATCACTATCCACGAGGGCCGCAACCACCAGATCCGCCGCATGTGTGAAAAGGCGGAGCTTAACGTGAGGCGTCTGACCCGGATATCCGTGGGTTCAGTGCGCCTTGGCAGGCTGCAAAAGGGGGCGTGGAGACGCCTGACAGCGGGGGAAATCGAGGCGTTGATCGGCTGAAATTGCAAGTTTCCACCTCAAATATTTCATTTTTTATGGATTTACTCTTGCAATTTTGACGAAAAGAAATATAATACTTGTGACGAGAGCGGTTTTCCCTCGTCACGATCTTTTTTCAAGCGGGAATTATTTCGTGTAAGAGGTTTTTGCAATGGGTAAGGATGTCTTGATCACGATACGGGAGCTTGCGCCCACCTTCTCCAAGGGCCAGCGCAGGATCTCCGATTTTATTATCGAAAACTATGAAAAGGCCGCTTTCATGACGGCGGGACGTCTGGGCGCGGCAGCGGGTGTCAGCGAGTCGACGGTAGTCCGCTTTGCCGCCGACCTGGGGTACGACGGTTACCCGGAAATGCGCCGGGCCATGCAGGAGCTTGTGAAAAACAGGCTCACCACCGTTCAACGCATCGAGGTGGCGAGAGATCTGATAACGGGCGTCGACGTGCCGGAGACGGTCTTGAACTCCGATATGTCCAAGATCCGTCACACCCTTGAGGAGTTGGACAGGGGAGAGTTTGACAAGGCCGCCTCCGCCATAGCTCAGGCGAAAACCATCTATATCGTGGGCGTTCGCTCCTCGGCGGTGCTTTCAAGCTTCATGGGCTTTTACCTGAATCAGCTTTTCCCCGATGTGCGCGTCATATCCCAAAGCGCCTTTTCCGAGATATACGAGCAGATACTTCACATCGGCGAGGGCGACGTGCTGGTGGCCATATCCTTCCCGCGCTACTCCCGGCGCACCATTATGGCCATGCGCTACGCCCGGGACAAAGGCGCCAGGGTCATCTGCGTTACCGACTCCGAGTCAAGCCCCGTGGCGCAGCTGGCGGATCTGAAGCTCTACGCCAGAAGCGACATGATCTCCTTCCTTGACTCCCTCGTCGCTCCGCTCAGCTTGATCAACGCCCTTATTGTGGCCGTGGCCGAGCAGTCTGAGAAGGATCTTGAGGGTACCTTTGAAAAGCTTGAGAACATCTGGACGGAGTTTGACGTCTATGAGAAGTACGAGCAGTGACCTGGTGGTCATAGGCGGCGGCGCCGCGGGCATGATGGCCGCGGGGCTCTCCGCTCGGTGCGGGCTCTCCGTCACGATCCTGGAAAAGACGAGGTATACCTGCCGGAAGCTCGGCATCACCGGCAAGGGCCGGTGCAACCTCACCAATAACACATCTGTCCGCGAGGTAATCGCTAACATACCCCGCAACGGCAAGTTCATGTACAGCGCCGTCACCGCCTTTCCGCCCCGGATGGTCATGGAGTTCTTTGAATCACTGGGAGTACCCCTGAAAACCGAGCGCGGCAACCGCGTTTTTCCCGTGTCCGACAGGGCGGGGGATGTTGTGGAGGCCCTCCGCGCCTTTTGCCGTGACAACGGCGTCAGGGTAGCGCACGCCAGGGCGGAGCACATTCTCACGGAGGCCGGCCGCGTCACGGGCGTTTCCTGCGTTGACGGTGACGGAAAAACATGCCGCTTCTCCTCCGGAAACGTCCTTATCGCCACGGGGGGACTGAGCTACCCGGTCACCGGATCGGACGGCGACGGCTATAAAATGGCGCGCGAGCTCGGCCATACGGTCGTTCCCGCAAGGGCCTCCCTTGTCCCTTTGGAGGCGGAGGGCGGCGAGTGCGCCAGAATGCAGGGCTTTTCCCTTAAAAACGTGGGGCTCAAAGTTGTGGACAAGTCCGGCAAAAGGATCTACGAGGACTTTGGCGAGATGCTCTTTACCCACTTTGGCGTCTCCGGCCCCATGATTCTGTCCGCCTCCGCCCACATGAGGGACTTTGAAAACAACAGTTATACAATTTATATCGATTTAAAGCCGGCATTGGATGAGGAGACGCTGGACAGGCGGCTTTTGCGGGACTTTGAGAAGTATCGGAACCGCGACTTCCGGAACGCCCTCGCAGACCTCGCCGGAGCCGGCATGATCCCCGTCCTTGTGGAAATGTCCGGCATCCCGCCGGAGACAAAGGTAAACTCCATAACCCGTGAGCAGCGTCGCCGCCTTCTTGCGCTTTTCAAAGCGTTCCCCGTGAAGATCACCGGCGCGCGCCCTGTTGAGGAGGCCATCATCACCTCCGGCGGCGTGGATACCCGCGAGATCGATCCGCGCACCATGGAGTCAAAGCTCGTACGGGGACTGTACTTTGCCGGCGAGGTCATTGACGTGGACGCCTACACGGGAGGTTTTAATCTTCAGATCGCCTGGTCTACCGCGTATCTCGCGGCCCGGAGCGTGAGAAAGGAAGAATGATATGAGACCCATCGCCATAGCCATTGACGGCCCCTCCGGGGCCGGAAAATCCACTCTCGCCCGCATGACGGCAAAAAAACTTGGCTTCATTTATGTGGACACCGGCGCGCTCTACCGCTCCGTGGGCCTATATACCCTCCGCCGCGGCGTGGATACAAAGGACAGGGAGGGCGTGGCGGCGCTCCTTCCCGATATCGATATTGAAATGCGCTATGACGACAGGGGCGTTCAACGAATGATCCTGAACGGCGAGGACGTCTCCGATCTCATACGTACGCCGGAGGTCTCCATGGCCGCCTCCGACGTGTCCGCCATACCCGCCGTACGGGCGTTCCTCCTTGACACGCAAAGGAACATGGCGAGAAAATACAACGTCATAATGGATGGGCGGGATATCGGCACCGTCGTCCTGCCGGACGCGCAGATCAAGATATTCCTCACCGCGTCCCCCGCCGAACGGGCGCGCCGCCGTTTTCGGGAGCTCCGGGAGAAGGGGGTAGAGACGAGCTTTGAGGAGGTCTTACGGGACATCGAGCTTCGGGACCGCAACGACTCGAGCCGGGACATCGCCCCGTTGCGCCCCGCGCCTGACGCCGTGATGTGCGACACAACCGAGCACGACCTGGAGGCCAGCTTTGGGCTTATCTGCGAAATTATCAGGGAGCGGACAGCAAATGGACTTTAAAAAGATCTGCTACACGGTTCTGCGCTTTTTGTTTATGGTGGTCTACGGCGTCCTCTGGCCCTATAAGGTCTACGGCCGTGAGAATGTCCCCGAGGGGGCGGCGGTGGTTTGCGCCAATCACACCCACTTCTCCGACCCCTTTTATATGGCTTTCGCCGTGCCGGCAAGGTACCACGTGTGCTTTATGGCGAAACAGGAGCTTTTCAAAAATAAACCGCTCGCCGCGCTCTTACGGGCGATCGGTACCTTTCCGGTGAACCGGGGGAATGCCGATCTGACCGCCATGAAAACGGCCCTGCAGGTGCTCAGATCCGGCAAGAAGCTTGGCATCTTCCCGGAGGGCACCCGCACCCACGTCGACGGTGAGGTGAGTCCCAAGGCCGGGGCTGTAAGGCTTGCCCAGAAGGCCGGCGCGCCGCTGGTGCCGATGTATATCCCCCGGGAGAAGAGGCTCTTTCGCCGCATCAAGGTCATCGTGGGCAAACCCATCAGCCTGGAGGGCATGGGAAAACTCTCCAGGGAGGAGCTTGAGCGCTTATCCGATGAACTGATGGATAAAATCGCCCGGCTTGGGCATACTGAAATAAAGAGCGGGAGGGTAGCCTGATGGAGATCGTTTCCGCGCGTTCCGCAGGCTTCTGCTTCGGCGTCAAAAGAGCCGTCAAAATGGCGGAGGCGGCGGCGGAGGAGTACGGCCGCTGCGCCTGCCTCGGGCCGCTCATACACAACGAGGATGTTGTGAGACGGCTTGAAGAACTTGGCGTGCGGACAGTCGATTCTCTGGATGAGATCACCCCTGGCGAACCCGTTATCATCCGCAGCCATGGTATCGGCAGGGCGGAATACGAAAAACTTCGCGCGCTGGGCTGCCCCGTCATTGACGCCACATGCCCCGATGTGGCCCGCATCCACCGTCTCGTGGAGATCGAGTCCGCGGCGGGGCGGAAGATCGTTATGATCGGTGAGCGCAGCCACCCTGAGGTGGTGGCGGTTTCCGGCTGGTGCGGCGATTCTACTGTGCTCGAGGATCCCGATGAGATTGAAAAGTGGCTGTCCGAAACGCCGAATTCCGCCGATTTGCCAATTTCTGTGGTATCACAGACCACGGGAGAGCGAAAAAATTTTGAAAATAGTGTTAAACTTCTAAAAAAACAGTGTACAAACGCGCAAATCTTTGATACAATATGCAATACGACGTCAAATCGACAGCGTGAGGCCCGAGAGATCGCCTCGAAAGTTGACGCGATGATCGTAATAGGCGGACGGCACAGCGCAAATACGGCAAAGCTGGCTCAGGTCTGCGGGGAATGTTGCGGCAAGGTCATTCTCATTGAGAACGCCTCGCAGCTTGACATCCGCCAACTTGAGGGAGCTTGCCGGGTGGGCGTTACCGCCGGCGCCTCCACACCAGAGTGGATAATTAAGGAGGTCAACAGGATGATGAGTGACGAGATCAAGGCTGTGGAGACAGTCGAAGAAGAAAACAAGGCGGCGGAGGCCGTCGAAAATGCTGCGGAGACCGTCGAGGCTCCCGCGGAAGTTAAGGAAGCACCCGAAGCACCCGAGGCGGAGGCCTCTTTCGAGGAGCTGCTTGAGCGTTCCATCAAAACCTTACATACGGGGGAGAAGGTACGCGGCGTGATCGCGTCTATTACCCCGTCCGAAATTTCCGTGGATTTGGGAACGAAGCAGTCCGGATATATTCCCATCTCGGAGTTTACGGACGAGGCGGGAGTCGATGTCAACGATGTCATTCACGTAGGCGACGAGATCGAAGCCTTTGTCATGCGGGTAAACGATGTGGACGGCGTTGTCATGCTTTCCAAGAAGCGCCTTGACAGCGTGAAGAACTGGGACAGCATCGTTGAGGCCCGTGCCTCCCGCGCCGTCGTTGAAGGCGTCGTGGTGGAGGAGAACAAGGGCGGCGTCGTTGTCAACTGCAAGGGTGTGCGCGTGTTCGTACCCGCTTCTCAGTCCGGCCTTCCCAAGGAGGCTCCCATGACCGAGCTCCTCAAGAAGAAGGTCAGGCTCCGCATTACCGAGGTCAACCAGCCTCGCAAGCGCGTGGTGGGCTCCATCCGCGCGGTCGCCTATGAGGAGCGCAGGGCCAAGGCCGAGGCCACTTGGAATGAGATCGAGGTGGGCAAGCGCTATCACGGTGTTGTCAAGTCTCTCACCTCCTACGGCGCCTTTGTGGATATCGGCGGCGTGGACGGTATGGTACATGTGTCCGAGCTCTCCTGGAAGCGCATCCATCAGCCCTCCGAGGTTTTGAATGTCGGCGACGAGATCGATGTCTACGTCATCTCCTTCGACAAGGAAAACCGCAAGATCTCCCTGGGCTACAAGGATCCCAACGAGAACCCCTGGGTCAAGTTTACCAGCACGTATCCCGAGGGCTCCGTCGCTGAGGTGAAGATCGTCAAGCTCATGACCTTCGGCGCCTTCGCCGAGATCATTCCCGGCGTCGACGGCCTCATCCACATCTCCCAGATCGCGGATCGCCGCATCGGCAAGCCTGAGGATGTCCTTTCCGAGGGCGAGGTCGTCAAGGCCAAGATCATCAAGATCGACAACGAGAACAAGAAGGTCTCCCTGTCCATCCGCGCCCTCTCCGAGCCCACGGCCCCCGTGTCCAAGCCCGAGGCCGACGAGCCGGAAATTGACGACGATGAGCCCACCGTCGTCTACGACACCGAGAATCCTCCCGCTCCCGAGGATCTTCCCCAGGAGTAAGTATAACTTAATTCAAGGGCTTGTTGATTCTTCAACAAGTCCTTGATGTATTTTTGGACAAGTCCCACATATGATAGTCAGAGGTGATCAGATGGGTGTCAAAAAAATCATGGCGAAGGTACTGGGGCGTGCTGCCTCATGGAACGAGCTTCCCTTCGGCACGGCCATTGTCGCCGCGGCGGGCGCGTCCGAGCGTATGGAGGGGGAGGACAAGATATTTGCCGACCTTGCCGGACTTCCCGTCCTTGGCTGGTCGCTCAAGGAGCTGCAGGCATGCCCCAACGTACATGAGATAGTCATTGTGACCCGGGAGGGCTCCATCGTCCCCGCGGCGGATCTGTGTGCGGAGCTGGAGATCACAAAGGCGACGAAGATCGTCTGCGGCGGCGAGGACAGGCTTGACTCCGTCCTTATCGGCGTCAACGAGGCCAGCAGGAACGCCGAGTACATCGCCGTCCACGACGGGGCGCGGCCCCTTGTGAGTCAGGAGATTATCGTCGACGCATTCCGCAAGGCGTATAAGCTGACAGCCGCCGCCCCCGCTGTGCCGGTCAACGACACCATCAAGGTGGGTGAAAACGGCTTTGTCTCTCAGACGCCGGAGCGCTCAAAGCTTTTTGCCGTTCAGACCCCCCAGGTGTTTAAGGCGGACATTTTAAAGGCGGCGCTCCACAACGCGAAAGCCAAGGGCATCGCCGTCACCGACGACTGCGGCGCGGTGGAGGCGATCGGCGTCCGCCCCGCGTTGAGCGTTGGCTCATTTGAGAACATAAAGATCACAAGGCCGCCGGATCTCAAATTTGCCGAGGCCATCCTCGAGGCGAGGTACGAAAAATGAGGATAGGCCACGGCTACGATGTACACAGGCTCGTCCCCGACAGGAAGCTGATACTCTGCGGGATCGAGATACCGTATGAAAAGGGCCTGCTCGGCCATTCCGACGCGGACGTGGCCGTCCACGCGCTGATGGACGCGATCCTTGGCGCCGCGGGCCTTGGGGATATCGGCAAGCTCTTTCCGGACAGTGACGATAAATATTCAGGTATCAGCAGCCTGACGCTTCTGGACGAGGTGATAAAGCTTGTCCGCGCCAGGGGGTACGGTTTGGGCAACGCGGATATCACTATTGTTGCCCAGGCGCCGAAGCTCTCCAGATATACGGAGGAGATGCGCCGGATCCTGGCCGCCCGCCTTCTCGTGGATGCCGACCGCGTCAACGTCAAGGCGACCACCGAGGAAAACCTGGGCGAGGTCAGTACCAGGGGTATTGCCGCCCACGCGGTGGTGCTCCTGGAGGAAGCACGTCCCCGCGTCAGGGCTCTGTAAAATTAAATAAACATTCTTATCCTTCCGGCATAGTATGTTGTGACCAACACTTTCGGCCAGCATACCCCGGGAGGATATTTCGGTGTGGAGGCCCACACCGAAATATATGGTCGCGCCGGATGTGCCGCACGCGGCCAATGATCCTCCGTACGCGTATATACACTCAAGGATCAGCATAATGCGCAAAAGCACATGGAGGATCGATATATGGAAAGCTATTACCTGACCTGCCGCTCACTGACCTACGCCCAGAAGGTGTCCAGGGTGCTGACGGCGGCACGGATAAGAAATATGATCGTCAGAACGCCCCAGAGCATGTCCCGGGAGGGGTGCGGCTACGCCATCCGGGTCTCCCCGCAGGAGTTGACGGCCTCCCTGGCCGCCCTGTCAGCCGCGTCCCTGCCGCCAAAGCGCGTCTACCTGATGGGCAAGGGCGGTTTCACCGAGGAGGTGGCCTTTTGATCTATTTAGATTCCGCCGCCACCACCTTCCAGAAGCCCGACACCGTCGAACGGGCCGTGTCGGAGGCGCTTCGCACGATGTCAAGCCCCGGCCGCGGCGGATATGCCTGCGCCATGCGCGCCGCGGAAAAGCTCTACGAGTGCCGGGAGAGGGCAGCCGCGCTTTTTAACGTTTCAGATGTGGAGCGCGTTGCCGTGACCTTCAACGCCACCCACGGCCTGAATATCGCCATCCGCAGCCTTGTCCGCCCCGGCGACCGGGTGGTCATCTCCGGGTACGAGCACAATTCCGTCCTGCGCCCCCTCCATGCTGTCGGGGCGGATATTACTGTCGCCGACAGCCCCGTTTTCGACTATGAGGCCGCCATATTGGCCTTCGACAGGCTTATTGAGAGAAATACCCGTTGTGTAGTGATAAACCACGTTTCCAACGTCTTTGGCTTTGAGCTGCCGGTATATGAGGTGTCGGAGCTTTGCCGTGCCCGCGGCGTACCCCTGATCGTCGACGCCTCTCAGTCCGCGGGGGTATTAAAGGTGGACGCCGGGGAGCTTGGCGCTGACTTCATCGCCATGCCGGGGCATAAGGGGCTCTACGGCCCCCAGGGTACCGGCCTTTTGATTGCCTCGGATAAGGCCGCGCCGATTTTATACGGCGGAAGCGGGAGCGACTCGAGAAATCCTGACATGCCCGCGTATTTGCCGGACAAATTGGAGGCCGGAACCCACAATATGCCCGGCGTCGCCGGACTTTGCGCCGGAATGGGTTTTGTGCAGAGCAAAACACCGGAGAGGATCGCCGCCCATGAGACCGCCCTTGCGCGCTCCATGGCGGAGGAGCTTTCGAAGCTTCGCGGCGTCCACGTATTCTCCGCCCCCGGCTTTGTCCACCAGACGGGCGTGCTGTCCTTCGAGCTCGACGCCATGTCCAGCGAGGAGGCAGGGGAGAAGCTGGGGGAGATGGGCTTTGCCGTTCGGGCGGGGCTCCACTGCTCGCCCCTGGCACACCGGTCCGTTGGCACCATAAAGCGGGGCACCGTCAGAGCCAGCGTTTCGGCCTTCAACAGCAAAACGGAGATCGCGGCGTTTGCGGAGGCAGTCGAAAGGATCGCGCGGGGTGTATGATACCCCGCTTATTTTTTAAAAGGATATAAATTCGCTGTTGCCAAAAAAAATATTTTGTATTATAATGATAATTTAGAAAAATGTGTTCCCCGGATCATTCGGTCATCTGACAATAAACTTTTCAGAAAGTGGTACCGGCCATGGATAAAGTCAACGAGCTTTTGAATACGCTCAAAAATGTCATATCTATAATCGGCTTTTGGGACATCCTGGATATGGCTATCGTGGCGTTTCTGGTGTACAAGCTCATAACCTTTTTCTCAAAGACCAACTCAATGAATGTCGTTAAGGGCATCCTTATTCTGGTCGCCCTTATGATCATCACCACTGCGGCCGATTTGCGGGTGGTTAAGTATCTACTTGGCGGCGCCTTTGAGATGGGCCTGATCGTTGTCATCGTCCTTTTCCAGCCTGAAATACGCCGAATACTTGAGCAGATGGGCGGAAGCGTCAAGGATATCTTTGGTCATCCGGTCAAGACGCAGACCCTTGAGAACGCCATAGATCAGACGGTACTCGCCTTTGCGGACATGTCAAAGACCCGCACCGGCGCGCTTTTGGTCTTTGAGCGCAGCACGAACCTTGAGTCCTACATCAAGACCGGCACGATCGTTGACGCCTCCCCGGCGGCGGAGCTTCTGAAAAACCTGTTTTATGACAAGGCCCCCCTGCATGACGGCGCGGTCATCATCCGCGACGGACGCATCGCGGGCGCCGCGTGTATGCTCCCGCTGTCCGGCAATTCCAATATAAGCCGGGATCTGGGTATGCGCCACCGCGCCGGCATCGGTATGAGCGAGAGGAGCGACGCCGTCGTCTGTATAGTCTCCGAGGAGACGGGTGATATTTCCGTGGCCATCGAGGGCATACTTAAGCGGGGCCTCTCTCCCGACACGTTTGAAAGGATCCTCCGCATGGAGCTTATTCCCCAGGAGCAGGAGAAGAAGGGCTTTATAAATAAGCTCCTTGGAAAAGTCAAAAAGAGCGGGGAGAGTGAATGAGAATGGTCGGTAAGCATAAGCAGGGGAGCAGGAATCTGCTCTACATGATCTTTTCGATCGGCGTCTCCATAGCACTCTGGTCGTATGTGGTGTACGTGGACAACCCCGCTTTTGACAGTCCCCGCCCTCGGAGCGGCATACCTCTTGAGTTTGTGGGCGAGGATCTTCTGCGGGACTCCAACCTCATTGTCTCAAGCGTCAATGTCCGGCAGATAACCGTTTATTTCAACGGGCGCGTGCGAGATACGGAGACCCTTTCGAACATGGATATCCGCGCCGTGGTGGATCTCAGCGACGTTCTTGCCTCCTCCGTTCCCACCGGCACTCACGCGCTGGACTACGACCTCATCTATGACCCCGGATCCAGCAATATCGAGGAGGTCAGAAGGACGCCGTCCATGATCGAGGTGACCGTGGAGCGCCTGGCCACCGAGTCCGTCCCGCTCCGGGCCGTCTACGAGGGCAGAATAGCCGAAAATTACATGGCGGGTACGCTGAGCCTCAGCCGGGACTCCGTCGCGGTATCCGGTACAGAGGCGGCCATAGCGCTTATCGACCACGCCACGGTCACTTTGAAACGCGACAATCTGTCCAAGACCGTCACCGAGGAGGCGCCCATCGTTCTCTGGGACGCCGAGGGCAACGAGATCGACATGGCGGAGGCGGGCCTCACGTTTTCCGATTCCGACGGAATGGCGAAGATAACCCAGACCGTTCTCATGGTAAAGACCGTACCCCTGAAGGTGAGCATTGTGGAGAGCGCCACCGCCACCGACGATAATATCAGAATCAACTACTCCGTACCCAACGTGGTCCTCTCCGGCGACCCGGAGGTCATTCAGGATATCAACGAGATAAACATTGGCACCATAAACCTCAAGAGCATTATCCTGTCCTACGAGGAGGATTTCATCATACGTTACCCCAACAACACAAGGCCGGAGAGCGGTGAGACCAGCTGCACCGTGACCATCACGGTGGAGAATATGGAGACGCGCAGACTTTCCGCCACAAACATCTCCTACAGTAACGCCGCCGAGAGCGACAGCGTGTCCGTCATAACCCAGAGCCTCGACATAACGCTGCGGGGCGAGGCAAACGTTATAGACCAGGTCACCGCCGAAAATATCCGCATCGTGGCGAACCTCTCGGAGCTTGCCGGCAAGAAGGGCACCTACCAGGTATCCCCCAGGGTGTACGTTGACGGCTTTGACAACGCGGTGGAGGCCGTGGGCGACTACGCTGTTACGGTGATCATCAGCTGACGGGCGGGGGAAGGGCAGATGTTCGGATATGTTCGTCCCCGCGCCGAGGAGCTGAAGATCCGGGATTTTGAGCGCTTCCGGGCCTGCTACTGCGGCCTCTGCCACGAGCTCGGCCGCCTCTACGGCCTTCCCGGAAGGAGTATTCTCAACTACGATTTTGTGTTCCTCTCCATGCTCTTGTGGGAGGAGGAAAACTGCGGCTACTGTTTCCGCCGATGCCTTCCGGGGCTTTTCAGGAAAAAATGCGTCTGCGCCTCCGCAAAGCCCTTGACGACGGCCGCCGGTTACAGCGTTATACTTGCCTACTGGAAAGCCCGAGATAACCTTGCCGACAGCCGCGGCATAAAGCGCCTCGCCGCGAAAGCCGCGTGCTTCTGGCTCGGGCGCGCCTATAAAAAGGCCGCGAAAGCCCATCCGGGATTTGATTCAAACGTCCGGGAACGCCTGAGGGCACTGTCAGAGCTCGAGGCGGGAAACGTGGAAAGCCTTGACCGGCCCGCCGACCAGTTCGCGCTGCTGCTCGCCTACGCCGCCTCGGAGGCGGACGAGCCCTCCCGGCGCGCTTTGGAACAGCTTTTATACCATGTGGGCAGGACGATCTATATTGCCGACGCATGGAACGACCTCGGGGATGATTTGAAGAGCGGGAGCTACAACCCGGTGGCGAGAAGGTTTAAACTTACCTCTCAGGACGCGCCGGAGGACGTGAAGGAGAGCGTCCGCCAGACGCTAAATTCCTCCGTAAACCTGGCCGCGGCGGCCTTTGAGCTGCTCCCAGTGAGCTGTTGGCGCCCGGTCACGGAAAATATCATTTACCTGGGCATCCCGCAGATGATAAACGATGTGCTTGCCGGCACATATAGGGCGCCCGGCAGAAGAATCCCCACCCGCCCCGAGCTTGGGCAGAACGGAGAATGACAAATGACTGATCCCTACAAGGTTCTCGGTATAAGTCAAACAGCCTCGGACGATGAGGTGAAAAGGGCGTACAGAGAGCTTGCGAAAAAGTACCACCCCGACAATTATGTGGACAACCCTTTGGCTGATCTTGCCCAGGAAAAAATGAAGGAAATAAACGAGGCGTACGACACCATCACCCGCTCCCGGAAAAACGGGGGCTCCGCGGGGTCGGCCGGCTACACGGGCGGCTATTCCTCGGGTTACTCCGGAGGCTCCGCTTACCAGCGCGCAAATCCCGCCTACGCCCAGATACGTTCGGCCATCAACGCGGGCAACCTTCAGTATGCCGAACAGCTTTTGGACTCCTGCCCCACACGGGACGCGGAATGGAATTTCCTTATGGGCAGTCTTTACTACAAAAAGGGCTGGCTTGACGACGCCAGGAGCTTTTTCCAGCGGGCAGTCAACATGGAGCCCTCCAACGGGGAGTACCGTCAGGCGCTGAGCATGGTCAGCGGGAACAACTCCCCATACCGACAGACGGGGTACGGCCCTCCGGCCGGCCAGGGCGGCTGCGATATGTGCGACATGTGTACCGCCATGATGTGCGCCAATATGATGTGCGGCGGATGCCGATGAGCGTATGAGAAAAATAAGCTCTGCCCGTCGCGTGGCCTTCATCGCGGTATTCACGGCGCTCAGCGCGGCGTTTATGTACATCGCCTCAATATTCCCCACCGGCCAGCTCGGATTTCTCGGCGTGGCCAGCCTTATCGGCGTCGCATCGGTGGTGGAGTACGGCTTTCCAGGCGGACTTTTCGTGTGGCTGGGAACGTCTATCCTCAGCTTTATCCTGATCCCCTCCAAGACGCTGGTGTGGCTGTACACCGTGTTCTTCGGCCCGTACCCGGTTGTGAAGCTTTTTGCCGAGAGGAAGAAGTGTCTGGTCGAGTGGGCCGTCAAGGTGCTTTTCTTCAACATCGCCCTCACCGTCGCGATCTTCGCCTTAAAGGTAACGATGCTGAGCTTTTCGTATATGAGGTTTGGCAATTTCATAATGTATTTACTTGGCAACGCCGTCTTTGTCCTTTTTGACATTGCCGTTTCCCGGGCCATCAGCGTATACATGACAAAGATCCACTCCAAAATACACAAGTAGTGAGGTTCTCAAAAATGATTAAAAGCATGACAGGCTACGGCTCCGCCAAAGGCTCCTCAGGGAAGCTTGAGATCACCGTGGAGCTGAGATCCGTCAACAACCGCTTCCTGGACTGCGGCGTGAAGCTTCCCAGGGTCTACACCTGCCTTGAGGATGGGATCAAGGCCAGGATCCAGAAATCCATTTCCCGGGGCAAGGTTGACGTGTTTATCACCATCGACGCCTCCAAGGCAGACGACGTGGTGATCGAGGTCAACGAGCCGGTGGCGGATGCTTACATGGCGGCCTTAAAATGTCTTTCCGATAAATACGGTATCCCCAACGACGCCACCGCCATGGGCCTTGCCCGTATGCAGGACGTGCTGGCGGTAACGAAACGCGATACGGACGTGGAGCGGCTGGGAGCGGATATCGACGCCATCCTGACCGCCGCCATAGACGATTTCAACACCATGCGCGCCCGGGAGGGAGAGCGGCTTTATGACGATATATCCGCTCGCGCCGACGAGATAGAGCGGCTCGTGGGTCTTGCCGAGGAGCGTTCGCCCCAGACCGTGGCGGAGTACCGCGAGAGACTGGAGGCCCGCCTTCGGGAGGTGCTGGAGAATAACTCGGTGGACGAGACGCGCATCGTGACCGAGGCGGCGATATTCGCGGATAAAACAGCCGTGGCGGAGGAGACGGTCAGGCTCAGGAGCCATTTATCGCAGCTTCGGAGCCTTCTGAAAAGCGACGAGCCCGTCGGGCGCAAGCTTGATTTTCTTGTGCAGGAGTTCAACCGCGAGGCCAATACCATCGGCTCCAAAGGCAACGACGTTCAGATGGCCCGGATCGTGGTCGACCTCAAGTCTGAGATCGAGAAAGTCCGCGAGCAGATCCAGAATGTGGAGTAAGAAAAGATGAGACTTGTAAACATCGGATTCGGCAATATGTTGTCCGTAAACCGCATTATCGCGGTGGTGAGTCCCGACTCGGCGCCGATAAAACGCATAATCACCGACGCCCGCGACCGGGGCATGCTCATTGACGCCACTTACGGCCGCAGGACCCGGGCCGTCATTGTCTGCGACAGCGGACACACGGTTCTCTCCGCTATCCAGCCGGAGACCGTTTCGGGACGGCTGGCCGGCAAGCCCGACAGGGAGGAGCTTGAGTTTGAGGAGGAGACGGAGGATGAATAAAAAAGGCAGGGCTTTCATCGTCTCAGGCCCGTCCGGCGCGGGAAAGAGCACCGTGCTGGGGGAGGTGTTCCGGCGCTATTCAAATTACCACTTCTCCGTTTCCGCCACCACCCGCGCCCCCAGGCCGGGGGAGAGGGACGGCGTTGAGTATTTCTTCATCACTCAGGGTCAATTTGATGAAATGGTGGAAAAGGGTCAGTTCCTTGAACACGCGCGCTACGCCAAATGCTCCTACGGAACCCCCAGAGGCCCTGTGGAGGAAAAGCTTGCCGAGGGCGTTGACGTCTTTCTGGATATTGAGATCCAGGGCGCAAGGCAGATCAAGGCCGCTATGCCCGAGGCCATCTCCATATTCATCGCTCCGCCAAGTCTGGAGACCCTTGAAGCCCGCCTGCGGGGCCGCGCCACGGACAGCGAGGAGAAGATACGCCTCCGGCTGGAGACCGCCAGGAATGAGCTTGCCGAGGCCGTCCACTACGACCATGTGGTGGTCAACGACGACTACAAGCGCGCCGCCGGCGAGATCCTTGATATAATCAACAACGCGTTATAAGCGCTTTTTGAAAGGAAGTTTTTAACATGATGCTTTATCCAACGATGCCCGAGCTTCTTTCCCACACGGGCAACAGCCGTTACTTGCTCGTTAACCTGATTGCCCAGCGCGCCCGCGCCATCGCCGTCGACGCCGAGACGCAGGGCGTTTCCCTTGACGATAAGCCTGTCTCTATGGCCATAAATGAGATCGCGGAGGGCAAGATCACGGCTACCGTCTGAGAAATCACTTTAAGGAGGCCGAAGGATGGCAATGAACATAGCGAAAATAGCCGTCTCGGCCGCGATATACGCCATTGACAGGCCGTACTCCTATATCGTGCCTGAAAGGCTCTCGGAAACCCTCCTGCCCGGCTGCCGGGTGACGGTGCCCTTTGGAAAGGGCAACCGTCCGTGCGAGGGGATAGTCCTCTCGCTGGAGGGAGAGTCTGAGCGTGACAAGCTCAAAGAGGTGACGAGCATACTTGATCCCGAGCCGGTTTTTTCTCCCGAGCAGATAAAGCTTGCTCTTTGGATGCGCGAGCGGTTCTTCTGTACCTTTTACGAGGCCGCCCGCGCCATGCTCCCGGCGGGGATGTGGTTTTCTTCCGGTGAGCGGAGAGTGGGGGACAAGACACAGAAGTTCGCCGCCCTGGCGGCCTCCGCCGAGGATATCATGGAGGTCGCCGCACACAAGCATATGTCCGCCCCGAAACAGGAGGCGATCCTCAATTTCCTCGCCGCCGTGGGAGAAGCCGCGGTCACCGATATCCTCGCTTTTACCGGGGCATCCTCGACCTCCGTTACGGCATTGGAGAAGCAGGGCCTGATCACCACTTCGGTGCGGGAGGTCTATCGGCGCCCGGTAAGAGCTTTTGAGCCGGAGGCGGAGCCCATTGAGCTGACGGAGGAGCAGACACGCGCGTTTGACGGACTCCTCAGGCTGATGCGTTCCGGCAAGCCTACGGCGGCGCTCCTTTACGGCGTTACCGGAAGCGGAAAGACAAGCGTGTATATCCGCCTTGTTCAGGAGACTCTGCGCGATGGCAGGACGGCTCTTATCATGGTGCCGGAGATAGCCCTGACACCGCAGCTTGTGGAGATCTTCTCAAGCCACTTCGGCGACGACATCGCCGTCCTCCACTCGTCATTGACGATGGGCGAACGGTACGACGAGTGGAAGAGAATACGAAAAGGTAAAGTTCGTGTGGTGATCGGGACGCGCTCGGCGGTGTTCGCGCCGTTGGAGAATATCGGGATCATCGTCATTGACGAGGAGCAGGAGCACACCTACAAATCCGAAAACGCTCCCCGCTACCACGCCAGGGACGTGGCCAAATACAGGTGCGTCCATGAAAACGCGCTTCTTCTCCTGGGATCCGCCACGCCGTCGGTGGAATCCATGTACGCCGCGCGCGAGGGGCGCTACGGCCTCTTCACGCTGGAAAGCCGCTTTAACGCCCACCCGCTTCCAAAGGTCCTTATCGCGGACATGCGCGAAGAACTGCGTAACGGCAACGGCGGGGCCATAAGCTCTCTTTTACGGGATGAGCTTGCGAAAAACATTGAAAACGGGGAGCAGAGCATACTCTTCTTAAACCGCCGCGGGGCGTCGAATCTGGTCATGTGCGGCGAGTGCGGGTACACCTTCGAGTGCAAAAACTGCTCTGTCTCCATGACATACCACTCCGTGGGACAGAGCCTCCGCTGCCACTACTGCGGCTGGTCCTCGCCCGTTCCGGAGGAGTGTCCCGAATGCGGCGGAAAGCTGAAATTCGTGGGGGTGGGTACGCAGAAGCTTGAGGATGAGCTGGGTGAGCTTTTTCCAGGCGTGGGCGTCATCCGCATGGACACGGACACCGTATCAAAAGCCGGCTCGCACCAGAGGCTTCTGAGCCTTTTTAAAAACCAGCGCGTACCCATACTTTTAGGTACTCAGATGGTCACCAAGGGTCTTGACTTTTCAAACGTCACCCTGGCGGCCGTCATATCCGCCGACCAATCCCTTTACGCCGGGGATTTCCGCGCCCATGAGCGCACGTTTTCCCTGATAACCCAGGTGGTGGGCCGTTCCGGCAGAGGGGATAAGACAGGCAGAGCGGTTCTTCAGACCCTCACGCCGGAGAACAGCGTATTGAAGCTTGCCGCCAGACAGGACTACATGGGCTTTTATGAGCATGAGATAGGAATAAGAAAACTGATGGATGTCCCCCCGGTCAGGGATCAAATGACCGTAACGGTCACGGGCCTTGATGAGGGGATGGTTCTTCGGGGGTGTGTGCGGCTGGCCGAAATGTTCAGAGGGCAGGCGGGGCATGATGCGGACTTGACCGTCCTGGGCCCCGCTCCCGCGGGTATTACCAAGGTCAATAACCGCTTTCGCTACAAGCTGACGCTGCAACTTACAAATACCAGGCTGACGCGGGATCTCGTCAGCGGCGTTATACGCGCCTTTGCCGGAGATCCCCAGTGGAGGAAGCTGGCGGTATACGCCGACGCGGATCCGATGGACTGATCATATGATTTTCCAGATCACTTAAGGAGAGAAACCCATTATGGCATTGAGGAACATTCGCGAGGAGGGTGACTCCATCCTTCTCAAAAAAAGCCGTCCCGTCACCGACTTCAACAAGAGGCTTCACACCCTTCTTGACGACATGCGCGAGACGCTCCTGCAGGCCGACGGAGTCGGCCTTGCCGCCCCCCAGGTGGGCGTGCTGCGCCGCGCCGTCATTGTCATGGACACAAACCGCGAGGAGCTTGCCCCGGAGGAGCAGATCATCGAGCTTATAAATCCTGAGATCGTGGGCTGCGACGGGGAACAGACGGGGCAGGAGGGCTGCCTCTCCGTACCCGGCGTCTATGGCATTGTCACCCGTCCGGAGCACGTGGTTGTAAGGGCGCAGGATCGCTTCGGCAACAGCTTTGAGGTGGAGGGCACAGGCCTCACCGCCCGGTGCTTCTGCCATGAGATAGACCATCTGGACGGTCATTTGTTTACCGAGAGGGCAGAGCGGATTTTGACGCCCGAGGAACTTGAGGAAATGAGACAGGAAGAGCAATGAGAGTTTTATTCATGGGCACTCCGGACTTCGCGGCCTGTTCGCTGAAGGGCCTGCTGGACATGGGCTGCGAGGTGGTCGGAGTTTTTACCCAGCCGGACAGGCCCGTTGGGAGAAAACAGAAAATTGAGGCGCCGCCGGTGAAAAAGCTGGCGCTGGAACGTGGACTGCCCGTCTATCAGCCTACCAGGCTCCGCGACGGCACGGCGGCGGAGCTTATAAGATCCCTCGCCCCCGATGTGATCGCCGTGGTGGCCTATGGCCGTATACTTCCGAAGGAGATCCTTGAGATCCCCCCTTATGGCTGCGTCAACATACACGGTTCGCTCCTGCCCAAATACCGGGGTGCCGCGCCCATCCAGTGGGCGGTCATAAACGGCGAGGCAAAGACCGGCGTCACCGCCCAGTATATGGCCGAGGCCATGGACGCGGGGGATATCATCGACGCGCGCGAAACCGACATACTCCCCGGGGAGACGGCGGGGGAGCTTTTTGAGCGGCTGGCTCCCATGGGAGCGGAGCTCCTTTGCGGCACGCTCCGCCATATCGCGGACGGAACCGCCGTGAGGACTCCCCAGAACGAAGCGGAGGCCACCATGGCCCCGCCGCTTACGAAGGATATGGCGGAGCTGGACTTTGCCATGCCGGGGAGGCTCGTGGTCAGCCGGATCGCCGGCCTGGATCCCTGGCCCGTGGCTTCCGCCGAGATCGCGGGAGTGCGGTACAAGATATATAAAGCCGTTTTTTCCGGAGAACCGGTCTCCGCCGCGCCGGGTACGATCCTTTCCGCCGGAAAGGCCGGCATTGAGGTGGCCGTGACCGACGGCTCCGTGACCATCACCGAGCTTCAGGCCCCCGGCGGCAGGCGAATGGCGGCGGCCGACTTTCTGAGGGGGCACCCCATATGCCTGTAAACGCCCGCGAGGCCGCCTTGAACGCGCTGTCAGCCTTTCGCGCACGCGGGGCAAGGCCGGATACCTTTCTCTCCTGCAACGGCCCGGAGGACGCGAGGGAGCGCGCCCTGGCCCTCAATATAACCGGCGGGGTGCTCCAGAACCGGACGTACCTCGACTACTGTATATCCCGTTGTACAGAAAAGTACGGGAAATTTCAGCCCGTCGTGAAGGACATACTGAGACTGTCGGCCTATCAGATGATCTTTCTTGACCGCGTACCCGACAGGGCGGCGGTCAGCGAGGGGGTGGAGCTGGCTAAGCGCCGCGTCCCCCGCGCCGCGGGGCTTGTGAACGCCGTCCTGCGCCGTGTCTCCGAGCGCAACGGAAAGTTCGACATTGACGCCGGAAGCGTTGAGGAGTACCTGTCGATCAGATGGAGCCACCCGGAATGGCTTGTCCGTGAGCTTATGGAGGAGTATGGCCGGGAGAGTACGGAAAAGATACTCATGGCCGACAACGCTCCCACGGCAATGACCGTCCAGGTCAATACCCTGAAAACCACCCCACGGGAACTGAAAGCCGCCCTGGAGAGCTTGGGCGTCACGGTATGCGAGTGCCCGTACCTTTCGGACGCGCTTTACCTTGGGAATACGGGTTCCCTTGAGAGCCTTTCCGCGTTTCAAAACGGCCTTTTCTACGTTCAGGACGCCGCCGCCAGGTTCGCGGTGCTGGCCTCCGGCGTGAAGCCGGGGGACACGGTGCTGGATGTATGCGCGGCCCCCGGGGGCAAGTCCTTCGCGGCGGCCGTCGCCATGAAAGACCGGGGCGTTGTTCGCGCCTTTGACATACACGAAAAGAAGGCGGCGCTCATTGAAAAAGGCGCCCGGCGCCTGGGGCTTGACATCATAAATGTTTCCGTTGGCGACGCCCGGATCCGTATCCCGGAGCTTGAGGGTACGGCCGATGTTGTTCTTGCCGACGCGCCCTGTTCCGGCCTTGGGGTGATCCGCAAGAAACCGGATATACGCTACAAGGATCCCGGGGAGCTTGACCGGCTGCCCGCCATACAGCTTGACATTTTAAAAAACGCCGCCGGGTACGTAAAGCCGGGCGGGAGGCTCGTCTACTCCACCTGTACGATCCTGCGGCGGGAGAACGAGGATGTGATCGGCGAATTTTTGAGGCTCCGCCGGGACTTTGAGGCGGCGGAGATCTCGCTGCCGGCTCCCTTCGGCAAACACGAGCGTTATACGACCATACTGCCCGGTCAGGGAGATACGGATGGGTTTTTTATATGTGTTCTGCGGAAAAAGTGACAGAAAATCCCCCAAAGGCTGATATAAAATCTATGCTGCCGGAGGAGCTTTGCGCGGCGCTGAAGGAAATGGGCGAGCCGCCCTTCCGTGCAAAGCAGGTTTTTAAGTGGCTCAGCGTCCCGGTGAGGAGCTTTGACGAGATGACAAATCTCCCGAAAACCCTCAGGGAGAAGCTTGAGGAGCGGTTCTTCCTGACAGCCCCCATAGTGGAACGAAAGCAGGTCTCCGCCCTTGACGGCACGGTAAAATACCTGTGGCGGCTATATGACGGCAACCATGTGGAGAGCGTGGTCATGCGCTACGAACACGGAAACACCGTCTGTGTGTCGAGCGAGGTGGGCTGTCCGATGGGCTGCGCTTTCTGCGCCTCCACGATCGGGGGAAAGGTACGAAATCTGGCGGCCTCCGAAATACTTGATCAGGTTCTTTGGGCCCAGGCGGACTCCGGACTCAAGCTCTCAAATATCGTCCTCATGGGGATAGGGGAGCCGCTGGACAACTTTGACAACGTGGTGAGGTTTTTAAAGCTGGTCAACGAACCCGACGGAATGAATATCGGGATGCGGCATATTTCCCTTTCCACATGCGGGATTGTTGAAAAGATTGACAAACTGGCCGCACTTGGGTTACAATTAACTTTATCGGTATCACTCCACGCGCCGGACAATGAGACAAGGTCGAAGATCATGCCGGTGAACCGGGCCTGGGATGTGGACACGCTCCTGGCCGCCTGCCGGCGGTATTTTGATCGCACGGGCAGGAGGATATCCTTTGAGTACGCCATGATAAGGGACGTGAATGACACGCCTTACCACGCGAGGCTGCTTGCGGACAAGCTTGCCGGAACGGGCTCACATGTGAATCTGATCCCATTGAACGAGGTGCCGGAGAGCAGACTGCGCCCCTCAACGCCGGAGGCAATGAGGAGCTTTATCGCCACCCTTGAAAAGAGAAATATTAACGTCACCGTCCGCCGCAAGCTGGGGCCCGACATCGAGGCGAGCTGCGGACAGCTTCGGCGGGAGAGAGAAGAACTGAGGTGAGACTTATGGACTCATGGGCCATTACGGACAGGGGCCGGGTGAGAAAGGCAAATCAGGACGCCTGCTTCATCCACAGGGAGGAAGAGCATGACTCCGCGCTCCTGCTTGTCTGCGACGGTATGGGCGGACACAACGCCGGAAATGTCGCAAGCTCGCTGGCCGCCACGGTGTTTGCCGGCGAGGTCAGGGAGGGGCTTGCCAATTCCAGGGTCACGGGGGCCGTGTGCAGCCTCATGAAGAGCGCGCTGCGTACCGCCAACGCCTCGGTCTACCAGCTGAGCATTGCCGACGCGGCCTGCAACGGTATGGGGACCACAATGGTGTCCGCCGTGATTATAGGCTCCGACGCCACCGTCATGAATGTGGGCGACAGCAGAGCCTACCACATGAGCGAAGGGCTCCTTCGCCAGATCACCCGCGACCACTCGGTGGTGGAGGACATGATAGAGCGCGGGGAGATAACCAGGGAACAGTCCCGTCTGCACCCAAGAAAGAACCTGATCACCAGGGCCGTCGGCACTTCGGCGGAGGTGGACGCGGACTTTTTCTCCGTGACGATGAAAGAGGGAGACACGCTCCTTTTGTGCTCGGACGGTCTTACGAATGTGGTCACGGATGAGGAGATCGCAAAGACTCTGGACACTGCGGAAAACGCCGAGTCAGCATGCCGGGTGCTCCTGGAAATGGCGCTTACAATGGGCGCTCCCGACAACGTAACTGTCGTGATCTTGAGACGATGAGCATACGTCCTTCACGATTTTCCCACAACGCGATTGGGAGGTAAGAAGTACAATGGAAGATATGTATATCGGAAAATTCCTGGACGACAGGTATGAGATACAGGAAAAGATCGGCTCCGGCGGTATGGCTGTTGTTTATAAGGCGCTTGACCACCGCCTGAACCGGTTTGTGGCCATCAAGATCCTGAAGGCCGACCTTGCCCAGGATCCGGATCTCCGTCGGCGCTTCCACGCCGAGAGCCAGGCTGTGGCCATGCTGTCGCACCCGAATATTGTCTCCGTCTATGACGTGAACCACTCGGACGGGGTGGACTATATCGTCATGGAACTCATTGAGGGCATCACCCTGAAGCAGTACATAAACCGCAAGGGGATACTGAACTGGAAGGAGGCCCTCCACTTTACCACACAGATCGTCAAGGCCCTGGAGCACGCCCACTCCCGGGGCATCATCCACCGGGACATTAAGCCCCACAATATCATGATCCTGAAGGACGGCAACGTGAAGGTGGCCGATTTTGGGATCGCGAGGCTGCTCACCACGCAAAATACCCTGACCCAGCAGACGCTGGGCTCAGTCCATTATATCTCTCCGGAGCAGGCCAAGGGCGGAGCGGCTGACACAAGGAGCGACCTTTATTCCGTGGGTGTGGTCATGTACGAGATGTTGACCTCACGCCTTCCCTTTGAGGGGGATTCGCCGGTGTCCATAGCCATACAACACATATCCTCGGTGCCTCTGCAGCCCCGTGAGATAAACCCGGATATACCTGTCGGCCTTGAGGAGATAACCATGAGGGCCATGGATCCCAACATTAACACCCGTTACCAATCCGCCGCCGAGATGATCGCCGACCTTGAGGATTTCCGCAAAAATCCCTCGGTGCGCTTTAACTATTCCGCCATCCCCTCCATGGCCGACGATATGGAGGCCACGAGATCCGTGCCTGTCGTGAGGGGTATTTCCGGCGTTGAGGCGGCCCGCAGGCGTGTCAGCGGAAACGGCGCCACCAGGAACCATGTCACCCCGAAGGAGTACCGTGAAAACCGGCGAAAGGCCGGACGGAACACCATGCTGGTGGGGATATTCTGCATAATCGTCCTGCTCGTGCTCCTGTTCACGGTCATGTGGCAGTATGTCCTGAAGGACATCATACTGCCCAAGGAAGAAGATAAGATAAGCATCGCCAACTTTGTTGGCGCCATGTACGACGCCGTTGTGAACAACGAGGATTATCTGAGATATTACACCTTTGATCCGCCCAAGTACGACTACGAGTCCACGAATCCCGAGGGATATATCTTAAAGCAGGATCCCGCCTACGGGCGTACGGTGACGCTCACCGATGAGAAGATCCACATCACCCTCACCATTGCCGCCGGCAAGGAGGAGGTGCTGATGCCCTATCTCATCAACAAGGACTACCGTGACGCCAGGACCATTCTTGAGGGGTACAGGCTCAATCTGAATATCAACTGTGAGCCGAAGGCCCATGACTCATACACCCCGGACTATGTGTTTGAGCAATACCCGGATGCCAATACGCCGCTCACCGAGGGGATGACGATCACGCTGAGCTACTCCACAGGCCCGGATATTCCCATGGTTCCGGTGCCGGATCTCAAGGATTTGACCGAGGCTACCGCCATGCAGAAGCTTGAGGCGAAAAACCTCAAGGGCAGGAAGGTGGAGGAATTCAACTCCGATGTCGCCAAGGGCCGCGTGTTCCAGCAGAGCGTCGATCCTCAGAACGAGGTGGAGATCGGCACGGAGATCGTGTTCTATATCTCTCTGGGCCCGGAGCCGGAGGACGAGCCACCGGTGACAACTCCGCCCGAAGTGGGGCCCGGCACAGGCGGGGAGACGAATCCCGGCGGGGGTGAAACCAACCCCGGCGGAGGCGAAACCAACCCCGGCGGGGGCGAAACCAACCCCGGCGGAGGGGAGACAAATCCCGGCGAGGGTGAGGGCGAGGGCGGTATGATAGACGAAAACGGGGAGGGGATCCTTCCCAGTGGCTGATGGAAGGATCATGAAAGCCCTCAGCGGCTTTTACTACGTTGAAAGCGGGGGCAGGCTTATCAGTTGCCGCGCCCGGGGTAAATTCCGCCACACAGGGGAGAGCCCCCTGGTGGGCGATATGGTGAGCTTCACGGAGACCGGCGCCGGCGAAGGCGTCGTGGACGCCATACTTCCGCGCAGGAACCGCTTCACAAGGCCGCCCATAGCCAACATAGACCAGATGGTGATCGTGGCTTCAAAGGCCGTTCCCGTAACCGACCCCTTCCTCATTGACCGTATGACCGCCATCGCCGTAAGCGCCGGGTCGGAGGTGCTGATCTGCGTCAACAAGGTGGATGAGGAGCCTGCGGACGAGCTTTTGGAGACGTACACCCTGGCCGGCTTCAGGACTGTCCTCACAAGCGCCGTCACCGGCGAGGGGATGGGTGAGCTTCGGGCCGCCCTGCGGGACAGGTTTTCCGTGTTCACGGGGAATTCGGGCGTTGGAAAATCCAGCATCCTCAATGTGCTGGCCCCAAACCTCTCCATTCCCACGGGGGAGGTGAGCCAGAAGCTGGGCCGCGGAAAGCACACCACGCGCCACGTGGAGATCTTCAGACTCTCGGACGGGGCAATGATTGCCGACACCCCCGGCTTTGCCGCCTTTGACCTGGAGCGGATGGAGCTCACGGACGCGGAGAAGCTGCAGTACGCGTTCCCGGACTTCGCCCCATATATAGACTCCTGCCGTTTTGTGGGCTGTTCTCACACAAAGGAGCGCGGCTGCGCGGTGATTGAGGCTGTGAAGGACGGTAAAATCGCGCCGTCCCGCCACAAAAGCTATACGCGGCTTTATGAGCAGTTGAGGTCTGTCAACGAGTGGGAGCGAAAACAGATTTAATAGTTTACAGCGCGCGGAACTTGTCCGCGCGCTATTATTTTCACCTTCCGGCATATAATTGATTGATGTAGTTTCGGGGGTGGGAATATGAAAAGGAAAAACAGGACCATAGGAGGGATCATTGCGGCTGCCGGAGTGATGGTGGTGCTGTCGCTGGTGCTGCCCACGTCCTTCTGGTGGTTTATACTGGGGGTCTTTCTGATCTGTGTGGGAATAAGTGTGATGCGCAGGTGCTAAGGACGGTCTATTTTTCGGACAAAGATAATATACTCTCATAGTCACGAGCCAAATTAATCTGGTTAGGAGAGTTTGTTATGAATATAGACCTTAAAAGCGACAAGGGGAGCTTTGTAAAGCGTGTTTTCAAAGGGCGCATGACCCGGGAGGAGACTGCGGAGGTCATTGTGCCCGACGCTCTGCCCGACATACTGCGCATACTTGACACCGATGGATATATGTGCCTTCGGGGCAAGGATTCCGCCGACGGGCGCGTTACGGTGACGGGTACGGCGGAGATCACGGTACTTTACGTGCCGGAATCCGGTTCGGGGGTGCGGAGGGTGACGGCGTCCATCCCCATGGAGCTTGAGGGCGAGGGCGCTTCCATCACCTCCGACTGCCTCATAACCGCGTCGCTTTCCCTTACCGGCGCCGACAGCAGGACGGTGAACCCGCGGAAGATAGTGGTGCGGGCGGAGTGTGCCTGCGAGGCATCCCTCTATCTTCCGGAGACGGTATACTCCACGGCCCCCCGGGAGCACGAGGGCGTCTATTTCAAGTCCGAGAGCATGTCCGTGAGATTCCCGGTGTCGGTCAGCGAAAAGACCTTCATTTTCACCGACGAGGCACGGCTTCCCGATTCCGCCCCGGCGGTGGGGGAGATACTGGGGTGCGTTACGGCGCTGAAATTGGAGAGCGCAAAACCTGTTGGAAGCCGCGCGGTCGTAAAAGGTACGGCGGAGACCACGGTCATGTACGAGGCCAGGGATGGCGGGCTCTGCCGCGAGGTCGTATCCTCTCCGTTTTCGCAGATAGTCGAGACGGACGCCTCCGGGGAGCCGGCCGAGATGGACGTTACCATGTCGCTGACAAGCGTATACGCCACCAGAAGCCTGATGGATGAGACGGGCGGGGATGGGCTGAGCCTGGAGATCCACGCGGTGGCCCAGTGTGTTGCTTACGGCGACCAGACGTTTGAGATGGTGAAGGACGCGTATAGCGTTCAAAATCCCATTGAGCTTCGTATGGCCTCCTGCTCTGCCGAGAGACTGATGGGGCGTGAGTCGGACACGGAGACGCTCACCGTGTCGATCCCCACCGGCGACAGGGCTTCAACGGTATCATCCGTCTGCGTCCGGATGACGGGCTCCGGCGTACGCGCAAAAGGGGAGGCGCGTGTATTTTCGGTGGGAGTCTGCGTCACGGTTATTTATGAGGACAGGGGCGGGGAGCTGCTGTCGGCTTCCAGAAGAGCGGAGCTTGAGGTTCCCGCAAGCGAGGGCGTTGAAATGGCTGTCGCTTTCGTGGGTGAGCCGGCCGTTTTGGTGACGGATAACTCCGTCGACGTACGCCTCACACTGGAAGTCGCAAAGACACGGTTCGATACGGTGGAGATCTCCGGTGCGGAGAGCGTGGAGATAAAAGAGGAGGAGGCTCTTGACAAGTCCTCCATCCCCGCGGTCACGGTCGTCAGGCAAAAAAACTGGGATCTCTGGGAGCTTGCGAAAAAGTTTCTTTCGACACCTGAGCTGATCCAGGAGGCCAGCGGCCTGGAGCCGGGGAGTGTGCCGGAGGAAAACTGTGTGCTTCTGGTGCCAAGAATGTAAAGATGGATGGTGCGCAATTGCTTATACTCATATTTGATTAAACGCATTAACCGAGCGGCGAAAATGACCGTCGCGAATTGAATGGTTTAGTCAAATATTAATTATTACGTTTTCCACGAAAAAATGATAAAGCGGCTTGTGTGACGACGATATGTAAGGCCGGAGAGCTTGTCTCCGGCCTTTTTGTCAGTGCTGGTTCTGCTGGTTGTTATTGTTATTCTGCTGATTATTCTGCTGGTTGTTGTTCTGCTGGTTGTTGCGGTTATTGTTGTTTTGCTGCTGGTTGTTCTTCTGATTGTTGTTCATTGCTTTTCACCTCCTGAGGTAATTGTATTATGGCACAAAAAAACGAATTATATACGTTGCAAAAATTAAAAACTTATGGTATACTTTCTTTATCTGCGTATACGGAAGGATGGTCAACATATGTCAGGACATTCCAAATGGCATAACATACAAAAGACAAAGGGCGCGGCTGACGCCAAGCGCGCACAGGCGTTCACCAAGATCGCCCGCGAGATGATCGTTGCAGTGAAGGAGGGCGGCGGCAGCGCCGATCCCGCCAACAACTCCCGCCTTGCCACCGTCATTGCCAAGGCCAAGGCCGCGAATATGCCCAACGACAACATAAAAAGGACGCTTGAGAAGGCCGCGGGGAGCGCCGGCGGCGACAATTTCGAGTCCGTCACCTATGAGGGCTATGGCCCCGAGGGCGTGGCGGTCATTGTTGACGCCATGACAGATAACCGCAACCGCACCGCCTCCGAGGTGCGTCACCTCTTTGACAAGTACGGCGGAAATATGGGCGCCGCCGGGTGCGTAAGCTGGTCCTTCGTCAAAAAAGGCGTTATCGTAATCGATAACGAGGATGAGGAGCTTGAAGAGGACGCCGTCATGATGGACGCCCTGGAAGCCGGCGCCGACGATATGTCCGCCGAGGACGGCGCCTTTGAGGTGTACACTGACCCGGACGGCTTCTCCGCCGTTTTGGAGGCTCTGGAGGCCAAAGGCTACAAGTTCCTGTCGGCCCAGGTGGAGATGGTTCCTCAAAATTACATCAAGCTCACCGATGAGGAGAATATCCGCAAGTTCCAGAAAATGCTGGAGCTCATGGAGGACAATGACGATATCCAGAACGTCTGGCACAACTGGGATGAATAAATTAAATTGACGCTGTTCCCGTATTGATCTTTCAATATCGAGCGTAAAAGTATTGACTGGTCGGCGGCATTTCTCTCGTCCTCAGCCCCGCACAGGTTTTGATCGTGCGGAGCTCTCCATGTATTTTTGCGACAAAAAATGATAATATTCCGACGACATTCCGTCGGAATATTTTTTACCTTGTTTTAGCGCGTCAACGGGCGGAGATACCGGGCTGTATAGGGAAATTTCCGGCGAAATTGTACACTTACAATAAAAAATGCTGTGAAAAACGGCAGAATTTGTTTAATTTCACTTGCATATTTGCCGCAATCAGGTATAATAGAAGGAGCAAATCAAAAAATGAGGGAGGATAACGGCAATGAAATGCAAAACATTTCGAATCCTGTTGGCGGTTCTTTTGACCGTGTCCATGTGTCTCACGCTGTGCCAGTGCGCGAAGGAAAATTCCTCGGAGAACGGCAACGGTGGGAACGATGGATCGGAAACGGTGAGTATCGCGGCCTCACCATCCACCCAATCCGTCCCGGCAGGCGCGACTGCGATAATTAATGTCACCGTCACCGGTGGAACGGATGATCTTGAAGCGGCGGGTATGAAGCTTGTCTGGACGGCGGATCCGTCCGGCAACACGGACGCGGTGATTGAAGATAACGGCGGCACCTCGTTAACCGGTTCCGTAACGGTTCCGACCGTGGGGAAATATGTCATTCACATTGATCTTCAGGACAATGGGGGAACAGTACTCGCCAGCACCCAGGTGACGATCGACGCCGCCGAGGCATCTGAGACGCCCCCTGAACCGGTGAACGCCTCCATTTACGTGCCCTTTGTCACGTCAAATGAGGACTTTATTCGCGGTACGGACGTGTCCTCGCTGCTGGTGGTGCTGGGCTCCGGCGCCCGGTTCAAGGACTGGGACGGCAACAGCCTGGGCGAGAGCGTTGAGGAGAACGGCGCGAATTTTATGAAGCTTCTGCATGACGCCGGCGTTAACTGGGTGCGCCTGCGCGTATGGAACGACCCCTATGACGAGAACGGAAATGGCTATGGCGGGGGCAACAACGACCTTCAGTCCGCCATCACCATGGGCAAGTGGGCCACAGACGCGGGTATGCGGGTGCTCATTGACTTCCACTACTCCGACTTCTGGGCCGACCCCTCGAGACAGCTGGTTCCAAAGGCGTGGGAAGGCATGGACATAGATACGAAAGCTAAGGCTCTTGGCGATTTCACCACCGACAGCCTCAACGCCCTTCTGGACGCGGGTGTGGACGTGGGCATGGTGCAGGTGGGTAACGAGACAACCAATTCCATATGCGGCGAAAACGAATGGGTCAACATGAATAAACTCTATAACGCCGGATGTGACGCCGTACACGCGGTGGGTGAGGCCCGCGGTCTTACCATCATGACGTGTGTACATATGGAATCGCCCCAGAGCGCGGACTTTGACTACATAGCGCGGAATCTTACGGACGGAGGCGTCAAGTTTGACGTGTTTGCCACCTCGTATTATCCCCAGTGGCACGGGTCGAAGGAAAACATGGCCAACAAGCTCAAGTCCGTTGCGGACAAATACGGCGTCAAGGTCATGGTGGCGGAGACCCGGGCGCCCTATACCGCCGATGATGGAGACGGCTCAAATTCCAACGCGCCGACGGAGTACGCTATTAGCCCCCAGGGGCAGGCGCTGGAATACGCCGATGTGGCCAAAGCGGTACACGATATCGGCAGCGCGGGACTCGGGCTATTCTATTGGGAAAACGCCTGGATCCCCGTCAGGAACATATCTCAGATCACCGGAGATGAGCGGGCGAAGGCCATTGAGGAGAACAAGCGCATTTGGGATGAGTGCGGCTCCGGTTGGGCATCCAGCTACGCTCAGGATTACGACCCCAACGCCGCTAACGGCGGTTACGGCGGCCCTGACATGAACAACAAGGCCATGTTCGACTTTGACGGCGTACCCCTGGAATCGCTGAATGTGTTCAAGTATTTGCTCACCGGTACCACAGGTTACGAGGATCATATCGTCAATGTGCCTGCCGTGACGCTGCATCTGACCGTCGGTGATCAGGTGGAGCTTCCGGACAGCCTGGAGGTGGAGACTTTAAGCGGCAGTCGTGAGACTGTGGCGGTTACCTGGCAGGATATGAGCTTTATCGACGGAAATTCCGTCGGCCAGTGGGATATCAAAGGCTATATTTCCGATGGTGATGAGAAGGTGTGGACTTGGGGAAGCATCCAGATCTCCCAGGAAAGCATGCTTCCCAACAGCGGCTTTGAAAACGGAGCCGATGGCTATACCGTGGAGAATTGGCCAGGCGACGGTATCAACGACCTGAGCGCCAACGCCGGCAATGTCCATGGGGGAAGCTGGTGCCTGCACTTCTGGAAGGCGTCGGCCTTTGAGGACGCCGTCACGAGCACTACCGTGAGCCTTGAGGCGGGGACATACAAGTTCTTCCTCTACGGACAGGGCGGCGATATGGGTGAGAACAACACCTATATTTTCGCCAGGACTACGGACGGGGAAGTGACGGAGAGGTTTGAGCTCGATGGATATTTGAACTGGAAAACACCGGAGGTGACCTTCACGCTGGAGTCCGCCGGCGAGGTGACTCTGGGCGTGTCAGTATCCGCCGGCGCGGGCGCCTGGGGAACGTTCGACGACTGGGTACTTTATAAAGTGGACTGAAATGGCATAATAGAGCCGCCTGACGCGAAAGCGTCAGGCGGCTCTATTATAAGGGGCACAGCGTTTTTTTGGGGGCATATTAAGGCGGTTTTCCGCCGCGGAAACGGATCCTTGGATGCTTCAAAACAACCCCAAATTTGACAGCGCCGCCGTAAAGAGAAACACGGTTATCACGCTCAGGGCCGTGGTCAGCGCGACGATCTCACCCGCCAGCTTTACGTTCCCGCCCAGGGCTTGGGCCATGGGCGTGGAGGCTACGGCGGTGGGGGAGACGAAGATGGCGAGGAGCGCGGCCATTGTTGCGCCGCGATAGCCAAGGAGCGCCATTATTGTAATACATACCGCCGGTACCACGACAAGCCGGCAGAACACGGCGGTCAGAAGCCGGCCCTTATGGCTTTTCATGTTTCTGAAGGACAGCATCGCACCCAGCACAACCAACGCCAGGGGAGAGGCCAGGTCGCCGAGGACGTTCAAAGGCTCATAGAGAAGCTGAGGGATCCTCACCCCGGACAGGTTTACCAGTGCGCCGAGGAATCCCGCCAGCACCAGAGGGTTCTTGACGATCTGCAAAAGCGTCTTTTTTATATCCACTTTACCGCCGCGCATTACCTCAAAGTCGATCACCGCCAGGATATTGAGAAGCGGTACCACCACCGCGAACAGGGCCGACGTGATGGCCGCTCCCGTGTCGCCGGCGATGGAATCACTGATCACAATGCCAAAGAGGACAGTATTTGGACGGAAGATCCCCTGGGCCACGGTGGGGACATCGGCCCGGTCGGGGATAAATTTTTTACACAGCAGCAACGACACAACGAAAGAAGCGGTGATGAGCCCCGCCGTCCATACGAACAGCGGCCACTGGAGCGCCGCGCCAAAATCCGCGCCGTAGATGTCGAAAAAAAGCGAAAGGGGGATGAACACCTTGAATATGACGTCATTCATCTCCTTCAGGGTGTCCTCGCTGAAAAGCCCTATCCCCCGTATAAGTACACCGACGCCCATATAGATAATGAGGGGGATCACCACGTTGAAAGCAAGTTCAATGCCGTGCACTATGTATCACCTCATACAGATCATAATCTATGTAAAACTGCCCCGGGACGTGGCAGCGTTAACAAGTGATATCAACAATACTTTTTAAAAAACGCGCACTCGTCGTCATTGCAGCGGGCGGCATCCCGGGATTTGATATCCACATGGAACACATGTCCCAGCTTGTTATTCTCATCGCCGTAGAAGTGAAGCTCAAAGGGGACGGACACGTCCATAAGGCTCCGAGCCATAATGACAGCCTCATTTTTTAGGAAATCGTCGCTGCTTGTCATTAAAAAGGCCGGTGGAAAGGCGGAGGTGACATACCTTGTGGTGTTCACGTATTTCGGTATGGCCAGCTTGGCGCGCCGATAGCGGTAGGCCCCGCAGTTGAGGGCCACGGCTTTTGGCACAAATCCCCTTGGCGCTGAAAAAACATACTTTCCGGCAAGTTCGGGGTTTACGCACAGCTCACAGAAATGCGCCAGAATGTGAGCGCCGGCGGAATCGCCAAGGGCAAAGACGCGCCCGGTATCAAAGCCGTACGCCGACCCGTTTTCCAGTACCCATTTAAAAACCGAGCAGGTGTCCTCAAGGCTCCCCGGAAAGGGTACCTCCGGGGCAAGCCTGTATGTGAAATTCACCACGGCAAAACCCCGCCGGGCCAAGTCCATGCAGTAAAACTGGTACGTCTCTTTGGTGCCGTAAATCCATCCGCCGCCGTGGACGTTGACAATGACGGGCAGGGGAGAGTTACCGGCGTTTTCAGGGCGGTACACGTCCAGGATCTGCCACGTTTTGTCTTTGCCGTAAGGGAGGTTATCAAATCTGACCACGTCCTCCGGCGTTTTTAGCCCGGCGTCACGCTTGTCGTCACTGGCCTTCATTCCTGCCCGGGCTTCCATAACCTTCTTATGATACATAGCTTTCATAGTCCCGCCTCCATAATTTTTCTTTTAATTGTACTCCGCTTTTTGCCTTCTGTCAATGAAGGGACGCGAAAACGCCGCCCGCGGAAATTATTAATTTGACAATTAAATAATACCGGTTTAATAAAAAAATTAAGGTGAGTTTGAGGGAGAAGTATAAGAAATAGAAAGAACATTATGGAGATGTTAATCCCAAGATTCTCAACTCGTTCACGAAATGCGAACCAAACCCGCGGTCTTTGACATGACAACATCTAAGATTTCCGCCCCAACGACAACATCTTCTTCAAGTGAGATGCGAAAAACATAGGTTAGGACGATGTACAGAATCACGTTGGCATTGTGGAGACGGTGGAAAACGGATATGTTTACTCAGTAGAGAGCAACTCAGGTGACAGAGGCTGGGAGGATTGATATACAGTCGGATATAATGAAATCCTTGGCTATGGTATGTTATATCCACAAAAGCATACGGTGTCTTATGTGCAGAAAAAATTTATGAAAAAAGGAGCGGGGAGAAAACCTTGAAAAACAAGGATTCTCCCCGCTCCTTTTTTCATAAAATAATCTCCCCAGTGCTTTCAGCCGTTAAAGTATCCGCATTATAATAATTTGGTGATGTATATATTCTTCTCTTTTCATATCTATTTTGAAGTTTATGGTGAAGATAGACTCAATCATCTGGCCTTGAAGCGGCGACAGCCTTCAGTAGAAACCCATTCTCAGGCTTACCCACCGCTGAATACAGATTCCTCCCAAGCCGTATTCTCAAGGCAGGATTATTGCTGTACATACCTATGGAACCGTGATGCCGACAATTAGTCCTCACTGTAGCTGTACACTTCAAAGCCCAGCACAAACAAGCTGGATTCCGTGCTGTAGATCCCCTGAACATCCTGGGTGATTTCCATGGGTTCCATGTTGTCCAGAATGTCAATCCTGCTGTCTTCCGATACCAGAAACGCATAGCTGGCGTGGGGAAGGCCCGTCTCCTCGTCGACAAACGTGTCGGCGCTTTTTATCGTCGCCGTCGCTCCAGGGTATACCACGTAGATATCGTACTCCCAGAACGTATTCTCATCTTCTATGGCCGTTCCCTTTTTTACCTCCTTGACATTGGTCACTTCCACCGAGAAGTCCCCATACTCAAACTGCTTGACAGTGCCCCGCGCCTGGGAGGTGTCCGACAACTCGGGGGCGGACTGAGACGAAGTATCACTCTCCCCGCTTGTTCCCGGCTCCGTCTGCGCGGAGCCAGAGTCAGGTTCGGTGGTGACGTCAAGCCGGGTTCCACAGCCGGACAGGGTCAGGAGGGCAAGAAGCATAGCAAGTACCGCGATGGCAACAGCTGATTTTTTCATTATTCCTTGAATCCTTTCTTAATAGATTCGCGCTTGTTCCATGCCTTTTTAGTACAATGTCGTATGAGGCCGCCATTCTATTTATATCAACCTATCGTATTTGTCCAATACCCATAGGGGTAAGAAGTGGAGTTTGGATTGCTGGTTGGTTGATAATATTTGGCGGGACAGAAAGCGGTTTGACTGACTCCGCTTCGAGTCAATCTTGCCATCCAATAAACGGTTGTTCCACTGGGAAATAAACTGCCAAAGTCATATGAATAAGTATCTCCGGATTTTGTCATTGTTCCGCCATCGGTCCATGCTCCTGAAGGTGTAGTCCTATAATACATTCTGACCTCAGAAAGGCTCTTCTTCGCTCCGTCATCTCTGATATATGCGATAATAGATGCCGTATTATTATTCCATTGCACTTGGGAATATATATCAAGATCCTGTCCGGATGCCCAGTTCTTCGAAGATAAATAGCGATAATTTACTTCGTTCCTGAGCCACTTCAAACCGCCGTTTATCGAGCATATCCCAAAATGCAGGTGCGCGGGCACACCTCCCTGATTACCGGATTTCCCAATTAATTGCCCTTGAGCCTTATATCCATCAGCCTCTCTGGCGTTCATATGGTAAAACCGAATGTAGTAATCGCCATCATCTTTAACTTTATTTTTGTTGGCATCAACCAAAAGCTGTACATCATAAGAGCCTGTCACGTTTATCCCTGTTGCCCATCCGGCATACGGTGCGTAAACACTCGTGTTCAGAGATGCCTGCAGGTCAACCCCATTATGAGGATTTGTGCCGGTAGAACGAGGCTGATTCCATTTACTGTTCACTCCCACAAATCCTGATGTTGATGTGGTGGAAAGCGGAGAAATAAAATTAACGATAGTAGGCGGAGTATTGCTAAACACAATGTCATATGCGCTGGCTATTGTACTCGGGATAGTATCTAAGGATGGCAAATCGTTTTCTTTCTGTACTTCAACCAGAACAGTATCGTCATTGACCCAGAGGCATCGGGTAATGATGCTGTCAATCGAACTAATGCTACGGGTTTCGCTCATCATTTCAGAAAGTAGTGTCTGCCCATGTGCGACCGTGTCCACAATCATCACATCATCGGTGCCCATCATAGCGTCATTTCCGTAACCGAAAGCAATTTTATTTCCTGATGGAGAGAACTGGGGCTCACCATTGAGGTAACCGGATACTCTGGCTATTTCGGACATTTTGCCTGTTTCGATATTGACATTGTTGACGTAGGCGGTAGTGTCAGAGTCTCCATCGCTATAACTGGAAATAACAATCTTCCCGTTCTTTGCGCTCTTTACACATGCGTTCGGAAGTGCGGGAATGTCAATAGCGGTAGATTTACTGTCAACGATATTGACCATTCGAGTGTCATTAAGGGCTCCAACCACTACAGTATCATCGCTAATGAAACCGACAATGTCATTGTCTTCGGCTGGGGCAACAAACTGCATCTCGGAATTTGAATTCAGATCGATTTTCCAAACTGATGTTTCATCCAAAACATCCGCATCCCGATTGGTCCGATAAACAACATATTCACCCGTGGGACTGATTTCCACATTGTCAATCCAGAGCAGATACGCATCAGGATCAATTCTCTGGATCTCTTCAGATATTTCGGCCTGAGTCTGCTCCATATATTTATCTGCGGTTATTTTTTCGGCTGATTTTTTGCTGGGATCTATTTCCCAAATCCCCATATCTGTGAATGCCAGGTACACATTTTCTTCACTTCTATAGGTAAAACCAAACGATTGATTTCCCCACTCGGAAGGGAAAGCAAAGGAATCTTGCCCTATACGCACGCTGTAAAACAGCGCTTCATACTCTCCGTTTGATTTGCTTTCAAGTATAACGGAAAACGGAGTCAAAGAAATCTGAGCCTGGGTCGTACCCTCGATTGAATACGCACGCATATGCTCGGCGATAAACTGCTCACGAGTTTCTTCCATATTCTCGATTCCGCCGATTTCCTGGCCCTGGCTATCCACAACACCGTTCGGATAGAGGATATCCATCAACTCAGTATATTCGGCACTGCTGATGGACTCCACCAACAGTGTCGTACCATTCCGGCCCGTCATAATATAATTGTTGTCATCAGCACCAACAACGACGGACGTGGCATATCCATCCACGGTGTTACGATTCTCATTCGGAACAGCTCCCGCAGGCACACTTAACGAGAGCAGAAGGATGGAAGCAAGAATAAAGCCGAAAAATCTTCTTTTTGTTTTCATACAGTACCTCCATATAATAACAGTATATTTGTCAGTTACTTTTTGCCGCTACGAATTCCGACTTTTCAAAACCGGTTATGATGCTGGACAGCTTGGATACGGGTTTATCCACGCCAATCCTCGCAGCGACGAATACCGATATAATCGCATGTTGAGCATACGCTGGTTACTCGGGAACCATATGACCACCTCCCGCTATTTTTTTGACCGATGGACTTATTACTCCGGCAATTAAATAACCGTATTATTTCAAGATATCAGTACAATCGCATAGTCGAAAAAGGACGGTAAATTCAGCAATCATCTATGCTTACCTGACAATTTGGATTGTGTTTTAATTGCCGCATTAATAACAAACGGTCAAAAAATCATTCGATTTGCTTCCTGAGTTGTTAGAATAAGGTTACAATTGGTCTGACCATCATCTTCAAAGGCATGCGTCGATCAAAAAGCCAGTCAAACATATCCTTTTTTTGATCTGTTAAGTATATCAATATTCCATTTTTTGTTGCCACGCCTTACAATCACCCCGATGTGTCGCAACGTAAAATACAACTTTTCCGCCATGCGGAACAGACTGTATTCCACGGGTTCGAAGGGCAACGTGACCTCCCCCACAAGGCGAACCTGCTCCCCGCCGAATTGCTTCTTGAAGCGGTAGAGGCCGGAGCGCGGGTCGTTCTCGTCAATGATTTCCAGGAATCCCCGCAGATCGTAGACCTCGTCGCCCCGGTGAAGGGCGTCGCGGATCATCTCCCACTGGAGAAGGTGGCAGGGCATGGAGGAGCGGCCCACAGTGGCGCTGGCCCCGTATAAGTACCAGGTGCGGCGGGCGTAGTGGACAGGCATGGCCGCCGCCACCGCCCTGCCGTCAAGGTACGCCAGCATCAGCTTCACGTGTTCCAATCCCAGCTCGTCCCAGACCCGCCGGTAATACTCCATGGGCCGTATGATAAACCCGTCCCGATTGGCCGTCTCCTCCATGAGCCTGTAGAATACGGGGAGATCCACTCTCGTTCCCTCCCGTATCTCCACGCCCCGCCTTTGGGCGAGGCGTATGTTGTATCGGAGCTTTTTTTGAAACCCGGCGAAGACCTCCTCCTCCGTTTTGCCACGGAGGTCAAGGCGGAACACGCTGCGGGGCTGGATGAGATCGAGGCTGCTTTTGGGCTTGTCCCGAACCTGATATCCGAGGGACTCCATGATGGCCCGGAACGCGCCGTCGCCCTCCGGCACGTCAGGCTCCATCCGCAGGGCCATCGCCCCGTACCAGCGGGCCAGGAATCTGGCTCCCTTGGTGAGCTGTGAAAGGGCGTCCGCGTCGTGGATGTCGCACACTGGCCCGCGCGGACAGTACATCAGGTTCCCGAACACCGGCAGCTTCCTGATCAGCACACTGAGCATGCCGGTGATGCACCCGTCGCTTCCTTCGGCAACAACGATCTCATTCTCCCAGTTCGACTTCACGCCCGCCCATCTTGTCGACTGCATGAAGTGCCCCATGGGGTGGTTCTCACAGAACCGCTCGACCAGCTCCAAGTCGACATCATTTCTGACCAGCCGCATCATATTCACCCTGCTTTATGTGTTTTGAGCTGAGAATTATTGGATTCATCAGGAGAGCATTAGCATAGTTTGATCTTCTCATAGAAAAAAATATTGATTGAAACGCCCATAACAATTTTACTTTTAAGGAGTACAGGCTTCACTATACAACTATTGGTTCTCTACATATGACCTGATTCTCCTTATGCACCACCCTTTTCAGTTGTGACTTTACTCTTCTTTTCCGGCCTTACGGGTTGATAGAAAAAGCAAGGGCAAGGGGGAGGCCAGCCGTTAGCCTCACGGTTGATGATAGTCTCAACTATTCTCTTGATTCTTTTTCCTTTTTGCCTGTTCATTTTTGTAACCTCCTGTTTTTATGTTTAGATTTGCGATGATAAGAGAGAATGCACTCATAAGAACGCCGAGAGTAATACCTTCTGCTATTTTTGTATTGCCTGTTATGAACATACTGGCAATCAATAGAAGTAAGACAGCCAGCCGAATCCTTGTACTCTTTTTGCAAGCTATTATTTCTTCAGCTGATAGGTGAATATTTGGATCATTATATGGCGCCAATCCGAGAATGGAGATAACTGCGAGAATGAGAGCTATAATCGCAACTGAGAGACTCAGCAATTGCAAAAATACGCAAAGGAATAGAAACTCAAAAATGATTGACACGGCAAAACAGCCCCATACGGTATGTGCGTGGAAACCGTTTGCGCTGTCCCTTAAAAAACAAAATGAGCCGAGAAATGATATTGCGGTTTCAAATGGACTCACGAGTGCGCCGATTATTACAAACGGGATTGCAACAAATAATGTGAAAATACGGCGCTCAAGCGCGTAGCACAACCAGGGAGACTGCTCTTTTGTCACATATCCACATTCTTCGAACTTTGCTACACACTTGCCTATCCACTGCATATTCTATCGCCTCTTTACATCTCCTATAGTAGCATACATTTTCTCCCCTTCAACATTTTCGGCCCAACTGCTATTTTTGCGGCCTGAACACGAAAAAACGCCGGCGGCACATTCGATGCCGCCGGCGAAAAGCTATATAGGGTCATATCGGTATCTCCGCGGCGAAAGTAAACCAACCGTCGGAATATTCAAAGGTGAATTCCGCTCCAAGCTCAGTTAGGATATATTTGATCGCGGGGAGCCCATAGCCGTGTTCCTTTCTGTCTGACTTGCTTGTGACGATCTCGCCGCCGTTGACATCTACGGGCAAGGAGGTGTTTCGCACGGATATGTACAGCGTCTCTTCCAAAAGGATACTGCACTGTATCTCCTTTTGCCCCTCGCTCCTTTGGCACGCCTCAATGGAGTTGTCAAGAAGGTTTGACAGGAGCACCACCAGCTTGTCCTCCTCCAGGGGAAGGTCACCAAGGTCGTTCACGCGGATTTGCATTTCGATCCCCTGTTCCACAGCCAGCGCGTACTCACGGTTCAGAATGACATCGACAATTGGGTTTTTAGTGGCGATTCCCGCATTTTTGATGGATCTGTCGCTCTGGAGCTTTTTGGCGTAATCGAGGGCCACACCATATTCATTTTCTTCCAAAAGGCCGCACAGGGCGTTTATATGCCGCTGAAACTCGTGGGAGACCTGCCGCTGCTGCCGGTAGCTCTCCTCAAGGGAGACAAAGCTTTTTGCCTGAAGCTCTATGCGTTGGCGCAGCAACCCCAGCTCACGCTCCCGCCGGGTACTCTTTTCTATGGCGTTTATGATGTATATGAGCGCGATATTCGCAAGGCCTAATATGGCACCGAAAATCAGAACGCCTGTCCCCACGTCCGCGTCCCGCTGGTAGTCGAGGCACAGGACGAACATCATCACAAGGCTGACGGCGGGGAAAAGGACGGTCAGCGTCAGCCACTTACCGTTTGTGACGCCGATGCTGCCCCTGGGGCGGTATCGGTAAAGGAGCCACGCCGCCAGGAGCGCGGTCAATTTGGCCGCCGTCACTACCATCGCGTAGGTGAACTGGCGCTGGGCGAAAGCCGAAAAGCTGAGCCCCATCAGCGCGCTTGTCCCGTTCACAAAAAGCGCCTCTATCGCTCCTTCCAGCAGCAACGCCATAGCGGCCATGAGCACCTTCGCGATCAGCTTGCCGTCGAAAAGATAGGCCGCCATTCCGATATGGATCAAAAACGCCGCCGCAAACTGCAGGGGTCGTGGGATATACGAGAGATCCATCAAGATCTCGAAAATAAGCTCCGCCGTCACGTTGAGAACCACGGCAAGCGCTGTTTTCCTCCTGGGCCTTCGGGCAAGAAAGGCCCTGGAGAAAAGGAGCACCTCCAAGGTTTCCAGCATTGTCCAAAGGACGCTCAAAGTATATTCCATCTTACCGTACCCCCCCGCCAGAGAAGGTATTTATTCTTGCTTTTCCGGTAGCTTTTCTCACTGACGGGCAGGGCCGCGCCGGTGTCAAGAAGCGCCTCGCGGCATTGGAGCCGTCGGAGGTGACGCATGTTCACAAGATAGCTTTTGTGTATACGCAAAAAGCCCAACGGCTCAAGATTTCTCTCAAGGTCCGAAAGGGAGGCGTAAATATTGTACGCTTTTGTATTTTTCGTGTCCTTCACATAGACCGTCACGCTGTGGTGCATGACCTCAAGATACAGAATATCCTTCACGGGAATGTCAATTATCTCGCCATTGACCTGAAGCTTGTATATATCGTTGTGGGAGCGCAATAGCTCCGCCGCCTCAATGATATGCTGCCCCAAATCACGATCCAGCCTGTTTTTTAATATATATCTGAAGGCTCGAACCTCGTAACCCTCCGGTGCGTACTCTATGTAGTTGGTCACAAATATGATGACCGCGTCTTCACGAAAAGCCCGGATGGACCGAGCAATATCCATGCCGTTCTTTTTTGAGTTTTCAAAGTCGATATCCAAGAGCGCTATGTCGCAACTTGAAAGAACGCTGTTACTAAGTTCATCGCTGTCACCGTATACCGCAATTTTGGCCTCAATGCCGCCGACGGTAAGTACACGCCGGGCTTCCTGCTCCAAACGACTCAGCATTTGAGCATCGTCATCGCATATCAAAAGGGATAACATCACGCACCTCCAAAAGGAATAAACATCCATTATTGTCCAAAGTACATTTTATTATATATCATTCTTTCAATAAAAGAAAGATTATTCGTCAATTGCTTTTTAATATCGTTGGATAAATATCCCATCAAATTATGACTTCATATTTTGGAGATGAAAAAGAGAATTCTGGCCTTGTAAAAACTTTAAAAGGACAGCCGAATTGCTCGACTGTCCTTTTGACCTTCATGCCGTACCGCCTTGCCCCCATGGTTCACTTTGTTTCCCTATTGCATGGGGCACCTCGGTT
>CANQBC010000009.1 GCA_947589225.1 uncultured Oscillospiraceae bacterium | reverse complement strand
CACTTTTTCTCTTATTTTACCATTCCTTCCCTTCTTGTGCAAGCTGTATATTTTTTGCTGTTTTCAGATACGCCCTAGTTTCTCCGGTGCAGAAGCACAGAAAAAATATTTTAACTTTTTTCAAAAATTTTGCGACCAACGCCGATAAAATCGTACTTATGGGGTGAAAGGCCTTTAAGATTCAAAAGAGGGAGGTGAACGCATGGATGACTTAATGATTATTGAGCTGTACTTTGAACGCGACGAAAAAGCGATCAAGGAAACCGACAAAAAATATGGACGCCTATGCTTTACCGTGGCAATCAACATATTGGGCAATGACAAAGATGCGGAGGAATGTGTGAACGATACATATTTGAGCGTGTGGAACAATATCCCGCCAATCAGGCCAAATAACTTCACGGCTTTTATCTGCAAGATAACAAGAAATTTATCTCTGAAAAGGCTGGATTACAACAAAGCAATGAAACGCACCCCGGAATCGTTTGCATCATTTACCGAGCTGGAAGATGTATTGCCGGACAACAGTATCATGCCCGATATGGAAAATGCGGAAATTGGCAAGCTGATTAGTGAGTTCCTAAAACATGAGAAGACAGACGCCCGCGCTGTATTTATCCGAAAATACTGGTTCTTTGATTCCGTCAGCGATATTGCAGCCCGGTGTGGTTTCAGTGAGAGTAAGGTCAAATCCATGCTGTTCCACACCCGAAACAGATTGAGAGAGTTTTTGAAGAAAGAAGGTATCGTAGTATGAGAACACCCCGAATTGTAGATGCCATGAATTATATCGACGATGATCTTGTGTCCTGGGCAGTTGAATATCGGAGAGTTCCCCTGCCTACCCGTTTGTTTCGCAAGCCCTTTTTGAAAGCCTGTGCGTGTTTTTTAGTAATCGCTCTTGTGTTCGGCGTCGCATTTTTCTGTGGAAAGTACGGCAATGTGGTATCTTCTCCGTTTATTCTGACTGCATATGCAGCGTCGCCGGATGGCGGCAGCACAACAGCAAATGTTTTAGAAAAATGCAAGCAAGTTCCAATCAGTAAGTTTGAAACGGAAAGTGGATTATCGGGCTTTGTTGTTTCTTACAACAAGCCGGATGATACATTACCATCATCCATAATTGTTTTTTGCGCAGACAATAGCGTCCAAGAACAAATTGAGGAAATAAGCGATATTACAAATGATTTAACGCAAAACTATTATTTCTACATTCCTACTGAAAATGAAGTTGAGCCTTACACACTCCCTCTGTTTCTGACGGATATAGAAGCAAACTTGATCTGCCAGTACAAGGTGACAATAACACAGATCGACGGCAGCTATTATGCAGAGCTGGTTGAGGAAAACATTATGGAGCGCGTTACAAAATAAATGGGCTCCAATGAAAAACAAATATGATAAGGGGTGATTCCAATGTGCTACTCATTTGTACGCCTATCCATCTAATTTCCAAAAAAGGAAAACTCTATGAAACAACTTTTGAAAAGCGCGAAAAGCATTTGTGCGCTGGTACTCGCTATGGTACTACTTATGTCTATGTCTACTGTCGCTTTTGCGGCGGACAATACTATTGACACCGAGGAAGATATCTCTTCTGTGCTGGCAAGAATTAACGCTGAATACGGTACAAATATTCGTGAACTCTCCGAAAGCGAATTAATCCAATACGGTTTAACTGCCGCAGAGCCGCAGGCAGCGAAATCTTGTGAGCCTGTGGATCTGGAAGAAACTCTGCACTATATTGCAGAAGTACAGATACCACAATTTGAGCGAACAACGCAGGAAGCAAATGCTGTTAAAGCTATGCTTTTCGACGAAGTTAGCAAATTTGGCACTACTGCTGGTACAGTTGTTGCAAGAAAAGCCATTGACTATGCTACTGCTGCTGTTGAAGCCTACATAACGAATGACTCTTATGGAAATACAGTATGGGGTACCATAGTGAAATCATATTGCATAGCCAATCCAAGTCAGTCAACTTCTTTTATCCCATTCACGACATCAGCAACGCACATGGATGGCAGAAAAACGATTTACTGGACAGGTGAGGGCGATTATGTTTCGTATATCAACGGCACGTACTATTACCTGTATAGCGGAACACAGTACGCATCTATGTATGTTGGAGATTATTGATACCCGATATTTTACTCCAGTAAAGTAAACCATTTCCCGCGCTGGAACGCCTTGCTAAAAGCCGGAATATGTCACCCTAAACGGTGACAGACAGATGCTACACATAGTTGTCCCGCACTATTACTTTTGGGCTGCGGGCTAAAAAATAAAATTTTTTCAAAAACTTTCAGAAATTTTGCGACCAACGGCGATAAAACCGTACTTATAGGGTGAAAGGGAATTACGCCTCCTGCGTCTGTGCCGGAGGGCTGCATGAGCTTCAAATACCGATACAGGAGGTGGAATTGGCTATGATGGTGTTTAACACTTTGTATGGGTTTACGCACTGGCCTGCTTGCTTCTCCCTCTGTATGTGGAGGTTGAGATTGAAAATTAGCAGGATCAGCCCATCCGATCCTTTACCGGGCTATGCGCTTATACAGCATACTGATATTCAAAACAATCAATTTCCGTGTCTATCCATAAATATAGACACAGACTGAAAGGAGCTTTATAATGAAAAAAGTAATGGGTATGATTTTGTCCGTTGTGTTGCTTCTCTCCATGAGCGTTACCGCTTTTGCAGCCGAACCAACAATCGAAGATCAGATTAACGCCCTGTCGGACGAATACGGTTTTGAAACCTTTGACATGGATAGCCAAAAGGTACAGACTGTTTTAGAATTTGACAGTATTGAAGAATTTGAAGAATTTATTCGTGCCGTTGAGCAGCCGCAGACATTTGATGTTGTTATTGATACCAACAAAATGCCCCAGCCCCGCGATCTTAACGACAATTATGTTATATCGTGGTGGTCTCCTTTTACTGGTTGGGGTATGACTGGCATTGCGTGTTGGCGTAATATTGCGTTTGATTACAGCTATAAATTTGTCAATGGCGCACCGCAGTTCACAAATGTATCTAACATTGATTCTTACTTAACGGGTATCAATATTACTTTCTGGGATCAAAAGGCAGCTAGCTATAACATTGTGACCGGGGAAACGACAAAGGATAAGGTGGAAATCAATGTTAAGGGTAACTATGTGCTGGGTGTAGCACTTGAAGGCTTCAACATCGGATTAACTATTCCCGGCGAATGGGATGGCAGTTTGAGAATTTATTAAAAGAACAAATGGAGGTGCAATTAGGAAATGTTGAATTTTGAAGTAAATCCGTCATCGATACTGACAGGAGAATCGGTAGCTGCTCTAATATTTGCTGCCATTATCTTCATTGTTGTTCCTATCTCTTTGGCAATCGCTGAATATCGCATTACAAAAAAGAAAAAAAGGAACGGGCTTTACTTAATGCTGGGAACATTTGCAAGTGCTTTGCTGTTAGGCGCGTATTCGCTATTTGTTGGATTATTGCTTTTAGTTATCTTTTGGGCTGCTTCATCCTTGCCCATAAGCAAAAGGAAGGAAAACGAAAACGGGCTGCAATAACTCGCTACAAGGACGATAATTTCTGGCTGATTAACTGACTATTGGCAAACGGCAAAAATACAACGGCATGACACCCAATAGCACTTCTTATAGTTTTCATTTGCCCGTACTGTCGGAAAATGGTGATACGGGCGATTTTTTGTGAGCAAAAAAATATTTTCAAAAAACTTTCAAAAATCTTGCGACCAGCGGCGAAAAGAACACCATCAAGGTCCCATTCGACGCCTCCGTTGTCGATTCCCCGGCGGAAAATGCAGAAGGTCAGTGTTCGTATAAGCGCTGTTCCGGTCCACCAGAAGAAGAGCCAGACGAACCTGGTGACCATCTACATGGCCAGCGGGGTATTCGTTCTGGCTCTTTCTGTTACCAAAGGAAAATAAACGAATTGACATACGCGCGGATATGTGTTATTCTTTTCAAAGGATTTGCCGGTATTGGTGATAAGCGGCAAATGTTATATTGTTGCATATCATAAGGTGACGGGAGTACATCTCATGTGCGTTATTCGCATTCGTAAATAAAGCGCGGTATTGCCGAATTTGATTCAACGGTATTACTGCGCCTTTTTTGCGTTTGTGTGCTGCAAATGAGGTGTATTTTGATGTCCAAAAATCAATATAGGGGCAGTCTGCCCTATAGCGTATCGCAAAATTTTCTGACCAGTCGGGCGCTCATTGAGCGGCTTATTCAAAAAACGGATATTGCCGCCCAGGACACGGTTCTGGAGATCGGCGCCGGAAAGGGCCACATCACAAAGGTATTGTCAGAGCACTGCAAAGAGGTCGTCGCATACGAGATCGACGAAAAATTGTACCAACGCCTCCTCCCCCATGCCCCGGCGAACGTCCGGCTTTATCATGCGGATTTTTTGAAATGCAGATTGCCGGAATCACCGTATAAAGTGTTTTCAAACATTCCCTTTTCGAGGACGACCGAGATCATTCACAAGCTGACCGGCGCCGCAAATCTCCCCAGCGGTATCTGGCTTGTGATGGAGATGGGCGCGGCCAAACGCTTTTGCGGGCTGCCCAAGGAGAACTTGAATTCTCTGCTGCTCAAGCCGTTCTTTGAGGGAAGAATCGTCTATCATTTCCGACGCGAGGATTTTCACCCCGCCCCACGGGTGGACGCGGTGCTGTTGGAGCTGAAACGCAGGGACAAACCGGATATTGCGCCGGCGCAAAGGCGCGAATTTTACACCTTTGTGTCCCACGGCCTCCGTCGCGGTTTGTTTGGCCCCCGGTCTCCGCTCACAAAGGCGCAGATCGCGGCGGCGCTGAAATTTGCGGGCCTTCCGCCAATCAAACGGTCTGGAGACATTTTGTATATCCAGTGGCTATGCCTTTTCCGACGCTGGCTCGCGGGAAAAAGAGGTTGATTCCCCGGCGGGATTTTGATAAAATAGGGGGTAAATTAAAGGGAAAGAGGCGTTTTGCATGTACACGTTCGATGAGGACTATTTCCTCACGCAATTTAAGAAGCTTTTGGCCATCGACTCCACCACGGGGCAGTTTCGCGCGATACAGGAGTATCTGGCCGGGGAGGTCGGCCGTCTGGGCTTTCCCGTCTCCACGCCCCACAAGGGCGGGCTGATCGCGGACCTGGGCGGCGAAGGCAGCTGCCTTGCGGTGACGGCCCACGTGGACGACATCGGCCTCATGGTGCGGCACGTGAACGCCGACGGGACGCTGAACGTCTGCCCCGTGGGCGGGCTATACCCCTTCTACTGCGTCACGGAGAACGTGCGGGTCCACACCAGGGACGGGAGGGTGTTCACCGGCGCCGTCTGCCGGACGCCCAACTCCATCCACGTCACCGAGGAGGAGCTGCGGGGCACGCCGGGGGACTTTCGCAAAAATGTCTGCGTCGTTCTGGACGAGGACGTGAAAACCGCCGCGGACACCGCCGCCCTGGGGATCGCCGCCGGAGACATGATCGCCCTGGAGCCGAGGCTCCACGTCTCCAACGGCTACATCAAGTCACGCTTCATCGACGACAAGGCCAACGCCGCCCTGCTCCTCGCCGCCATGAAAGCCATCCGGGAGCAGGGACTCAAGCTCCCCCGGAAGGTGCTGGCGTACTTCTCCGTCTATGAGGAGATCGGCCACGGCGCTTCCGTCCTGCCGGAGGAGGTGCGGGACATCCTGGCCATCGACATCGCCCCCACCGGCCCTCAGCAGACCTCCGACGAGCACAAGGTCAGCATCTTCTGCAAGGACTCCCGCTACCCCTACCACTACGAGCTGACAAGCGAGCTGTGCAGCGCGGCGCGGCGGGCCGGCGTGGACTACGTGACGGACGTCTTTACCCCCCACTACGGCTCCGACGGGGACACCTCCATCGCCGCCGGGCATGACGTGCGCCACGCCTGCATCGGCCCCGGCACCTCCAATTCCCACGGCTACGAGCGCACCCACATGGACGGGCTTCGCAACACATTCAAACTGCTGATGGAATATATTCTCGGGTGAACGACCGCCCGCCGCGTTGCGGAAGCTTTGCGGCGGGCGGTTTACTTTTTCTCAATTTATTTTTTTGAATTTTCACAAATTACTTGGGCATTTTTTGTTAAAACTGTTGATTTTGGGGCGACAGGCTTGAAAAAGCGATTCAGAAATCGCATAATAGAGAAAACGCGTTGAGGGAGCGCGGAAAAACGATCGCAAGGAGGAAACCAATATGAAGCTCACCCGTTCGCAAAAAGCCGCCTTCGGCATCGGGGCCGTGGGCAAGGACATGGTGTACGCCCTGTCGGCCACCTATGTCATGTACTACTATCAGGATCTTCTGGGCCTCTCCGCCACGTTCGTGGGGCTTATTCTGATGATCGCCCGCGTGTTTGACGCGCTGAACGACCCCTTCATGGGCATTCTGGTGGCGAAAACCAGGACGAAATGGGGCAGGTTCCGGCCCTGGCTCTTATCCGGCACGGTGCTCAACGCCTTCACCCTCTACGCCCTCTTTTCCGCCCCCGACCTCAAGGGCGCGGGCCTCATGGTGTTCTTCACCGTGGTCTACATCCTCTGGGGCGTCACCTACACCATGATGGACATTCCCTACTGGTCCATGATCCCCGCCATCACCGACACCCCCGCCGACCGGGAGAACCTCTCCGTCATCGGCCGCACCTGCGCCGGCGTGGGCTCCGCGCTCATCACCGTGGGAACCGTGAAGATCGTCGAGATCATCGGCGGCGGCAACGACAAGCTGGGCTTCGGCGTTTTCGCCCTCATCGTGGCGGCGATCTTCGTGGTCACCGAGGCCGTCTGCGTGTTGAAGGTGAAGGAGCACGACATCGGGAAGATGGAGACCTCCACCGTCCCCCAGATGTTCAAGGCGCTGTTCCGTAACGACCAGGCGATGATCACGGTGCTCTCCATCCTTCTCATCAACGCCGCGCTCTACCTCACCTCCAACCTTGTGATCTACTTCTTCAAATACGACATCGGTGGCTCCGACTGGCACAACAGCTACACCCTCTTTACCTTAGTGGGCGGCGTGTTTCAGATCCTGGGCATGATGGTGGTCTATCCCCTGCTGCGGAAAAAGTTCGGCAACACCCAGATTTTCAAGGCGGCCCTGGGTACGGCGATGCTGGGCTACGCCCTGATCCTGGCGGTGTGCTTTGCCGGGCTTGCGGACAGCATGGCGCTCATCTGCGTGTGCGGCGCGCTGGTCTTTGCCGCCAACGGCATCCTCACGGTGCTCACCACCGTGTTCCTCTCCAACTCCGTGGACTACGGCGAGCTTAAAACCGGCAAGCGCGAGGAGTCCGTCATCTTCTCCATGCAGACCTTCGTGGTGAAGGCCGCCTCCGGCCTTGCCGTCTTTATCACCGGCGTCGGCCTTGACCTCATCGGGCTTGTGGGCAACGCCGACGAGGAGAGCGTGGTGGCGGCCCAGTCGGCGGACACCATTCTGGGCCTGCGGCTTTTGATGACCGTACTGCCCATCATCGGGCTTGTGACCGCCTTCGTCTTCTTCGTGAAGAAGTTCACCCTCACCGACGCCAGGGTCCAGGAGATCGCGGACACCCTTCGGGATAAGAAAGGCGTGGAGTGATGCTGCTCTCCTGGAAAGCGGAAATCGACACGGCGGAAGGCCGCCGGGTCCTCACGGGGCGGCAGGCCTTTGACTGGAACAGCTCCCTTCGCGTCACCGCCGAGCTTCCCGAAGGCACCGTCGTCTCGGTGACGGCCCGGATCCCCCTGGCCGCCGGGGAGTACGAGCGCATATTCATGAACGGCTATCAGACCTGGACCTCCTGCCCGGAGTACACCACGCTTGACAGGATCCCCGGCCTTTCCGCCCTGCCGGAGCGGACCGTGCGGAAGAACCGCTTCGACCGCTACGGCGACTACCATTTTGTCCGCTACCCCAACACGCCGGGGATCACCCACGGCTTCTCCTACTGCTACATACGGCGGCGGGAGACCTTCCGGCTTTTGGCGTCCCTGGACGAGACGCCGGGGTACACCGAGTTTACCTACGACGCGCCCCTGGCCATGCTGTTTTTGAAGCGGGACTGCGCCGGTCTGCGGTGCGGCGGGACGTACCGCCTCTTTGAGCTGTTCGCCGGGCGCGGGAGCGAGGACCAGGTGTTCGACGGCTGGTTTCGCGCCATGGGCGTAAAGCCCCTGCCCGCCAGGCCCATCCGGGGCTACACCAGCTGGTATAACCGCTTCACCGCCATCACCGAGTCCTCCGTCCGCGCCGACCTTGAAGGCTGCGGGACGCTCCTGTCCCCCGGCGACCTCTTCCAGGTGGACGACGGCTGGGAGCCGGCGGTGGGCGACTGGCTTGCGTGCGACGGCGGGAAGTTCCCCTCCGGGATGAAGGCCCTGGCAGGCTCCATCCACGCAGCAGGCTTTCAGGCGGGGCTGTGGTTGGCCCCCTTTGTGGCCCAGGAAGGCTCCGAGCTTTGCCGCGAGCACCCGGACTGGCTTTTGAGGGTCAACGGCCAACCCTGGGCTTTGGGTTCCAACTGGGGCGGCTTCTACGCCCTGGACATCGACAACCCGGAGGTCACGGAGTATGTAAGGCGCGTCTTTCACCGGGTCATACACGAGTGGGGCTTCGATCTTCTCAAGCTGGATTTCCTCTACGGAGCCGCCCCCTTCGGGACGCCGGAGGAGACCCGCGCCGCCCGGATGATCAGGGCGCTTCGGTTTTTGCGGGAGGTCTGCGGCGACACCCCCATTTTGGGCTGCGGCGTGCCCGTGATGCCCGCCTTCGGGCGGGTGGAGTACTGCCGCGTGAGCTGCGACGTGTGCCTCACCTGGGACGACACGCCCTTCATGCGCCTCTGCCACCGGGAGCGGGTCAGCACGAAGAATGCCATCCTCAACACCCTCTTCCGGCGGGAGCTGAACGGACGCGCCCATGTGAACGACCCGGACGTCTTTTTCCTCCGGGACGGGAACATCGAACTCCGGGACGACCAAAAGCTGCTCCTGGCGCGGATCAACGCCCTCTTCGGCGGCGTGCTGCTCATCTCCGACGACCCCGGCTCCTATACGGAGAGCCAGCGCGCCCTTTATAAGGAGCTTGTTCACCTCTCCACGGCGGAGAACGTCTCCTTCGACGCCGACAATTTTAAAGTTAGTTTCACTTTAGACGGCGAGGAATACACCATGCCCATTCCAATGGAAATGTTTGATTGAGGTTTTATAAATGATAAAAATATACGCTGACAGCACCAACGACCTGACCCCGGAGCTGTGGGAGAAGCACCGCATCCGGGTCATCCCCCTCTACGTGAACATGGGGGACAAAACCTACATTGACTGGCAGAACATCACCCCCGACGAGCTGTACGCCTGGTCGGACGAGCACAACACCACCCCCGTCACCGCCGCTTTCTCCGTGGGAGACGCAGAAAACGCTCTGCGTGAGGCAAAAAGCGCGGGAGAGGACGTCATCTTTTTCGGCATTTCCTCCTCCCTGTCCGCCTCCTGCAATACCTTCCGCATCGCGGCTGAAAATCTGGACTGGTCGGAGCATGTGGCCGTCATCGATTCCCGGAACCTGTGCACCGGCATCGGACTTCTCATTTTGAAGGCCGCCGATATGATCGAGGCGGGGGAGACGGATCTGAGGAAGGTGGAGTCTTATGTCAACTCCTTTATTCCCAAGGTGCGCACTACCTCCGTCATTGAACAACTCACCTACATCCACCGTGGAGGCAGGTGCTCCGCCGCCACGGCGCTGGTGGGCGGCGCGCTGAAGATAAAGCCCAAGATCCTGGTGAAGGACGGAGGTCTGGGCGTGGCAAAGAAGTACCGGGGGAAGCAGCCCGACGTCATCCGCAAGTACTACGAGGATCTGGAGCCTCTTCTCAAAAACGCAGATCCGGACAACGTGTTCGTCTCACACACCGGGAGACTTCCCCAGGAGATCATCGACGAGATCGCCGGCCGTGTGCGCGCGCTGGGCCATTTCAAAAACGTCTTTGTGACCCGTGCCGGGAGCGTGGTCACCATCCACTGCGGCCCCGGGACACTTGGCGTTTTCTACGTGGCCTCCGACGAGAACGCCGGGTGGTGAGGGGATCCATTTCACGGAAAGGATGCGATCGACCGTTGGAACAGTTTGACAAATCCATGACCGCTTACTGCGGGACCTACTGCGGCGTGTGCTCCTGGCGGGAGTCCACAGGATGCAAGGGGTGCCGGGCCAACGCCGGGGAGATGTTCTGGGGACAGTGCGGCAAGGCGGCGTGCTGTATCGGGCAGGGCCTGGAGCACTGCGGACAGTGCCCGCGTCTCCCCTGTCAAAAGCTTCGGGACCTGTTTTCAGACCCGGAGCACGGCGACACCGGGGAGCGGCTTTTCAATCTTCAAAGCTGGGCGGATGGGAAGGACGTCTACCGGGAGCTTCGGAGGCCGAAATAATACGTGGGGCGGGAAAATTTCCCGCCCTGCTTTACTGCTTTGATAAAGTCATTTTATACAAAATTTATATTGCTTTTCCGGGATTTTTCTGTTATTATGTTGATGAAGGAAAAAGGAGGATGAGCTATGGAAAAGTTGAAGCTGAATAATAAGCGGACGGTGCTGGTGGGGCTTGCGTTCCTCTCCATCTGCGCTTTCTGGCAGATGTACGACAACGTGGTGCCGCTGATCCTCCGGGAGACGTTTAATATGGACGAATCCCTCACCGGCGCCATCATGGCGGCGGACAACATTCTGGCCCTGTTCCTGCTGCCCTTTTTTGGCGGACTGTCGGACAGATCCCACTCGAAGCTGGGCAGACGCACGCCGTTTATCATCGTGGGGACGGTTTTTGCCGTCGTCCTCATGAACATCCTCCCCGTCCTCGACAACTCCTACGCCGCGGCGGCGGCGCCGTTCAAGCTGGTGTCCTTTGTCATCGTGCTGGGTCTTCTTCTTGTCGCCATGGGCATCTACCGCTCCCCCGCCGTGGCGCTGATGCCCGACGTGACGCCCAAGCCCCTGCGCTCCAAGGCCAACGCCATCATAAACCTTATGGGCGCCGTGGGCGGTATAATCTATCTTGGCGTTGCCGCCGTGATGTATCCCACCTCTAGAACATCGCTTCTGGCGCACGTCAATTACCAGCCGCTTTTCATAACCGTGTCGGCCATCATGCTGGCGGCGCTGATCATCCTGCTTCTCACCATCCGCGAGCCCAAGCTTTCGGCGGAGAATCAGGAGCTTGAAAAGAAGCACCCGGAGTGGAATCTGGCAGAGGACGACGGCTCGGGCCACGAGACTCTGCCCGCGCCGGTAAAGAAGTCCCTGGGCTTCCTTCTGGCCTCCATCGCCCTGTGGTTCATTGGCTACAACGGCGTGACCACCTGGTTCACCACCTACATCGCCGAGGTGATGGGCGAGGGTCTTGGCGGCGCGTCAACCTGTCTGATGGTGGCCACCGGCGGCGCTATTGTAAGCTACATACCCATCGGCATCATCGCCTCGAAAATAGGACGCAAAAAGACCATCATGGGTGGGATAATACTTCTTGCGGCCTGCTTTCTGGCCGGATTTGTGCTGACCACGGTTTTTGACTCCATCAACGCCATTATGTTCGCGGCCTTTGCCCTGGTGGGACTCGCCTGGGCGGCCATCAACGTCAACTCCCTGCCCATGGTGGTGGAGATGTGCCGCGGCTCGGACGTAGGCAAATTTACCGGCTACTACTACACCGCCTCCATGCTGGCGCAGGTGATCACCCCCGTCATTGCCGGCACACTCATGAAACATATAAGCTATCGGATCCTGTTCCCCTACGCCGCCTTTTTTGTGGCGCTGAGCTTTGTGACCATGCTTTTCGTCAGACACGGCGATGTGAAGGCGGAGGCCAAACGCGGACTGGATGCCTTTGAGGACATGGGCGACTGAGCCGGCTCGCGAGCATGATTTCCAAGACGCATGTCCGTCCCCTGAAAAAGATCGCGGCATATTGACAGGCCCGAGATTCGTAACGCTTTTTATACGGAAGGATGATTTGCATGAAGTCTGTTGCCAAGGCTGCCATAACCGTCGCCGCCGGGGCGGCGGTGACCGCCGGACTGTACCTTTTCTCCCTCTCTCCCCGCCGGGATCAGCCGGGATGGGCGGAGCTTCAAAACCACCGCTACGCCCATCGGGGACTTCACGATCTTGACGAGGGCCGGCCGGAAAATTCCCTCTCCGCCTTCCGGGCCGCCGTGGACGCGGGCTTCGGCGCTGAGCTGGACGTTCACCTCATGCGTGACGGGAATCTGGCCGTGGTCCACGACAGCGACCTTACGCGCGTCACCGGGATCCCTGCGAAGATCGAGGAGCTGACGGCGGAGGAGCTTCCCGGGTATCCCCTCAAGGGCTCCGGGGAGACGATCCCCCTCTTTGAGGACGTGCTGAGCGTATTTAACGGCAGGACGCCCCTCATCGTAGAGCTCAAGACCTCCGGCGGCAACGCCCCGGCCCTGACCGACGCGGTGATGGAGAGACTTTCAACGTATAACGGCCTTTTCTGCGTGGAGTCCTTTGACCCTCATGTGCTCATGTGCCTCAAAGCCAGATACCCGGACGTGATTCGGGGACAGCTCTCCGAGAATTTTATGCGCTCCCGTCCCTCCGCCATCTCAGCTCCCCTCAGGTTTGCCATGTCCAATCTGTTGACCACCTTTCTCACGAAGCCGGATTTCATCGCGTACAACTGGATAGACCGAGGCCAGCCGAGCCTGAAAATGATGAAGTCGCTCTACGGCGTCCACGAGGTGAGCTGGACCGTCCGAGATCCGGATCTTCAGTCGGATCTGGAGTCCCAGGGCGCGGTTACGATTTTCGAGGGTTTTGTACCGGATCATTACTCCAATGATCGATAAAAGCCCGCGTAACGGGGGACGGCGGGGAAAAATGGTCATTAACGCTCATATTGAACCCGTAATTCAATTTCGGCGGTTTATTAATTAAACATTTTTCCGTAATCTGTATTTTACAAATCCACAAAATCGCAGAATCCTGCCTATTGTCACGGGCAGGATTTTGTTGTATCATTATATTTGATAAAGTAACACCGCGTTTGGATAATGGAGGTGTATATGGCTTACAGGATCATTTCAGACGGCTCCTGCGATTTGCCCGAGGAGCTGACACGGGAGAAGGGCATCCATGTGGTTCCCTTCTACGTGACCATGGACGATAAAAATTACATTAAAGAGAACGTGGAGATCTCCAAGTCCGACTTCTACAAGTGGATGGTGGAGCACAAGGGCCAGTTCCCCAAGAGCTCCATGCCCCCCACCTCCGACTTTCTGTCGGCCTTTGAGGAGGCGGCGAAGGCGGGCGAGGACGTCATCTGCATCACCATAACCCGCAAGTTCTCCTCCTGCTACGAGGTGGCCCTGGCCGCCAAGGCGCTCTTAAAGGACGAGTACCCCGATATAAAGGTGGAGGTCATCGACTCCACCGTGGACACTGTCCTCCAGGGGCTTGTGGTGCTGGAGCTTTGCAAGCTGCGGGACGCCGGATTTGACTTTGAGGAATCGGTGAAGCGGCTCCGCGAGATACTACCCACCGGGCGCATCTTCTTCACCGTGGGAAACCTCGACTATCTGCGCGCCGGGGGGCGCATCGGGAAGCTTGCCGGCATGGCCGGGGCGCTTCTGGGCATACGGCCGCTCATCACTCTCAAGGAAGGGGAGATCTTCCCCTCCGGTATCACCCGCTCACGGAAAAAGTCCATGGATATGGTGGGCAAGCTGGCCGAGAAATACGTGACCGAGACCTTCGTCTCCCCCGACGAATACGTGGCCGACATCGGCTACGGGTATGACTACGACGAGGGCGTCCTCTTTCGGGACGTCATCGCCGAGCGCCTTTTGTCCGTCGGTCACAAGGTCGATCTGCCCATCTACCACATCGGGGCGGCCATTTCCGTCCACACCGGCCCCTACCCCTTGGGCTTCAGCCTTGTGAAAAAGGCGAAACTTGATTGAAAAAGACATATAAACGAAAAGGACACCCCCGGGGGTGTCCTTTTTCGTTTGCCAAAAAATCGTAACGCAGCGGCCTTTTTGGGGTAAAGGAAACGCATGGGTTCTTCCCGCCGGACAAACAGCCGCGTAATCAGAATTTTCCGGAGGCATTTTGTTAAATATATTTACATCCCCCGGCATTTTGTGTTAAAATAACCTTATCAAACCAAGGAGGTCAAGGAAATGTCAAGATCCAAGGTATTTTTCACAAAAAAGCTCTCCCCGGAAACCGTGGTGGACATGTATGAGCGCCTGGGCGTCGCCCTTCCCGGCAGGGTGGCCGTGAAAGTCCACTCCGGCGAGGAGGGCAACCAGAATTATCTGCACCCGGAGTTTATGCGCCCCATGGTGGAGCATGTAAAAGGTACGGTGGTGGAATGCAACACCGCCTACGACGGTGAGCGCAACCAGTCGGACAAGCACTTAAAGCTCCTGAGATCCCACGGCTGGAGCGCGTATTTTGACGTGGATCTTCTTGACGAGACCGGCCCCGACGCCGCCCTCGTCATCCCGGACGGCAAGGTCCTGAAGGTGAACCTGGTGGGGAAGAACCTTGTGAATTACGACTCGCTTCTTGTTCTCTCCCACTTCAAAGGACACCCCATGGGCGGCTACGGCGGAGCCCTGAAGCAGCTGAGCATCGGCTGCGCCTCCACCGCGGGCAAGTGCCTCATCCACTCCGGCGGCAAGGTGGTGGATCAGGATATCCTCTGGGAAAACTGCGCCGCGCAGGACACCTTCTGCGAGGCGATGGCCGACGCGGCCATGTCCGTCCACGAGCTTTTTAAAGGGAAGGCCGCCTATGTGACCATGGTCTGTAATCTCTCCGTCGACTGCGACTGCTGCGCCGTGGCCGAAGATCCCTGCATGAGGGACATCGGCACTCTCTCCTCCCTGGATCCCGTGGCGCTGGACAAGGCGTGCCTCGACCTCATCTACGCCGCGAAAGACGACCCCGGCCAGAAGCACTTCCTGGAGCGGGTGGAATCCCGCCACGGCGCCCACACTATCGAGGCCGCCGCAGCCCTCGGCTTCGGCACCACCGATTACGACCTCATCCTCGTGGACTAAAATATAACCGCCAACCGGCGGACGGGGGTCCTTGACGCCCCCCGCCGGGGGAGGCGGTCAGCCCCAGAGGGCGGAGAGCATGGGGACGACCTGCTTTTTCCTGGACATGACCCCCGGCAGGAACGCCTCATTGTCGTGGAGCTCCACGTTGAACGCCTGGGCGAAGATGTCCTCGCCGCCGAGGCATAGCACGCGGCTGCCCTCGATAAGTACATCGGTGAGCATCAGCATCATCATGGAGTATCCGTTTTTTTCCTTGATCTCCGTCATGACCTCCAGGAACTCCCCCTTGCGCTTCAGGTGCCGTTCGGAATCCATGCAGGTTATCTGGGAGATGCCGAAGGCGTGGCCGGCGATATGGAACTCCTTAAAATCCGTCGTCAGCACGTCCCGTACCGGCTTATCCTCAGGCGCGGAGGCGGAAAAAATGAACCGGCCCAGCTCCTCAAGATCCAGATCGGCTATGTTCGCCAGCCGCTCCGCCATCTGCCTGTCGCGCTTCGTGGCGGTGGGGGATTTAAACATGACGGTGTCGGAGACGATGGCCGCGGCCATAAGGCCCGACAGCTTCTTCGACGGCATCAGCCCGCGCTCCTGATACATCCCCGCGATAATGGTGCAGGTGCTCCCAACCGGCTCATTGCGCACGTAGATGGGGTTCTGGGTCTGTATGTCCGCCAGACGGTGGTGGTCTATGATCTCCAGGATCTCCGTCTCGTCAAGGCCCGGTACCGACTGTGCAAGCTCGTTGTGATCCACCAGCACCACCTTTTTCCGCCGGGGCCTTATGAGATGGAAGCGGGAGAGCGTCCCCACGACCTTATCGTTCTCATCCAGAATGGGGTAGCTCCTGTAACGGCTGTGGAGAACAACCTCCTTCACGTCGTCTATGTAATCGGTGAGATGGAACGCCTCGATGTCGCGGCCCCCGGCCAGCCGCTCTACCGGGATGGCCTGGAAGATGCGCCGGACGGCCCGCAGGCTGTCGTAGGGGGTGGAAATGATCGTGGTGTCGCCGGAGGTAATATCCACCCCCTCGGGAAGCTGTGTCCTGCACAGAACCACGCACCTGACACCGGCATCCACCGCATTTTTTAATATCTCCGGCTGGTCTCCGCAGATAAGTATGGTGTCTTTTGATTTGAAAAGCGGAAGCTCGGCCCCCTGGGGCAGCGCCAGCACCACCTCGCCGGTGACGGTGTTGGCAAGGCCGCCGTCCCCCAGCACTTGGCCCTCCAGCGCCGAGAGGATGTTGAAAAGCGGCACATCGCGAAGGGCCGGATCCTCGACGGTGGCAATGTCGTAGGCCGCGATGTCCCCGGCGGTCATCATGCCGATGAGGTGTCCGTCCTCGTCGGTGATAGGTATGGCGGAGATATGCTTGTCCTCCTCCATGGCCGACCAGACCCGGTTCACAGTCACCGCGCCGCTCAGGATCGGCGGGACGTCGAAGTCCAGATCCTGCACCTGCGTGCGCATATCCTTGACATAGAGGGGCGGCTCGAAGCCGAACCGCTCCAGGATCATATGCGTCTCGTCGGAAAGGTGCCCAAGTCTCGCGGCAACGAACTGACGGTCCCCGGATGCGTTTCTCAGAGCGGCGTAGCTCAGCGCCGCCACGATGGAATCCGTATCCGGATTTTTGTGGCCGGTGACGTAGATCTTATCCATGTAATCACTCCCTTATAAGGCTATTTTACACCAAACAGATTCAAAAGAAAAGCCCGTATTGAATTTTTCCGGTTAAAGGAATGTGATCGACCATCGGATTTTGAAAGAAACGGCGCTGGGAAGGCAGATACACGCCTTTGCGGCGGGCTCGCAAAAGTCGGCGTATAGTATACTCCGACAAAATACAGTGCAATTTTGTTCCTCCGCTATTGCATTTCATGTCGAAAGCTGTTACAATTACAATAAATCTTGTATTAATTTGGCGGTGTAGTCCGCTGAAGAAAAGAAACAGAAAAATGGAGGACACCAACCATGAAGAAGCTCATAGCAACACTTCTCGCCCTCTGCATGGTCGTTTCCCTAGCCCCCGCCGTTCTGGCGGCCGGTGATGACTCGAACGTGAGGGAAACAAGCTTTTTCTCCGACCAGTCCCACGAGGACACCAATTTTGAGGACATGGCGTACATACCCGTCACCGAGGAACAGTTCCTGGCGGCTATTGACGACGTGGAAGCTCTCATTGAGGCGGACGCGTCCGTTCAGGAGATCGAGGATTCCTTCCATGTCGTGACAGACCTTATGCAGGCCATGGAGTCCGACTTGACCCTTTTGAACATCAAGACCTCCATCGACGTCACCGATCAGGAATCCCTGGATCTCTATCTCTCCACCTACGACTTATATCTTGCATGCTATGACCCCTTCATCTTCCTCATTCAGGACGTACTCGACTCCAAGGCCGCCGAGAAAATTTGTAACGACGATCTGCTTACCCAGTCCGATATTGACTACTATGTCAATTACGGCGGCATGAGCGACGAAGAGGCGGCCCTCAGCAGCCAGATCGCCGCCCTCGACTCCATGTACGACCAGGCGAGTAATTCCGGGGACTTTCAGGGTATGTGCGACGCCTATATGAAATCCATTGAGCTCAACAAGGCCCTGGCGGCGCTCTATCCCGAGTACGACAGCTACGCCGACTACGCCTATGAGAACGTCTTTGGGCGCGACTACTCCCTCGAGGAGGCGGAGGCGTTCTTCACCGCCGTCAAGGAATACATCGTCCCCTTGGCGAGTCAACTCTATTATATTGAACAGTACGACGTCATGATGGCCCCGGACGCGGCGCGGGAGCTTTTTTACAACGACTACACCACCGACGAGACCCTTGACCTCATTCGTCCCTACATCGGCAGGATCTCCAGCGAGTTGCTTGAGACTTGGGACTACATGGTGGAGCACGGCCTCTACGACATTGAGGCCCGTGAGACAAAGTACGACGGCGGCTTCACCACCCAGATCCCCAGCTACGGCGCCCCCTTCTTCTTCAACTCCCCCGGCGGGGACTTCTACGACTTCACCACCATCGTCCATGAGTTTGGCCATTACAGCAACTACTACTGGCATCCCCACATCTGGAACGAGGGCTCCTGCTCCTATGACGTGGCGGAGGTACACTCCCAGGCACTCGAGCTTCTCTTCTCCGGCTTCTATGGGGAGATATTCGGTGATGCCGCCAACATCGCCCAGGACGACCTTTTCAACAATATGATCTCCAATGGCATACTCAACGGCTGCCTCATCGCCGAGCTTGAGCTTTACGCCTACACCACCGATGACGTGACTTTGGACATGATAAACGAAAAGTTTATTGAGCTTTGCAAGGAATACGGCTTTGAACCCCTGGGGGATTACGTCTTTGTCACCATTCCCCACATGACCCAGAGCCCCCTTTACTACATAAGCTACGCCACCTCCGGCATCGGCGCTCTCACCTTCTGGAACATCTCCCAGGAGGAGGGCTTTGAGGCGGCCATCGATAAATACCTTAAATTCATGGCGCATCCCTACTACGACACCTTTCAGGAAGAGTTTATCGACGTCTGCAACGTCAATCCCATGGATCCGGCGTATATTGCCGAGATCACCGAAAACGTGGCTGAAGCTCTCAGCGTCACCGATCGTTTTCGTGACGTGGAACGCATGAACTACTTTGACGACGTGGCAATGGGCACCTGGTACTACGAGGATGTGTGCCTCGCCGTCGAGCTGGGCCTCATGAACGGCAGGGGCGGCGATATATTTGCCCCCGACAGCAAGGCCACCCGTGCCGAGGCCGTCACAGTCCTCTGGAACCTCTTTGAAAACGAGGAGCCTGAAAGCAAAGACAATTTTGCCGACGTGACGACCCAATGGTACGCCGACGCCGCCAACTGGGCCGGCGAGAACGACATTGTCCAGGGCGTGTACGGCAGCTTCAACGGAAACGCCAATGTCTCCCGTGAACAGGTGGCCGTGATGATCTGTAACGCCGCCGAGGCAATGGGCCTCGACACCTCGGTCAGCGGCACCGCCCTCACCTTCACCGACGCGGACAACATCGACATCTGGGCCCTGGACGAGATGACCTGGTGCGTGGAGCAGGGCTTCTTCAGCGGGAACGGAAACATGATCTATCCCACCGCCGCCATCAGACGCGCGGAGCTGGCCAAGGTCATGGTGGCGTTTGCCGAGCTCGTTTCCGCGGAGTAATTGTCTCTAATATGATATCCCTTCCCCTCCGGCGATGGCCGGAGGGGTTTTTTGTCTATATTTCTGATATTTTTTTAACGATGTCTGTTGACTTTCACCGGTGTGTCTGCTATAATACGCTTAAATCGTCTCATTTGAGACATATTTGGGGGCGTTACGGTGACTGACGACGAGCTTGAGGTACTCCGCGGCGCGTTTCTGTTTCGTGGGCTGGACGCGCGGGCTGTCCAAGACATGCTGGAGGGTGTGGGCTTTGAGACGCGCTCCTACCGTAAGGGGGAGGTGGTCTACTCCCCCGAAAGCTTCCGGCGGGAGCTGGGGATGATTCTCCGGGGCTCGCTGACTGTCACAAAGGGAGCGTTCACGGTGAGCGAGCTCGGCGCGGGAGACCTTTTTGGCGCGGCCGCGCTTTACACGGACGAAGAACGTTATGTCTCCACCCTCACCGCGCGCAAGACGAGCCTGGTGCTTTTTCTCACACAGAAACGGGTCACGGAGCTCATTGACCATAACTCCGTCATTCGGGATAACTATCTTCGGTATCTGGCCCAACGCATCCGCTTTCTCTCCGCCAAGGTGGACGCCCTGTCCTCCGGATCCGGTGAGCGGAAGCTCTCGGATTTTCTTCTGAAAAACGTGGGGGAAACGGGCGTTATCACCGTGCGCTCTCTGACGGAGCTTGCCTCCCGCCTCGGCATCGCCCGGGCATCCCTCTACCGGCAGCTTGACCGGCTTCTGGACGCGGGGATAATCGCAAAGTCCGGGAAAACAATAACCGTGTTAAAGCCGGAATCGTTGAAATAAAAATGATTGATTCCGTCTGGAAAGGAACAATATGAAAAAATCACTCATCTTCATTCTCGTTATTGCCCTTGTTCTGTCTCTCGCCGCCTGCGGCGCGAAGAACACCGACGGCGGTAGCGGCACGAACACTGACACCCAGCACACCGGCAGTACCGACGCCAATGACGACGCCAATACCGGCGGCGGGAGTGAAAACACCGATAACGACGGCGGCAAAACTAACGATGGCACGACTTCCGGCGACGATCCCGCCGGCAGCGGCGAGGATACCGCTCCCACCGCCTACGACGTAAACTTTGCCGTCCTCACCGGGCCCACCGGCGTGGGCGCTGTCTCCCTCATGGAAGCCAATGACGCGGGCACGACCCTGAACAGCTACACCGTCTCCGCCGTGGCGGACAACTCCCAGATCCGGGACGGACTCATCAACGGCGACTACGACATTGCCGCCGTGGCGACCAATGTTGCCTCTGTGGTCTACAACAAGACCCAGGGCGGCATCCAGGTCATTGCTCTAAATACCCTGGGCGTCCTCTACATCCTTGAGCGGGGCGACACGATACATTCCGTCGCCGATCTTGCGGGCAAGACCATCTACTCCCCCGGCCAGGGCGCCAACCCCGAGTACGCCCTCAAATATATCCTGACCCAGAACGGCCTCACCGTCAGCACCCCCACCGAAGAGGCAGCGGACGCGGATGTGAACATCGTCTTTGACGACGCCTCCGTCATCCAGACGAAGCTGGCCTCCGGCGAGATCGACGTTGCCATGCTGCCCGTTCCCGCCGCCACCGCCGTCCTCATTCAGAACGAGGACGTCCGCTCCGCTCTCGACATGACCGCCGAGTGGGACGCCCTGGGTACCGGCGGACAGCTCACCATGGGCTGCGTGGCCGTCCGTGCCGAGTACGCCCGGGAGAACCCCGAAGCCGTGAAGCAGTTCCTGACCGATTACGAAGCCAGCATCAACGCGGTGAAGGCCGACGTTGACCACGCCGCCCAGCTTTGCGAGCAGTACGGCATCGTCCCCAAGGCCGCCATCGCCAAGAGAGCTATCCCCGACTGCTCCCTGACCTTCATCTCCGGCGCGGACATGCGTACCACCCTGGAGCCCTACTATCAGGTGCTCTTTGACGCCGACCCTGCCTCCATCGGCGGAGCCATGCCCGGCGACGACTTCTACTGGGTCGCCAAATGAACGATCCCCACTCCCTCCCCCCCTCTCCAGGGAGAGGCAAAGCGGAAGGTCTGATCAAAATTCTGGCCCCGGCCGTTTTCTGGCTGGGGCTGTGGCAGCTTGCGGCCATGGCGGTGGGCAAACCCCTTATCCTCCCCTCGCCCGCGGCGGTCGCCGTCACGCTGTGGGAGCTGGCCGGGACGCCGGTTTTCTGGGGCCACACGTTGGCGACGCTGTTTCGGATCGTTTCCGGGACGGCTCTGGGCGTCCTTGCCGGCACGATACTGGCGGCGGCGACACACGCAAGCAGGTTCTGCGACGCCCTGCTCTCCCCCGCCGTCCGGGTGCTGAGGGCCACGCCGGTGGTCAGCTTCATTATCCTTATCATTCTCTGGGCCGGCTCCGATAAGGTGCCCGTCATTATATGCGCCATGATGGTGACGCCCGTGGTGTGGGAAAACCTCCGCGCGGGCCTCGCCTCCCCCTCCCGGGAGCTTTTGGAAATGGCCCGGGCGTACAAGATGGGCGCCGGGCGCAAGATCGCGTACATCTACGCCCCCGCCGCGCTTCCCTATCTGCGCTCCGGCGTCCTCAGCTCCGTCGGCCTTGCCTGGAAGTCCGGCGTCGCGGCGGAGGTGCTGTGCATCCCCCGAAGAGCCATGGGCACGCAGATCTACTGGTCGAAGCTGTACCTTGAGATCCCCGCCCTCTTTGCTTGGACGGTGGTGGTCGCGGCTCTTTCCATGCTCGTTGAAAGGGTCGCGCGGCGCGCCCTTGGGAGAGGAGGCGGAAAATGAAGCTCATTGACGTCGCTTTCTCCTACGGGAAAAAGCGTATTCTCGACGGCCTGACCCTGGAGCTTCCGGATGCCGGTGTCACCGCCCTGTCCGGCCCCTCCGGGTGCGGAAAGACCACGCTCCTGCGGCTTATCTCCGGCCTTCTCACGCCCGACGCGGGCGCTCTCGATTCGCCGGGGCTTTCCGAGACGGCCGTGCTCTTTCAGGAGGACCGGCTGCTCCCCGGCTTCTCCGCCGCCCGCCAGCTCCGGGCGGTCCTTCCCAAAGGCGCGGACGTGCAGGAGGCCCTCTCCGCCGTCGGACTGGAGGGCGAGGCGGACACCCCCGTCGAAGCCCTCTCCGGCGGGATGCGCCGCCGTGTGGCGCTGGCCCGGGCTCTGGCATACGCCAAGGGGAAACGGCTTCTTGTCCTTGACGAGCCCTTCACCGGCGTGGACGCGGAAAACGCCAAGAAAATAATGGAGCGCCTGCGCGCGCTCCATATCCCCATTATCTTCTCCGCCCACGACGCCGAGTCACTGGCGTTGGCTGATTTGGTCATACGCTTTGCCGGCCCGCCGCTTTCCGTTGAATTCGGCAAAAGATGACATTTTCCCTTTACTCCGCCCCCGTACCCTGCTATAATAGGGCTGCGGGGGGTGTTTTTTGTGGATATTTTCAAAAAATGGTGGTTCTACGTCATAGTTCTCGCCGTTGCCGTCTCCCTGCCCTTTGCCATCAAAACCGCCCTCTCCGGCGACGCGGACGGTCAGCCCTCCACGCAGACCGCCTCCGGAACTACGCCTCCCGAAACGACGCCCCCGGAGACGATGCCTCCCGAAATGACGCCTCCCGAAACGACGCCTCCCGAGACTACGCCTCCGGAGACCACGCCTCCCGAAACCACGCCTCCCGAGACGACGCCTCCCGAAACCACGCCTCCAGAGACTACGCCTCCGGAGACCACGCCTCCCGAAACGGTGCCTCCTGAAACAACACCCCCGGAGACGACGCCCCCGGAAACAACACCTCCGGACGGGCAGAGCACTCCCGCCTCCGTCACCTACGTCCTCAACACCAACACCATGAAATTCCATCTCCCCACCTGTTCCAGCGTGAAGGATATTAAGGACAAAAACCGCCAGGACTCCGCCCTCACCCGTGAGGAGATTGTCGCCCAGGGCTACGCCCCCTGCAAACGCTGCAACCCATAATGAATGCCCCGCGCCTTTGCGGGCTGGTCGTAAAACAGTATGTTTTTGTCTTTAGGACGGGCTGAAACAGCGGATAGGAACGCTCTGGGCAGACATAAATCGCCGGGGCGTTTTCTATTCGATATACACAGAGATTTAAGGAAAAGATTTTGATAAACGTTCCTAAAGAGTGATAGATTTCTTCACATTTGGGTGGTATAATGTTCAGTGTCGAGTGGGTGACTGTTCGACAAATTGAGAGTTTGACAGAGGCAATATAGGATGAGGAAAGGTATTTCTTTTATCTTTATTTCATTATTCCTTTTTACTATGGTTGGATGTTCTTCTAATAATACTTATGATACTCAAAAGGAGGATATAGAAATGTCAATGGACGAAATTTGGGAAATAGATGATGTAAACACTTTTATTGTCGCCTTAGTGGATTATGTGGAACGAAAATGCGAATACGGCGATAATATGGACGCGTTGAGTGATTCTGAAAGGATTTTCTTTATTACACAGACTTGTGAAATAGAAGTAAACAATGGCGGTTTTGCCCAATTTTTTGATAATTCCAGTGGCAATTTTGCTGGTGAACTGGAAAATGCGTTTCCGGAAATTGGTGCAACAAAAACAGCAGAAATATGCCGCACAGCATTGAATGTATTTGGGGAGGAACTTCCCTCTGATTTGGAAGAACGTAGAGAACTACTTGATAAATTGAGAAGCGATGAAATAGACAATGTTCTTAACGAATGTGATACCGCTTTTTATCAGTATGAAGAAGATTTGAATGCTCTAAATTATGCTTATGTTTTGAAGAACAAAGCGGATTTTTCATAACGGCAACTTCGCGCAGAGACCTTGCAAACCCCTTTAGGAACTAAAGGGCGCACTTCTATACATACCATGTATCGTGCGCTCGGAAGGCTTTCTGACAGCAGGAAGCCGCCGTCCGAGAGGTTTCGTCGCTTCGCGCTCCTCACGGGGCTACACCCCACGGCACGCTCACGCGGCTATCCCCAGTGTACTTGCCGAACAGATAAACCCTCTTCGCGTCTTTATCTGTTCAACAAGTCTGAAAATCGAATACCGAAAAAAGACCGTTGACACACCGGCTCCCGGTGAAAAGTCAACGGTCTTTTTAATACTATTTTACGACCGGCACCATTTTCGGTGCGGGGCATTTTAGCGTGTCGGAAAAGACCTGCGGCCTTTTCCGGCAATGGGGAACGTGCGGCGGACTCACGCGTTTTTCTTCGCCAGCGTCCGTTGCTGTTCGTTAAATTGCAGCGTGTAGAGCTTGTAGTACCTCCCCTTCCGATGGAGAAGCTCCTGATGGGTGCCCTGCTCGCGAATAACGCCGTGGGAGAGAAGGATGATGTTGTCCGAGTGCTGGATGGTGGAGAGCCGGTGGGCCACAATGAGCATCGTCCCGATGTTCTTCATCTTCTCCAGGGAGTCCTGAATGAGGATCTCCGTCTCCGTGTCGATGTTGGCGGTGGCCTCGTCCAGGATCATCACCTCAGGCCGGTGGAGGATGGTGCGGGCGAAGCTGAGAAGCTGCCGCTGCCCGGCGGAGAAGTTGTTGCCCCGCTCGCGCACCTCCTCGTCCAGGCCGCCTTCCAGCTTGTTGATAAAGCGGTCGGCGTTGACGTACCGGCAGGCCTGCCAGACCTCCTCGTCGGTGAAAGAGTCCTCCCGCAGAACGATGTTGGAGCGGATGGTCCCGGAGAAGAGGAACACGTCCTGGAGCATCTGCCCGAAGTGGCGGCGGAGGGAGGCGATCTTGATGTGCCGGATGTCGATGCCGTCAATCAAGATCTGGCCCTTCTGGATGTCGTAGTTGCGGCAGATGAGGCTGAGGATGGTGGTCTTGCCGGAGCCTGTGGACCCCACGAAGGCCACGGTCTCGCGGGGCTTCACGTGGAAGCTGACGCCCTTTAAGACCCACTCGCCGGGGATGTAGGAGAACCACACGTCCCGGAACTCGATGTCCCCCTCGATGTGGTCAAGCTCGATGGCGTCCGGCTCGTCGTAAAGCTCCGGCTCCAAATCGAAGATGGTGAAGATCTTCTCCGCGCTGGCAAAGGCGGACTGGAGCTGGTTGAACTGCTCGGCCAGGGTCTGGATGGGGTTGAAGAACTTGGAGATGTACATATAGAAGCTCACCAGGGTCTCGCTGGCGATGGTCTGCCCCAGGAAGGGGGTGTCCTTGATGTACCCCCGCCCGCACAGATAGAGAAGGCACAGCACCGAGCTTATGTAGAGCATATACACCATGGGCCGGAAGATGCCAAAGACGAACATCTGATTGCGCTTGGCCTTCTTCAAGCCGTTGGATTTCTCCAAAAACTCCTCCATCTTGGCGTCCTCCCGGTTGAAGATCTGGGTGATCTTGATGCCGGAGAGGTTTTCCGAGAGATAGGTGTTGATGTCCGTGGTCCTGTCCTTCACCGTGCGGAACACCCGGCGGGTGAACGCCCGGAAAATGACGGTGAAAAGCACCAAAAACGGGATGAAGCACAGGATCATCAGCGTAAGCTCCAAATTCAAAAGGAGCATCGCCGCCAGCACGCCCACGATGACGAAGGCGTTGCGGATCATGTTCACCAGGATGTTGGTGAACATCATGGAGATGGCGTTGGTGTCGTTGGTGACGCGGGTCACCAGCTTCCCCACGGGGATCTGATTGAGCTGGTTGTGGGAGAGGCTCTCGATGTGGGTGAACAGGTCCTGCCGCAGGGCCGAGAGGATCTTCTGCCCCGTCTTTTGCAGGAGGATGGACTGGAAGTAGGTGCTGATCAGCGAGACGATAAGGATGGAGGCGTAGACCGCCACCCGCACGAACAGCTCCCTCAGCTCAAAGTCGTTTTTGATGATGCCCTCGATCTCCCCCACCAGCAGCGGCGAGATGATGTCGTAGGCGATGGCCAGCATCATCATGAAAAGCACCGCCACGAAGTTAAGGATGTAGGGCCTGGCGTAGGGCAGCATCCGGGCCATGATCTCCCGGTCGGGCACGCTGCGGTCAAAGGTCACGGCGGCCTTTCTCTTCTTGAGCGTGACATACGCCGCCACAAAGAGGACGGTGAACACGCCGATGATGGCGCCCACGATATAGAGCGGTGTGAACTCACCCATTGTGCTCGCCTCCCTCCTCCTCAAGCTTCTGGAGGTCAACCATGTGCCTGTATTCAGGGCAGCTCTCCAAAAGCTGCGCGTGGCTGCCCACGGCGATGAGCCTTCCGTCCTCCAGATAGAGGATCTTGTCCATCCGCTCGATGGTGGAGATGCGGTGGGCAATGAGGATGGTGGTCTTGCCCTCCCGTGTACGCTTCAAGTTGTCCAGAATGGTCTTTTCCGTACTGGTGTCCACGGCGGAGACGGAGTCGTCCAAAATGAGGATCGGCGCGTCCTTCATCAGCGCCCTTGCGATGGAGATGCGCTGCTTCTGCCCGCCGGAGACGGTGACGCCGCGCTCGCCCAGGACGGTGGAGTAGCCCTCCGTAAACTCCCGGATGTTGTCGTCCACGTCGGAGAGGACAGCGGCGTTTGTGACCTTCTCCATGTCCGCGTCCCCGGAGGAGAAGGCGATGTTCCTGGCGATGGTGTCGGAGAAGAGGAAGTTGTCCTGGGGCACGTAGGCGCAGGCGGCCCGCACGTCGTGGATCTTCACGCCGTTCACGTCGTGTCCGTCCACAAAGACGGCGCCGTCCGGCACGTTGTAGGTGCGCAGAATGAGATCCACCAGCGTGGTCTTGCCCGCGCCCGTGCGCCCGACGATGCCCACGCTCTCCCCGGCGCGGATCCGGAAGGAGACGTCCTTCAAAACGTCGTACTCCCCGCCGGGATAGCGGAAGGTGAGGTCCTTAAACTCGATGTCCCCGCGCACGTTCTCAAGGGCCTCCACGCCCTCCCGGTCCACCACGTCGCGCCTGGCGTCCAAAAGCTCGCTGATGCGCTTGAGGCTGGCCTTGCCCCGGCTGGTCATGTCGATAAGCTCGGAGACCGCCATAATGGGCCAGACGATGGAGTTAAAATAGCCTATGTACTCCACCAGCTGCCCGGCGTTAAAGACCTTCTCGTGAACCAGATACCCGCCGTAGCCCAGCACCACGCAGATGACCGACTCCACAAAGAGCGTCACCAAAATATGCAGCAGCACCGAGGCGCGGGTGAAGTCCACGTTGGCCTTCTCGTTCTCCTGGTTGAGCTTTTTGAAGGCCCAAAGCTCCTTAGCCTCCTTGACAAACGCCTTGATGACCGCGATGCCGGAGAAGGACTCCTGGGAGAAGTCCGAGAGCTTTGAAAACGCCGCCTGCCGGATGTCCCACTTCTTCTCCATGTAGCGCCCCACCACCGTGGAGATGGCGAAGAGGAACACCATGGGGATGAGGGAGAGGCCCGTCAAGATCCTGTTCATCCCCCACATACGGGCGATGGAGAGGATACCCAGCATCAGGGCGTCCGCCAGCATGAGAAGGCCGTTTCCGTAGCAGTCCTGCACCGTGTCCAGGTCGTTGGTGAAGAGGCTCATGAGGTTGCCCACCTTGTTGACCTGGAAATACTGCTGGGAGAGGTCCTTGCAGTGGTCGAACATGGCGTTGCGGATGTCCGCCTCCACCCGGATGGCGGAGCCGAAGAAGCAGACGCGCCACAAAAACCGCCCAAAGACCATGGAGATCACCACCACCAGCATGGGCAGGCAGATCTTGTCCAGCAGGAAGGACATATCGAAGGCGTACATCACGCCGTCCACCAGGACCTCCCCGTCGTTCATGCCGTTGACCACCTGCTGGTAAAGCCTTGGCACAACGAGCTGCATATAGTCCACCAGCCCCAGGGCCAGAAGGCCCAGCAGCAGGAGGGGTCCGTATTTCAGATAATATTTGTTGATGTGCTTTCCGAATATCATGTCTCGTTCCTCAAACCTCAGATCGCGTTGGCAAAACCTCTCACAGAAAAATCCCCGCCGGAGCCACAGATTCGGCAGAGATTTGTATTATAGCACAAGCAAATGGGCTTTTCCATACTTTTTTCAAAAAATTCTTTGCGTTTCTTGCTGAAAAATTCAATTTCCCCGGTATTTTTTTTCGTGCAAAAGCCGCCTGCCGGCGTCTGCCGGCAGGCGGCCCAGATTGTCAAAAAACTCAAGTTGAGTATTTTTTCCGGCGGCATGTACGTCGGAAAAAAAACTAAAAATTTTTATGGGTCGTTGACGATCCCGGCAAACACGGGGATTCCCTCCGACAGGACGGAGAAGAGGAACGGCCTGTCAAGGACCAGGTCCACCTCCTGGTCGGGAGGGAGCGCGCCCCCGGCGTTGGTGACCATCACCGTATAGGACGCGCCCACGCAGCCCTTCTCGTCCACGGTCACCCGCGCCCCGTGGAGCACCTTGGAGAGGTACACGTTGTTCTCCGGGCTGAGCCCGTCCCCCATGATGGGGGAAAAATCCGCCCTCCATTGGTCAAACGCCTCCGTGATCCCCAGCGCCCGGACCTTTTCCCCGATGTCCCCGTCCTGGGTCACGTCGAATTTCGGCAGGGTGAGGTTGACTCTCAAATACTCCGACTCCGCCCCGTCGGGATTCACTGTCCCGGCCAGAAGCGCCACGGCGGCGGGGTCCGCCAGGACCTCCTCCATGGTGACCCCCTCGTCCGGCAGAAGGAGCGCCATAACGCCGGCGGACTCAAACTCCAGCCTCACAAAGCAGAACTTGTCCGCCCAATAATACGTCATCAGGCCGCTCTCAAACATGAACTCCCGCTCCACGTCCCCGGACGGGGCGTGAAAGACGCCGGTTTTGGTAAGGCCGGGGTTGAATCTCACCGCCCACTTGTCCTTGAAAAGCACCGTGGTGGCCAGCGCCAGGGCGGTGTCGGACTTCAGCTCCACCCCGTCCACCGCCTCCTCCAAAAGGCCGCCGGTGTTGTCGTTGAGCCATTTTTGCAGGGCCTCGTTATATTCCGCGCTGCCCATCTCCCCGGAGAAGGCGGAGGCGTAGTAGCTCTCGGCCATGCGCTTCAGGGGCGTCTTCTCATAGGAATAGTCGTCCCGGAGCCAGATCGAGCTTCCCAGGCTCAGGGTGTAGCTGCCGTCATCGTTGTAGAGGGCGTTCCACACTCGGTTGGCCTGGCTCCGCAGGGCCTCCAGGCTGTCCGCCCCCAGCGCGTCCAAAATCTGCTGGCGGCTTGCCCCGTCCGTCGCCTCCGCCAGCATCCCCAGCGCCAGATAGAGGCTCACCGGCGAGCAGACGGCGTTCTCCCCGTTATCTCCGGAGAGCAGCGCCGGTATCATGGCCCGCTCCCAGGTATCCAGCGCCTCCCGCTCCTCTTGGTCGAGACGCCGCTCCCGCAGGGCCTCTCTCCACGCCTCGTAGGCGCTCCTTTCGCCGTTGCCGTCCCCCGCGTAGGCAGGCCTTTTGGGGTACACCGCCGAGGCCAGGGTCACGACCTTCCCTCCCCCGTCAAAGACGGGGCCTCCGTTCCCTGAGCGGAGGGCGGCGACGCCCCCCAACGCCACGGCCACTGCCAGCGCCGCCGCCACGGCGGCGGGCCAGAGCTTCCTTTTTTTCGGCTTTTTCGCGTTCTCGATGAGGTCGTCCCGGATATTCGTGACCCCGTCGTACATATCCTCAGGCTTCATTTGTAAACTCCTCCTTTTCAAGCTCGTCCCGCAGGGCAAGGCGCAGCCGCCGAAGCCGCTGGGCCAGGGTGTTTGGCTTCTCCCCCATGTCCCGCGCCAGCTCCTCCACGTTCTCGCCGTAGAAATACCGGCGGATGAAGAGATCCCGATCCCCCGCGGAGAGCGTGTCCAGCCAGCGCGACAGGAACCGCCCCAGCTCCCGGCCCTCGATCTCCCGCTCCACGTCGTCCCCCGCGGGGATCGTCTCGGCCAGCTCCGAAAGCTGCGCCTCCATGGCCGCGTACCGCTTTCCCGCGCGGTTTTTCCGAAACCGGGAGATGGCCAGATTCCGCACAAGCCGCCCCAGGAACGCTCTCAGGCTGTCGGGGCGCTGGGGCGGGATGGCGTTCCAGGCCGCCATATAGGTGTCGGCGGCGCACTCCTCCCGGTCACGCCTGTCGTCCAAAAGCCGCCCGGCAAGGGCGGAAATGAACGCCCCGTATTTTGACCGCGTCTGCCCTATGGCCCTCTCGTCTCTGGCAAAATAGAGCTCAATGATCCCCGTGTCCTCCACGGCCTCACCCCCCTCTCTCTTTCTGACGGGCCCGTCAAACATACAGTCGCAAAGCGAGTCTTAAATATGACGCCATCTCATCAAAAATCTCCCTCCGCTTCAAGGAGGATCCTCAGCTTCTCCAGCGCCTTCTTCTCGATACGCGATACATAGGAGCGTGAGATGCCCAGCTTCTCCGCCGTCTGCCGCTGGGTCAGGCGCGGCGCGCCGAGAAGCCCATAGCGCAATAGGATTATCTGCCTCTCCCGTGGCTCAAGCCCCGTCTCCACAAATTCCCGCAGCCGCCCGTAGATCTCCTGGGAGCTTAAACGCTCGAATACATCGTCCTCGGCGCAAATGACGTCCATGAGCGAGAGGTTGTTCCCGTCCCCGTCCGCGTCTATGGTGTCCGACAGCGACAGATCCCCCGCGGATTTGCGCTGGGAGCGGAAATACATCAGGATCTCGTTCTCGATGCACCGGCTGGCATAGGTGGCCAGCCTTACGCCCTTGTCCGGCCTGTATGTGGAAATGCCCTTTATGAGTCCGATCGTTCCGATGGAGATGAGGTCGTCCTGGTCGCGTGTCTTTGTATAATACTTTTTTACAATGTGCGCCACCAGACGCAGATTGTGCTCAATAAGTTTGCTTCGGGCCTCCATATCCCCCTCCGCCGCCCTCTCCAGATATTCCCGCTCCTCGGCGGCGGTGAGCGTCCGTGGGAACGAGCCCACGGGGTTGGCGATCTTTAAAAGCAGAAACGGGTAGCTGAGAAGCGCGGCAAATGTAACTGACAGCATGTAACGCACCACCGTTCATGTGACTTCCTCACATCCTATTCCGCCGGGATTTGTCCCTATTCGAATTTTTTCGCGTCCGCCTCCCGCTCCATCCGGGGCGGGATCCCCGCGTTGTTATCCATGTACGGGGATCCGGGCGGCCCCGGCTCCGTCGCCGTCACGATTCAGAGTTCTAATCTTTACAGTAAAAAAGTGCGCGTATTGGCGCATATTTTAAAATAAAATACAGCTTTTACTCAAATTATTTAAAATAAGGTATTGCAAAAAACGTTAGAATATGGTAACATGATAATAGATATGTATTCCAAGACGCTAAAGCCCACGCGGCTGTCCCAAGTGGGACACAGCATTTCAATTCCAGGCACCTTGTGTGCCGTCGCTCTTATGGAGGGGAGCCCCGTCGAAAGGCAGCCAGGGCGTGTATCCGTCGATACCGCCCTGGGGGGCAAAGCTCCGATCGTTTTTCCCCGGTTCGCCCGGGGATTTTTTTGTAAAGGGGCCTTTTCCATGGACATTCAGGCGATCCTCTCGCGGGTCGATCACACCCTTCTCTCCCCCGCCGCCACCTGGGAGGAGATCCGCGCCGTCCTTGACGACGCCATTCGGTACCGAACCGCCTCGGCCTGCATCCCGCCCTCCTATGTGAGCCGTGCCCGCGCCTACGCCGGGGACGGCCTGACGATCTGCACCGTGGTGGGCTTTCCCAACGGAAGCTCCACCACGGCGGTCAAGGTCTTTGAGACGGCGGACGCCGTAAAGAACGGGGCCGGGGAGATCGACATGGTGGTCAACCTGGGCTGGGTGAAGGACGGCCTCTGGGACGAGGTGCTTGCGGAGATACGCGCCGTCAAGGCCGCCTGCGGCGGCCATATCCTGAAGGTCATCATCGAGACGTGTCTCCTCACCGGGGACGAAAAAATAAAGCTCTGCCAGCTTGTCTCCCTCTCCGGCGCGGACTTCATCAAGACCTCCACCGGGTTTTCCGCCCACGGGGCCACGCCGGAGGACGTGGCGCTTTTGCGGGCGCACGTCTCCCCCGGCGTGGGGGTGAAGGCCGCCGGCGGCATCTCCTCTCTGGAGGACGCCGCGTCCTATCTCGCCCTGGGCGCGTCGCGCCTGGGCACCAGCCGCGTCATAAAGCTCGTCAAGGACCTCCGCCCCGACCTTCCGTAACTCCTCGTCCCCGTCTCCAACGAGTTTACAAAAAGTTCACATATCTCCTGGCGAGAGCAATTGCGCGCCATTCTTATGATATACTTGAATAAGTATAAATCTTGAATATACAAAACCGGAGGGTTCGCCATGTATTGTTTTCCTCACAAGTGGAGAGTCTTATGGCAAATACGATTTTGGTGTGGTCCTCAACTTTGGAGGGGCCGAATCAAGAAAGTTTTCGACGGCGCATAAGCTAAAATATCAACGACAGCTTATGCGCTCTTTTTTAGGTATTCTTTCATTTTATTCACCAGGAGGTAAAATATGTTTAAAAAAGTGCTTTTATTATTTCTTTCTTTTGTCGTAATCATTTCCCTCGCAGGCATTGCCTATGCTTCTGACGACGAGACCAAGCCAGAACATGTCTGTACTTTTGACATATGGACAAGTTACGAATACGAAAATCCCAGCAATTCTACTTCTTATCACATAATCAGAATTCTTAAAAATTACGACTGCACTGACAAGAATTGCCCCATTCGATATTCCGAGGTAGTAAGCGAACGTGAAGAGCCGCATCATATTGCGATGATGTGGACAGGGGAACATTATCATAGCGGTTCAAATCATTATTGCTATTATCAAGTAGTATGTCGAAGCTGTAGGTATACCAATTATAATGCCGGCGAATGGAGATCGTATCCCTGTCCAGGAGGAATGGGAAAAGGTTGTATTCTTCCCGCGAACATACCCCCCATATACAAGATCATGTAGGCCTTTCCAGCAGAGTAAAGGAGTGTTTTTATGAAAAAAGTCGTGCGGATCACCTCACTGATTTGTTTATTATCGATTATCTGTTTATTGACTGTCGGCGCGTATAAACCTGCCCCTGCGGCTGACAAAGACAATGCCTTCGACGTTTCCCAGACGGCGGCCGACCAATTCGTTCTGGATGAGATCCGGCGTTCCGCTGCAGAAGGCAAACCGTTTTGCACCTGGACCGGCAAGACGAAGTTTGAGACTCCGATCGTCCTCTATGATGTCTACGATCAGTGCAACGGCTATGTGTATAAGCTGCGCACCGAGGGCAAAGAAACGGGCTACGTGCAATTAAACTGCTTCAACGGGAATTTTGACGTGTTCTGCTCCTCCTTCACAGGAATACCGGCCTATGAAGGACTATGTCCAACTTTTGAGGAGTCGCTGCGAAGCTCCTGTAATGGAAAGCTGTACTTCCTTGGCAATATGACTTATTGTATTAAAACCGATGATAATACCTTTCAAGCCCTTGGTTCCGTCAACACCATAAACGTTAACGATGCCAAAGCGGAGTATGATTCCTTTCTAAACGCCGTTCGGAAGCAGACGGAAGAGCAGGCAAAAATTGATATAACAGCGAACGGGGAGACGAAAAATACGTTTCAGGCAGAGGACTTTACGTTAGTTTCCATGAATGATTTCTCTGATTTTTACGCCACCCGTCCAAACGGTACGCGCCAAAAGGTCACGCAACACTGTTCTCCCACCGCTGCCACAAACATCATGCGCTATTTTCGCTCTACCGGCGCAAGCCCGCTTTCCAAGTCTCTAAACGACGGTATGATTTTTATGGAGATGTACTACGCAATGGATACCAACTCCATAAGAACAAGTGACAGTATTCTGGCCATCGGAACCAACGCGGCAAACATTTTACCCGGTATCACGTCATTTTGCTCCACGTATAGCTGTCCTCCGGCGTCGATAGGCGTTGCGGCCGTGTTTGACACTGAATTTTCAATAGCCTTATCGGAGCTGGCATACCATATCGATCAGGGCGATTTATTGCAAATAGAACTTGAGGATTTCACAGATAGTGATATTGGTCACTCTGTTGTTGCATTCGATTATTCCGGAAGCGATTTGATCATCAGTACCGGCTGGGACACCTCTTACCACAAATATTCCTATTTTGGACTCAAAATCGGCCAATATGAATATATAGGCTATTGACGCGGAATACTTTTCCTCCTGCTTTTTTCTGATGGGTTCCGATATTGCCCCCGTCTCTGATTTTATAACTTGGGCGGCTCTGTTTTGATTCATCAATAAGCCGCGCCCGGACGACAAGGGTTTTGTCGTCCGGGCGTTTTTCTTTCGGCGCGGTTCGATTTCCGTCACCTTAACCGGGAGCCGAACCGCGCCGTCACTTCAGCATCGCGCTGTCGAACCCGTAAGGGAGAAGCTCCCGGAGGTTCACCGTCCTCTTTTTCCCCGACGGGGTCACCATGATGATGTCCATATCCGGCGAAAACTCCGCCATCACCTGGCGGCACGCGCCGCAGGGCGGGCAGAAGGACTCCGTTCCCCCCGCCACGGCCAGCCGCCTGAAGCGCCTGTGTCCCTCGCTGACCGCCTTAAACACCGCCGTCCTCTCCGCGCACATGGTCGCGCCGTAGGCGGCGTTTTCAATGTTGCAGCCGGTGTACACCGTCCCGTCCGCGCACTCCAGGGCAGCCCCCACGGGGAAGCCCGAATAGGGCGAATAGGACATTTTCAGCATCTCCACGGCCTTTTCACACAGCAGCTCCTCTGTCATCCCTCACTCCTCCTCCGCCACCGGCAAGGTCGATCCGCCGTAGGGCATCACCAGCACCGACGCCTCCGGGCCGTACTCCGCAAGCGCCGCGTCCAGCGCCTCCTGGGCGGAGCCCGCCGGCGTCAGGAACGCCCCTCGGACCGTGTCGTCGTCAAGCTCGCTCACCAGCACCACCTTGGCGTTTTCCAGCACCATGGCGATGGCCGCGGCCTTGTGGCCGCCCAGCTGGAAATCCCGCTCCACCCTCTCGATGAGGCTGTGGGCGTCCGGCGCCTCGCTGATCCATTGGGAGAACACCCGCTCGCCGTAGCCCTCTTTGCAGGAGCCCACGAGGATGACGGTGCCTCCCTTTTTGACGGCGTGCTTGGCGTTGTCCAGGGCCTTTTGCGTCTGATAGAGGTTCAGATCCTTGGGCGCGCCCCCCTGGGAGACCACCACGATGTCCGCGCGGCTTGCGATCTTCTTCAGGTACAGCGTGTCCAGGAACGCGCACCCGGCCCGGTGGGCCTGCGTCACATCCCCGGCCACCGCCCGGATGATCTCCTTGTGCTCGTCCAGCACCACATTGACGATGAAGTCGATGCCCACAAGGGCCCCGGCCTCCTCGATGTCGGCCCGGACGTTGTTCCCCTCAAGGAGCCCCGCCCTGGAGGTGTCCTCCACCATCCGGGAGTGGTTCGCCTGGATGGCGGCGCGGGTGGAGACGCCGGGCATCAGCGCCTTGGCCCCGCCGGAGTACCCGGCAAAGTAGTGGAACTCGATGTTCCCGAGGCAGATGCGCCTGTCGGCCCGCGCCACGGGGGTGAAGATATCCACCGGCGTACCGCGGCTGGTGACGCCCATATGTACGAAGTCGTCGGGGTCGGAGTCGATACAGCGGATCTCGGAGTACGCCCGCTCCCCGGCCAGTCGCCGCCTCTCCTCCCCGGTCTGCGCCCTGTGACTGCCCAGAGCAAAGACAAGGGTGACGTCCTCCGGCCTCACGCCGGCGGCGTAGAGCTCGTCCAGCAGGGCCGGCATCACCTTATAGGTGGGCATGGGCCTTGTTAAGTCGCTGGTGACCACCGCGATCTTCTCCCCCGGCTTCACAATGTCCCGCAGGCGCGGCGAACCGATGGGACTTTCCAAGGCCCTGCGGACCTCCGCCTCTCCCACAAGCTCCCTTTTCACCTCATTGGGCATCAGTACCCCCAGGAGGTTCTTCTCCGGCACCGCGATCCTCTGCACCCCGGCGCCAAAGCCAAGCTCAAAATCCATAGATCCGTTTTCCTTTCTCGATTCCATTGGGAATGTGACGGCAATAGCGCCGCCGTCATTTGACGCTCTTATAAAAATCCAGCGTCCCGAAGCCCCTGCCCAGCTGCGTCAGCAGATACGCCTCGCACACCCTGGCAAGCCGCTTCTCCGTCTCCGGCCCCACGGAAAAGGCGTAGAGCCGCTTGGGGCTCACACTTACAATATGCCGCATGGCGTCCAGCGCCCCCGGAGAGAGGGTCACGCACTCCCCCGCCCCCTCGGGCCTGCACCCGGCGCAGTAGAGGCCGCCGCCCTCCAGGGACAGAACCGCCGCCGTGGGCCGCTCCTTGCCGCACACGCCGCAGGCCGCCAGCGCCGGCTCAAAGCCCGCCGTACACATGGCGCGCAGCTCAAAGGCCGCCTTCACCAGCGCGTCCGCGTTCAGGGACTCCGACAGTGCGTAGAGGGCGTTCAGCCCCAGGGGCAAAAGCTCCGGATTCGGCGCGTCCTCGTTCGCGAGGCTGTCCATAAGCTCGGCAAAATACGTCCCCAGGGCCAGCTTCCCCAGGTCCTCGCGCAGTCCCCGGAATTCCTCCACGCTGCGCGCCTCCGTGAGGGTGTACCGCTCCCGGTTTTCAAAAAGCGTCATCTCCGACAGCGTCAGAAGCTGCGTGGCCGCGGCCACCTTGCTGCCCTTTCGTCTGGCGCCCTTCGCCTGGACGGTGAGCTTTCCATGAGCCGCGGTCAGCACCGTCAGGATGAGGCTCGACTCCTTGTATTCAGTTTCCCTGAGGATCAACCCCGGCGTCGTTATGTACATCCCGGCCCCCGGACGGCGTCAGCACGCCGTCCTCTCTTCCTCTCTCTCATTCTCAAGCCCCCGGGCGGCGAGAAATATCCGTATATCGCCCGTCGCCCAGAAAAGCCGCCACAATCCAGCAATATCCATTTCATGATCCTCTCTGATCTCCCCCGTTGCGATTATAGTTTCTGCATGAACGCGGGAACTATGAGAGGTAAAATTTTTCTGACCTCCCCCTCACGGGCCGGCCCGCTCCGCCGTCACTCCGTATATCCGAAGGTTCTAAGATTAGCCCCTGAATCCCGCCAGTTCTCCTTGACCTTCACCCAGGTGTTGAGGTAGACCTTTGTCTCCAGGAGCTTTTCCATGTCGCGCCTTGCGGCCTCGCCCACGGCTTTGAGCATCTCGCCGTTTTTGCCGATGATAATGCCCTTGTGGCTCTCCCGCTCACAGTAGATCGTCGCGGTGATCTCCGTGACGCCGTCCTCGCGCTCGGTGAAGGTGGTGATCTCCACCGCCGTACCGTGCGGCACCTCGGACTGGAGGTTCAAAAGGAGCTTCTCCCTTATGATCTCCGCGCACATCTGGCGGGTGGTCTGGTCGGTGACCATGTCCTCCGGGAAGAGCTGCTGATCCTCCTTGGCAAATTTTTCGAGTTCGTCAAAAAGCTCTCCCATCCCCTGTCCGCGCCGCGCCGAGACGGGCACCACGGCGGCCCAGTCGAGGGCCTTGGCGTAAAGGGCGATAACCGGCAGAAGCTCCGGCTTTTCCACGGTGTCGATCTTGTTGATCACCAGCACCGCCGGGGCCTTGGAGGCTTTGATGCGCTGGATCAGCCCCTCCTCCTGGCGGCCGATGTTGGCCTTCGGCTCCACCACAAGGCAAATAGCGTCCACGTCGTCCTCCACAGACTCCTCCACCACATGTACCATGTAGTCGCCCAGCTTCGTCCGGGCCCTGTGGAAGCCGGGCGTGTCGGCAAAGACAAGCTGTGTCTCCCCCCGTTCGGCCACACCGAAGATGCGGTTGCGGGTGGTCTGGGGCTTGGGTGTCACGATGGACACCTTCTCCCCCACCATGGCGTTGACCAGGGTGGACTTGCCCACATTGGGCCGGCCGACGACGGTGACTAAGGCTGTTCGTTTGATCATGTTTTTATCCTCCCGGGCCGGAAGGCCCATTTTTCTGTTGCCGGCAAACATACCGGGGCGGGCCGTAATCCCCACGGCGGGGGTGGGCCGTGACCACGGCCAGAGGTGTCCGCCGCTGGCGGACGGGGGTTTACTTTCCATTCTTTTGACTCGACAAAAGAATGGAAAGTAACAAAGGGAAGAAAACCGACCAAGGGGGATTTCGATTTTCCCCCTTGGAACCCCTTTTAAAAACGACCAGCTTAGGGGGCCTGCGGGCCCCCTGCTGGACACACCCCCGGGGGAGCGCCCTGATACGGGAACATCTATCAATAGAGTGCTGCCTTCCCCACGGGGCGGGGAAGGCTTTTTACTCCGCACGACACCCTCCGCGCCAGCGCGGCCCCGGTTAGACGCTGAGGCCGGTTGAGTGCCGGGGTGAGCGGCTAAGCGGGTTTAGACGCAGAGACAATGCGGCCACGTCCCGCGCGGATATGAGTGGTTCCATTGGCCTCGAAAAGAGACGCGTCAGCCGTCCCGCCGTAATAGGGCTGAAAGCCCGGTTTTCCACCGCACCAAAAAAGACATTTCCTCTCTTTTGAAGCTTTCTCTCTCTTTTGTGTCCAACAAAAGAGAGAAAAGCGTAAGGCTTGCCGGGCTTTCCCGGCGTACCCCGCCGCCGGACGGCGGCACCAGCCCGGTCACGCCCGTGACCAATCCCCCCCTCACGGGGTCCGTGACACCCCCGGCGGCTTAAGCCTCCCTGGGAATCCGCAGCTTTTCCATGACCGCCTCTTCCCTGCTCCTCATGAGCGCCTTCTCCTCCCCCTCGTCCAGGTGGTCATAGCCCAAAAGGTGCAGGGTGGAGTGGACGGCCAGGTAGCTGACCTCCCGCCGGTATCCGTGGCCGTACTCCTCCCCCTGGGCGGCGCACCGGGGGATGTCAATGACCATGTCCCCGAGCAGGACCTCCCCGGCGTCCAGGTCCCTCTCGCACCCCTCCGGGTCAAACGCCCCCGGCGTCAGGTCGTTTAAGGGGAAGCTCAGCACGTCCGTGGGGGCGTCCACCCCCCGGTGCTCCAGGTTGATGGCGTGGATGCCCTCGTCGTCGGTGAGGAGCACGTCCACCCGGCAGGGAGCGTCGATCCTCTCCGAGGCCAGCGCGGCCAGGACGGCCCGCTTCACCAGCGCCGCCGTCTCCGGGTGGCCGAGGAGGGGCTTGTCCCGCGTGACCGTCACGGTGCTCACAGGCCGTACACCTCCGTGAACTTGCGTTCCAGATAGTCGGTGTAATATGTGGGGTCAAAGGGCCCGCCGAAGGCCCTCTCCATCAGCTCCGCCGGCTTATAGAGGGATCCGTATTTCCAGATCTTCTCCTCCAGCCAGTTGTTGACCTGAATTAAGTCATTTTCCCTCACGGCCTTACGCACGTCGAAGTCCTCCCGCATCTTGTGGAGGAGCTGCGCGCCGTAGGCGCTGCCCAGGGCGTAGGAGGGAAAGTAGCCGATGCCGCCGCCGGACCAGTGGGAGTCCTGAAGGATGCCGTTTTTGTCATCCGGCACGTCCAGCCCCAAATACTCCTTGTAGAGGGCGTTCCACATGCCGGGCAGGTCGGCGGGCTTCACATCGCCGCCTATCATGGCCTTCTCCATCTCATAGCGCACCATGATGTGCAAGGGGTATGTCAGCTCGTCGGCCTCGGTACGGATCAGGCTGGGCTGGGCCACGTTGGCGGCCCGCCACAGCGCCTCCGGGCTTTGGGAGGCCAGAGTGGGGCAGAGCCTCACGATCTCGGGGTAGACAAGCTCCACAAACTCCCGGCTGCGGCCGATGATGTTCTCGTAAAATCTCGACTGGCTCTCATGGACGCCCATGCTGACGCCGCCCTCCAGGGAGGTGAAACAGAACCTGTCGTCGGAGTGCAGGTCGTAGAGGGCGTGTCCCCCCTCGTGGACGACGGAATACATGGAGGAGAGGAAGTTGTCCTCAAAATAGTGGGTGGTGATGCGCACGTCGTACTTGGAAAAGCCGGTGGTGAAGGGGTGCTCCACCTCGCCGATGATGCAGTTGTCCTTCGGAAGGCGCATCAGCTCCATAAGCTTTGCCGAGAGCTCCCGCTGGGCGGGAACCGGGAAGGGGGTGGAGAGGAAGGAGGTGTCGATGGGCTTCGCGGCCATGACCTTCTCCAAAAGGGGCACGATGTGCTCCCGGAGCGTCTTAAAGAACGCCTCGCACTTCTCCCGCGTCAGCCCCTCCTCGTACTGATCCAGGCAGTAGTCGTATGGATCCATATCCGGGCGCACCAGGGCGGCAAAGCGCTTTTTGTAGTCGATAATCTTTCCGAGATAGGGCTCAAACAGCTTGTAATCGGACTTCCGCTTCGCCTCCCGCCAGACGGAGCTCGCCTCGTCGGTGAGCTGGGAGTAGGCCACGAACTCCTCCATGGGGATGGCCCTCAGCTCCCGCATATTCTTCTCCCGCAGATCCGTGCGGCGCCTGTCCTCGGGCGTGAGCTCGTCGTAGTGCTCCTTGAGAAAGTCAAGGAGCGCCCGGGCCTCGTCCCCGGTGGAGAGCTTATAGGAAAGCTCGCTGAGCACCCCCATGGTCTTTCCCCGGGGGATCTGCGACCCTTTGGGCGCCACCGTCTCGTCGTCCCAGGAGAGGATCCCGAAGGCGTGTCCGTAGGCAAACTCCTGAAGCTCCAGCTCGTTTAATTTATCAATGGCTTCCTGTACGTTCATTTGTTAATATCTCCTTACCTGTGTATTGCCTCCCCCTTCGGGGGATCTGTCAGCCGGCCGCGCGGCGGCCGGAGAGATTACTTCCGCCTTTGCGGCTTATTTTGACTATTGCCGCTCCCGCCCTGCTTTGCCCGCTCGTATCGGTCATACGCCTCCACAATGCGCTGGACCAGGACGTGGCGCACCACGTCCGCGGAGCTTAGCCGCATGATGGCGATGTCCTCCACCCCGTCCAGGACCCGGACGGCCTCCCGAAGGCCGGACACCTTGTCCGCCGGCAGGTCGATCTGCGTCTCGTCGCCGGTGATGACGATCTTTGAACCAAAGCCCAGGCGCGTCAGGAACATCTTCATCTGCTCCCGGGAGGTATTCTGAGCCTCGTCCAGGATAATGAAGCTGTCGTCCAGCGTCCGGCCCCGCATATACGCCAGGGGCGCCACCTCGATGTCGCCGCGCTCTAAATACTTCTGGTACGTCTCCGCCCCCAGCATGTCGAAGAGGGCGTCGTAGAGGGGCCTGAGGTACGGGTCGACCTTGGACTGCAGATCCCCCGGAAGAAAACCCAGCCGCTCCCCAGCCTCCACCGCCGGGCGGGTGAGGATGATGCGGTTGACGCTCTTTGCCCGAAAGGCCGTCACGGCGGCGGCCACGGCCAGGTACGTTTTTCCGGTGCCGGCGGGGCCGATGCCGATGGTGACGGTGTTTTTAAGTATGGCGTCCACGTATTTCTTCTGCCCCAGGGTCTTGGCCTTGATGGGCTTGCCTTTGGCGGTGACGCAGATGACGTCGCGGGAAAGCTCTCCTATTTTGTCGTCCTGCCCGGCCCGCACCAGGCCCAGCACGTAGCGGACGTTCTGCTCCTCGATGTTCTCCCCCTTGGCGGCCAGCCTCATCAGGCCCTCGATGGCCCTCTGGGCATACATGACGTTTTCCGCCTCTCCGGAGATCTTCAGCTCCGACTCCCGGTCGGTCACACGCACACCCAGCTCCGCCTCAATGAGCCGCAGGTTCTCGTCAAAGGAGCCAAAGACGCTTATGATGTTCTCCATCCGGTCGATATTCATGATCTGTTCTGTCATATGGTAACCTCTCTTTGGTATGGGAAATAACCCTCTCCGCCGCAGGGCTTACCCCTGCCCTATGGCGGCAATCTCCTCCTCCGTCAGCTTCCGCTCGACGCCGATCTCCTCCACGCACTCGGCGTGAAGGGTGACGGTGACGACGCCGTTGTCGTTTTTCGTCTCAAACTCCCGGGAGACGATCCATCCGTCCCCGATCTCATCCTCAAGAAGCTCCAGAAGCTTTACGGACAGGATCTGCCCCGCCTCCTCCTCGGAAAGTCCGGCGGTCGTTCTGTCGTACTCCTCGTAGGTATCCCTCACAATCTTCACCGGCAGCACCGCCCCGCCGGGGAGGGTCAACGTCTTATACGTAGTTATTTTATCACAACTGCCATATGGATTTCCACCCAAAAAATAAAGATTTATCCTTTTTCCACCCAAAATAATTGCCGTGCGGGTATGTTTTTCCCCGGTGTACTCTTTTTTTGCCGTCTCGAGGGGCATTTTAAGGCTCATCTCGTACCATGTCCTGGCCTGGACTTTGCCGGAGGCGTGGGTCAAAAACCCCTTCCCCTGGGGCACCCAGGCGGAAATCAGCTCGTCTCCCGCGTCCACCGCGTCCCCCGCCTTTACGGTCTGCCACCCCTCGAGGGCGGTTATCTCACTTATTATACCCGCCTTCCGGGCAAAAACCCCCGTGGGGACTTCCCGGTCGTAGAGCTCCGGCTTTGCCACCTTCTCCCGGACAATGACCTCAATGCGGCTGCCGTGGTTATTGAGCGTTATGAAGCTCAACTCCGGGATATCCAGCAGCATCCTGTTGGCCACCCGCTCCTCGGTTATGTCCAGAACGCAGGTGCCGATATCGACTCCTTCGTTTCTCAGCGCCGCCAGTATTTGCGACGTGGGCACCGTCTCGTTCCCCACCACATCGATCTGCCATACATAAACGGAAGAGAGCGCCGTCAGAAGCACGCACGCTATAAGGCCGATGAGCAGCGCGTAGCGTTTTCTTATCCGCCAGAGGAAGAAGGGCACGCCGCTCCTTCTCACGATCTTCACCGAAAACGCGCCCGTCTCCCCCGCCACCCGCCGGAGCTTCAGATACCCCGGAATGCTGACGCTCATCTGCGCCGCGCCGTCCTCCGTGCGTTTCAGATCCCAAAATTCCACATGGTTCCGGGCGCATATGTTCACCGCCCGCTCGGAGTACCGGCACGCGAGCTCGACCCGCGCCCAGCCCCGGATGAAATTCATGACAACTCCCATGGCGTCCTCCTAGGAGATCAGCTCCACGCCGGCGACCTTCCCCGTCACCACAAGCTCCATGTCGCTCATGGCGGAGATCTCCAGCCCCGCGCCCCGGATCTTCACCATCAGCCCCGCGCAGTTGGCGATGATGGCCTCCGGCCCGTACTCCAAAAGCCCCCGGTGGTTCTCCACATGGACGGTGTGGGAGCCGGTCACCGTCACCCGCGGCACCCCGATGCCCGCCTCCCCCGGCAGGTCAAATATCTCCGATACCTTTAAAATGGCGTTCCCGCCCCGCTTTTTCCGCATATTCTTCGCCTCCACAGCTTGTATATCCCTAAAGCTTATGTGTAAGGCGGCAATTTTAGGCCACCCCGAACATACTCTTAAGGGGACGGGAATCGAACCGGCGGGTCCGGCCTTCGCCGTCTCAGCCTGAAAGGGGTAATATTATGTCTCTCCAGACCGCGCGCCGGAAAGCGTTTGACCTTTTGACCATCCTCGGCCTTGCCGGGGTAACCGTGGGCCTCATACTTCTGCCGTCTCAGATGGTCGAAGCGGCAAAGGGCGGCGTGGAGCTGTGCTTCAATGTCCTCATCCCGTCGCTTTTCCCGTTTTTCGTGCTCTCCTCCCTGACCGTGGAGCTGGGCCTTGCCGACAGCCTGGGTCGGCTCATGTCGCCTCTGATGGAGCCCCTTTTTAACGTGGGCGGGGGCTGCGCCCCGGCGCTGATCCTGGGTTTTATCGGCGGCTACCCGGTGGGCGCGAAAACGGTGATCAATCTCTATCAGAGCAAAAAATGCTCCAAGCGCGAGGCCGAGCGGATGCTGGCCTTCTGCAACAACTCGGGCCCCGCCTTTATCTTCGGCGTGGTGGGCGCCGGGATCTTCTCAAGCTCCGCCGTGGGGCTGGTGCTGTATCTTACCCACCTTCTGGCGTCCGTTCTGGTGGGTCTTATATTTCGGGGCCACGGGGGCCGCGGGGGCGTCACGCGCCCCGCCCGCGCCGACGCCCCCCGGACGCCCTTCCCCGCCGCCTTTGTCAAAGCCGTCAGCTCCTCCTTCCAGTCCTGCCTTGGCATCTGCGGGTTTGTGATCTTCTTCTCCGTCCTGCTCAAACTCCTTTTTCTCTCCGGCCTTTCCGACGCCCTTGGCGCGCTGTTCGGACTCCTGGGACTTGACGAGAGCTGGGCGTCCGCGATCCTGTCGGGGCTTCTGGAGCTGACCGGCGGCGTGTGGAGCCTTCGCGGCGCCACCGGAAGTCTCACCGCCTCCATCGCCATGGCCGCCTTCATGCTGGGGTGGGCCGGTCTTTCGGTACATTGCCAGGTTCTTTCTTTCCTGGCCGAAACGGGCCTCTCCGCGAAAACCTATATTCTCGGAAAGCTCCTCCACGGCCTTCTCTCCGCCGGCCTTGCCGGCATTGCCGCCTCCTTTATTTCCGTGGATACGCCCGTGGGCGAATTCCTTGCCCTGCAGCTCAATGATCTGGCCGGCTTGGACTTCGTCTCCTCCCTGCGCGGCTCCGCCGTCCTCTCCGCCGGGCTCCTGGCCTCTTTTCTCGTCGTGTCCCGGGTCGCTGTAAATTTAAGCGGAAAAACAGGTGGAAAAAAGGAATAACCTGATGTATAATATCCGCGTACGCGAATATATATTGAATTTTTAATATAGCGACGGGAGGGCATCGCATGAAGCTTTTCAACAAAAACATCGAGCCGTGCTGCGCCTATTGTCAAAGCGGCACGCGCATCAGCGAAACGGAGGTCGCCTGTTTGAGGCGCGGCGTCGTCTCCTCCGCCGGCCAATGCCGGAAATTCGCCTACGACCCCTTAAAGCGGGAGCCGCCCTGTCCCGCTCCCGTGCCCTCGGAGAAATACGCCCAGGAGGATTTTTCCATTGACTGAGCGGGAGATCTTATCGCTTTTGAGCGGCACGCCCGATACCCTCACCGTCCGCGTGGTGGACGAGTGCGCGTCGACGAACTCGTCTCTCAAGGCCGTCGCCGCCTCCTTCCCGGCGGACAGCGTCCTCATAGCCAGACGCCAGACCGGGGGACGCGGGCGTCTCGGGAGGAGCTTTTACTCCCCCGAGGGCTCGGGCCTTTACATGAGCCTTTTGCTCCACCCCTCGCTTTCAAAAGACGACCTCACCCTCGTCACCCCCGCCGCCGCCGTGGCGGTGTGCCGGGCGCTGGAGGCGGTCTTTGCCGTCAGGGCCGGGATCAAATGGGTCAACGACGTATATCTGAACGGCAAAAAGGTCTGCGGAATACTCACCGAGGCGGTTTTCGCCCCCGACGGCGCCGTTTCCCACCTCATCCTGGGCGTCGGCGTCAACGTCTCCCCGCCCCCCGGCGGCTTCCCGCCGGAGCTTGCCGGGATCGCCGGCGCGGTGCTGGAGACGCCCCGCCCGGGCTCCCTCGCCCCCCTGGCCGCCGCGGTGATCTCGGAGTTTTACCGGATCTACTCCTCCCTGCCCGCCCGCGGCCTCGCGGCCGCCTACGCCCCTCGGCTTCTTTACGTCAATGATTACGTGGACGTCCACCGGGGCGGCGATACGCGCCGCGCCCTTGTCCTCGGTTCCGACGAGCGCTGCCGCCTTCTGGTGCGCTATGAGGACGGGGGCGAGGAGGCCCTTTCCGGCGGCGAGATCACCATCCGCCCCGCGGGAGGCAAACCATGAACCTGCGTCCTCATCACGCCCTGTGCATCCAGAAATTCACCGGCCACGGGTACGACCAGACGTTCACGGATCATATGACGAAGCTCTGTGAGACGCTGAAAAATCAGCCGGAAACCCCCGTTCACATCATTTCCGGCTGCGACGAGCTGTGCGCGTTCTGCCCCAACAGGTCAAACGGCTCCTGCTCTACCCTTGAAAAGGTGGACGCCATGGACGCCGCCGTGAAAAGCGCCACGGGCCTCTCCCCCGGCGTCACGCTCCCCTGGCGGGAGCTTGCGGGGCTCGCGCGAAAGAATATTTTTGAAACGAAAAAATTTGAGAAGATCTGCTCAGACTGCCAGTGGTTTGCGCTGTGCCGTTCAACTCCCTTAAATTAACATGAACAGTTTACCCTCTCTTGTGGAAAGCTAGAGACGAGATCGCAAAGGAGGGGTTTTTATGACTGAATTCGCCAAGGGCATAGCCATCGGCATGATCGCCGGCGGGGCCGTGGGTGCCATCGCCGCCATGCCCAAAAAGCGCATGAGCGCGGCCGGCCGCTTCTTCAAGACCGCGGGCCACATCATCGAGAATATCTCGGACTCAATGGGCCTCTGATCTTCCGGAAAAGGCGCGCGAAGCCTTATTGGATCGTCCGGCGGGAGGAGCGCGGGGGGAAACGGCGTGGAATGGTTCATTTACGCCGTTTCCTCCGTATCTCCGCCCCGCGGCCGGTCTTTTTTTGTGGTTTTCCCGCGGCTCCCGCCTTAAAGAGCCGGGTTTTTGATTGCTTTTTCTTTCTTTGTATGGTATGATGATATAAATATGGTCATATCCGCGCAAATACTTGCAAGGAGCGCAGAAATGAAAAAGTGGTTTGGGAGAATATTTACACCGGTGCTTATCTGCGCCGTGGCGGTGGCCGCGGCGGCGCTGGGAGTATGGTACTACAATTTCATATCTGAACGCATATTTGAGGACAGTACCGGTCATTTGGAGGAGATCTACATCCAGGTCAACCGCACCTTCGGGGCCTTTGTGGAGCGAAATTACGGACTTCTCACAAACTGGGGACAATACTTTGCCCGCATGGGCGATCAGAGCGTCGAGGACGCCGCGCAGTACATCGAACCCAAGCAGGGCTACTGGGGCTTTTCGGAGTTCTACTTCCTGACGGACGACGGGAGGGCTTTCACCCTCTATGGCGAGGAACGGGACATGGAGCTTGACGGATGCTGGAATAAGGTGATGAAGGAGCGCACCCCCATTATGGCCGGCTATACTCTCCCCTCCGGCGAGGACGCCACAGTCTTTGTTGCCCCGGCGGAACACGGCTCCTTCAACGGCATCGGTTTTGACGCTGTCGCCATGAGCTTTACCAGCGCCGACCTTGCCGGCTCTCTGAAGGTGGACGCCTTCTCCGGCAAGGCCAGATGCTTCATCATCCACTCCGACGGCCGGGTACTGCTCTCCACCCAATCCGGCGGCAGCGTGTTCGGAAACTTCCTGCAATACCTGAAGGGCGCGTCCGACTTGAGCGAGGACTCGCTGGCCGCCCTGCGCTCCGACTGGGAAGCGGGCGGGTCGGGCCTTGTCCTCTGCTCCATCGGGGAAACCGAGCGGTGCGTGTTGTACCAGCCCGTGGGCTTCCAGGACTTCATGCTGGTCTCCTCCGTCCCGGAGGATGTGGTGAGCGCGGGCTTTCTGGCGGTTCAAAAGACCACGATACTTGTCCTCGCCGGTATATTCCTTCTCGTCGGGGCAACCCTCATTACGCTTCTCGTCATCAGGAGCCGCCGTGTCTCGGCAAAAAACAGGATGGAGCTCCAGTCCAGGGATATGATGTACGGCGCGCTCTCCGAAAGCCTTGACGACATATTTCTGATGCTGGATCTCGATACCCTCCGCACCGATTACATAAGCCCCAACGTGGAGCGGCTGCTTGGCATCAGGGCTGAGGACGCGGAGCGCAATATTCGTTTTCTTGAAAAGTGCGCCGTCAACGGCGACGTGTTTATCCCCATGGCGGAGCTCCAGGCCATCCCCCTCAACGGAAGCGTCTACCGCGAGTGTGAGTATATGCACCAGCAGAGCGGCGAACGCCGCTGGTACAGGATGACCATCTACCATACCGGCATCCGGGACATGGAAAAATGTATTTTCGTCATGTCAGACCGAACCCTTGAGCGGCAGATGAACCGGAATCTCCAGGAGGCCCTGGCCGCCGCCAGAAGCGCCAACGAGGCGAAATCGAACTTCCTGTCCAACATGTCCCACGACATCCGCACCCCTATGAACGCCATCGTGGGCTTCACCATGCTTCTTGAAAAGGATGCCACCGACGCGGAAAAGGTACACGAGTACACCCGGAAGATAAAGGCGTCCTCCCACCACCTTCTGAGCCTCATCAACGACGTCCTGGACATGAGCAAAATAGAGAGCGGCAAGACCTCCCTAAACCCCGACACCTTTAGTCTGCCCGACCTGATGGGCGAGCTCAATATCATGATCCTCCCCCAGGCCAGGGCCAAAGGGCAGAGCTTCACCATGCACCTGAAGGGCGCGCCGCCCGAAAAGCTGATCGGCGACAGGCTCAGGCTCAACCAGATCCTCATCAACCTCCTCTCCAACGCCGTCAAGTACACCCCGGAGGGCGGCGCCATCGAGTTTACCGTGGCGGAGCTTCCCGGCTCCTCCCCCCAACTGTCCAAGCTCCGCTTCACCGTCCGGGACAACGGGATCGGCATGAGCCGGGAATACCTGGATCAGATCTTCGTCCCCTTCAGCCGGGAGATCAGCTCCGTCACCAACAAGATCCAGGGAACGGGCCTCGGCATGGCCATCACAAAGAATCTGGTGGATCTGATGGGCGGCATCATCACTGTGGAAAGCGCTCTTGGCAAGGGCAGCACCTTCACCGTGGAGCTCTCCTTCGCGCTGCCGGATAAGGCCGAGGCCGCCGAAGAGCTCAGGGGCCGGGTGGCGCGGCTGCTGGTGGCGGACGACGACGAGGACGTGTGCCTTGACGTGATGGAGACCATGCGGGACACCGGCGTGGCCGTCTCCTACGTCACCGGCGGCGCCGGCGCTGTGGAGGAATCCATCAGAGCCTTTAAGGCCGGCGAGAGCTACGATGTCATTCTCCTGGACTGGAAGATGCCCGACATGAACGGCGTGGAGGCGGCGCGTTCCATCCGTGAGAGCATCGGCGGCGACGTACCGATCCTGGTGTTGACCTCCTACGATTGGAGCGACATTGAGGAGGAGGCCCGGAAGGCGGGCATCAGCGCTTTCATGTCCAAGCCCTTTTTCGCGTCCACCTTTTGGAACGTCGTGAGGCCATTCTTCGCCGAGACATCACCGGAGACGCGGGACGGGGTCGCGGCGGCACAGCCCGCCATTCTGAACGGCCGGCGCTTCCTCATCGCCGAGGATAACGATCTGAACGCCGAGATACTGACCGAGATGCTCGCCATGGAGGGCGCGGACAGCGAGCTTGCCGTCAACGGCCGGGAGGCCATCGAGATGTTCGAACGCGGCGAGCCCGGGCACTTCGACATGATCCTCATGGACGTGCAGATGCCGGTGATGAACGGCTACGAGGCCACCCGCGCCATCCGCGCCGGCGGCCACCCCGAGGCAAAGACCATCCCCATCGTGGCCATGACGGCCAACACCTTTGCCGAGGACGTGAAGGCCGCCTTTGACGCCGGCATGGACGGACACCTCGCTAAGCCCATCGACATGGACGCGGTTCGTGAGCTCATCGGGAAGATATTTGAAGAAAGGAAAGCCAAGGCGCGGGAAAAATGAAAAAAAGACTTTTAGCGGGTCTTATGGCCCTTTTGATCGCGGTGCCTCTCACCTCCTGCCGGAGGGCGGAGGCCGGAAACTCACTGACGCTCCTTGGCAAACAGAGCGACCTTGAACGCGACTACATGACGGCCGTCTTTGATCTCTATGAGAGATCCACGGGGAACAAGTTAAAGCTTATCGCCATTGAGGACTCCGGCTTCGAAAGCGAGGCGGCAAAGCTTTTTGAAAGCGGCGACGCGCCGGATATTTTCCTGCATTTCAACAACTCCGACCTGGCCCGGTTCGATGTCGAAAACAACTTTTACGACCTCTCCGGCGAGGTCTGGGTATCGGATCTCACCGACGGGGCGCGCAGCTACTGTCAGGACGCGGAGGGGCGGCTCCTGGGCCTGCCCTTCTGGGAGAGCTCCGTGTCCGGATGCTACTACAACAAGACCATCCTGGACAGCCTCGGGCTCAATCCCGCGGCCACGCAGGCCGACTTTGACATGCTGTGCGCGATCCTCTATGAGAGCGGCTACACCCCTATCTGCTGGCCGGCGGACGGGTGCAGCTGGATGCCGCAGTTCGGTCTGGATCCCGTGTTCGCGGACGATCCCGATCTGCTCAAAAGGATAAACGCCAACGAGATATCTTATTCCGACATCCCCGCTGTTCACAGCATGATGGAGTGGATAGCCGGCGCGGCGGAGAAAGGCTGGTTTGGGGACGACTACTTGAAAACCGGCTGGGACGGCATAAGCGGCTCCCTTTCCTCAGGGCAGGCGGTGATGACCTTCATCTGGGACACCTGGTTCTACACCGACTTCACGCCGGGCAAATACACCGTGGACGACTTTGCCCTGATGCCGGTGTTCCTCGGCACGGCGAAGCTTGGCACTTACGAGGGCGGCAACCTCAATATGATGATGGTCAACAAAAACTCCGAAAAGCTTGAAATGGCCCTGGAATTTCTGGAGTTTTGCGCCACCCCCGAAAACTACAACGCCGCTTTTGACGGCATCTCCACCGTCAGCTGCTTTTTGGGCCAGACGACCAACATCCAATCGCGGATGATTACCGACGCCCAGGACTCTGTCAAGCTCTATGAGCGCGTCTCCACCGCCTCCTCCCGCGTTGTGGGTTATAGCGGAGAGGACATGCTGACGGTCCTGCGACGGCTTTTCACCGGCGAGGTGGATGTGGACGGCTGCATAGAGCTCATGGATAAGCTTCGTATTGAAGAGGCACGGGAGCAGGGAATAGCCGGTTATGATTAAGTCGGCATTATTTAATTGCCGATTTATGACTCCCGCGACCAAATAATCGCGGGAGTCGTAGCTTAACCGGGGGGTAACCCCCAAGGGAGATTCAAAAAGAGGAAAGAAGGAGCCTCCTTCTTTCCTCTTCCTTTATTCTATTCCCCGCAGGGCCTTCTTAAACTGAAGGGAAAACAACGTCACGGTGAAGGTGACGGCCAGGAGATCGGCCACAGGCTCTGCGGTGTAGACGGCCATGGCCTTGTCCTCCATGAGGCGCGGCATCAGGTAGATAAGCGGCAGCAGGAGCACGAATTTGCGGACGATGGCAACCACCGCGCTGGCGGCGGCCTTGCCGAGCGAGACGAATGTCATCTGGCAGGCGATCTGAGCGCCGAACAGGAACATGACGGCGCAGTACACCCGCAGGGCCCGGGAGGCAAAGTCCACAAGCTCGGGCGTGGAGTTAAACATGGTGACAAAAAACCTTGGAAACGCCATAATGAACGCCCAGAGGGTGGTGGAGTAGATAAGGCTTGTGATGAGCAGGAGCTTAAAAACCTGTCTGACACGGACGGCGTTCCCGGCGCCGAAATTGTAGCTCGAGATGGGCTGCGCCCCCTGGGCCAGCCCCTGGAGGGGCATCATGGCAAACTGCATGACCGAGTATAGAATGGTCATGCTCCCCACCGCCACGGTGCCGCCGTAGGTTCGCAGGGAGGTGTTGAAGCAGACGGATATGACGCTCTCGCTGGCCTGCATCACGAAGGGCGCCACGCCCAGCGCGATGCAGGGCAATACAAGTCTGAAGCGGATCATAAGCGAATCGCGGTCAAGGCGCAAAATCGATTTGCGGCTCGTGAGAAAGCCGGTCACCCAAATCGCGGAGATCGCCTGGGAGAGAACGGTGGCCAGGGCAGCGCCCCGGACGCCCAGATCAAAAAGGAAAATGAACACGGGATCCAGCACGATGTTGCACACCGCGCCGATCAGCACGGTGTACATACCGGTCTTGGCAAAGCCCTGGGCGGTTATGTACTGGTTCATGCCCAGGGTCAGCTCCACAAACACAGTGCCCAGAGCGTAGACGCCCATGTACTGGGTGGCGTAGCCGATGGTGCTCTCCTCCGCTCCGAAGGCCAGGAGCAGGGGCCTGTTCCAGATAAGCAGCACCGCCGTGAGCAGGGCGGAAACAATGAGCTGTGTGGAGAAACACCCGCCCATGGTGCGCTGGGCGGACTCTTTGTCCCCCCGGCCCATAAAAATGGAAGCCCTGGGCGCGCCGCCCTGGCAGACGAGGGACGCGAAGGCGGAGACGAACATGATGATGGGCATACAGACGCCCACCCCCGTGAGGGCCAGATCCCCCTCCGGCCCCATGTGGCCGATGTAGATGCGGTCCACGATGTTGTATAGCATATTGATGACCTGGGAGGCGATGGTGGGTATGGCCAGCCGGAAAAGGAGCCGTCCCACCGGCTCGGTGCCAAGAAATTCATTGTCCCCGTTCATGTTTGCACACCTCTCCTGATAGCTCGATCCCGCGCATAATAACGCGGCAATTATAATTACCGCTTTCACCCCGTCAATTAGCCGATCATTTGATTTCCGAAGTATTAATTAAGGAAAAATCAATACATTCTGCGGTCTTACAGGCCAACTCCCGTACATATGGCAGAGGCCATTCAGGGGAGAGCCTGCGGGGATGTCCCCATCAGAAACCCCCTTGCGCAAAAAAGCTCTAAACCCCAAAAAGAAAAGCCGCCCGACGGCGGCTTTTCTTTTTGGAGCGGCTTACGAGGCTCGAACTCGCTACCTCCACCTTGGCAAGGTGGCGCTCTACCAGATGAGCTAAAGCCGCGTGGGTCGGCGTATTACTCCGTCGATCAAAACACCGCCGGAGCAATATCGCCGTGTTTTTGCGGTCACCGCGTAGCGGCGGGCAAACCGGCATCATCTCATTGCCTGAGTATCGCGGCATTTTTTTGCCGCGATACTGATTATAGCCGCTCGGCCTTCATTTGTCAAGGGGAAATTTCAATTTTTTCTCCCGCGCTTGTGGGTTTGTCAATGATGAGAAACACAATAAGTAAAAGAAGAAAGCACGAGGATCGGTGACTGCCAGCAAAGAGGACGCATGGGGAAATGGTTGTAGGCTCTGTTCCAACGGGCAAGCTGAGTTTTGAGATCCTCGAAGGAGTAAAACTTGTGGGCAGCGTAGAAATACTCGTTGTCCTTGCGGTGGCGGCGCTCCACCTTGCCATTGTGCCTTGGCGTATAGGGCCGGATCAGCTTGTGACGGATGCCCAATTCGCTTAGCGTCGCCTCAAAGAGCGTCTTTTTCTTTGAACACTGGGGGATAAGCCTGTTGGTGAACTCCGTGCCGTTGTCCGTCTGTACGCACTCGATGGGGTAGGGGAACTTCTTCGCGCAATGCCTGATGAATTCAGCTGACGAGTATGTGCTGTGTTCCTTGAACGCCTCAAGATAGCGGAAGCGGCTGTACTCGTCGAGAAAGGTGTACTGGTAATAACCGCCGCACTCGCTCGCTTCTCGTGCCGCCTCGCCCACAAGGCAGGAGCTTGGGACGAACTTCACGTCTATCTGCACACGTTGGCCGGGATGATCCATCTGTTCGTAAGGTTTGGGGATATACTTGGGATTGGGAGGTTTCACGGCCATCTGACCGCGCTTTCGCAGGAATCGGTACAAGCCCGATATAGATCTCTTGTACCCCTTTTGCCGAAGCTTGACCCAGAACACCACGAGGCCGGCGTTGGGGTTGCGGCGGCGCATGTTGTCTATGAGCCGGATCTCCTCGGCCGTATGCTGGTTGGGGTGGCTGTGCGGACGGTGGGAGCGGTCCTCCAGGGATGACAGCGTACCGTCATAGCGTTTCATCCAGCGGTAGATGTATTGCCGGTTCGTCCTGTACCGGATCGCCGCCTTTGTTACGCCATGTTTTTGCGCGTATAAAATTAATGCTTGCCTATACCGGGCTGTTTGTGTTATCTTATCCATAGCGAATAGGTGTACCCGCCTTTCGGTTTGGTCTCAGCAGCTTTACCTTAACACGGGTACTTCCTATTCGCTACCTTTTTTGTTATCTGTCACACATCATTGTAAACCCTACAAAATTTCAATTTTTTCTCCCGCGCTCAGGACGTCTCGGAGGCGTTCTCGTCCTCCCCGTCATTCTCCCTATTCCAACCGGCGGGGGGCACAGAGGGGCCGGGGTTGTCGGTGTCCGGCGGGTCGAACTCCGGGCCGTACAGGGACGGGCCGGAACACCAGGGGTAGAGAGTGGCGTCCCACCAGTAGTTGGCGTACCGCTGCTGGTCATCGTTTTTAAAGACCGCGCCATCCGGGTCGTAGGCCGTCAGATCCAGATGGTAAAGCTCGCCGTTTGAAAGGCGCACCAGGTTCCAGGCGTGGTCAATGTTGTTAAAGCGCCCGCGGATGACGGTACATTCGATGCCCGCGAGGTCGCACAGCACCTTAAGCCCCATGGCGTAGCCCTCGCCCACCGCGCGCCCTTGGTTGAGGGCGCCGTAGGCGGTCATGGCGTTGTAGCGCCGGGCCTGGGCGTCGGAGGTGTTGACAGAGGTGTCATACGCGACGTTCTCGGCGAAATACGCCGCCATGCCCAGAAGCCGCGTCTCAATATCGCCGCTGGGAAGCCCCGCCACGATCTCCTCCGCCCGCTCCTCAAGGCTCTGGCGGCGCTGTTCCACGGTGGAGGTGGCATAGGGGTAGGTGAGTACCATCTCGAATATCCTCTCCTCCCCTGTCTCCGGATAGGCGGTGAGGGTGTAGGTGGGGATATAGAGAATGGCGCCGGGGTTCGAGTAATAGGCGCTCTCCACCGCGCCGGCAATGGCCTCCTGGTCAATGCCGCCATCCATGGTCTTAAGCGTTACGCTGTCGGAACGGGCTATAAGGGTGTCCGTCATAAGCTTTTCAAGCTCCGCCTCCCCCCGGCACACGGGAATGAGCCCGGCGCTTTGCGGCTCGTGGCGGTAGATTATGGACACGTTGGCGTCCACCACGGATACCAGCTGGTTTATACTGTAATTAATGAAATACACGCAGTACGCGCCCAGGGCGGTGTTGGTGGAGGCGTTCAGACATGCCTCGGCAAGATCCGATTCCATGTCCCCCGTATAGCTCATCATGCGAATGGAGCCGTGTTCCACGCCCCGGGCGATGAAGGTGGACACGGCCTCGTATAGTCCGTCATAGTCCTGGGCCTCGAGGGTCAGCTCCGCGTCCTCCACGTCTTTTTCCGTGCCGCTCTCGTGGGGATGGGAGGAGGAGTACTCCCCCTCCTGCAGCGCCGAGCAGCCTGCGAGGGAGAACAGGCACACGGCGGCCAGCAGGATCGACATCGCCTTACGCATCTTCGTCACCCGCAAGGAGGCTCAGCTGCCGCTCCTCCCTGTCCTCGTCCTTTAAGATCGCGCCGGCGGCGGGAATGGAGCGGACGCGGTAGCGGGAGGCGTTCCTGACGCTGGTCTCGGCGAGCCTCCGAAGCTCCGTCGCCGTTCTGTTTTTCTTCGGGGTGACCACGGCTACTCCCTGGGTGTTCTTGGTGGACTTGGGGGCGAGAAGCGCCGTGGAAAAGACGACGCACCGCCCGTCGGAGGTGTATACCGCCGCCTCAAATTCCTCATAGACAGGCAGGAAGCCCACCAGGGGGCTCTTGTCGGAATAGGCGTTCGTCAGTTTCTTCCGGTTCGTCTTTGTCTCAAAGCCGGAGAGGGCTATGCGGGCGGCCTTGCCGTTTTCAAAGAGCAGCAGAAGGCTGGCGGAGTAGTCGCCGGGGTCGCAGATATAGAGGGCGTTCTCCCCCTCGTCCATCCTGAGCTGAGTGGGGAGAAAAGCGCCGAGAGCCGACGCCTTTGTGTCGGGGATGTCCGAAAGGCGCGTCTTGTAGCACTGGTATCTGTCCGTGAACACCAGCAGCTCCGAGGAATTTTTGGCCTCGAAGGAGCAGAGAAGGCCGTCGCCCTCCTTGTATTTCTGCTCGCTGGACATGCGAAGGGACTGGGGGGTGATCTTCTTGAGGTATCCGCCCTTTGAGAAGAACACAGTGACGGGGTAGTCGTCCGCCTCCGGCTCCTCCTCCACCTCCACGATCTCGTGGGGGTATACGATCTGCGTCTTGCGGGGCTCGCCATACTTTTTGATAACGTTCTCCAGCTCGTGGCGAATGATCGTTTTGATACGGCGGCGGTTCTGAAGCACGTCCTCCAGGTCGGCGATCTCCGCCTCCAGCTTTTCAATGTCCTCAAGGCGCTTTAAAATGTACTCCTTGTTGATGTTGCGCAGCTTGATCTCCGCCACAAACTCCGCCTGGATCTCGTCGATGCCAAAGCCTATCATCAGGTTCGGCACCACCTCCCGCTCCTCCTCGGTCTCGCGGATGATCCTGATGGCCTTATCGATGTCCAGGAGGATCTTTCCGAGGCCCTGCAGCAGGTGGAGGCGGTCCTTTTTCTTCGTAAGGTCTGCGAACACCCGGCGGCGCACCGACTCCATGCGCCAGGCGGTCCACTCGCTGAGGATCTCGCGGACGCCCATGACACGCGGGGTGCCGGCGACGAGGATGTTGAAGTTGCAGGCGAAGGCGTCCTGCAGGGGCGTCAGCTTCATGAGCTTCGCCATCAGCTTCTCCGGATCCACCCCGCGCTTTAAGTCGATGGTGAGTTTAAGGCCCGAAAGGTCGGTCTCGTCGCGCATATCGGAGATCTCCCGGAGCTTTCCGGTCTTTACCAGCTCCTCCACCTTGGCCATGATGGCCTCCGCCGTGGTTGTGTAGGGGATCTCGTAAACCTCGATCAGATTCTCCTTCTTATCGAACCGCCAGCGGGCGCGGAGCTTCACGCTCCCGCGCCCCGTCTCGTAGATCTCCCGCAGCGCCGCCGGCTCGTAGATGACCTCGCCGCCGGTGGGAAAATCCGGCGCGCGCAGGGTGAGCGTCAGATCGCACTCCGGGTCGGAGAGGTACTCGATCTCGGCGCGGCAGACCTCCTCCAAATTGAAGGAGCAGATATTGGACGCCATGCCCACGGCGATGCCCGTGTTGGCGGAGACAAGGACGTTGGGGAAGGTGGTGGGCAGCAGAGTGGGCTCCAGCATGGTGGAGTCGTAGTTATCCACAAAGTCCACGGTGTCCGAGTCGATGTCCCGGAAAAGCTCGGCGCAGATGGGGGCGAGCTTTGCCTCCGTGTACCGGGAGGCGGCGTAGGACATATCCCGGGAGTAGACCTTGCCGAAGTTTCCCTTGGAGTCCACAAAGGGGGTCAGAAGGGCCTGATAGCCCTTGGAAAGGCGCACCATCGTCTCATAGATGGCGGCGTCCCCGTGGGGGTTTAAACGCATGGTCTGGCCCACGATGTTGGCGGATTTCGTCCGCCCGCCGGACAGAAGCCCCATCTTGTACATGGTGTAGAGAAGCTTCCGGTGCGCCGGTTTAAAGCCGTCGATCTCCGGGATGGCCCGGGAGACGATGACCGACATGGCGTAGGGCATATAGTTGACCTCAAGGGTGTCTGTGATCTCCTGGTCAAGCACGGCCGCGTGCAGGCCCATGACGTTGGGGTCATTTTGTTTACGAATGGGCTCGTCGCCGCTTTTTTTCTTAGGCATGGGTAGAACTCCTTTTTTTGCTGTGTCCGGCGGCGGGGTGCCGTTGACCCACGGCCGGGTTATCCGCCCGTTGGGCGGACGGGGGGACAACCCCGGCCGCGCGGGCGCGGCCCACCCCCTGCCGCCGGGGGCGGACATCCCCCTTGCGGGGGCTCAGCGGTTTTGGGCCGTGGGGGTCGCCGCAAGGCCCCCCTGGGCCGTCTCCCTCAGCGCGGCGGGCATCATATCCCCCACCTCCCGCATGGCGTCAATGACCTCGTCCGGCGGGATGCGGCTCTCGATGCCGGCAAGGCTCATCTCCGCGGCGGTCAGGGCGTTGACGGCTCCGATGACGTTTCTCTTGATGCAGGGCACCTCCACAAGGCCGCCCACGGGGTCGCAGACAAGGCCCAGAAGGGATTTCAGCGCCAGCGCGGCGGCGTTGGCCATCTGCTCCTTCGTGCCGCCCCGCAGATGCACCACGGCCGCGGCGGCCATGGCGGAGGCCGAGCCGATCTCCGCCTGACAGCCGGATTCGGCGCCGGAGATGCTCGCCCTTTGCGCGATCACCTCCCCGATCCCGGCGGCCACGTAAAGGGCCTCCACAAGCTTCTCCTCGGGCAGGCAAAGCGCCTCCCCGCAGGGGATGAGCACCGCGGGCAGAACGCCGCAGGCCCCCGCCGTGGGGGCGGCCACGATGCGCTTCATACAGGCGTTGCACTCCCCCATCCTGAGTGCGGCGGCGATCATCCTGCCCACCAGCGGGCCGGATATGGATCTCCCGGAGGCGATGTAGGCGTCCATCTTCCCGCCGTCGCCGCCCGAAAGGCCGCTCACGGAGCGTTGGGAGGGGTCATAATTTTTGTCGGTGCTTCTCATGACCGAGAGCAGATTTTGCATGGCGGCGAAGGACTCCTCCGCCGTCATGCTCTGCCCGGCGCAGTCCACGGTCTGGACTGTTTTCCACAGGGGCAGATCCAGCCTGTCGCTTAAAGCCAGAAGCTCCGCTACGGATGAATAGGCGCTCATTTCGATTCCTCCCCCGGATTGAGCCTGGTCACCTTGCTGACGCCCTCGATGGCGGATATGGCCATTTTTACCTTGTAGGGGATGCGCTGGTCGCACTCGATGACCATGATGGCGCGCCCGCCCCGCTCCTGCCGCTCCACCCGGAGCTTGGACATATTGATGCCCTGAGCGGCCACGACGCCTGTGACACGGCTGACATAGCCGGGCCGGTCCTCGCTGCGGACAATGAGCGTCGGCACCTCGCCGGAGAAGCTCACGGGCAGGCCGTCCAGGGAGAACACCCGGATCCGCCCGCCGCCGGGGCTGGAGGCCCCCACCTCCACCCGTTCGCCCCGCTGGTTCTCCGCCGTGATGAGGGCGGAATTGGGGTGGGCGTCCCGCAGAACCACGGTGCCGAAGCTGAAGGCCAGCCCCCGCTCCCCGGCGATCTCGAAGCTGCGGGGGATCCGCTCGTCGTCCGGCATGAAGCCCATGAGTCCCGCCACCAGCGCGCGGGGCGTGCCGTGCCCCTCTCCCGTGGAGGCGAAAGATCCCGCCAGCAGGATCCTGGCCCGCACAGGCTCCCCGCCCACCAGGCGGCGGGTAATCTGGCCCATTCGCACCGCCCCCGCCGTGTGGGAGCTGGACGGCCCCACCATCACGGGGCCAAGGATGTCGAAAACGGACATAGGCGCTCTCCCTCCCTGCGGTTTTTATGAAATGTCAGCAAGATCCAGATATTTATACCCGTCCGTGGCAATGTGATCCTTTCTGGCCTGGATGTTGTCCCCCAGCAGCATATCGAACACCCGCGCCGTCTCCTCCGCGTCCGTGGGGAGGACCTTGATAAGGCGGCGGGTCTCGGGGTTCATGGTGGTCATCCACATCATCTCCGGGTCGTTCTCGCCCAGTCCCTTGGAGCGGGCCACCGTGTACTTTTTCCCCTCCAGCTTCTCCAAAATGTCCGCCTTCTCCTTCTCGGTGTAGGCAAACCACGTCTTTTCGCCGCAGTTGATTTCGTAAAGGGGCGATTCGGCGATGAACACCCGCCCCTCCTCAATGAGGGCCGGCATGAGCCGGTAGATCATGGTCAAAATCAGCGTCCGGATCTGATACCCGTCGTAGTCGGCGTCGGTGCAGATGATGACCTTGCTCCACCGAAGGGAGTCCAGGTCAAAGGCGGTGAGGTCGCTTTTTATTTTCACCGGCACGCTGACGCCGCAGCCCAGCACCTTCACAAGGTCGGTGATGATGTCGCTTTTAAAAATCCTGGCGTAATCGGCCTTGAGGCAGTTGAGGATCTTCCCCCGCACGGGCATGACGCCCTGAAACTCCGCGTCCCGGGAGAGCTTCACGCTGCCCAGAGCCGAATCTCCCTCCACGATGTAGAGCTCCGTCTTTGTGGCGTCGTGGGAGCGGCAGGGGACGAATTTCTGCACCCGGTTGGCGATGTCGATATTGCCGGAGAGCTTCTTTTTAATGGTCACGCGGGCCTTTTCCGCCTGCTCGCGGCTTCTTTTATTTACCAGTATCTGGTCGCTGATTCGGTCGGCCTCGGCCTTGTGCTCGATGAAGTAGATCTCCAGCTGGGAGCGGAAAAACTCCGTCATGGCCGTCTGGATGAATCTGTTCGTGATGGCCTTCTTCGTCTGGTTTTCGTAGCTGGTCTGGGTGGAGAAGCAGTTGGTGACCAGGATCAGGCAGTCGGCGATGTCCTGAAAGCCGATCTTCGCCTCGTTTTTCTGATATTTGTTCGTCTGCCGCAGATACGCGTCCACCGCGGAGACAAAGGCGGACTTCGCCGCCTTGTCCGGCGCCCCGCCGTGCTCCAGCCAACTGGAATTGTGGTAGTACTCAATGACGTTGACGGTATTGGAGAAGCAGAAGGCCGCGGAGAGCTTCACCTTGTACTCCGGCTTGTCCTCCCGGTCGCGCCCTTTCCGCTCCCCCTCGATAAAGTAGGGCGCGGTCAGCGGATCCGCCCCGGCAAGCTCGGTGACATAGTCCAGGATACCGTTTTCGTAAAAATATTCCGTCTCCTCGAATTTGCCACCCGTCTGGAAGCGGAACACGAACCTGACGCCGGGGTTGACCACGGACTGCTTTTTTAAGACGTCCTCAAAATATTCCCGGGGGATGTCGGTGTCGGTGAACACCTCCCGGTCGGGCCTCCACTTCATGGCCGAGCCCGTGCGCCGTCCGGTGAAGGGCTCAAACTTCAGGCCCCCCACGTTCTCCCCCTTCTCAAAGTGGAGGGCGTATTTCTTCCCGTCCCGCCAGACGGTGACATCCATATACTCGGAGCTGTACTGGGTGGCGCAGGTGCCGAGGCCGTTGAGCCCCAGGGAGTACTCATAGTCCCCGCCGTTGTCGTTTTTATATTTTCCGCCGGCGTAAAGCTCACAGAACACCAGCTCCCAGTTATACCGCTCCTCCTTGCTGTTCCAGTCCACGGGACAGCCGCGCCCGAAATCCTCCACCTCGATGGAGCCGTCGGAAAAGCGCGTGAGGATGATCCTGTCGCCGTGGCCCTCCCTGGCCTCGTCGATGGAGTTGGACAGGATCTCAAACACCGAATGCTCGCAGCCCTCCAGCCCGTCGGACCCGAAGATCACGCCGGGGCGCTTGCGCACACGGTCCGCGCCTTTTAACTGGCTAATGCTGTCGTTTCCGTATTCCGCTTTCGTGCCTTTTTTCATTCCATCACCCTGCAATAACAAGATATTGTGCCTTTTTATCCGTTAAGCATTTTATTTTACCATATATTTTGTACTCTGACAAGGCTAAATACGGCTTTTTTCCTTAAAAAAGCACAACCATCAGATTCTACCACGTTTAGAGGCCGTTTTGGCGCACATAATAGACTCAGACGCGATGAGGCTTTCAATCAGACCGGTATCCGACGGTCAAAAGATAAACAACGCCCGAAGGATGAAAGGTCAAAAGCCAAAAAGGAGTTTATAAACCTTGTTCTGGTGACAAGGTGCATCTCCTGAAGCGTCTTTAAAGAAAGGGAGGGGCTCAAAGCCCCTCCCTTTTCAGTGATCGCGTAAAGATGTCCCTTCACACCAGCTGGAGAGTGGACAGCACGGCGGAGGCGAGCTCAAGTAAGTCGTTGTGCTGGGCATCGTCAAAGTAAATGCCGGTGAGGGAGAAGAGGTGGCCGTCCTTGATGGCGTAGATCATCATCTGATTGGTGGCGGGCATGATCTCCAGGATGCCCTCGCGCCCCCCGACGGACTCCAGGTCGGACTCGGAGAGACCGGAATTTTCGATGAGGAAGTCCACGTAGGCGTCCTTGTCGCCCACCACCATGTCTATGTACATAACGGGGATGTCGCCGACGGAGCGAAACTCGGCGGCGTTGGCGGTCATGAAGCTCATCTGGCCCTCCAGGGTCTCGGTGATCTCATCAAGGTCGCTTTGGGAAAACTCGTCCATTTCAGCCTCATACTTGACGTTCATATTGACCCTCGCGTTATCCTCCAGGGTGTCGTTGAGGTAGAGCGTCACGGAATCGGTGTTGTCGGCGGTCCATTTGTCGGCGGGGTAGCTGAATTTGACATCGGAAAACTCCTCCTCGGTGAGGGTGAGACCGGACACATCGGGAAGGTCAAGGGCGGGGTACGTGGCGCTCTCATCCTCCTGCTTGTCGTCGCCGACGGAGCTGCCGTCGTCGGTGTCGCCGCCCCCGGCGGTGTTGCTGCCGTCGGCGTCATTGTCCGCGCCGCCCTTGCCGGTTTCCCCACAGGCGGCAAGGGAGAGTACCATCATGAGCGCCAGAAGAAGTGCCAAAATTTTTGTCGCTTTTTTCATTTCGCGTCCTCCATACGATTTTTCTGCCGTTTGGCGGTAGGTAATATACTATATCACCGTAAATTTGTCAATCACGAAAGGGGAAAAACTTATCCTCCGGCGGGTTTTCAGTTTTGATGCCGGATATTTATGTTTTCTTAAAAAATTATCCTCTTTATTGTTAAGCATTCAAGGCGTATAATGAGGGCAGCTTGAGAAAGGTGTGATCCGATGTACAACATTCTTATCTGCGACGACGACAGGGACATTGTGTCGGCGCTGAAGATATATCTTTCGGGGCAGGACTATAACCTTTATGAGGCGTATACCGGCCGTCAGGCCATTGAGACGGTGCGCGCCAACGACATCCATCTCATACTGATGGACATTATGATGCCGGAGATGGACGGTATCTCCGCCACCTCCAAACTTCGGGAGGAATGCAACATCCCCATCATCCTCCTGACCGCCAAGGGCGAGGACACGGACAAGGTCCTGGGGCTCAACGTGGGGGCGGACGACTACATAACAAAGCCCTTCAACCCGGTGGAGGTCATCGCCCGCGTAAAAAGCGCCCTGCGGCGGTACACCATGCTGGGCGGACTTGAGCGAAAGCCCGACCACTACGTCATCGGCGGCATCGACCTGGACGACGCGGGCAAGACCGTCACCGTGGACGGGGAACCGGTGAGCCTGACGCCCACGGAGTTCGCCATTTTGCGCCTTCTGATGCAAAACCCCGGCAAGGTCTTTTCCTCCGGGGCCATCTACGCCCACGTCTCCGGGGGCTACGCCCTCTCGGCGGAGAGTTCCATCGCGGTACATATAAGGCATCTTCGTGAAAAAATCGAGATCACGCCCTCCGAACCCCGGTACATCAAGGTGGTCTGGGGCCAGGGGTACAAAATCGAGGGGGAGAACAACCGATGAAAAAGCTGACATACTCTTTCCCGGCAAAGGTCGCGGCGGTGTTCGCGCTGGTGCTCTCCGCGCTTGTGACGGCAGTTTTCGGTATCACGACAGCCGTCGCATACTCCGCCCGATTCTACTCTCTTCCCAGCTATATCGGGTCTTACGACCTCGCCCTCGACTACCTTCTTGAAAGCGGTTACATCGGCCGGTCGGGATACGATTACCTCCTTACCCACTACAGCTCTCTTATCGATTTTGTGTTCAGAGCGCGTTACAGCGCCATCGCCCTCACCGCTGCCGGCGCCGTGACATTCATCCTCCTTTTCATCTTTCTCATCTGCGCCGCAGGACTCCGCGCCGAGGGGGACAGATACTTCATCAAACTAAGCTTTTTCGGCAAGATACCCTTTGACATCGTCTTTCTGGCCGTCGCCGCTGCGGAATTATTTCTTATATCCTGTCAGGTAGAGCTGACATACTCCTGGCTTGTGGACGACGTGGTGATCATGTTCATCTTCATGGCCGCCGTTGGCGTTATCATGCTCCTTTTGCTATTGAGCGTCCTCTACACCTTCTCCGCCCGCGTCAAGGCCGGGGGATGGTGGCGGAACACGGTGATCTTCATGCTCCTGCGCCTTATATGGCGCATGGTGCGCTCCTTCTGCCTGTGGCTCCGGCGGCTTTTCAGGGCCATCCCCATGGTGTGGCGGGTGTCCCTCATCGTGGCGGCGTATACCGTCCTTGTCTTTGTCATGATCGGCAGCCGGTTTTGGTACCACGATGACTTTATGGAGTTCACCTTCTTCTTTTTGTTCCTTGTGGCCGGCGTCGTGGTGATCCTGGGCGCGGCGCAGATGCGCGCTCTCCATAAGGCCGCGAAGGAGCTGGCGTCGGGAAATCTCGATTACAAGGTGGACACAAAGCGCCTCTATTTTGACTTCAAGCGCCACGCGGAGAATTTAAACTCCATCGGCGACGGCCTCAGCGCCGCCGTGGATCAGCGGATGCGCTCCGAGCGGCTGAAAACCGAGCTTATCACCAACGTCTCCCATGACATCAAGACGCCCCTCACCTCCATCATCAACTACGTGGATCTTCTCCAGAAAGAGCACACGCCCGAGGAGGAGGCCCAGTATCTGGACGTTTTGAAGCGCCAATCGGAGAAGCTGCGCCGCCTCACACTGGATCTGGTGGAGGCCAGCAAGGCCAGCACCGGCAACCTGCCCACGGAGCTGGCGCCCACCAACTCCTCGGAGCTTATCAACCAGGCGGTGGCGGAGTATGCCGACCGGTTTGAGCAGGGCCGGCTGGAACCCATCGTGATCCTGCCCGAAAAGCCCATCACCGTCCTGGCCGACGGGCGGCACCTGTGGCGGGTGCTGGATAACCTCTTCAACAACGCCGTGAAATACGCCCAGCCGGACACCCGCGTCTATATCGAGGCCCGGAGGATGGACGGCGAGGCCGTCATCTCCGTGAAGAACATCTCCCGGGACAGGCTCAACGTGTCCAGCGACGAGCTCATGGAGCGCTTTGTCCGGGGCGACGAGAGCCGCCACACGGAGGGATCCGGGCTGGGACTGTCCATCGCCCGCTCCCTCACGGAGCTTATGGAGGGCAGCTTCGGGATCCGCATCGACGGCGACCTCTTCAAAGCGGAAATAAGACTGAAGGTGATTTGACATGACAGGAAGAAAGAAGCGGGCATGGATCGCGGCGGGGCTTGCGATAACCGCCGTGCTGGCGGCGCTGTTTGTGGCGCTGGGGGGCTTCGGGGCCCTGAAAACCGCGTTTTACCGTCTGCGTCTGCGCGTGGAGATCGGCAGGATCGGCGACGAAGCCATTCAGGAGGCCATGGAGGCCATGTATGAGAAAAACCCGGAGGCGGCGGTCTTTCTGGACAATTTTGACGGGGTGACGGAGTACGATCTGACCCTCGATCTCTCTGACGACGACGCCTTCCACACCGTAGATTCGCTCCCCTACTACACCCAGTGGGATCCCAGGTGGGGCTACTGCCGGTACGGCGAGGGCCTCATGGGCTGGACGGGCTGCGGGCCCACGGCCCTGAGTATGGTGGCCATGGGCCTCACCGGCGACGGCACCCTCACCCCCGCCTATGTGGCGTCCTTCGCCATCGACAACGGCTACTGCGTCCCCGGCAACGGCACATCCTGGACGCTCTTCTCCGAGGGGGCCGAAAAGCTGGGCCTCACGGCGAAGGAGCTGCCCCTTTGGGAGGCCACCATGCGCTCGGAGCTGGAGGCGGGACACCCCATCGTCTGCATCATGGGGCCGGGCCACTTCACCGACACCGGCCACTACATCGTCCTCACCTCCTGCACCGACGAGGGCTTCAACGTCCTTGACCCGTTCAGGCCCTCCAACTGCAAGGTGTGGGCCTACGACGACATAAAGGACGAGATCCGCAATCTGTGGTCGTACGAGGGATAGCGGTCGGAGATCGCGGGGCAAAAAGCGCGGAGCACAGGCTCGTTTGCCTTGCTCCGCGCTTTTTTGGCGGCCGTTCATAACGGCGTCTCGGGAAAGGGAAAGCGTGACGCCGGGGAGGCTCCGGTCAAATCGATCCGCCCCGCGCCGGCTCTTCGAGATCCGCGCCGAAAACAGTTGATTTATCCGGCGTGGAGGTATAAGATAGGCTCAATACTAATGACTAAACCATTTAATTCGCGACGTTCTTTTTTCGCCGTCGCACGAGCCGCTTTGCTTCGGGCTTCCGTTTGTCGCCCTCAGGCGCCGGCTCGGCTCCTCCTCTCCCCACGCGGCTTGCCGCGTGGGGGCCCCGGATACTTCGTCAAACGGCTTGGCAAACCATACAGTATTCCCTGCGCCGTTTTCCTCGCCTGACGCGAATAATCCTCGCCGCTCGGTTAATGCGTTTAATCAAATATTAGTATAAAGTGACGGAAAGCGCGCGCGTGCCGTCCCGTGCGAGGGCGCGCCCGGAGGGGCGCGACCGAGCGAAACCGACGCCCCCCGCCAACCACCCCCCCACACAACGGGCGGGGGGCGGCGACACGGCGGGGCCAGAGCCACGCCGCAAATTGAGCGCACGGGGGCGGGCGGGGCCAGCGGGGCCGCACACGCCCGGACACGGAGACGCCCAGAGGCCGCAGGGGCCACGCCGCCCACGGGCGCGGAGACGCCCGCGCGGGGGGGGCGCGCCAGCCGACGCCGCCCGGAAACACGGCCCACAAAGACCACAAACCGGGCGGCGGCGCGGGGGGGAACCGCGCGGGCAACCGCTTGCGGATTAACAGCGAGTGCCACGCCCCCCTTACGAAGCATTCCGAATTGAATTACCGCTTAATCAGAAGTGTATGCGAAGTACGCTTTCCCCCTCTCCGGGCCTCGTTTGCCCCCTGTCCTGCGTGTTTTCTATCCCGCTCCACGGCCTCTTTTTGAGGGGGCCGACACGGCCGGGAGGGAGAAATTTTGGTGTCAGCACTTGACAGCACAAGGGAGGCGGTATATAATGGGATGGTATAATGGGCAGAGTGGGCGTTGTTCGACCCCTGTTACCAGCCGTCCCATGGGGCGGTCGTTCCCACATATTCGGGGCCACGCACGGCCCCGGAATTTTTTTGCCCCGGCGTCCCGGAGCGGGCCGGGGCTTTCATTCGGGCGGGGGTGTCGGTCATGTGCGCCCGCGCGGCGGCGCGCGACAGCACGACGCAAGCCGGGAGGGGCCACGGGGGCGGCCTTGGACGCACACGGGGCCACACCCCGGCGAAAGGCGCGGGGGGCTAACCCCGCGCCGCGCGGGCAACTACTTGAACGGATACCATGTTTCCGTCTTGCCGTCCGGCCCGACCGTGGTGTAGAGGTCGGAGAGATATTCCACAATCGCGGTTTCCACTTCCTCTTGGGTGATTACGCCGGGGTACACGTCTATTCCGTGGGCCTGTGCGTGGCACTTGGAACAGAGGGTAATGAGGTTTTCGGGGAAGTCAGAACCCCCCTCCCCCCGTGGTACGGCGTGGTGGATTTGCAGGGTGTCGTGGCATCCACATAGGGCGCATTGCCACCCGTCCCGCCTATATACCGCTTTCCTTGTGCTGACTGGAATGTTTGCTGATACCATTGTAATTTCTCCTTTCCGGGCCGTGTCGGCCCACGGTATCAACAAACCACGACCAGTCAAGGGCCGCGAAGCGGGGCGTAGCCTTTACCCTTGACGGGCGTGGTACACAGTGGGCGACCGAGGCCCGGTGCAGAGACTTGCGGGAAGTATCGCGAAGCGAGTAAAAAGCTTGTGGTTAATGCGTTTAATCAAATATTAGTATAAAGTGACGGAAAGCGCGCGCGTACAGGAGCCCGCCTGCGAACGCGGGGGATCATTGCGGCTCTTTCCGATCCGGGAGGACGCGATATGTACGATCTTGAAAAATACCATCACAGGAGCTTCCCCGTCGGGGGGCGTACCGTCGTCTGGTTCTTTGACGAAGAGGAGCGCGACGCGTCAAAGTTCCAGCCTGATAACCTCTTCATCCTGGATGAGAACGGAAAAGAGGTATGGAGCCTCGGAGGCGCGCTCGGGCGGGAGGACACCTGCGTGCTCCTGCGCGTCGAGGACGGCGCGGCGTATTTTACGACCTTCAACGGTTTTTCGGCGCGGGTGGACGTCCTGACTCTCGATCTCACCCGCAGACATTCACAAAGATAGCGTCTCTGGGGTAGACGCATGGGATCGGCGGCGTGCTCGGCTATATCGACGATATGTGGGAGGACGGCGTCTCCTGCGATCCGCTTTCAGACGACACTCTTGTGAGCAAGGGGCGCAAGCGCCGCTCGGATGACAACATCGCCATCGAGAACGGCCGTATCACCGCCGGATCGGGCGGGTGCGAATAGATACACACGGCCGAACCCGTGACGTTCCGCGGTCTCGGCTCGTCGCCTGACGCCGCGGTCGAGCGGATAAGGGAAAGGCCGTGGCCGGGGAGGCATACCCGAAGCCGCGCCGTCCCGCTGAAAGCGCCGGTTTTCAGCCATTTCGGGCCCTTATCCCGGGGCTTGCCTTACCGCCGCCCGGCGTTGGCCGGGGCGTTTTTTTAATTCAACAGCTCCGCGAGGAGCTTGAGCACCTCGCCCCTGGTGGAGGCGGGGGGCATGGGGCGCGCCTTGCCGGTGAACGCCTCGCAGTAGCGCTGGAGGTCGTCGCCGGTGACAGGCGCGGAGGGGTCGAAGCGCCCGTCCGGCAATATGCACTTTTTCTCCATAGCCAGCTCCACCGCCGCGCCGTAGGGGTGATCGGCGGGCAGGCCGGAGGACCAGGGGCCCTCCTTCCTGACGATGCGCTCCACCCGCTTTTTGGCGGCGGGCCAGCCGAACACGGTCTCGGCCAGCTCCCCGGCGGTCATGGGCTTGTCCGGCCGGACGGTGTTGTCCCGGTAAGCGGGGCAAAAGCCCTTGGCGGCAAGGTCCCTGGCGGCCTCGAAGGCGTCGTCCCCCGCGCCCAGGTCGGCGAAGGGGCTCAGCCCCATAAGCTCGGAGACGGTGACCACCTTGTAGCCCCTGTCCGCCAGGAGCTTCAGCTGGATCTCCAGCCCGTCGGCGATGGGGGTGCGGCGGGCCATATTGAATCCGTCCTTCTGGAAGATGATCTGCCCGCAAAGGCTGTCGGGATCCTCCGCAAGGGCCCGCTCCAGGGGCTTCCAGGTAGCCTCCACCTCCGCCTCGTAGCTTGCCAGCGGCAGCCAGCCGGCCCCGTCGAAGCTGGCGGCCATATACTGGTAGCCCAGGAGGGCCATAGCGTCGTAGCTGGAAAGGCCGGGGGATATTTTGTCCACGTAGTGGGGCGGGCGGGAGAGACGGATGGTATAGCCGTGGCGCTCCTTCAAAAGGGTGTGGAGCTTTTCAAGGTCGGCCGTGATCTTTTCGATGTCCCCCAGGTACTCCCGCCGCCCGTAGACCACGTTCTTCGGGCCATAGAGCACGTGGGCGTAGGTGTGGCTGGTGATCTCGTGGCCGCCCTTGAGAAGGCGGTCGATCTCCTCCCCGCACGCCTGCGCGCCGCCCTCGGCATCGTGTCCGAAGTCCGGGTAGTGGTCGTAGCGGACGCCGCCCCAGGCGGCGGTCCCCTCCTTTCCGGCCTCGTCCGGGTAGTTTCCGGCGGTGGAACCCACCACGTCGAAGGTGCCTCTGGCGCCGTACTTCTCAAGGATGTCCGCAAGGGTCATGGTGAGGCCCTTTTCGTGGCTCCCCACGGGGTTCGGCGCCATCCGGCAGGGGCCGTCGTCAAAGGTCATGGCCACCACCCGCTCGTCGGTTTTCACCCGCTCCACGCGCCGCACCGGCGACACATAGACGGGGGTGTTGGCCTTGATCTGCGCGTCGAAGCGGTGCTTGACCTTCTTGGCCGCGCCAATACATTTTGTCATAATGGACATACGATTCCCTCCCATCAGATATGAAAAATATCCCTGCCCGCGCAGTAGACAAGGTAGGCCGCGCCGCGGCAAAGGGCGCGGACGCCTCCCCGGCGGCGGGCCGCCTCAAGCTGGGAGAGGCCCTTGCGGGTGCGGGAGGTGTTTTTCACGAATACCGGGCGGCAAAGTCCCGCGCGGACGGCGGACTCTATCCCCTCGGGCGTGCGTTCGCCGCACTCCGCCGCCGTATAGGAGTTGCCCACCTCGCCGGCCTCGTGGGCGTCGCTCCCGCCGGTGGATATGAGCTTATGGCGCGAAGCGAAGGCCAAAGCCATAGCGTTGGCCTCCGGGTTGTGGAAGTAAGCCCTGGCGTTGGCGCACTCCGCGCCGTCAAGCTCCCGCGCCTCCACCTCCCGGTCCCTGTCCGCCCTGGCGAAGGGGTGGGCGATGACCGCGAGGCCGCCGTGGGCGTGGATGAGGCCGGCGGCCTCGGCGAGGGCGGGCGGCTCCTCCGGGACGTCAAACGGCTCCCGGCAGAAAAGAGCCAGCAGGTGGCCGGTTTTCGTGGAGACCTCGCACCCGGGAAGGAGCAGGACGCCGCGGCGCGTCTCCGGCTTTTCCAGCGTAAAGCGGTTATGGTCGCACACGGCGACGGCGTCCAGGCCCCGCTCCCCGGCGGCTTTGGCCAGCGCGTCCAGCCCCGAGCGCCCGTCCAGGGAGGCGGAGGAGTGGACGTGGAGATCGATCTTCAGCTCCATTTATTTCCCTCCCCTTCCGAAAAGGGACTTATAGTAGCGAAGGGCCGGCCTGGGGTCGCGGATGTCCCACACCCCGTCCGGGACGCGGGGATCCAGAAGATCCGCCGCGGCGCCGAGGGCGCGCTTTATATCGCCCCGCTTCAAATATCCAAGTCCTGCGGCCAGGTCGGAGGCCACGAACCTCATCTTCTTTCCGCAAATCAGCTTGTCCTCGTCGGGAAGCAGTACCTTTTGCGGATTACCCCTGTTCCAGGAAAGGCGGAACCACTCCCAGGAAAAGCCCGCTTTTGCCGCCCGCGTCAGCGGATAGGTGCCCCAGACCCGGGGGTTGACCTCCAAAAGCCGGGGCTTCCCCTCCCCGTCCAGCTTAAATTCCACCATGCAAAGGCCGGAGAAGTTTGTCTTTTCCACCAGGGCGGCGGCATATCCCTCCAACGCCGCGTCCCGCAACGCCTGACAGCAGCTGGAGGGGCCGCCGGAGACGGGGTACTCCCTCACACGCCGGTGACAGACGGCGCGGGCGACCCGCCCCTCCTGGGCCACCACCGAACAGCCCATGCCGCCGCCGGGGAGGTACTCCTGGATGAGGGGCTCCTCCCCCGTGAGCTTTTCAAAGCGCTCCAGGCAGGCCGGCAGCTCCTCCGGCGCGCCCACGATGGCGTACCGCTCCCCGGCGGAGAGGCCGAACCTCTCGCCGCACCGGGGCTTCACCACGCAGGGAAAGCGGGCGGCGCCGGGAGCGTATGTCTCCGGCACGGGGATGCCCAGCTCCCGGCCCAGGGCCGCCACGGCCTCCTTGTCGTTGAGGGCGTCCAGGGCAGTCTTTGACGGGCAGAGAAGGCCCGCCACAGCGGAAAAACGCTCCGCCGTCCCGGCCCCGGCAAGCTCGGCCAGGGTGGCGGCCCCCACGGCCAGCAGCGCCGGCTTTTCCCCCTCGGCGGCGGCGACGGCCGCGCACAGGTCGTAGAGGGCTTCCACGGCCCCCTCCTTGGGCAGGATGCGGAGCTCATCGCAGTATTTGGAGAATGCTCCCACGGGTTCTCCCCCGCCCTCCCTCTCACAGCAGACGATCCTGACGCCCCGCGCGCCAAGGTCGCGTATGACCGCAAGGGACATGCGGTAGTGGACATCGGTGACAACAGCCGTCACGCGCTCACCCCCTTTGGCATGAGATCAAATAATAGCCGCCGTGTTTTTCGGTTCCCGGCGTCGGCCGGGGAAAAAACGGCTAAAAATCAAATATAATATTCGCCATGTCCCGCGGTTCCGCCCATCGGGCGGGAGCGGGACGGCCAAAAATCAATATAATATTCGCTTTGCGGTTTTATACCATCCCCGCGAAGCGGGAATGGTATATTCGCCATGTCCCGCGGTTCCGCCCATCGGGCGGGAGCGGGACGGCCAAAAATCAAATATAATATTCGCTATGCGAATATTATACCATATTTCGCCACAAACTTCAACCGCGAAAAGCTCCCCGGGCACGGTTCATCAACGAGTTGCCGATCTATGAACAAACCCAAGCCGAAAGCACCACATCGAGATAGGATGGGTCGAG
>CANQBC010000008.1 GCA_947589225.1 uncultured Oscillospiraceae bacterium | reverse complement strand
GACCAGTGTACCATATCCTTTTGTTAAGGTAAAGATTTTCGTTCACATTATGTTTACTCGTTAATCGACCGTGGCTCTCACCCCAGGGTGTCGGCGTGTAAAGCGCCGATGCGAATATCTTGATTATCAAGTACAGGGGCTTGTTTGAAAACGGGAAAAACCCATTTTTCAAGCAAGCCCCCGCGTCACATATCCTCGTCCAGAACCTCGCCCTCGGCCACCACGTTCGTGGGGCCGGTGAGCATAATGTTCCTTGCCGTTCCCCCGTCGGTGTCCACGGTGACGAAAAGCGTCCCGCCGGGCATGGCGATCCGCGTGTTGACGCCGCTGACAAGACCCCGGAGCGCCAGCGCCGTGACGGTGGAGCCGCAGCCGGTGCCGCAGGCCAGAGTGAAGTCCTCCACTCCCCGCTCAAAGGTTCGGGCGTCCACGGAGTTCTCCCCGTCCACCCGGCAGACCGTCACATTAGCGCCCCTGGGGAAGCTCCCGTCCCAGCGGATCTTCCGCATGATCTCCCGGAGCTCGTCCTCCGGGACATTCCGCCAGCCGTCCCACAGCACCACGCAGTGGGGAATGCCGGGGTCGCCCAGCTCCAGATAGGAGCAGTCGTATTTTATCCCGTCCGCTTCCACCTGCCTGTGGAGGTCAATGACGGAGGGGTCGTTGAGCCGCACGGTGTACAGGCGCTTCGAGACGCGCCTGCCCGTCACAAGACCGGCGGTGGTCTCGATCCTGACCTCCCCGCCACGCCCGAAGCCGTGCTCCACGGCGTACCGGGAGATGCACCGGGCGCCGTTGCCGCACATCTCGCCCACGCTCCCGTCGGAGTTATAAAATGCCATGCGCAGCTCCCCGCCCTCTCTCGGCGGTTCCAGGATCATCAACCCGTCGGCGCCAATGGACAATCTGCGGGCGCACAGCCTCGCCGCAAGACGCGGATATTCCGCGGGGTCAACGGCCCCGTCCAGATTCTCTATGAGTATGAAGTCGTTCCCGGCTCCCTGCATTTTCGTAAAGCGCATAAGACACCTCCAAAAACTCCATCAATCAAAATATTTTTCGCGGGGCTTTGCCTCGCGAAAAATCCCTTTTGTTTTGCGGAGTGTGCGGCCCCTGGAATCCCCGGCGGGCGAAGCCCGCTGGGGGGAGGAGGAGCGATGCCAGCGCCTGAGGGCGACCGAAGGGGGCCCGGAGCAAAGCGGCATCAGCGACGACGAGGCCGTGCGCGCAGCAAAACAGCAGGACAAACGGTGGGAAAGGGCCGCAGCCCTCTCCCGCCGTTTATCCGCACGTTCCCCTTTAGGAGAAAAGGTTACGCCTTTTTCGCCGAAAGCGTTCCTTCCGGCGCGTTGTGGGCTCCGCGAAAATCCCGGAAGTGGACGCATCCCACGGGGCACACGTCCTGACAGTGGCCGCAGTCGACGCACTTATCATAATCGATTTGTGAAAGATTGTCAACCACCCGGATAGCCCCGGCGGGGCACTCCCGCTCGCATTTCTTACAGCCGATGCACCCCTTCTCGCATTCCTTGCGGGTGTTGGCCCCCTTCTCCCGGTTGGAACAGCCCACGATCACGCGCTCCACGTCGGGCATGAGGTCAATGACCTTGTTGGGGCAGGCGCGCACGCACATACCGCAGCCGATACACGCCTTGTAGTTCACCCGCGCAAGGCCGTCCACCACATGGATGGCTCCCTCCGGGCAGACGGCCTCGCAGTCGCCAAGGCCGATGCACCCGAAGACGCAGGCGCTCATCCCCCCGTAGAGGAGCTTGGCGGCGGCGCAGGAGCTGAGCCCCTGGTATTCCAGCTTGTTTTTGACGGTGTCGCAGTCTCCGGAGCAGTGAACCACGGCAACCATCTCCACCACGTCCTCAAATTCCGCGCCGGTGGCCGCCGCCAGCGCCTTTGCCACGGCGTCGCCGCCGGCGACACACTTGTTGATCTTGTCCTCGCTCCCCTCCGCCAGGGCCGTGGCGTAGCCGTCGCACCCGGCGTAGCCGCAGGCGCCGCAGTTGGCTCCGGGCAGGCACTCGCGGATCTTGGGGAACTTCTCGTCAACGGGGACGTTCATGAATTTCGCCGCCAGCACCAGCAGCACCGCGCACACGAGCCCGATTGCCGTCAGAACCCAGACAGCGTTCAATACAGCAGTCATTTCGCACCCTCCCCTCAGCCGCCGAACATGTTCTCGGCCATGCCGGTAAAGCCCATGAAGGTCATGCTGGTGAAGGCCGCCGCCACAAGGCTGATGGGCAGGCCCTCAAAACACTTGGGGGGCTTTGCCCGCTCAAGGCTCCTGCGCACGCCGCAAAAGAGGATCAGCGCCAGGGAGAAGCCCAGGCCGGCGGAGAACCCGGAGACGCAGGACTCCAGGAAATTGTAGCCCTCGTCAATGTTGAGGATGGTCACCGCCAGCACCGCGCAGTTGGTGGTGATCAGCGGCAGATAGACGCCCAGCGCTTTATAGAGGGGCGGCATGAACTTTTTAAGGGCGATCTCCACCAGCTGCACCAGCGCGGCGATCACCAGGATGAAGATGATGGTTCGCATAAACTCCAGGTGGAAGGGGATCATCAACGCCCGGAAAATGCCGTATGTAACCGCGCTTGCCAGCGTCATGACGAAAATGACGGCCCCCGACATGCCGATGCAGGAGGAGAACTTCTGACTGACGCCCAAAAACGGGCAGATGCCCAAAAACTGCACCAAAACATAGTTTTCGGTGAATACCAGGGTAAAGAGGATCAGAAAGATTTTGCTCATTTGGCCTCGGCCTCCTTTCTATCGTCGCAGGAGGAATGGCAGGCGGCGCAGTTGCCGTCGCACCCCATCTTCGGCTCGAACTTCTTCCCGCGCCTTGCCATGCCGGCCACAAGTACGGCCATGGCGCACCCGAAGAGGAAGAAGCCGCCGGGAGCCTGGGTCAGGATCCCCAGTTGGTAGCCCTCGGGGATGATGCGCACGCCCAGGAGCGTCCCGGAACCGAAGAGCTCCCGCACGACGGACATGGCCGTGATGACCATGGTGTAGCCGATGCCCATGCCCAGCCCGTCAAAGAAGCTCTCCGCCACGGTGTGCTTGCTGGCGAACATCTCCGCCCTGCCCAGCACGATGCAGTTGACCACGATGAGGCTCAAAAATACGCCCAGGGAGTCGTAAAGGGACTTCAAATACGCCTCCATCACCATCTCCACCAGCGTCACGAAGGTGGCGATGACGACGATGTAGCAGGGGATGCGCACCTTGGAGGGGATAATATTTCGGAGCAGGGAAATCACCACGTTTGAACACACCAGCACGAACGTGAGCGCCAGTCCCATGCCGAGCCCGCCCGAGACGGACACCGACACGGCCAGTACGGAGCAGCAGCCCAGCGCCAGAATGAGGACGGGGTTTTCCTTGAACATGCCGTTTAAGAGGATCTTCATTTTGCCTTTCATGTCACTTCGCCCCCTTTATCGTGTTAAAGGCATTGAGCGCCGCGTTGACGCCGGCCTTGACAGCGGAACTGGATCGGGTGGCGTTGGTGATGATGTCCACGCCCTCCGCCGAGCCGCTGAGCCCCATGTACTCGTCCAGATAGCTCCTCTCCCCGGCCCGGGAACCGATGCCGGAGGTCTGGGAGGACACGTTGGCGGAGATCCCCACCACCTTACCCTCGTTGTCCAGGCCCACGGTGACGACGACCTCTCCGCCGCCGTAGCCCACATGGGTAGAGGTAATGACGTATCCCGCTCCGCTTGTTTCCCGGTATGCGCTGCCAATGTCCAACGCCGCGGTGTCGCAGACGATCTCCTCGAATTCCACAGAGCCCGGAAGCACCTCCTGCCTCGTGCGCTCCGCCTCGATCAGCTCATTATGCTCGATGACAGAAGCGGTCAGATCGTTTGTGAACGCCAGGAGGAAGGACGCCACAAGGCAGACGACCACCAGCACCAGCACGGGTTTCAGGGACTCATTAAAATTTTCCCTTGTCATTTCGCCTTCGCACCTCCAAACGGCTTTGGCCGGGTAAGGTCATTGATGTAGGGAACAACCAGATTCATAAGAAGTATGGAGAAGGTCACAGCCCCGGCGGAGCTGGCGTAGCGGCGCATTATGGCGGTGAGAAATCCGCATCCCAGGCCGAAAATGAGCTTGCCGGAGTCGGTCGTCGGGGTGGTCACGTAGTCCGTGGCCATAAAGACGGCGCCCAGCATAAGGCCGCCGGAGAAAATGGCCAGCACCGGCTGGGGTGAGCCGAAGATCCACAAAAACACCAGGCAGGAGCCCAGGTAGGCAAGGGGAATAATGGGCTTGATGACCTTTCTGACGCAGAGGTACACGCCGCCCGCGATCAGGGCGATGGCGCAGGTCTCGCCCAGGACGCCGCCGTGGATCCCCAGCAGGAGCCGCGGGAGCTGGCTCCAGCCAATGGCGTCCTGACGGATGAGCTCCAGGGGCGTGGCGGAGGAAAGGGCGTCTATGGTGCCCGCAGGGGGCGCGAAATTCGTCATGTCCGCCGTGAAGGAGAAAAACATCACCACGCGTCCCACCAGGGCGGGGTTGACGAAATTGCACCCGATGCCGCCGAAAAGCATCTTGACGCAGAGGATCGCCACCGCGTCGCCCACCAGAAGCTCCCATATGGGCATGGTGGAGGGGACGTTGAACGCCAGGAGCACGCCGGTGACCGCGGCGGACAGATCCGTCACGGTGACGGGCAGGCGCGCCAGCTTTTCCCATGTAAATTCCAGAAGCACGCAGAACCCGGCCGAAATAAGCGTCAGGAGGAGCGCTCTCAGGCCGAATATGATCGTAGCGGCGGCGAGCGCCGGCGTGAGGGCGATGAGCACGTCCAGCATAATATTTTGCGTTGTCCTCGTCCCTCTCAGGTGGGGCGATACGCTGACTGTCAGTTCGTTCATTTTACCGCCGCCTCCTTCTTTGCTTTTTCTTCCGCTTCCTTCGCCTTTCTGTCGGCCTCGGCCTTTTTGGCGGCGTTATCGGCGGCGATAAGGCCCTTTGCCAGTTTATTCGTCTGCACCAGCATCCGTTTCGCCGGACAGGCGAAGGCGCAGCACCCGCACTCCATGCACAGATTTGCGTGGAGGGCGCGGAGCTTATCCACATCACGCTTGTTATAAGCCGCCTCGATGGCCGCGGGCATCAGCCTCAGGGGACACACGTCCACACACCTGCCGCAGCGGATACACGCCGTGGGCTCGGGGAGAACGGCGTCGCGCTCATCCAGCGCCAGGATGGCGTTGGTGTTCTTCATCACCGGGAAACCGGTGTTAGGGACGGCGATACCCATCATGGGCCCGCCGTAGAGCACCTTTCGGGGCTCCGTCTTGAAGCCGCCGCAGAAGTCGAAAAGCGACTGCATGGAGGCTCCGATGGGGGCGATGACGTTCTTCGGCTCCCTGACAGCGGAGCCGTCCACGGTCACCACCTTTTCCACAAGGGGCATACCGGTCATTATGTATTTGGCGACGGCGGCCAGGGTGGTGCAGTTTACGACGATGGCGCCGGCGTCCAGCGGCAGCTTGCCCTCCGGGACGACACGGCCCGTGGTGTTGTAGATCAGCACCTTCTCGCCGCCCTGGGGGTACAGGGGCGGCAGCGCCATGACCTCCACGCCGGGCATCTCCTTTGCCATGTCCCCCATGGCCTTTACGCACTCCGGCTTATTCTTCTCGACGCCGATGACCACGCGCTTTACCATCAGGTAGTCCTGCAAAAGCTCAATTCCCTCGCGGATCCACTCCACGTCGTCGAGCATTGTGCGTGTATCCGAGGTGACATACGGCTCACACTCCGCGCCGTTTATGATGACCGCCTCGATTTTTGAAAGATCCTTGACGTCAAGCTTCACCGCCGTGGGGAAGCCAGCGCCTCCCAGCCCCACAACGCCGCTGTCGCGCACGGCATTGATGAACGAGGCGAAATCCGTCACCTCCGGGGGCTTTAGATCCTCGCAGACCGCCTGCTCCCCGTCCGTCTCAATGGTGACGGCCTTCATAAACCCGCCCGTGGACATGAGCATGTCGTCCACCTTCGTCACCTTTCCGGAGACGCTGGAGTACACGGGAGAGGAAACATACCCGCCGGGGGCGGCAATGAGCTGCCCCACCTTTACCGCGTCGCCCGGCTTCACCACGGGTACGGCGGGCGCGCCGATATGCATGGACATGGGGATCGTCACCGTCTCCGGCACCGGCATCCTCACCGGGGCCATCCCGGCCGTGTTCTTCCTGTGGGGAACGTGGACGCCGCGCAGTCTGGTCCTTTTCACATTCCATCCCTCCGATTCCATTATGCCTTCATCAAATCAGATAATTTGACTCTTTACAGTATATCACATTCCCTCCTCACGCCGCAACAAAATATCCGCACTTTTTTATGTTTTCATATTCCAATGGCCAGGGACCGGCAAGCTTTTACCGCCTGCCCGCCGCCGCGCCGCCGTCGGGCCGGTGTCCTCTCCATCGACCCGCCCGATTTCGCCCCGCGCCCTTTTGCGCAAACTGAGCCGCCCCTGCGGGCGGCTCCAAACGTTACTCAAAAATATTTAAAATTATGCTTGATAAATACCTCGATTTATGCCGCAGTATACTTAGCTTAATATTTGTACACGCCGCCGCCTATAAATTCCCGGAGAAGCGACGTCGCCGGGACGTATCTCTCCTCCAGCGGCTCAAAACGGTCGAGGAGCGGAATGATCTGCCGTACCTCCTCAAATCCCGGTTTCCCGGCGGTGAGATCCCTGAAAAGCGGCAAAGCCAAAGGGGCCAGCACGCTCATTTCGTATTCCAGGGAGGAATCCAGCTTCAGCCTGGCTTTTGGGATAAAGGGCGTTATATGCTCCCGCTCGCCCCGCATGACGTTAGACCAGAGCGACAGCGTGTACTCCGCGTCCGCGCCGCGGAAGTTGTTGTCGCGCACAACCCGCCGCACAAGGCGTATCCACTCGGGCTTAAACACGCTCCCGTCGGGGAAGGATATGTCCGACACCGCCGCGATATAGAGGCCGAAGGCTCCGGGGTTCCTGTCCGTGATGTCGTCGTTGAGGGCGTGGATCCCCTCGAAAATAGCCACCTCGTTTTTCTCAAGTCTCAACTTCGTGAACCGGCTGGCGGAGCGTTTTTGCCGGGTGAACATGAAGTAGGGCACACGTATCTCCTCCCCCGCGGCCAGAGCGGCAAAATGCTCGTTCAGGAGATCCATGTCCATGAGCCTGGGCGACTCAAAGTCGATCTCCCCCTCGGGCGTGCGCGGGCAGGTGCGCAGGTCGAGGGTGTTGAAATAGTTGTCCATGGAAATGGTGTGGGTGTTGATGCCCCGGCGCTCCAGTTCAGTCTCTATGTTTTTTGCCGTGGTGGTCTTTCCCGCGCCGGAGGGACCGGAGAGCAGTACGATGGGGCATTTCGACACGTTTTCGCATATCGCGTCGGCGGCGCTCCCGATCCTCTCAAAATACGCCCTGTCGGCCCGGGCCACAAACCCCTCCGGATCCGTCCTGACCTGAGCGTTGATCTTTTCAATGTCGTATGTCATTTATCCGCTCTCCCTTCGGTCTCCTGATAAAAACGCGCGATCTTCCCCTTGTCAGCCACGATCCTGTCCAGATTCTCAATATATTCCTTCGGATATTTCGGGTCGAACACTCTCTCGATGCGCCCGCTTTTCCGATCTACCAGCTTTGTGGAGCCACCCCCGCCCATGGCGAGGATCGTACAAAGCTCCTCCATGATGAGGATGTTGTAAAGGCTCTCGCGGCCCTCTTTTGTCCAGCCCACGTTCTCAAACCCGCCGGACATGAATTTCTGTCTGTAAAGGTAGAAGGGCCGATAACCGGCGCCGCGCAGCCTCTCCCGCGCCGTGTCCAGCATCCCGGCGACCTCGTCCTTCCCCGGCCTTGCGGTGTCCTCCTCGGTGATCCTGGAGCCCTTCTTGAGGGCCAGGGTATGCACCGTCACGTTCTCAGGGCCCATGGCGATCACCTCGTCCAGCGTCCCGGAAAACCTCTCCGGCGTGTCCGCGGGCAGCCCGGCGATGAGATCCATATTCACATCGCAGGAGAGCTCCTCCCGCGTGAGCGCGTAGGCCCGGCGTATGTCCTCCGCCGTGTGCCGCCGCCCGATGGCGGCAAGAACCTCGTCGCACATGGACTGGGGATTGATGCTGACGCGGGTGACGCCCCGGAGCGCTCTGAGCTTCTCCGCCGTGACGGTGTCGGGCCGCCCCGCCTCCACGCAGAACTCCCGGACAGCCGACAGATCAAATTCCTCCCGCAGCCACCCCAGAAGCGTCTCCAGCTCCGGGGCGGAAAGGGTGGTGGGCGTACCCCCGCCGATGTAAACGGCGACGGGCCGCAGATCCAGCGATCTCGCGACTCTGGCGGTCTCGGCGATCTCCCGGTGCAGGGCCTCCAGAAACGCCGGGATCCTCCCCATGGACTTCTCCACGCTCTGGCTGACGAAGGAGCAGTAGGCGCACCTGGTGGGACAGAAGGGGATCCCCACATAGAGGGCGATATCCCGGGGCCCCAGCTCCCGCTGCGCCTTTATGGACGCCTTCGCCGTGTCCAGGCACAGCGCCGCCCGCTCCGGGGAGACAAAGTAGTCCCGCTCGAATACGGCGGCCGCCTCCCCGTCGGATAGGCCCTTTTCCAGAAGCCGCGTCATGATCGTCCCGGGCCTTATCCCCGTCAGCGCGCCCCACGCGGGCTTTTCCGGCACGATCTCCATGGCCGCGTGGTAGAAAGCCAGCTTTATGACGCGCTGCGCCTCCCGGTCTTTACTTTGTTTTGTCTGAAATCTCGAGGCGTCTCCCCTCTGGGACGCCTCGGCGATCCTGCCGCCCACGCGCAGGCTCACCCGGCATACCGCGTCCCCGGAGAGCTCCACCCGGGCAAAATCCTCCCCCGGCTCCGGATCCTTCTCGGGGTACTCCGGGCGCGCGGAGGGGAAGTTCGCCAGCATGATCTGCTCCACGGCGTAGCGGTAGTCGTGTCCGATAAGGTATAACTTCATATCCCCTTTGCGTACCTCATGTAGCGGTTCACGGCCTTCTCAATATCCAGCGTGGTGGGATCCATGTGGCCGGGGTATACCTCGTAATTTCCCGGGATGTCGCCGAGCCGGCGCAGGGACGCCAAAAGCGCGTCCATGTCCCCGCCGGGAAGGTCTGTCCTGCCGCAGCTGCCCTCAAAGAGCGTGTCGCCGGTGAAAAGCGCGTCCTCACACATGAGCGTCACCGACCCCGGCGAATGGCCGGGCGTCTCCATGACCCGGAAGCGGAGAGCGCCCACAGTGACGGTGTCCCCGTCGGCGTAGAACCTGGTCCCCTCCGGGGCGCAATAGCGGTAGGACTCCCCGGGGTCGTCCGTGACGTCCGCCCGGTTTATGAAAATGGGCGCGCCCGTTTCCTCGCGCAGCGCCTCCGCCGCTCCGGTGTGGTCGTAGTGGCCGTGGGTCAGCAGGATCGCCCGGGCCTTGAGTTTTGTCTCCTCCAGGTAATCCATGATGGTGTTCACCTCGTCGCCGGGGTCGATGACGGCACATTCCAGGGTGTTCTCGTCGGTGACGATATAGCAGTTGGCCTCGATGTGTCCCACGGGCAGGCATTTTATCAGCATATATATTCCCCTTTTTTTCTCCGCGTCGGATCAGGATGAGATCCCAGTGTCAAAAAGTATCGTCACCGGCCCGTCGTTGACGGAGGCGACAAGCATATCGGCGCCAAATTCGCCGTGGCGCACCTCAAACCCGCGCTTTCGGCACTCCTCCATAAAAAGCTCGTAGAGCGGCGCGGCCTTCTCCGGCCGCGCGGCGTCCGTAAAGCCCGGGCGGCGGGATCTGGTGTCGGCAAAGAGGGTGAACTGGGAGACGCACAGAATGCTCCCGCCCGCGTCGGCCAGGTTCAGGTTCATTTTACCCGCTTCGTCCTCAAATACCCGCAGCCCGCATACCCGGTCGGCCAGCTTCTTCGCGTCCTCCGGCGTGTCGTCCCGGTGTACGCCGAGAAGCACCAGGAAGCCCTTTTCTATTTCGGCCGCCACCGCCCCATCGATGGCGACGGAGGCGGAAAGCACCCGTGTGACCACTGCCCGCATACATTTTTCCCCTTTTTGTACATTCCTCAAATGATTTTTCTGGATCTCGCAAAATTCAAAAATTTGTTCCGCACGTTCCCCTTGGCATTGAAAGGGCGAAGCCCTTTCAAGCCAGCTTATGCCCCCTGTCTCTTGACTTCCTTGACGTTTTTCACGTTCATGAGCTTCGTCATGGCCGTACCCAGCTCGGCCTTGTCGTGGACGCGGATCGTGATGTAGATATTGGCGGCCCCTCCCGGGGCGTTGCGGGCGGTGAGAGCGTCCACCTTGATCTTCAGGGAGGTCAGGACCGTGGCGATATCCATGACGAGCCCGTCCCGGTCCGCGGCGTTGATGGCCACGGAGGTCTGGTAGAGATCGTCCTCGCCGGGGGCCCAGCGGACACGGATCCAGCGGTCGCGCGCCTCCTCCCTTTCCGCGGAGGAGGCGTAGTTTTTGCAATCCGTGCGGTGAACGGAGACGCCGTAGCCGCGGGTGATGAAGCCCACGATCTCGTCTCCCGGCACGGGCATGCAGCAGTGTGAAAATTTGACCAGGCAGTTGTCGATCCCCTCCACGACGATGCCGTTGACAGCCTTGGCGCTCCTGCCGTCGGAGCTCGCCCAGAAGGGGCTTATGCCCTGCTTCCTGGCGCTGCGCTCTATCTGGCGCATCTCGTCTTTAATATTGTTGACGGTTTTCTGTGCGGAGAGGCCCCCGTAGCCGATGGAGGCGTACATATCGTCCAGAGCCGATACGGAAACGCGCTCAAGGATCCTCGGCAGCGCCCGCTCGTCGGAGAGAACGCTCAGCGGCACGGCCTGCCGGCGCATCTCGGCCTCGAAAGCGGCCTTGCCGGTAATGATGTTCTCCTCGCGGCGCTCCCTTTTAAACCACTGGCGTATCTTGTTGCGCGCCTCGGAGGATTTGACCATCGTCAGCCAGTCCCGGCTGGGGCCGCGGGAGGTGCTGGAGGTGATGACCTCCACCACGTCGCCGTTCTGGAGGACATGGGAGAAGGGCACGATGCGCCCGTTGACCTTGGCGCAGGTCATGCGGTTGCCGATGGCGGAGTGGATGGAGTAAGCAAAGTCGATGGGCGTGGCCCCGGCGGGGAGGCTCTTCACGTCCCCGTGGGGGGTAAAGACGAACACCTCGTCGGCGAACATATCCACCTTCAGGTTGGAGATGAAGTCCTGGGCGTCGGAGTCCTCCTGCGTCTCCAGGAGATTCCTGATCCAGGCGAATTTCTCCTCGTCGCCCCGGCCCTGGATGCCGTCCTTATATTTCCAGTGGGCGGCGATGCCGTACTCGGCGGTGCGGTGCATCTCCCAGGTACGGATCTGCACCTCGAAGGGGATGCCCTCGCCGCCGATGACGGTGGTGTGCAAAGACTGGTACATATTGGGCTTGGGCGTGCCGATGTAGTCCTTGAACCTGCCCGGCACGGGCTTATAAAGCTCGTGGATGCACCCTAAGACGTTGTAGCACTCGGCGATGTCGTCCACGATGACCCGGAAGGCGTAAATGTCCATGATCTCGTCAAATTCCATGGACTTTCCAAACATTTTTCTGTAAATGGAGTAAATATCCTTTGTCCTGGACTGGACGGTGCAGCGGATGTTGGCCTCGTCCATCCTGCGGCGGATGGCGGCCTCGGTTCGCTCCATGAAGCCGGCGTTGCGCTCCTCCCGCTCGCGCAGGGCGTTTTCTATCTCATGGTAGCCCACGGGATCCAGATAGAGGAGCGACAGATCCTCCAGCTCAAGCTTGATCTTCTGCATCCCCAGCCTGTGGGCGATGGGAGCGTAGATCTCCATTGTCTCCCGGGATTTTTCCAGCTGCTTTTCGGCGGACTGGTACTCCATCGTGCGCATATTGTGGAGGCGGTCGGCCATCTTGATGAGCACCACGCGAATATCCCGGGCCATGGCCAGGAGCATCTTCCTGAGGTTCTCCATCTGCTCCTCTTCCTTGGAGGTGTACCGCATTTTTGTGAGCTTTGTGACGCCCTCCACGATATTGGCCACGCTCTCGCCGAAGCGCTTCGCCACGTCCTCGTGGGTCACCTCGGTGTCCTCGATGACGTCGTGGAGGATGGCCGCGATGACGGACTCCTCGTCAAGCCCCATCTCCGCCACGATGACGGCGGCGGCCAGCGGATGGGTGATATAGGGGCTTCCGTCCTTCCGGAGCTGGTCGCCGTGGGACTGGCGCGCAAACTCGTAGGCGGCGCGGATGCGCTCGGTGTTCCTTATCTGTGTGCTCTGCTTTATGGCGGCCTCAAGGCGCGCGTACTGTTCCTCGCAGATCGCGTCCGCGTCGGAGGCGGAAGTGATGTCAGTTTTATCAGAAATATCCATGTTGTCGTCCACCTGTGGGAAATAGAATGGGAATGGGAACGGGCCGGGTGTCCGGCCCCGCCGGGAGGAGGGCATCGTTACAGCGGCCTGTAATCGCAAAGGCTCAGTTGTACTGTCCTGCGGCCCCTGAATTCATTTATCTGAGGGGAGAAGGCTATGTCCGCTCTGTCGTGGAGGCGGACGCCCAGCTCCGCGGGGCTTTTGGAGAAATAGAGGGCCTCGAATACGGCGCCGGCCTTGCCCACCCAGAGCTTCGTGTGCTTGCCCTCCGAGAGGGCGGAGAAATTCTCCACCGACACGTCCCTCATACACAGGATCGGCGAGGGATTGCCCGTGCCGTAGGGCTCCAGGGTGTCAAGAGCCTCCACGTTCTCAAGGCTGAGAAGCTCCGGTTTTATGACCTCAAAATCTATGTTCAGCACCCGCTCCGGGGCTGCGGCGGCCTTATAGCGCTCGGCCAGCGCGCGCCTGAGATCGTCTATTCTGTCCTCGCGCACCGTAAGTCCCGCCGCCATCTCGTGGCCGCCGTAGCCCAATAGCAGGTCTTTACATTCCGTCAGGGCCTCGTAGAGGTTGAAGCCCTCCACGCTCCGGCAGGAGCCGCGGCCCACGCCGTCCTTGACGCAGACCATGACGGCGGGGACGTTGAATTTTTCGCATATGCGGGAGGCAACGATCCCGCAGACGCCCTGGTGCCAGGTATCGGAGGCCAGGACGACGGGTTTTGTGCGGTCGGGAAAGTCCTCCAGCATGGCAAGTGCCTGGCGGAACATGTTCCCCTCTATCCTCTGGCGCTCCCGGTTCATGGCGCAAAGCTCGTCGGCCAGCACCGAGGCTCGCCTCCGGTCTTGGGTCAGTAAAAGCTCCACCGCCACGTCCGTGGTGCCAAGCCTGCCCGCGGCGTTAATGCGCGGCGCGATGGCGAAGCCCACGCTGGAGACGGTGCAGTTCCTCGGCTCGATGCCCGAGGCGGCGCGAAGCTCCGCAAGTCCGGGGCGCGCCCCGTCCCTCATGCGCCTGAGTCCCCGCTTTATGAGCACACGGTTTTCACCCGTCACGGGCATCACATCCGCGATGGTACCGGTGGCCACCAGGTCTCCGTATTCATTCAGCAGCCGTTCCTCGCTCCCCGGCCCCTCCACGGCGCAGATAAGCTTGAAGGCCACGCCTACGCCGGCCAGGTTTTTGGAAGCCGAGGGGCAGTCCGGCCTTCTGGGATCCACGGCGGCCAGTGCGTCCGGTATCTCTCCGGAACAGCGGTGGTGGTCGGTGATGATGAGGTCGAGGCCGACGGACGATGCGTACTCCGCCTCCTCCACGGCGGTGATGCCGCAGTCCACGGTTATGACCAGGCTGGCGCCCCGGGCTCTCAGGACATCAAGGGCGGCGCTGCGAACGCCGTAGCCCTCCTCAAGGCGCTCGGGTATGTAGATGTCGGCTTCCAGCCCGCGGCTCCTCAAATAGCCGGCCATCACGCAGCTTGAGGTGATGCCATCCACGTCGTAGTCGCCGTATACGGCCACATGCTCGCCGGTCTCGATAGCGCGAAGGATCCTGTCGCGAGCCTTATCCATGTCAAGGAAAGAGAGAGGATCTGACAGGTAGGACAGATCATCCGACATACAGCTCTCAAGCTCAGAGATATCGGTTATCCCACGGGAGGCCAGCAGCACGGCGGCCATGGGGTTTACCCCGTTTCTGCAAAGTCTTACCGCCGCCGGCCGGTCGTAGCCCTTTACATTCCAACGATCGTACACAGCTTCTTCTCCTGTTTTTCTTTTTTATAAAAATATATTATACCAAAAACCTTTTTCAGTTACAAGTGCATTATCGAAGAAAATCGCCCGCGGCCGGTCGGAGGAACGAGGCGAACAGAAACTTTTTCTTAAATTTCGGTAAAAAGATTTATTTCCTTGGGAACTTGTGCTATAATATCTCCGCATACGCGGATATTAAATTAATTTCAGGCCGTTTTCTCCCCGGCTGACGCCGGGGATCGAAAAACATGGTCAATATGGCATCCCCGCTTTGCGGGTATGCTCGATCCGTTGGCAAAGGCTTTTCCTTTGCCAACGGATGAAATTTGCCGGTTCCCTCCATGCGCTTCGTACGCTCCGGGGACCTGAAAGGGGCAAAATCCGACGCGCGTGCCGCCGGATTTCGCATTGAATTTTTTCGCGCCCGCGGGCGCTGATTTTTGCGAGGCTTTATCGATAGTCTGAGCATCCCCGCTTTGCGGGTATGCTATATTCTTTTATCTATGCCCCGGTTTCCTGCGGGGTGCGCGGAAGGGAGGAGCGGTATGGCGGGAAAGATTGAACTTCTGTCCCCGGCCTGCTCGGCCGAGGGCGTTGTTGCGGCTGTGCAGAGCGGGGCGGACGCGGTGTATCTGAGCTTTTCGGCGGGTGTAAAGAGGGCGCCTCATGAGCTTTCCGAGGATGAGCTGGGACGCGCCATACAGTTTTGCCGTGTGCGCGGCGTGAAGGTCTATGTGTGTCTGGACTTCAACCCTGTGGACGCGCTCTTTTCCTCCGCGCTGGAAAACGCGCGGCGCGCCTCGCGCATGGGGGCGGACGCCCTGATCGCAAGCGACGTGGGCCTTATCTGGGCCCTTCGCCGTGTCCTGCCCTCCATGCCCATACATGCCGGCCGGGATCTCTGCATCCATAATCTTGACGGGGTGAAGCTTTTCGCCGCCATGGGCGTCACGCGCGCGGCCGTGGCGAGGGAGCTGTCTCTGGAGCAGCTCGCGGAGATCTGCAAGAGCTCTCCCATCGAGATCGAGTACCCCGTTCACGGCCCGCTGTGTCCGGCCTTTGACGGGCATTGTATGCTTTCGGCCCTGAACGGCGGCCATCCGGGGCCGTGCGAAAGATACTGCGTGACCGGCTATCCCGCGGGCACCCGGGAACGGCACCCGCTGTCCATGAAGGACAGGTGCCTTGTGGAGGAGCTGGAAAAACTCACGGAGCTTCCCATCGCCGCCCTTCGCATCGACGGACGGGAGCGGCGGCCCGAGTACGCCGCGGCAGTCACCGGAGCCTACTCCCGGGCCCTGGGTACCGGGCGCAGGCCGGCCGCGGAGGATATCGAGCTCATCGGCGGGGCATTCCCCGCGGGGGGCTTCACCGACGGCTACTTTGCCGCCGCGGACTTCTCGAACATGCTGGGCGCGCCGGGGCATGAGCCCGGGGATGACACGCCCTTCTACGCCGCGGTACGAAAAAACTATTTGAATCACGAATATCAGCGCGTTAAGGTCACCTTTGAGGCGGACGTATCCCTTAAGTCGCCTCTGAGGCTGTCCGTCACCGACGACCGGGGCAACACCGTCTCGGGCGAGGGCGGGCCCGCCGAGCTCGCCTTCCACACGGAGCTGACCCCCGCCATGCTCGGCACCGAGCTTTACAACACCGGCGGCACGCCCTTCGTCTGCGACGGGGTCGTCTGCCGCATAGAAAAGGGCATTTACATGGATCCCAAAACGGTTGGCCCCGTGCGGGACAGGCTTCTTGGCGAGCTCATGCTCCGCCGCGCCGGCACCGACCCCAGGGCCGAGAGCACGATGGAGGAGCTCCCCGCCGTTCCCTCCCCCACGGATCCCCCGGTGCTGACCGTGGCGGTCCGGAAGTGCTCCCAGCTGTCGGGCCGCATCCTTGAGCTGGCCCCGCCGGTCATCTATCTGCCCCTGGAGGAGGCGGCCTCCGGCGACAAGCGGCTCGAGCCGTTTCTGGACAGCAGGAGCATATCCGTCTGCGCCCAGCTGCCGCCCGTTATATTTGACCGGGAGCTGGGGCGGGTGACGGAGCTGCTCCTGAAGGCGAGGCAGCTTGGTATAAACGAGGTGGCGGTATCCGATCCCGGCCACATTATCTTCGCGCGGAAGCTGGGCTTCACGGTCCGGGGCGACACGGGGCTCGGGGTCAGAAATTCCTCGTACCTGGCGGTGCTTCTGGGTCTGCGGCTCAAATCCGCGGCCCTTGCGATGGATCTGACGTCCCGGCAGGTGCGGGAGATGAAAAAATACATGGACACGGAGCTCGTGGTCTACGGACGTATGCCGCTGATGTACACCGCCGGCTGCCTCATCCGGGCCAAGACCGGCGTCTGCTCCTGCGACAGCCCCCTGAGCCTGACTAACTCCCAGGGCTTTGAGTGCCCGCTGACCCGGGGCTTTGAGTGCCGCAATACCCTTTGGAGCGCCGAGAAGCTGCACCTCGTCAAAAGGAGCCGGGAGTACATGACGAGCGGTCTCTGGGGCGTGAGGCTCGGCTTCACCACCGAAAACGCCGACGAGTGCGCCAGGGTGTGTGAGAGATACCTTGAGCTTGGCGCATACGAACCGTCCAGCACGACGGAGGGGCGCTTCTGACACCGTCGCCCACGGCGGATCCCTCCGCATTTTATACGAATGAAATACTATCGATACAAGATAAAATCTTGCAGAGCTTGATACAACGCCGAGGAAAACCCCAAAGTGCGTCTTTGCGGTGTAATTTTTTCGCTTGCGGTGTAAAATGTGCGCCGGGAACAGGTGAAAGACTGTTTGTTTGCATGGAGGGAAAAAGTATATGGAAATATGGGATGCTTATGATAAAGATTTCAATAAAAGCAGCAATATGACGTTAATAAGGGGAGAACCGATTCCGGAAGGGCTTTTCCATTTGGTTTGCGACATCATTGTGAAACATAACGACGGAAGCTATTTGCTAATGCTGCGTGACAAGCGCAAGCAATTCGGCGGTATGTGGGAAGCCACCGCAGGAGGTTCGGCATTACGCGGCGAAACTCCTTTGGAATGTGCGGTGAGAGAACTGCGGGAAGAAACCGGAATTGAATCCGATCGTTTGACTGAAATAGGACGAGTGAGAAGCCATGATACATTTTATGTTGAATTTCTTTGTGTGACGAACTGTAAAAAAGACAGTATCCTCTTACAGGAAGGGGAAACCACTGCGTATAAGTGGGTGAGCAGAAATGAACTTGTCTCCATGAAAAAAAGCGAATTGATAACCGAACGTATGCAGAAATTCATGGAGGAATTACAACCGTAATTACGTCTACCTGTTTGCATCAGAATCGGCAGGAACACAGATATTATCGTGCAGAGTTTGATACAAGGCAGAAGGAACACTCAAAAGTCCGCCTTTGCGGTATAAGCTGCCGCTTGGGGATAAGACCGGCGCAAAGGTCAAAAACTGTAGACCTATTCACATTCTTGTTATATACTTGAATAAAATCAGAGCGATAAATCAAGATTAATTGGAGAAAATCGGAATGAATGATAAGGCGAGATCAATTGAACAAGAGCTGTGGCTGGAACTTCAGGATGATGAATGGAAATTTGAATTTATTAACCATGATAGACAAATTGCAAGAGCGATCATATTTGACGAATCAGGTTTTTTCTATTTTGTGAGAGCCATTCGTGATGATGATTTTGGAAAAGCTGTGTTGATAGAAACGCCCGGGGGCGGCGTTGAATCAGGGGAAGATCTGGAAACTGCTATAAGGAGAGAATTAAAAGAAGAACTTGGTACTGAAATTGATATAACTTGTAAAATCGGGGTCGTGAGCGATTACTATAATTTGATTCACAGGCACAATATCAACAATTACTTTTTATGCAAAGCGAAATCATTTGGTGATAAAAATTTAACTCAGGAGGAGATCGAGAGTTTTCATTTGTCAACATTAAAAATGACTTTTGAAGAGGCAGTAACAGAATATAAAAAATGCTCAGATACAAAACTGGGCAGATTAGTTGCAAATAGGGAACTGCCTATTTTGTATCGGGCAAAGGAAATTATAGACAACATTTTTTAAAGTTGCAATTCCGGCTTATCAAAAAGAGTAAACAGGAAAACTCCTCAACGCTGATGCAGCAACGGCGGTTTATTCTGCTTGAATCAAAATCAGCATGAACACAGATATAATTTTGCAGATTTTGATACAAAGCCGGGGAATAATTGAATAGTGCGCCTTTGAGGTGTGTGTTTCCGTTTGGGGTATAAGTTTTCACGTTGAAATGTTCGACCGTAACAAATGAAAGAAGAGGCAGGAGGAAAGGCTTGGATGACAGAGGTTAAATTTTATGAGAGCATAGAGGATGAATTGCTTAAGTTTGCAGTGATTATATCCAAAGCACAGGATCAATATGTTTTTTGCAGGCATAAAGACAGGGATACATGGGAAATCCCCGGAGGTCACAGGGAATCGGGAGAAAATATTATTGATACAGCGAAGCGGGAGCTTTATGAAGAAACCGGCGCTATAAAATTTGAAATAAAACCTGTTTGTGTGTATTCTGTGACAGCACCTGATAATTTTGATGGCGAGGAAACGTTCGGTATGTTGTTTTTTGCCGATATCGAGTCATTTGAAACAGAGTTACATAGTGAAATTGAGGAAATCGAGTTGTTGGATGAACTGCCGAAAAGATGGACGTATCCCGATATCCAACCGCATTTGATAAATGAGGCAAAGAGGCGGGGATTTTTGTCTCTGTCCCTATCCTGACACCTCGAATTTTTGAGCGAATAGCGGCATTGCGATTGATGAAAAAACATTGTATCAAAAATATCAGGAACATAGATCCGATCCCGGGGAGATGGAATATGATCATTCTCGCGTCCGCCTCGCCTCGCAGGCGGGAGCTTTTGGAAAACATGGGGCTGCGGGACTTTTTAGTCCGGCCGTCAAAGCATGAGGAACCCTACGACGCCTCTTTGGAGCCGGGGGCGGCGGTGGAGAAAATAGCGCTGATGAAAGGCCGGGACGCGGCCGCCTCGGCCGGCACCGGCGACATCGTCGTGGCGGCGGACACGCTGGTATTTCTGGGCGGCAGCCCCCTGGGCAAGCCCGCCGGCGGGGACGAGGCCGCCCGGATGCTCCGGAGTCTTTCCGGCCGGGAGCACACGGTGATCACGGGGCTTGCCGTCATATCCTCCTCCGGGGAGCGCGTGTGCCACGAGAGCACCAGGGTGCGCTTCCGCGCCCTGTCGGACGTGGAGATCGACTGGTATGTGAAAACAGGCGAGCCCATGGACAAGGCCGGCGCGTACGGCATACAGGGCCTGGGCTCGATGCTGATAGAGGGCATTGACGGCGACTACTTCAACGTGGTGGGGCTGCCCGTCGCCCGTTTGGCGCAGGAGCTTTGCGCCGCGGGATACAATGTTTTTTCCGGAAGGTGATTTCGTTTGAAGGAACTTATTTCCAAAAAAGGTCTGTATATTATCGCGGCGGCCGTGGCCGTGGCTGTCATAGCCGCCGTGTCCGTGGCCCTCTCCGGCGGGAACGCGGGCTTCGCCAGCCTTCTCTCCGAGCCCTTTTTTAAGCCGGTGAAAAGCGCCATGACGAGCCTTGTGGACTCCTTGGAGCACACCTACAACTATATGTACCGCTTTGACGAGATCGAAGCCGAGAATCAGCGGCTGAAGGCCCGGGTGGCCCAGCTTGAGCAGGAGTACCGGGAGTACACGGAGATAAGCGAGGAAAACGAGCGGCTCCACAATCTTCTCGGCTTTGCCGAGAGGCACGAGGACATGTCCATGGAGCCTGTGACGGTGATCTCATGGACGGCGTCAAATTACTCCTCCTCCTTCACCATAAGCAAGGGCTCCTCCTCAGGCATCGAGCTTTACGACCCGGTGGTGGACGAGTACGGTTTTCTGGTGGGTCAGGTGACCTCCGTCACCAGTACCTCCAGCGTTGTCACAACACTCATCGACACCACCACCAGCCTTGGCGCACTCTTCTATGAAAACGGCGAGACGGGCGTGGCGGCCGGGGATTTTGAGCTTTTCAAAAGCTCGCGGCTGAAGGTCTCCTACATCACCGACATGGACAGCGCCGTCATTGGGGCCACAGTGGTTACCTCCGGCTCCGGAGGCGTTTATCCCGCGGGACTCGTCATCGGCACCGTCTCCGGCATCGCGGTCAGCTCCTCCGGGCTCGACCCCTACGCCGTGGTGGAACCGTCCACCGACCTTACCGGGCTTTCGCATGTCTATGTGATAACCGACTTCGCGGTGAGCGAATAACGCCCGGCGGTCAAAGAACGCGCGTCTCCCTTCACAGGCAAGAGGCGCGCGGGCCCTTCCCGGAGCGCAGCCCCGGGTAAAAAATAGATCGATCTCAAGGGGAGGTGGGAACATGGCGCGCAACAAACACAGAACGCTTGTGAAGGCGTTGATCCTGGCGCCGTATCTCATATTGTTGTATATTCTTCAATCCACGGTGTTCACGCGCCTTACGCTGATGGGGGAAAAACCCCTGCTGCTGCCCATGGCGGTGGCGGGGATCGCCCTCTTCCTGGGCCGGGTGGACGGGGGCGTCTTTGGGCTTTTCGCCGGGATGCTGACGGATCTTTCCTACAACCAGGCCACGGTGCAGTTCACCCTGCTGCTCACGCTCATGGGTATTTTCCTCGGGATACTCTCCGACACCGTGCTGGTGCAGGGGTTCCCGTCATTCCTTGTAAGCTCGGTGCTGGAGCTGCTGCTCATATCGGCGTTTCAGGCGCTGTCCCTGGTCGTCCTGCGGGGCGCGCCGCTGTCGGTGACGGCGGCGGTCGGACTTCGCCAGAGCGTTTATTCCCTTATTTTCGCGATACCCGTCTACTACGTCTCCCGTTTCCTGTGCCGCGTCATGGGGCCGGGAAAGGGGTTTTGACGCGCTCCCCCCTCCTTTGCGGAGCGCCAACGAGGTTCTTTCATGGATAAATACATCAAAACATCGAGAATAATCATCCTGGCATTGGCGATGGCGCTGCTGCTGACCGTTTACGCCCTGACGCTCTACCGCATCGAGGCGCTGGACGCCAGCGCGCTTCTGGACGACGCGGAGAACCTGACCTCCACCGATGTGGTGGTCAAGGCCGCCCGGGGCTCCATCCTTGACCGCAACGGTACGCTCCTTGTCTCCGACCGGGAGGTACATGACGTGCGCCTGATCCGCAAAACGCTTCTCCGGGAGGACGATCCCAACGAGACGGTGATCTCCCTCATCCGCGCGGCGTCCCGGTTCGGGGTGGAGTATCAGGACAGCTTCCCGGTGACCAGCACCGCGCCCTTCGAGTTCGACGCTTACGCCTCCGATTCGCAGAAAAACCGGATGGAGGTGTACTGTGCGTATTTCAAAAACACCCTCAACTCCTACTTTGAGCGGGAGCTGGACTACGAGGCGGAGAACGCGGGGCTCACGGCCACCGAGCTCATGAGCTGGATGCGCCTTCACTACGGCATCTCCTACACCGTCCCCGCCGAGGACGCGCGGCGCATCATCGGCGTCCGGTGGGAGCTGGAGATCCAGGCCATCGCCGGCACCAGCGAGTACATTTTCGCCCGGGACGTACCGGACGAATTCGTGAACTACATCTCCGAGCAGGATCTCCCCAGCGTGACGATCGAGACCCGCTCGGTGCGGGAGTACCACACTCCCTACGCGGCGCACATCCTGGGCACCGTGGGCGCGATGCCCCGCGATCAGTACGACAGCAAATATAAGGAGCTCGGGTATCCTCTCGACTCCCAGGTGGGCCTTACGGGCGCGGAGGAGGCGTTTGAGGAGTACCTCCACGGCATCGAGGGCTCCGTCACCGTGTACCGCGACTCCTCCGGCGCCATTGCCAATGTGGAAGAGACCTCTCCCGCCATCGCCGGGGACAACGTGTTCCTCTCCATTGATATCGACCTGCAAGCCGCCACGGAAACGGCGCTGGAATCCACCATCGTGGAAATGAACAACCAGCGCATCGAGAAGGCGATGGAGGAGACGCCGGAGAACGAGCGGTATGTGGAGCCGGAGCTTGCTCGCGGCGGCGCGGCCGTCATGATGGACGTGAACACCGGCGAGGTGCTGGCAATGGCCAGCTACCCCACCTTTGACCTTTCCACCTACTATGACAACTACGCACAGCTAAGTCAGGACAAGCTCAACGCGCCGCTTGTGAACAGGGCCCTCACCGGCACCTACAACCCCGGCTCCACCTTCAAGATGGTGACGGCTTACGCGGCGCTGACCTCCGGCACCATATCCCCCTCCACCCGCATCGTGGACGAGGGTGTGTTCAAGAAGTACGCGCAGTACAACTACACCCCCTCCTGCTGGGTCTGGCCCAGCGGCACCCACGGCTCCCTTGACGTAGTGGGGGCTTTGGAGAACTCCTGTAACTACTTTTTCTACTCCGTGGCCGATCAAATGGGAATAACCCGTATCGCCGAGACGGCCAGACTCTTCGGCTTCGGAGAGCACTCGGGAATCGAGATAAGCGACGCCGTGGGCCGGGTGGCCTCCCGTGAGCTCAAGCAGGAGCTTCTGGGCGAAGGCTGGTGGAACGCGGACACGCTTCTGGCCTGCATCGGCCAGGGCCTCAACGAGTTCACGCCCATTCAGATGGCCGACTACGTCAGCACCATCGCCAACGGCGGAACACTCTACAACGCCACGATCTTAAGAAGCATCTCCAGCTTCAACTACTCCGACATGATCCTCCGCAAGGAACCCAGCGTCCGGCGTGTCATCGACGACTCGGAAGGGTACATCCCCCTGCTCCAGCGGGGGATGCGGGCCGTTGCCACCACCGGCACGGCGTCCTCCGAGCTGGCAAGCTACCCCGTCCCCGTCGCAGCCAAGACAGGCACCGTCCAGAAGGACACCTCCTCCGTCAACGACGGCGTGTTCGTCTGCTACGCGCCCGCCAACGACCCCCAGATCGCCATCGCCGTGGTGGTCCAGAAGGGCGGCTCAGGCGCTGCCCTTATCTCCATAGCCCGCGACATGATGGACGCCTACTTCTCCGGCTCCACTTACACCACCCAGAGCATCTATACGGATAACTCACTTCTGAAATAAACCCGCCAATTTGTTAAAATCGTCAAAGCGTTTTGTCCAGGGCTTGTTTTATTATTAAATCGGCAATCAAATAATGCCTATTTAATAAATGCTTTAAAGGCCGTTTTGCTCGCCGCCGCGCGGCAGCCGCAGAACATGGCCATATTCCTCCGGCGATTATTTAATCGCCGGAGGAATATAGATGGCGGCGGATCCAAACGGCGGTTTTTTCCGCTGTGACGCGTTGTTTTTCCTTGAAAAACATGGGGTACCCGCGAAAAACTTGCCTGGCAAAAATTCCTCGTCCCCGGGCACATTGCCTATTTTTAGAATAAGCCCGGGGTTTTTCGAAAAAAATTTGAAATGTGAATCATATATCCCTGAATTGGACTTGCAAAACCGTCGGATTTTCTTTATAATACTTAATGGGGGTGTGTATGGGTACTTCTATCGTTATGACCTCCGGCAAGGGCGGCACGGGAAAAACGGCCTGTACCGCCGCCATCGGCTCGTTTCTGGCCCGTTCCGGCCACAGCGTGCTGTGCGTGGATTGCGACGCCGCGCTTTCAAATCTGGATCTGACCCTGGGCCTGGGCGAAGCCGTACTGTGGGATTACACGGATGTACTTGAGGGAAACGTCACCCTTGTGGACGCCCCCGCGGAGCATCCGGATATTCCCGGTCTCAGCTTTCTGGCGGCCCCCGCCTCCCTCCCCGGGGTGGATAACGGGGACTTCACCTCCCTTATAAAGCAATACCGCGGGCTTTATGACTTTGTGCTTCTGGACTCCCCCGCCGGGATCGGCTCCGGCTTCCGCATGGCGGCCTCCGGCGCCGACATGGCGATCATCGTGGCCACCGGGGATGTGTCCTCCCTGCGGGACGGACAGCGCACGGCCCAGGAGCTGAGGACTCTGGGCGTACCGGAGCTGCGGCTTCTGGTAAACCGGGTGCGGCCCTTGGCGTACAGGCGGCTGCGCCGCTCGATTGACGACGTGATTGACGTCGTGGGCGCCCGTCTCATCGGCGTTATCAGAGAAGATGAGGGCGTTTCCGAAGCCGGGAATATGGAAACTCCCCTGATGCTCTACGGCTCCAGACACGCCTGGTATCAATTTCGGAACGTTGCCGGAAGGCTCGCCGGTGAGAAGATCAAAATAGGCAGGATATAAGATTTAATTAATCGAAAAAGGACATTTAATTCCAATTTTACTATATAAGGCTGGTGGGGTATATGAATATCGCTCTTATGGCACACGACAGGAAGAAGGAACTGATGGTTCAGTTTTGCATCGCGTATTGCGGGATCCTCTCACAACACTCCATTTGCGCTACAAACACCACAGGAAGGCTCGTCAAGGAGGCGACGGGTCTGCCCATCGATCTCTATCTCTCCTGCGATCAGGGAGGAGATCAGCAGATGGCGGCGAGGCTTGCCTACAACGAGCTTGACCTGGTACTCTTTTTTTCCGACCCCACCGACCCCAGGGCGATGGCGTCCACCAACAAGATAGGAAGACTTTGCGATCAGCAGAACGTCCCCTTCGCCACCAACGTGGCCACCGCCGAGGTACTGATCCGCGGGCTCAAGGACGGTATGTTGGATTGGCGTGATATCGTCAACCCCAAGAAATAGGTCGATCGGAGACGTCGGATCGGCGCGCCTCCGGCCTGACCGGTAAAGCTCTTCCCCGCTCTAACGGGCGGGGGTTTTTTATGGGAACCCCGCGTGACCATGGACCGCGTGGGGAGAGGACGATCGAACAAGCGTCTGAGCGTTCATGTCCGCATGGACGCGAGGTAAAGCGTGTTCCGCGACGACAAAAAGGAGAATTCATTCATGGAACGGATCAAACCCCACACTCTGTCCGGATTTATGGAACTTCTGCCCAGGCGGCAGGCGGTGATGGACAGGATAACCGACACCATCCGGGAGGTATACTCCCTTTACGGCTTTACCGCGCTGGACACGCCCGTTATAGAGGCGTCCGACGTGCTCCTGGCCAAGGGCGGCGGCGAGACGGAAAAGCAGATATACCGTTTTACAAAAGGGGACATCGACCTCGCCCTCCGCTTTGATCTGACCGTGCCCCTGGCAAAATACGTGGCGATGCATTACGCCGATCTGTCTTTCCCCTTCCGCCGGTATCAGATCGGCAAGGTCTACCGGGGCGAGCGGGCCCAGAGGGGCCGCTTCCGGGAGTTTTATCAGGCGGACATCGACGTCATTGGCGACGGCGAGCTTGACATCATGAACGAGGCCGAGGTGCCATCCATTATCTATCAGGTGTTCACCCGTCTGGGCCTTACCCGCTTTGTCATCCGGGTCAACAACCGCAAGCTCCTCACGGGCTTTTACGATATGCTGGGTCTCTCGGACAAGTCCGCCGGCATCATGCGTACGGTGGACAAGCTGGAGAAGATCGGAAAAGACAAGGTGCTGGCCATACTCACGGAGGATCTGGGCATATCCGGCTCGGACGCCGGGAGGATATTGGACTTCATGTCCATAAAGGGCTCCAACGAGAGCGTTCTCAACGCCCTGGAGGAATACCGCGGGAAAAACGGCACCTTTGACAAGGGCCTGGACGAGCTTCGCGCCGTCGCCGGATATCTCGGCGCCTTCGGCGTACCGGAGGCAAATTTCGCCTTGGACCTGACCATCGCCCGGGGCCTCGATTACTACACGGGCACCGTCTACGAGACGGTGATGACGGATCACCCGGAGGTGGGCTCCGTCTGCTCCGGCGGGCGCTACGACGACCTGGCCGGGTACTACACCGACAAAAAGCTCCCCGGCGTGGGCATCTCCATCGGCCTTACGCGGCTTTTCTTCATTCTGGACGACGTGGGCCTTCTCTCGGAGGACGTGTCCTCCGCCCCCTGCGACGTGCTGATCCTGCCCCAGACCGACGACCGCTCCGGGGCGGCGGAGCTGGCCACAGTCCTGCGCGACGCGGGCATCCGGACGCAGATCTATTCCGAACGGAAAAAATTTAAGGCGAAAATGACCTACGCCAACCGCCTGGGCGCGCCCTTCATCGCCATACTTGGCGAGGATGAGCTTTCACAGAACAAGGTCTCCCTCAAGAATATGGGCACCGGCGAACAGGCGCTCCTGTCCGCCGGCGAGGCCGTCGATCGCGTAAAGGCGTCCCTGGAGGGTCGGAACGTCCGCCCCATAAAGGAGTGATCCCATGTCGCGCAAACAGACAGTCCTCGTGGCCGCCATATTGCTTTCGGTGATCCTTGTGGTGGGGCTCATCCTCTGCCGCCCCATGGGGCCGGAGAGATACGCCTCCGGCATATTCAACTTCGCCGCCGTCAGCAACGCCGCCGTATCAGCCGAGATCTTTGACCCCACCGGGGCGCGGGCGGAGGCCCTCATTCTCACCGGCGACGACGCGGCGCTCAAGCGGCTCACGGAGCTTTTTGACGGAAAGGGCTTCGGCATGACGCCGGCGGGCCTTTTCTCCGACAAGCTGCCCGACCCCACGGAGGGCGACATATGCTGGTCTGTCACCTTCAGCTGCACCATCTCCGACAGCACCCTGACGGCGGAGTATGTGGGCGGAAAGCTCCGCCTCACCGGCGACAGCGCCACCGTCGTCACGACCCAGGATCTTGACGGCTGGGCGAGGAAGGTATACGATGTCATTGAATCCCTCTATCCCGAGCCCACAGAGGAGGATGGCGTGCCTGGGGCGTGACGCGCTGCTTGCGCCATGAGAAGTTCGCGAGATCATCGAAACAATCGATAAACACATGATCATATAGAAATCGGAGTGATAACCATGATCCAATCACGCACACATACCTGCGGTGAGCTGCGCCTTAAAGACGCGGGCGCCTCCGTGCGGCTCGCCGGGTGGATGGAGAACGTCCGTGCCGTCAGCAATAATCTGGCGTTTCTCGTCCTCCGCGACTTCTACGGCACCACCCAGGTAGTCATTGAGGACGAGGGCATTTTGAATCAGGTCAGATCCCTCAACAAGGAATCCACCATCGCGGTGAACGGCACGGTGCGGGAGCGCAGCAGCAAGAACCCGAATCTCCCCACCGGCGACATCGAGGTGGTGCCGGAGTCCATCGAAGTGCTTGGCCGCTGCCGCTACAACGAGCTGCCCTTCCAGATCAATCGCTCGAAGGAGGCCGACGAGGCCATCCGGCTCAAATACCGCTATCTCGACCTCAGAAATCCCGAAGTGAAAAAGAACATCGTCCTCCGCTCGAAGGTGGTGGCGGCGCTGCGGAACGCCATGATCGACGAGGGCTTTTTGGAGATCACCACCCCCATCCTCACCGCCTCCTCCCCCGAGGGGGCCAGGGACTACCTGGTACCCAGCCGGAAGCATCCCGGCAAGTTTTACGCCCTGCCCCAGGCGCCCCAGCAGTTCAAGCAGCTCCTGATGACCTCCGGCTTCGACCGCTATTTCCAGATCGCCCCCTGCTTCCGGGACGAGGACGCCCGGGGCGACCGTTCCCCCGGCGAGTTCTACCAGCTGGACATGGAGATGGCCTTCGCCGGTCAGGAGGACGTTTTCTCCGTCTTGGAGCGCGTCCTGCCCCCCATCTTCGCCAAATACGGTGCCTACAACAGGGCCTCGGAGGCCCCCTTCGTCCGCATCCCCTACCTGGAGGCCATGGAAAAGTACGGCTCGGACAAGCCCGACCTTCGGATCGACCTGACAGTCCGGGACGCCACGGACGTGCTGGGGTCGTGCGGCTTCGGGCCTTTTGAGGGGCAGACCGTCAAGGCCGTGGTGGTCACCGATTTCACCGCCACCCGCAAGCAGATCGACAAGCTCTGCGCCGATGTGGAGGTTCAGGCGGGCCAGAAGGCCTACTGGTTCCGCTATGACGAACACTCCTCCGTCGTGGGCGGTATCGCGAAATTTGTGGAGCCGGTGAAGGACGCCGCGGTGGAGGCGCTGGGCCTGACCCCCGGTTGCTTTGTGGGCCTCACCGCCGGGGAGAAGCCGGACGCCCAAAAGACCGCCGGCGTGCTGCGCGCCAAGCTCGGCGCTCTCTGCCCCAACCACATGGACGCGGAGCAGTACGCCTTCTGTTGGATCGTGGACTTCCCCATGTATGAGATCGGCGAGGAATCCGGCGAGCTGGAGTTCTGCCACAACCCCTTCTCCATGCCCAACGGCGGGCTGGAGATCCTGCAAAAGGCCGCGGCGGGCGAGGTGGATCCCCTGTCCATCACCGCCTACCAGTACGACCTGGTGTGCAACGGCGTGGAGCTCTCCTCCGGAGCGGTGCGCAACCACGACCCGGAGATCATGATCGAGGCGTTCCGGCTGGTGCGCTTAGGGGAGGAGGACGTGAAGGCCAAGTTCCCCGCCATGTACAACGCCTTCTGCTACGGCGCGCCCCCGCACGCGGGCATCGCCCCCGGCGTGGACAGGATGATCATGCTGCTCACCGGCTCCGAGACCATCCGCGAGGTCATCCCCTTCCCCATGAACAAGAACGCCCAGGACGTGATGATGGGCGCCCCCGGCGAGGTCACGGAAAAGCAGCTTGCCGAGCTCAATATCGCCGTGACGGCGCGCGAGGAGTAATACTGATATTTGACTAAACCATTTCATTCGCGCCGCTCGGTTAAAGCGTTTAATCAAATATTTATTCAAAAGCCTCCATGGATCACATTTAAGCGTAACGAGCGCTGTTCCCCCGGAGGATGCGCTGAAAATTTTTGACGCTCCGGGCGCCGGACGGGCCGGTGAACATGACAAGGTCTTGTAAAATCAAAAAACGCCCCCGGGCCGAAGCCGGGGGCGAATTTTTTTGCCGCGTGCGCGGCCCGTTTATCCCTTTTTCCTGTTCTTTTCGAAGATGACGGCAAGGCCGGTGAGCAGCAGGTCGTCGTTGACCCGGATCTTCCGCCGGCACAGCGGGGCGATGGAGGCGGCGATGCCGCCGGTGGCGACCACTGTGGCCTCGCCGCCAAGCTCCTCCTCGATGCGCTCGATCATCCCGTCCAGCATGGCCGCCGCGCCCAGAACCGCGCCGGAGCGCATACTGTCCACGGTGTTGGTGCCGATGACCTTTGTCGGGGCCTCCAGAGAGATGTTGGGAAGCTGGCTGGTGCCGGAGCTGAGGGCCGCGAGGCCCAGGGCCACGCCGGGGCCGATGGTGCCGCCGATGAAAGACCCCGCCTTATTGAGGACGGAGATGGTGGTGGCGGTGCCCATGTCGATGATGATGAGGGGCGGGGTGTAGAGCTTCAAGGCCCCCGCGGCGGCGGCCACCAGATCCGCGCCGGTCTGCGCCGGGTCGTCGATGAGGATGTTGACGCCGGTTTTCACGCCCTTGCCCAGGATCATGGGGGTCACGCCCGTGGCCAGCTTCACAGCGCCGGAGAAGGCGTTGGTCAGCGGCGGCACCACGGAGGAGACGATGGCCCCGTCCAGGGCGGAGGCGTCTATGTCGAAGAAGTCAAAGAAGTGGCGTATGTCGGACGCGTATTCAAAATCCGTCTTGAGCTTGTTGGTGGTGAGCCGTACCATTTTGAGGATCTTCAGCCCCTCCATACAGCCAAGGCAGATGTGGGTGTTGCCGATGTCTACCGCCAGAAGCATATTTACGCCCCCTCAAAAATCATTTCTCAAGCTTCAGGATCTTCCGCCCGTTCTTCACCAGCATCACAATGACGCCGGAGAGCACCACGTTGACGGCCAGCTCCACAAAGAAGTTCGCGCCTATCATCCCCACGGCGATGGCGACGATGATGTTGTCGCTGACGCCCAGGCCCAGGATGAAGTCGGAAAAGAACAGCATACAGCCGAGGAAGAAGATGCCTGTGTTGACGCAGGGGCTGACGATGCCCGCGCTGACGGCAGCAACGTACTCGTTTTTCTTCTCCAGAACCCTGTATACAAGCCCGGAGACGAGGCCCGCCAGCGTGCCCTTCAAAAGGACGGTGACCACCGTGCCGGGGACGGAGACGGCCAGGAACGCGCCGGTGGCGGGGTCCAGGAGCACCATCACGCTGAACACGAAGCCCAGAAACGCGCCCGCCCCCGCGCCGCACAGGGCCGCGCCCACGATGATGGGCGTCAGCGAGAGCGTGATCGGGAAGAAGCCGGGCTTGATGAACTGGGTGATCACCTGCAGCACCACGATGATGGCCGTGAGGATGGCGAGGAGCACGAGCTTCCTCGTCTTGACAGAGTTTTCGCTATTCATTTTACCATTACCTCCTGCTGTCGCTCCCTTTGCCCCCGGTTCTGTCGGGCCGGGCGGTACTCAGGATGCGGCGCATAATTTCAGGCCCCGTCAGCCGGGGCCTTTGTTATTATACCGTATTAAAACGCGTAAATCAATGTTGACTTATCAGAAAAATCTCTCCGGCTGGGCGTGGACTTCGGATATTCTGACGTCGACCTCCGGGAATGCCCCGGCGATGAGCTCCGCCAGAACCGGGATCACCACGTTCTCCGTGGGGAAGTGTCCGGCGTCGACGAGGTTGACGCCCAGCTCCCCGGCGTCGATGAACTGGTGATGCTTCACGTCCGCGGTGACGTAGGTGTCCGCCCCGGCCTCCAGGGCCTCCGCCATCTCGTCGCCCCCCGCGCCGCCCAGCACGGCCACGCGGTGGACGGGCCTCCCGGCGTCCACATACCGAAGGCCGTTCGCGCCCAGCGCGCCCTTGACGTGGGCCATAAAGTCGAAAAGGTCCTGCTCCGGAACCCAGCCGATCCGCCCGCACTGCTCCGCGCCAAAGGGCGCGGCGTCCCCGATCCCCAGGGCGGCGCAGAGGGCGTCGTTGACCCCGCCCGGGGCGATGTCAAGGTTCGTGTGCATACAGACGGCGCTCATCCCGGCGCGGGCAAGGCGCAGGACGCGGGAACCGGCGGTATCCGAATCCGTCACGTCCTTCCGCTCAAAGAACAGGGGGTGGTGGGAGACGATGAGGTCGGCGCCGATGCGCCTCCCCTCCTCTATCACGTCCTCGGTTATGTCCAGCGCGCACAGGACGCGCTCTACCTCATCCTCCCAGGAGCCCACCAGAAGCCCCACGTTGTCGAAGCCCAGCTTCAGCTCCACCGGGGCAAGCTCCGTGATTTTTTCATAAATGCCGCTCAATTTTGCCATGAGTTTACCTCCCTCAATATGTTCTCAAGCCGTGAAAGCTTGTTTTTCATAAGCGTTATTCCCGCCTCCGGCGCGGCACTGCCGCTCTCCATCCCGGAAACGGCCCTTCCGACCCGAATGACCTCCTTTTCCACACACTCCCTCAAAAGCCCGTCGCGGGAATCAAGAAGCGCGCGGGCAATGTCAAATCCGCCCTCCCCCGCCGATGCCGAGAACGCCAGATAGCACCTCCCGGAGTCCCGGCACAAAAGCGCCCTTTGGCACACAAAGCCGGCGGATTTCAAATACGCCCCAAGCTCCTCCACCCGGCTTTGCGGCTGCAGGATGAGCCTCGCATCCTTCGCCCAAGAGCAGGCCGAGAGGATATCCGCCATCGTCTCCCCTCCCATACCGGCAATAACGACGGTGTCAAACGCCCCCGGCACGTCCCGCAGGCCGTCGGACAGATAGAAAGCGATCCTGTCGAAAACGCCGTACTCCCGGGCGGAGGCCCTGGCGCTCTCCAGCGGGCCTCCGTTTATATCCGATGCGGCAATACGTTCAAAAAGCCCCTTTTGGGCAAAATACACGGGCACATACCCGTGATCCGTGCCCACGTCGACCACGCTTTTCCCGCTCCCGGCGAGTTTCGCCACGGTCAGAAGCCTCGGCGACAGTTTTATCATACTTCACCCCATAAAAGTGAAGGCGGACTTAAGTCCGCCTTCAGGTGTTTTTATGCCTCGCTTGCCAGAAAATCGTTGAGCTCCTCCAGGAAATCGTCCGGGTCAACGCCGTGGGTGTTGCACGCCTGCTCGATGGTCTCCCCGGTGGCAAAAGCGCAGCCCAGGCAGTGCATGCCAATATTTAAAAAGAGCGGCTGGGTCTGCGGGGCCTTCATCATGACCTCGGCGACGATGGTATCTTTTGTAAATGTCATAAAAATGACCTCCTTCTCTTGATTTCCCTACTATTATAACACCGTTGGCCGGAAATTCAATAGGAAAAATTGCGGTCAGGGCTGTCCGCCGCCCGTCAGGGCGATCTCACGGATCTCGTGGATCTCAGCGGAACCGTCCTCACGGAAAATAAGCTCCTCCGTGTCGCAGCTTATCCGCACCGTGTCCCCCGGCTTCAGATCCTTCGGCACGACCTCCGGGGGCGTCCCCGTCAGATCCAGGACAACGCGCTCCGCCTGACCGTAGAAGAGCGACCCCTCCACCGGGGCGACGGTCAGCTCATCGCCCGTCTCCAGCACCACGGCCTCAAACCACAGGCCCTCCGCCGCGCCGCCGGATAAATCGGAGGCGTCGCCGCCCTCTCCTTCCGGGGCATGGCATTCCGAGCCGTTATTCCCATTCCAGCTCTCCCCCGGCGCGGCCTGGTCGTTGACATCGCCGCCAGTAAGGTCCTTTTTCTCCGCCCGCGGCAGGAAAAACAGAAGTCCCACCGCCGCGGCGCAGGCGGCAAAGGAGATAATTGCCGTCACGCGGCGGCCTGCGGCGGGTCGTTTCGGCTCCGCCGCGGCGGCGTCCACAAGGCCCTCGTCCAGATCGCCCAACACCTCAAACAAAGCCTCGCCCGTCATATCGCATATCCCCTTTCAGCCAGGTAGCTCCTAAGCTTACCGCGCGTCCGCAAAAGCTGCGCGGATACGGCGTTCTCCCGCAGCCCGTACCGCGCCGCGATGACCTTTACGCTGTCCGCGTACCAGTAACGGCGGAGGAACATATTCCGGGGCCGTTCCGGCTGGACGCGCAGAAAGTCCTCGATGTCCCGCAGGAGCTCCCGCCGCTCCATCTCCCCCTCCGGCGTCCGGGTGTCGGGCAGGATCTCCTCAAGCTCCTCAAAGATGGCCTCCGGCTCCCCGCCGCCGCGCTTCCGGGCGCGGCCGCGGCGCAGACGATCCAGGGAGAGATTGCGGACGATCCGCCCAAGAAACGCCCGCAGAATGTTCGGCCTCTCCGGAGGTATGGCGTTCCAAGCCGCGAGATACGTGTCCGAGACGCACTCCTCCGCGTCCTCGCGCACGTTCAGCAGATTCATGGCGATGGCGCTCAAAAAGCCCGCGTATTTTGTCTGTGTCTCGTCGATAGCCCGGGAGTCCCGCGCCCAGTAAAGATCGACGATGGTCGCGTCGTCCATGCTCTCTCCTCCTTATCTGTCCGTTGGCAAAGCCCGCGGCGCGTCGCAGGGCCCGCTGCGCGTCGCACAGCCCCGGCCATCCGGCGTCCGGATGGGGCGATTTTCCTCTTCCCATCCCGCGCCCCTCTACTCCATAAGACGGTTTTCGGGCAAAAATCTTACATACAAATAAAAAAGACGGGTAAAGGCCCGTCTTTTTTTGCATTGTTGGCGCTCAGCCCTGCTGCTGCTCCTTGATCTTCGCAAAGCACTCGCTGCAGTACACGGGTCTGTCGGACTTGGGCTCAAAGGGAACCTTGGCCTCGCCGCCGCACATGGCGCAGGTGGCGGTGAAGAACTCACGGGGACCGCGAACGGCGTTCTTGCGGGCATCACGGCAGGCCTTGCAGCGCTGGGGCTCGTTCTGGAAGCCGCGCTCCGCGTAGAACTCCTGCTCACCGGCGGTAAAGACGAACTCCTTGCCGCACTCTTTGCATACCAATGTCTTGTCTTCGTACATGCTTTTTGGACCTTCCTTTTGACAAATCTGCCCTGTGGGCTATATTTGCGTCAGCTAAAAGCTGTTAACGCCAGATCAAACCGCCGACAGCTTGCGCCGGATGCGCTGTACGGCATTATCAACGGATTTTACACTTATTCCGCGCCTCGCGGCTATATCCGTGTAGGAGAGCCCCTCCAGATAGAGGCTGAGAACGCCGCGCTCAAGCTTTGTCAGCTTCGCGTACAGCGCCGATCGGAGCTCCTCCGTCAATTCCCTGGTGATAACCATTTCCTCGGGATCTCGCAAATTGCCTGTGGACAGTATCTGTCTTTCGTCGAACTGCGGGGATTCAAATGAGATGGAATCGTTTAAGGGCCTGTGCTTGAATCGGGAGGCGGTGCGAATCGCCGTAACAAGTCTGGAATTGATGCACCGCTCCGCGTAGGTCTTGAATGATACGTACTTCTGCGGGTCAAAGTGCCGGAGGGCGGAGAGCAGACCAAACATGCCCTCCTGAATGAGATCCTCGCTGTCACCCCCGGTCAGGAAATAGGGGCGGGCGCAGACCCTCACCGTTACCGAATATCTCTTTACCAGCTCCTCCTCCGCCTCGGTGTCACCGCCGTTGGCAAGAGCCCAGAGCTCCTCGTCTGTCATGGTATATCCAGCATCCATAATAATACCATTTTTTCACTGTGGGAATACACACATTATAAGAATTGATGCAATCTTTGTCAAGCTATTTTACTAAAAATTTTTAAATTTTCGTGAATATTTTTTGTTTTTTTACATATCCAACGACGTTTGACCGCCAAAATCGATCTCTGCGCCAGTGTATTTTAGGCCCAAATGCTCGTACGCCTTCCTGGTGACACACCGGCCCCGGGGCGTGCGGGTGAGGAAGCCCTGCTGGAGAAGGTACGGTTCATACACGTCCTCAATGGTGACGGACTCCTCGTTTATGGTGGCGGCGATGGTGTCAAGTCCCACAGGGCCGCCGGCGTAGTTCTCAATGATGCTTCGAAGGAGACGCCGGTCAATGGTATCCAGGCCGCACTCGTCGATATCCAACATGAGGAGCGCCTTGTCGGCCAGCTCCCTGGTGATGACGCCCCCGGCGTAGACCTCGGCAAAATCCCGCACGCGCCGAAGGAGCCTATTGGCGATACGAGGCGTTCCCCGGCTGCGGGAGGCGATCTCCAGAGCGCCGTCCGGGTCGATCTCCACGTCCAGGATCTCGGCGGAGCGGGTGATGATCCGGCGAAGCTCCTCGGGCTTATAAAGCTCCAGCTTTAAGTCGATCCCGAAGCGGTCGCGCAAAGGCGAGGAGAGCTGGCCCGACCGGGTCGTCGCGCCAACCAGGGTAAAGGGCTTCAAGTCAATGGAGATGCTTGTCGCCGCCGGCCCCTGGCCGATGATAATGTCGATTTGCCGGTCCTCCATGGCGGGATACAGGATCTCCTCCACCGCGCGGTTGAGGCGGTGGATCTCGTCGATGAAGAGGACGTCGTTCTCGTCGAGGCTCGTGAGTAACGCCGCCAGATCCCGGGCCTTTTCAATGGCGGGGCCGGAGGTTTTGCGGAGGGTGGAACCCATCTCGTTGGCGATGATGGCCGCGAGGGTAGTCTTCCCCAGGCCCGGAGGGCCGTGGAGAATGACGTGATCCAGCGGCTCGCCCCGGCGCTTGGCGCTCTCAATGAAAACGCTCAGATTCTGCTTTGCCTTCTCCTGGCCGATGTACTCCTTCAAAAACCGCGGGCGGAGGGAGCCCTCCGCGTCGTCCTCGGTGGTGTATTTCGCGGTGAGAATGTTGTCGGTACTGGAATCAAGCGTGTCCTTGGAATAGTCTATCATCCGCCGCGCCTCCTCACTTCAACGAATTTTTGAGGACGACCTTGATGGCCTCCTCTACCGTCATACTCTCAATATCCAGCCCGTGGAGGGCCGCGGTGATCTCCTGGGGCGCGTAGCCCAGGACGGTCAGCGCCCCGGTTATGTCCGCAAGCTTCTTGCCCGGGATCCCCGCCGCGGCGACCGGCGCGGGGGCCGCGTCCGCGCCGGAATACGCGGCGGGCATCTCCTTTGCTATTTTGTCACGAAGCTCCAAGATTATCCTCTGGGCGCCCCGTTTTCCCACGCCGGAGGCGGCGGTGAGCATCCGCTCATTCTCCGTGACCACCGCCAGGGCCAGAGACTCCGGCGTGCAGACACTGAGCACCGAAAGCGCAGCCTTCGGCCCCACGCCGGACACCCCCAACAGCAGCTCAAAGGCACGCTTTTCGGACATGTCGTAAAAGCCGTAGAGATCCAGAGCGTTCTCGCCGACGTTTAAATACGTATAGAGCCGCGCCCGCTCGCCGGTGCGCAGGCGGGCCAATGTGTTGACGGTGGTGTTTACGGCGAAAGCCACGCCCCCGGCGTCAATGGCGGCAAAATTTTTGTCCAGCGCGGCGACCGTCCCCTCTATATAGTAGAACATTCGTTTCGACCTCCCTCATATGTGAGCAGTGAGCCGGAGAAGCGGGCGTGGCAGATGGCCAGCGCCAGAGCGTCCGAGGCGTCGTCCGGCTTTGCCGTCGCCTGAAGTCCCAGAAGGCGGCGCACCATCTCCATCATCTGCTTTTTGTCCGCCCTTCCGTAGCCGGTGATGGCCTGTTTGACCTGCAGCGGCGTATACTCGTACATGGGCACGTTCTTCTCGCACCCGGCAAGGAGGATCACGCCCCTGGCGTGGCCCACGGCGATGCCGGTGGTGATGTTGGTGTTGAAGAAAAGCTCCTCGATGGAAATGGCCTCCGGCTTGAATGTATCGATAAGCTCCAGCATATCATGGTATATCTGTGACAGCCGTGTCGAGAGTTTGGTGTGGGCCGGCGTGGTGATGGCGCCGCAGGTGACGAATTTCTGCCGGATGCCGGACGCCTCAATGACGCCAAATCCCACGGTGGCCACGCCGGGGTCTATGCCCAATATGACAGCCAAGCCGAACACACCCCTTCTCTCTCCTAACAGGATGGGCACAAATGAACAGTATATATTGTATCACAAGGCGAAAAATTCCGCAATATATTCACACCTTTTTTCTCAAAGCATAGACTGTAATGAAATTCAGCGTTGAAAGACGTGAATAAGGAGGAAAATTCCCATGTCATCAAGAATGGCGCCGGGCCCCGTGGGCAGCGATGTGAACATCCGCGAGGCCGTCTGCGTACATACGAGCAAGATCTACGACTCCTGCAAGGATAAGGACTGCCTGGAGTGCATGCGGGTGTATCTGACCGAGACCTCCCAGGCAAATCTCGACAACGGACTCAACGTCCGGCCCAGGGCCGCGGAGCTTCTGTGGGCCAGCCCCATGGTGGAGCCCGTCAGCTTCAACCGCGGATACTACACCGTGGACATCCGCTTTTACTACAGGATCCGCGCCGATGTGTGCATGTCCAGCGGCCTTATCGCCCCCATCGAGGGCCTGGCCTCCTTCACAAAGCGCGTCCTGCTCTTCGGAAGCGAGGGCAGCGCCAAAATCTTCACCTCCGACATAGGCCCTTCCTGCGTGGATCGCAACGTCATCGACAGCACAAACCTACCCCGCGCCGTGGTGGAGGCGGTGGATCCCATCGTGCTTGCCCTGGACGTGGTGGACGCCTGCTCGGACGTGACACCGGAGCCGTTGGAGCTCCCCCAGTACATCCTCGACATGTTCGATTCCCCCATCGTCTCCGACGGCGCGGGCCGGCGCATCGTGATCACACTGGGCCAGTTTACCATTGTCCGCCTTGAGCGGGACTCCCAGCTTCTCATCCCCGTCTACGACTACTGTGTGCCCGAGAAGGAGTGTGTCGGTACCGGCGGCGAGGATCCCTGCGCTCTCTTCGGCCGCATAGATTTCCCCGTCAACGAGTTTTTCCCTCCCGACGCCGTCTGCGACGTGGAGGACTACCGGGATATGATCCCCGAGGAAGGCTGAACTCCGGCCGCGCGTTGAGCGGCAAGGTCGACGGGAGCTTATTTAAAAAAGCGGCGCGGCCCCGGCCGTGCCGCTTTTGCCATATTCCTCTTGACTTTTGCTTTTTACCGCGGTAAAATTGGTTTTGAATTTTTGTTTGGGGTGATTTCCATGGAAGCATACATACCCTCCGGCTACAGGCCGCTTTTGGGGATCAACGATACGCAGAGGGCCATCGCCGCGTTGAAGCACACCTTTGAGGAGGCCCTGAGCCGCAGGCTCAACCTGCTGCGCGTCTCCGCGCCGCTTTTTGTGGAGGCCAGCACGGGCCTCAACGACGATCTCAACGGTGTGGAGCGTCCCGTCAGCTTCGACATACCCGACGGAGGCAAGGAGGGACAGGTCGTCCACTCCCTGGCCAAGTGGAAGCGCATGGCGCTGCACCGCTACGGCTTTGCCCCCGGCGAGGGAATTTACACGGACATGAACGCCATCCGCCGTGATGAGGTGATGGACAATCTTCACTCCATCTATGTGGATCAGTGGGACTGGGAGAAGGTCATCACCCGCGAGGAGCGGAACGTCGATTATCTCAAGTCCACCGTCCGGGACATCGTGGCCGCCATCGCGGAGACGAACGAGGCGCTGCAGGGGCTCTTCCCCGGTCTGAACGTGGACATAGACCCGGAGGTGTCCTTTGTCACCAGTCAGGAACTCGAGGATCTCTGGCCGGACATGACACCCAAGGAGCGGGAAAACGCGTTCCTCCGGGAGCATCACACCGCCTTCATCATGCAGATAGGCAAGAAGCTCAAGTCCGGCGCCATACACGACGGCCGCGCCCCCGACTACGACGACTGGGATCTAAACGGCGACATCATGTTCTGGAACGAGCTTTTAGGCTGTGCTTTCGAGGTCAGCTCCATGGGCATCCGGGTGGATCCCGAGTCCCTGGCAAGGCAGCTTGCCGAGCGGGGCTGTGAGGAGAGGAGTAAGCTCACCTTCCACAAGATGCTCCTTGAGGGCCGGCTGCCCCTGACCATCGGCGGCGGCATAGGCCAGTCGAGGCTCTGTATGCTCCTTCTCAAGAAGGCCCATATCGGCGAGGTGCAGGCGTCCATCTGGGACGACAACACCATCCGGGAGTGCGCCTACTCCGGCGTCACGCTTCTGTAAGGCGCCGGATCCTGCCCTGTATTTTTTGCTCTCGTAAGTGTGAACTTTATGGAAAGCTTTGTCTATATCCCAAGGAGCGGGCCGGACGGTCCGCTCCTTGAATTTTTTTCGGAATTTCTTCCTCCGTCCCTCACCGGAGCTCGGAGAACACCTGCCCGATCTTCTCCGCGATCACCAGCTCCGCCATGGAGTCCATGGGCGTGGGGGATTTGTTGATCAGCACCAGATGCCGGCCCCGGAAGTAGTGGATAAGCCCCGCGGCGGGGTAGACGGCAAGGCTGGTGCCGCCGATGATGAGCATGTCCGCGCGGGAGATCTCGGTGACGGAGCGGGTCAGCACGTCGGAATCCAGGCCCTCCTCGTAGAGGACGATGTCGGGCCGGACGATACCTCCGCACTTATCGCATCTCGGCGTCTCGGAGGCGTTCTGGACATAATCGGCGTCAAACCGCCTGCCGCACTTCACGCAGTAGTTCTTCAAAAGGGTGCCGTGCAGCTCCAGCACGTTGCGGCTCCCGGCGGCCTGGTGGAGGCCGTCAATGTTCTGGGTGATAACGGCCCGCAGCTTTCCCCTGGCCTCCAGTCCGGCAAGGTACTTGTGGGCGGCGTTGGGCTGCGCGCCGCGCACGATGAGTTTGTCCCGGTAAAAGCGGTAAAACTCGTCCGGGTACCGCTCAAAGAAGCTGTGGCTCAGGATCTCCTCCGGCGGGTAGTCGTATTTCTGGTTGTACAGCCCGTCCACGCTGCGAAAATCCGGGATCCCGCTCTCGGTGGAGACCCCCGCGCCGCCGAAAAAGACGATCCGCTCCGATCCGTCAATGAGCCTTTGAAGTTTTTCGATTTTTCCGTCCATGTTGCCCCCTCCTCATTTGTTCGATATTTTATTACTCAGGCGATTAAATAATCGCGGGAGTAATATCAGCCATGTTTTGCGGTTGCCGCGCGGCGGCGAGCAAAACGGCGTTTAAAGCTTTTATTATACCGGCATTATGTAATTGCCGATATAATAAATTTTATCATTTTATAACGGGAATTACAAGAGAGATGGAAAATGAGCGGGGCCGCAAGGCCCCGCTCATGACGGTTTTTATTTCTTCCCGCCGCTGACGGTGCTCTCCTTCAGAACCACGTCGTGGGCGCCGCCCTCCACGATGGAGGTAGCGGAGACGAGGGTGAGCTTGGCCTTTTGCTGAAGCTCCGGGATGGTCACCGCGCCGCAGTTGCACATGGTGTGCTTGACCTTGCTTAAAGTCAGGGCCACGTTGTCGTGCAAGGAGCCGGCATAGGGGACGTAGGAGTCCACGCCCTCCTCGAAGGCCATGCCCTCCTTGCCGCCCACGTCATAGCGCTGCCAATTGCGGGCGCGGCTGGAGCCCTCGCCCCAGTACTCCTTCATATAGTTGCCGCCGATGGAGACGCGGCGGCTGGGGGACTCGTCGAAGCGGGCAAAATACCGGCCCAGCATCAAAAAGTCCGCGCCCATCGCGAGGGCCAGGGTGAAATGGTAGTCGTGGACGATGCCGCCGTCGGAGCAGACCGGGACGTACACGCCTGTCTCCTTGAAATAGCGGTCGCGCTCGGCGCACACGTCGATGAGGGCGGTGGCCTGGCCGCGGCCGATGCCCTTCTGCTCACGGGTGATGCAGATGGAGCCGCCGCCGATGCCCACCTTTACGAAGTCCGCCCCGGCCTCGGCCAAAAAGCGGAAGCCCTCGGCGTCCACCACATTGCCCGCGCCCACCTTGACGGTGTCTCCGTAGTGCTCGCGGATCCAGTTGATGGTCATTCTCTGCCACTCCGAGAAGCCCTCGGAGGAGTCGATGCACAGAACGTCCGCACCGGCGTCCACCAGGGCGGGGACGCGGGAGGCGTAGTCGCGGGTGTTGATGCCCGCGCCCACCACGTATTTTTTGCTCTTGTCCAGAAGCTCCAGGGGATTTTCCTTATGGGAGTCGTAGTCCTTGCGGAACACGAAATAAATAAGCCCGCCGTCGTCGTCCACAATGGGGAGCGTGTTGACCTTGTGTTCCCAAATGAGGTCGTTGGCCTCCTTGAGGGTGGTGTTGGCGGGGGCGGTGACAAGCTTGTCCAGGGGCGTCATAAAGGTCTCCACCGTCTCAAGCCCGGTCATGCGGGAAAGGCGGTAGTCGCGCCTCGTCACTATGCCCAGGAGCCTTCCGTTGGGGCCGCCGTCCTCGGTGACGGCGACGGTTGAGTGTCCGGTGCGGTCAACGATCTCAAGGAGCTCGTTGAGCGTGGCGGTGGGCTTGACGTTGGAGTCCGAAATAACAAAGCCCGCCTTGTACGCCTTGGCCCGCGCCACCATGGCGGCCTGGTCGGCGATGGTCTGGGAGCCGTAGATGAAGCTCACGCCGCCCTCCCGGGCCAGCGCCACGGCCATCTTGTCGTCGGAAACCGCCTGCATGATGGCGGAGGTCATGGGAATGTTCATGTAAATGGCCGACTCCTCGCCCTTTCTGAACTTCACCAGGGGCGTGCGGAGGCTCACGTTGTCAGGTATGCAGTTGGGCCCGGAGTAACCGGGGACAAGCAGATACTCGCTGAAGGTACGGGACGGTTCACTGTAAAAAAAAGCCATATTCTATCCTCCCATATAACACATATATTGGACGTATGTTATCACTTTTTTGCCCCCGCTGTCAAGGGACTTTCAACCGTTTTCTCTCTGAAAATAAAATATGTATTGCTGGGCAAGTCCGGCGTTTTCGCCAAAGACCGCGGGATCGAACCCGTCCGGGTAGTGCTGGGCCAGGGCCTTTCTCATCCACACGTCCACGGGAAAGGCGGAGCCTATGCGAAGGGAAAACAAAATGGCGCAGTTTGCCACCTTCTCGCCGACGCCGGGCAGGGCCGTCAGGGCCTTTTTGGCGGTGACTAGATCGGTCTTTGAAAGGGCCTCCAGGTCAAGCTCACCCGACGCCACCGCCCGGGCGGCGGCGAGTATGTAAGGCGCCCGGTAGCCGCAGCGCAGCGGCGCCAGGTCGGCCGGGGACAAGGGCGCTATTTTTCCGGCGTCCGGGAAGGTGTAAAAGATCCCTCCGTCAAATTCCACAGGCTCCCCAAAACGGCGGCACAGCTCCTCGACGATCCTTTTGATGCGGTGGATGTTGTTGCACTGGCTGATAATGAAGGAGCAGAGCGTCTCCCACCGATCCTGATTCAGAATTCGTATCCCCGCGCCGAAATCGGAGGCGGCGCGCATGTAGCCGTCGATACAGACGCTCTCCCGGAGCGCCCGGTAGTCCCGGTCAAGGTCAAAGTAGCCGTGCCAGACATCACGCACGTCGTCCTCCGAGCCGGTAATAAAAAATTTTCCTCCCCCGCCTCGTATTCTGGCCGCGCGTCCCCGAGCGACCCCCGTGAAGCTCCCGTCCGGGTTTTCGTTCCAGCGAAAGCACTGTCCGCACTCGAAGATCTTTTTCAAATCGAAATCATCCGTTGTGAGGATCTGAGTCTCGGTCACTTTCTCCCCTCTTTCGTCCTTTTTTAACAGTATACCACCGCGGAGCGTTTTCGTAAACCCGCAAGGCAGGGAAAAGCGGGGCGTGTTCTTCAATTTTTTCGTCCTCATGTATTTCCGGCCGCCTTCGGGTAAAAATAAGGCCGAAATAGTTAGACAGCGGGTGAGATAAATGGCAACAAAGCTTATCGGAAAACAGACCTTCGCGTTATCCAATCCCCCCTCCTTCGCGGGCCACGCCTGTGTGGTGGGGAAAAAGGAGGGCGAGGGCCCCTTGCGCGACAGCTTCGACTTTATAAGCGAGGACTCCTTTCTGGGCGAGAAAACCTGGGAAAAGGCCGAGAGCGCCCTGGTGAAAAAGGCGGCGGGGCTGGCCCTTTCAAAGGCGGCGCTTTCAAATTCCGACATAAACTGCATTTTCTGCGGAGATCTGCTCAATCAGTGTACCGGCACCACCTTTGGCGTACGGGATTCGAACATCCCCATGTTCGGGGTCTACGGGGCCTGCTCCACCATGGCCGAGAGCCTTGCGCTGGCTGCCCTGACCATTGACGGCGGCTTCGCGGACAAGACAATGGCGGTGACCAGCTCCCACTTCTGCTCCGCCGAGCGGCAGTTCCGCACGCCGTTGGAGTACGGCGGACAGCGTCCCCCCTCCGCCCAATGGACGGTAACCGGCTCCGGCGCCGCGGTGCTGACCGCGGAGGGGCCGGGTCCCTACGTCACCCATGTGACCCCCGGCCGCATCGTGGACAACGGCGTGACCGACGCCAACAACATGGGCGCGGCCATGGCCCCGGCCGCCTACGACACCATAAAGCGCCATTTCGAGGATCTGTCCGTGGGCCCGGACGCCTACGACCTCATTGTGACGGGGGATCTGGGCGCGATCGGGAGCGAGATACTCCGCGACTTTTTCGCCGCCGACGGGGTGGACATCGCCGGACGGCACGCCGACTGCGGGCTTCTCATTTTCGACCGGAAGAAGCAGGACGTCCACTCCGGAGGCTCCGGGTGCGGATGCGCCGCCACGGTGCTGTGCGGGTATCTCCTCAACGGCATGAGGGAGGGGCGCTGGAATAAGATCCTCTTCACCGCCACCGGAGCGCTCCTGTCCCCCACCACCACCATGCAGGGCGAGAGCATCCCGTCCATCGCCTGTTCCGTGGCTATCTCAAAGACAAAGTGAGGTTGGAGATATGAAATTTGATATCATGCAGTATGTGAAGGCGTTTGTGGCCGGCGGGGCGCTGTGCGTCATCGGACAGATATTGGTGGATAAGACGAAGCTCACTCCGGCACGCATTCTCACCACCTTCGTTGTGGCGGGCGTGGTGCTTGGCGCCTTGGGGTTGTACCAGCCCTTTGCCGACTGGGCAGGCGCGGGGGCGACGGTGCCGCTCACCGGCTTTGGCAACACCCTGGCAAAGGGCGTCAAAAAAGCCGTGGAGGAAAAGGGCCTCATCGGCGCCTTTACCGGCGGCTTCACCGCCGCCGCGGGCGGCATCGGCGCGGCGGTGTTTTTCGGATATCTGGTGAGCGTGATCTTCAAGCCGGGGGACAAAAGCTGAAAAGGCCGCGCACGCCCCCGCTCCCCTGCGGCGCTCCCTGCCGAAGCCCCGGCTTCGGCAGGGGTTCGGCCGGACTTTGAAAAAGGGGCCGCCCCTCCCTCTTGCATTTTTCCGCAAGTGTGGTATACTTTGAGCATCGTTATAAGAGCGTGGGGTGACGGTATGACCTGGGAGGAGCTTGAGAGGGCGTGTAAACGGTGCGAGAGATGCGCGCTTTGCGACACGCGCACGAACGTGGTTTTCGGCGTGGGTAACAGGAGCGCCCGCGTGATGTTTGTGGGCGAGGGCCCCGGCGAAAACGAGGATCTGCAGGGCGAGCCCTTTGTGGGCCGGGGCGGGCAGCTTTTGGACGTGATGCTGGAGATCATCGGCCTTGACCGGAAAAAGAACATCTACATAGCCAACATTGTCAAATGCCGCCCGCCGAAAAACCGCGACCCGCTGGGTGTGGAGCAGGACGCCTGCATCGGATGGCTGAAGGAGCAGATCAGGCTCATCGAGCCGAAGATCGTCGTATGCCTGGGCCGTATCGCCGCCCAGGTGCTGATAAAGCCCGATTTCAAGATAACCACCGAGCACGGGAAGTTTTTTGGCGTAAACGGAGTGGAGTACACGGCGCTCTACCACCCGGCGGCGCTTCTGCGCGATCCCCGGAAAAAGCCCGACACCTTTGTGGATTTGAAGGCCCTGGAGGCCAGGATCCGCCAGGTCGCCCCCGAGACTTACGGGATCGGCTGAAACGAAAACTTTTATGAGGAAAGCTCTATGAACGACGAAACACGTTTTTCACTTCCCGGTGACGAGCCGGAGCTGAAGACCCTGTGGAGGGACGTTTTTCACCATTCCGACGACGTCGTCGACCTCTTTTTTGAAAAGCTCTACGCCCCCGGTATGGCGGCCGTGTACATACATGACGGGGCCATTGTCTCCGCGGCATACGTGCTGAAGCTGGGGGAGTATATGTACGGCGGGCGATGGACGCCCTGCCGCCTTGTCTACGCCTGCGGCACCCGCCCTGAGCACCGGGGCCGCGGCTTCGGCGGGCATGTCGTGGATATGGCCGTAAAGGCCGCCACCGGATCCGGCCTGGGCGTGATCTGTCCTCCCGAACAAAGCCTGTTCCCCTACTGCGAAAAGCACGGGTTCAGGCCCATGTTCGGCGTTTCCGTCCAGAATTGCACCGACGTGGGTCTCCCCCTTAACGGCAGCGCCGCGCTTGTGAGTGTGCGAGGTTACGCCGCCCTGCGTGAGGAACTGCTCCATGGGCAGAGCCATATTGACCTTGACTTGAGGGTGCTGGAATATCGGGAGTCTCTGTGCCGCCGCACCGGAGGCGGTTTTTATTACATCGTCTCCGACAGGGTGCGCGGCTGCGCCGCGGCGGAGATCGACGGCGGGACGGCGAATATCATCGAGCTGATCGTCCCCTCGGGCAGCCAGTACAACGCCGCTGCCCTTGTGGCCCGCGCCCTGAGGTGTGAGCGTTTCGCCTACCGCGCCCCCGTCCGCCCCGGCGACGAGTTTGTTCCCTTTGCCATGATGGTTTCCGAAAGCCCCGTTCCAAGCCCTGGCACGGCCTGGTTCGGCCCGGATCTGCGCTGAAAAATGGTTTTTCCTGTTTAATGAATAAAATTTAAAGCGCAATTTAATACTTTTGAAACATCTGACTGTTTTTCTCTTAATGTTTTTCGGGTAATATAAGACTCGTGAATCTGAAATTCACCTTTTTCATTTTATCCTCTTTTTCTATCGATCGGAGTCCGAAAGGGCTCCGATCATTTTTTGTGCTTTCCTTTTTATCGCGGCGGGTGTATAATGATTCTTACAACGAGAAAAGTCAGGTATTCTTATGGACAGACCGGAATTTGAAAAACGCTTCGCGGACGCCCGGCGGGAGCTTATCGCGCGGGATTTTGCGCATTTAAACGACATGCAGCAAAAGGCCGTCATGGCAACCGAGGGGCCGCTTCTTCTGCTGGCGGGAGCCGGCAGCGGCAAGACCACGGTGCTTATTGACCGCATCGCCAACCTGATCCGCTACGGCAGGGCCTCCGACTCCCTTGAGGTGCCGGAGGACGCCGGTGAAAACGAGCTTGCCATCCTTGAAAAGGCCGTTGAGGAAAAAGCGCCCCCGTCTCCGCAGGTACAGGCGCTCTGCGCTCTGGAGCCCGTGGAGCCCTGGCGTATCATCGCCATCACCTTCACCAACAAGGCCGCCGACGAGCTTAAAACGCGCCTGACAAAGAAGCTTGGCCCCGGCGCGGAGGACATCTGGGCCATGACCTTCCACTCCGCCTGCGTGCGGATCCTCCGGCGCAGTATCGACGCTATGGGTATCTCCCAGTCCTTTACCATCTACGACACCGCCGATTCCCAGGCGGTGATGAAAAGGGTCCTGAAGGAACTCAATCTGGACGAGAAAGCCTTCCCGGTGAAGGACGTTTTAAACGTCATAAGCCGCGCCAAGGACAAACTTCTCTCCCCCGCGGATTTCGCCGCGGAGGCCGAGCGGGGCTGCGATCCAAAAAAGAAGAACATAGCCCGCGCCTACGCGGTGTACTCTCAGCGGCTTCTCGGCTCCGACGCCCTGGATTTCGACGACCTCATCTATTACACCGTGAAGCTCCTGCGGGAGTACCCGGAGATCCGTGAGCGCTGGCAGAGGCAGTTTAAATACGTGCTGGTGGACGAGTATCAGGACACCAGCTCCCTTCAGTATCTTTTGGCCTCCTACCTGGCCGGAGGGAGCGAAAACATCTGTGTGGTGGGCGACGACGACCAGTCCATCTACCGTTTCCGGGGCGCCACTATCGAGAACATCCTGAGCTTTGAAAAACGCTTCAAAGACGCCCGGGTCATCAAGCTTGAGCAGAATTACCGCTCCACGGGCCACATTCTGGACGCGGCCAACAGCGTCATCAGGAACAATCACGGCAGAAAGGGCAAGAACCTGTGGACCCAGGCCGGCGCCGGTGAGAAATTGAAGCTTTACGTCGCGGAAAACGACGACGCGGAGGCCGCCTACATAGCGGCGCAGATCATGGAGGCCCGCGCCTCCGGCATGCGCTGGGGAGACTTTGCGGTACTCTACCGCATGAACGCCCAATCCAACCGCCTTGAGTACGCCTTCAAGCGCATGAGCATCCCCTACCGCATCGTGGGCGGCACCAGGTTCTTTGACCGCATGGAGATCAAGGACGTGACCGGCTATCTGTGCGTGGTTCACAACCCGGCGGACGACCTGCGGCTTCTGCGCATCATCAACACCCCCCCACGCGGCATCGGGAATACCACCATCGAGCGCCTCAGGGACGCGGCCGCCCGGGAGGGCCGGCCCATTCTGGACGTGGCGGCGGACGCGGCCAACATCCCGGAGCTTCGCGCCTCCGCCGGCAAGCTCATGGGCTTTTTGCGGCTCATTATGGAGCTGCGCCGCCTCTCCAACGAGCTGCCGCTGGAGGATTTCTACGACGTTCTTCTGGACAAAACCGGGTATATGGCGTCCCTGGGCGACTCCGACGAGGCCCTGGCCCGCAAGGACAACATCAAGGAGCTCAAGAGCAACATCGTCTCCTACGCCTCCCGCGCCGAGACGCCCACGCTTGCCGGATTTCTGGACGAGATCGCCCTGTACACCGACCTTGACTCCCTGGAGGCCGGGGAGGACAGCGTGGTGATGATGACCATGCACTCGGCCAAGGGGCTGGAGTTCCCCTGGGTCTTTATCGCGGGGCTGGAGGACGGCATTTTCCCCTCCTCCCGCTCCATCGGCGACGAGGAGGAGATGGAGGAGGAGCGGCGGCTGTGCTACGTGGCGCTCACCCGCGCCAGACGCCGTCTGACCCTCACCTGCGCCAAACGGCGTATGCTCTTCGGGCGCACCACGTCGAATCTCGTCTCCCGCTTCGTGGAGGAGATCCCCGACGAGCACATCGACAAGCCGGAGCTGCCCGCGCGCGACAGCTTCATCCGCGAGCCGGATCCGGATTTTCTGGACTACGACTACCGGGAGCGGCGCGGCTTTGCGGAGACGTCCTTCGGGCGGGAACGCCCCGCCCCCTACGGGGGAGGGAGCGCCTTCCAGCGCCGCGCCGCCTCCCCCGCCCCGGCAAAGAGGGCGCCCGCCGCCTCTGCCGCCGCCAAGAAGCCCGCGGCCCCGGCGGCCCTTCCCGAGCTTGCCGCCGGAGACAGGATCCGCCACAAGGCCTTCGGCGAGGGCGTGCTCACCGCCGTGGCGAAAATGCCGGGCGACGCCCTTCTCACCGTGGATTTCGGCGGCACCCAGCGCCGCCTTATGCTCAAGGCCGCCGCGCCTTTCATTACGAAGCTGTGAGGTAGTCCCATGTTTGATTTTGACACGATCCTGTTTGACCTGGACGGCACCATCACCGACTCCGCCCCGGGCGTCATGAATTCCTTTCATTACGCCCTCAACCGTTTTGGCATTGAGCCCGACTCCCATGAGGAGCTGAAAAAGGTGGTTGGCCCGCCCCTCAAGACCTCCTTCACCGTCACCTACGGCGTGCCTTTAGAGCGGTTCGGGGAGGTCATGGAGTACTATCTGAGCTACTATCTCCCCAAGGGGATCTATGAAAACAGCGTCTACCCCGGCGTGGAGGCGCTTCTGCGCCGTCTCCGGGCCGCCGGCAAGCGCCTTGTGGTGGCCTCCTCCAAGTGGCAGTACGGCGTGGACACCGTGATGCGCCACTTCGGGCTTGACAGATACTTCGACTTCATGGGCGGCTCGGAGGAGAAGGCCGGACGGGTGGAAAAGGCCGATGTGATCCGCTATATCCTGGAGTGCCTGTCCATCGCCGACACCTCCCGTGTGCTGATGGTGGGCGATCGGAAATACGACGTGGAGGGCGCCGCCCAATGCGGCATCCGTACCTGCGGCGTCCTCTGGGGCTACGGCGCGAAGGACGAGCTCGACACGGCCGGCGCCATGTTCACCGTGGCCACGCCGGACGAACTCGCCGAAAAGCTCGGCGCGTAAAAAGCCGCCCTATGGGCGGCTCAGCGTGTCGAAAAAGGCCTTTGGCCTTTTCCGACAAAGGGGAACGTGCGGGAAACTCCGCGTGATTTTTGCGAAATTCACGCGGAATTTTCCTGCCGTCGCCCTGCGCGCCTCGTCGTCGCGGATGCCGCTTAACCTCGCCTTCGCGCAAGCGCAAAGGCTCAGGCGCTATCATCGCTCCTCCTCTCCCCACGCAATCTCCGATTGCGCGGGGACCCCTTCGCGGCACACTTGGGCGACAAAAGGTATTTTTTCCGACGTACATGCCGCCGGAAAAAATACTCAATTTGAGTTTTTTGACAAACTGAGCCGCCCATAGGGCGGCTTTTTTTAGGTCGTTGAAAAATGGCTCCGCCGTTTTTTCCACAGACCTTTTTATTTCAGCTCCTCTCTCAGATGCTCCACGGCCCGCTTTTCCAGCCGCGATACCTGTACCTGGGACACCCCCAGAACCCGGGCGGCGTCCGACTGGGTCATGGCGCGGAAGTAGCGCAGGGCGATCACCGAGCGTTCCCGGTCGGGAAGCCCTCTTATGGCCTCCCGGAGGGACACCCGCTCCACAAGCTTCTCCTCCTGATCGTAATCGCCAAGCATCTGCTCCAGGGTAAAGCCGTCCTCCCCCGTCTCCCGCTGCAGGGACTCGGAGGGCGCGGTGGCGATCTCGCAGGCGGCGATCTCCTCCGGGGACAGGCCCGTGCGCTCCGAAAGCTCGGAGAGCACCGGCTCGCGGCCCAGCTTCTGCTCAAGCTCCACCCGGGCGGCCCTGACAAGCTGCGAGCGCTCCTTAAGCCCGCGGCTGACCTTCACCGGCCCGTCGTCCCGGAGAAATCTGCGGATCTCCCCGGAGATCTTGGGCACGGCGTAGGTGGAAAACTGTGTCCCGAAGGCGTCGTCAAAGCCACGAACCGCCTTGATGAAGCCCACGCACCCCAACTGGTAGAGATCGTCCGGCTCGGCGCCCCTGCCAAAGAACCGCCGGGCTACGCTCCATATGAGGCCGGAATTCTCCCGTACCATGGTCTCCATGGCCTCGGGATCCCCGTCCCGGGCGGCTTTGAGCGTGTCGCTCATCGTGGGCGTCATTGTGCCATTCTCCGCCTCTCCACCCGCTTTCGCATGGTGACCGTCGTACCTCCGCCCACCTTCGAGCGCACCTTCACCAAGTCCATGAAGCTCTCCATGATGGTAAAGCCCATGCCGCCCCTGTCCTCGCCTCCGGTAGTGAACAGGGGTTCGCGGGCCTTTTCCACGTCCTCGATGCCCCGGCCCCGGTCCTTGACCTGGATCTCAAGCTCCCCGCCCTCCAATATCCGAAGGCGCATGATCACAGGGCCGATATCGTCCGGGTAAGCGTGGACGATGCAGTTGGTGACGGCCTCCGAGACCGCCGTCTTTACGTCCCCCAGCTCCGTCAGCGTCATGTCAAGCTGCGCGGCAAAGCAGGCCACCGCGCCGCGCGCGAAGCCCTCGTTCGCCGACAGCGACGGGAACTCAAAGCGCACGCTGTTCAGTTCCTTCATGTTATGTAAACTCCTTTCCGCCGAAATATCACTGTCTTCCCGCCGCGGGCGACGGCTCTATGTCGATCATCCGGTCAATACCGGAGGCGTCCAGCACCCGCATGGGCTGGGGCTGGACGTTTGCCACGAACAGCCGCCCGCCTGTGGCGTTCATACGCTTATATAGCTTCAGAATAAGGGCTATGCCGGAGGAATCCATGAACCGGAGGCCCTCAAGATCCAGGACGCAGTCCCTGGGCGCCGCCGATTCAATGCGCTCCTCCATCTCCCCCATCAGTCCGCCGGCCTCGTGGTGGTCAAGTTCCCCGGTGAGGGCAAATATAAGCTTCCCTCCCTGCCGGGATGATGTCAGTCTCATCATAATTTCACCTTGCTTTTAAGTGTATTCGTAAAAAAATACCCGTGTACAACTTGTACACGGGTATTGTAATATATTGCCAACGCGTTTTTTGTCGTTATTTGAGGGCCTCAAGGGATTTTTCAAGATTTTCTATGAGGATCCGGAGCTTTTCGGCCTTTTCGCGCTCGGCGGCGACCACGTTCTCCGGCGCGCGGGAGATAAACGCCTCATTTGAAAGCTTTTTCATTTGGCTTTCCAGGAAGCCCCGGTTGCGCTTGAGCTCCTTTTCAACGCGCTCCCGCTCGGCCGCGAGATCCACGAGCTCCGCAAGGGGCAGGAACGCCCGGGCGGAGTGGGTGTTGACGACCACCATGCCCTTCTCCTCCATGTCGGCGTCGGATCCGGCCTCCGCCATGCCAATGACCTTCACCTCGCTTGCGGAGGCCAGGCGCATGATATAGGGCGCGCCGGCCTTGAAGGGCCGGGGATCGATGGTGGAGATGACGACCTTCGATTTGCGGCTGGGCGGCACATTCATGGCGCTGCGCTTGGAGCGGATGGCGCTGACCGTGTCCATGACCTTCTCAAAATCGGCCTCCTCCGCGGGGAAAGCAAGAACGTCGCTGTACTCCGGGAAGTCCTCGATGATGAGCGCCGGCTTTTCGTGGGGCAGGGCCTGGTAGATCTCCTCGGTGATGAAGGGCATGAAGGGGTGCAGGAGCTTCAAAATGTCCGTGAGGACGTAGAGCAGCACCCGCTGGACGTCGGTATCCCCCTCCGCCAGGCGCGGCTTGGAAAGCTCGATATACCAGTCACAGAAGGTGTCCCAGATGAAGTCGTAGATCTTCTGGGCGGCGATGCCCAGCTCGAACCTGTCGAAGTTGTCGTTGACCTCCCGAACGAGGCTGTTGAGCCTTGAGAGCACCCACTTGTCGGGAAGCTCCAGCTTTTTGGGAAGGCTGGCGTCCTCCACGGTGAGGTTCATCATCACGAAGCGGCTGGCGTTCCAGATCTTGTTGGCGAAGTTGCGCATGGCCTCGCACCGCTCCACATAGAAGCGCATATCGTTTCCGGGGGAGTTGCCGGTAATGATGTTGAACCGCAGGGCGTCGGCGCCGAAGCGGTCGATCATCTCGATGGGGTCCACGCCGTTGCCGGCGGACTTGGACATCTTCTTGCCCTGGGGATCCCGGATGAGGCCGTGGATAAGCACCGTCTTGAAGGGTTCCTTCTTCATATGCTCCATGCCGGAGAAGATCATGCGGGCCACCCAGAAGAAAATGATGTCGTAGCCCGTGACCAGCACGTCGGTGGGGTAGAAATACGCCAGATCCTCGGTCTTGTCCGGCCAGCCGAGGGTGGAGAAGGGCCACAGCGCGGAGGAGAACCAGGTGTCCAGCACGTCGGGGTCCCGCTGGATGTTCTTGGAGTGGCAGTGCTCGCACTCCGTGGGATCCGTGCGGGAGACGGTCACATGGCCGCAGTCGGCGCAGTACCATGCCGGGATCTGATGGCCCCACCACAGCTGCCGGGAGATGCACCAGTCGCGCACGTTGTTCATCCAGTTGAGGTACGTCTTGGCGAAGCGGTCGGGGACAAATTTGATGGTGCCGTCCTCCACCACCCGGACGGCCTCCCGCGCCAGGGGCTCCATCTTCACGAACCACTGGTCGGAGGCCAGGGGCTCCACGTCGGAGTGGCAGCGGTAGCAGGTGCCCACGTTGTGGACGTGGTCCTCGATCTTCACAAGATACCCCTGCTCCGTGAGATCCGCCACAATGGCTTTCCGCGCCTCGTAGCGGTCCATGCCGTTATACTTGCCGCCGTTGATGATCTTCCCGTCGCCGTCAATGACGAGGATCTGCTCCAGACCGTGCCGCAGTCCCACCTCAAAGTCGTTGGGGTCGTGGCAGGGCGTCATCTTGACGCAGCCCGTCCCGAAGGACTTGTCCACGTACTCGTCGGCCACAATGGGGATCTCCCGGCCCACCAGGGGGAGAACGCAGGTCTTGCCCACAAGGCCGGTGTAGCGCTCATCCTCCGGGTTCACGGCCACGCCGGAGTCACCCAGCATCGTCTCCGGGCGCGTGGTGGCCACGGTGACATACCCTGAGCCGTCGGTGAGGGGGTAGCGGATGTGCCAGAGCTTGCCGGGCTTCTCCTCGTACTCCACCTCGGCGTCCGAGAGGGCGGTGGTGCAGTGGGGACACCAGTTGATGATGCGCTTGCCCTTGTAGATAAGCCCCTTCTCGTAGAGGGAGCAGAACACCTCCCGCACAGCCTTGGAGCATCCCTCGTCCATGGTGAAGCGCTGCCTCTCCCAGTCGCAGGAGGAGCCCAGGGTCTTGAGCTGCTCCACGATGCGGTCGCCGTACCTGTTCTTCCAGTCCCAGACCCGTTCAAGGAATTTCTCCCGGCCCAGGTCGAAGCGGGTGAGACCCTCGCCCCTCAGCTGCTCCTCCACCTTGATCTGGGTGGCGATGCCCGCGTGGTCGTAGCCGGGAAGCCACAGGGCGGAGAAACCTTTCATGCGCTTATAGCGGATGAGGATGTCCTGCAATGTCTCGTCAAAGGCGTGGCCCAGGTGGAGCTGGCCCGTGACGTTGGGGGGCGGGATGACGATGGTGAAGGGCTTCTTCTCCGGGTCACGCCGGGCGTGGAAGTACCCGCCGTCCAGCCACATCTGATAGATGCGCTTCTCCACCGCCTTGGGATCGTACACTTTCGGTAACTCTTTCATGTGGTTCTCCTTTCATCTTTGGGGAGAAAAAGAAATTCGCCCCAAGCAAATAGCTCAGGGCGAATGAAATATCCGCGGTACCACCTGAATTTCCCGCTTATCGCGGGACACTCGACGCTCTGTAACGGGAGTACCCGTCGGGGACTACCTGTCACCCCCGCGGCTCCGGGACGACCTTTCGGCGGTTTTATGTCAAAGCCTCGCACCACCCGGCTTCTCTCTGGGACCTTCCCCGCTTACTTCTTCCCATCAACGCCATTTGGGGGTATTATATGCGGATTTCCCCCGTTTGTCAAGGCGTATTTTCACTTTTTGAAGGCCCGCGCCTCCACATACGCCATCATTTTGTTGTGCATGAAGCACCATAGGCCGACGCCCAGCGCCACGCTTCCCCCCGGGAAAAGCGGCCTTGCCCAGACGCCCAGAGCCGTGACGGCGGCGATATAGACAAGCAGGGTTAAACCGATGTCAAAACGGTGCTCCGTCAGCCACTTGTGCCTGAAATACGCCTCCCTGTCCGCAAGACCGAAGGCGTCGGACTCCGAGAGGGCCGAGATCAGGTTCTCGTCCGCCTTTTCCGCCGCCCGCTCCGGCGTCTCCAGCCGCTCGCCGGACAAAAGCTCGTTGACGCTGACGCCCAAAAGCCCCGCCAGCTCCAGAAGCTTGTCCACGTCCGGCATATACTTGCCCGTCTCCCACCGGGAGACGGTCTTGTTGGTGACGCCCAACCTCTCCCCCAGCTCCTCCTGGGTCATGCCCCTCTCCCGGCGCAGCGAGCCTATAAAGTTTCCCACCTTTTCCTGATCCATACCGCCGTCTCCTTTCATGTTATGTCCATATGGTACGTCAAAGCCGCGAAAAAGTCATGGACACAAAGAGCGAATCCGGTTCTCACTCCTCCGGGCGCAGGGTGAAGGTGAAGGACATCTCCTTCTCGCTTATCCTGTGCTTTGGATCCAACTCGGGGCCGCAGGAGTTCGAGCCCAGGCCGCTGACCCGGTAGTCGGTGCGCAAATGGATAAAGCCGTCCTTATGGAGCTGGTCGGTGTGGGCGGCGGCGAGGAGGTCATGGCCGGTATACTCCGAGACGCGGGCCTCCATGGCGTCCGCCTCAAAGGTGAGCCCTCCCACGGTGAGCTCCCGCACGCCGGTGTGGTTCCCGTGCTCCTGGGGCCGCACGTAGGGCACGTACTCGGCCTCGGCGGCGCTCTTATAGAGTCCCGTCAGGGCACAGTGGCACATATCGGAGTAGTTCTCCCCCGGCCCCTTGCCGTAATAGGCAAATCCCCCGTCTCCCGTAAGCGTCCATTCAAAGCCCAGCCGCGGCAGGAAGAAGGCGTCCTCCCGCACGCGGAAATGGGAGCGCACCTCCACGGCGCCGTCGGCGAAGAAGGAATACCGGGTCTCAAAGCGCAGGGCGGGGGCGCGGGAAACACCGGCCTGGGAGCCGCGGAAGGTCACGGAATTTCCGTCCACCTCAAAGCCGTATATCTTTGTAAACGACTTGTTCCATTTTTCGCCGCGCCACACGTCGTCGTCCACCCAGTGGGCGCGGATGTTCCTGTCGTTGTCCGTGGGAGCGCGGAAAACGGACAGGGTCACGGGCGCGGCGAGGCGCTCCTTTCCGCCGATGACGGCGCTGACAAGGTTTCCGTGGAGCTTGGAAAGCGTGTAGGCAAACCCCTCCCCCGCGGCGCGGATAAACCGCCCGTCCGAGGTCACGGCAAGGGGCGCGGCGCGTTTTTTCTCCGCGCGGGGGACATCCAGCTCATGCTCCGTCACCGCCCACTGGGCGCCGTCCTTCGTGAGCCGGCAGCGCACATGGGCCCCGAGGCGGCAGGACGCGGGCGCCTCGGGCAGCTCCAGCTCCGCCCAGGCGTGGGGGGCGAGATCGAGGGTCATGGCCCGGGTATCGACGATCTCCCCGTCGCGCTCGGACTCCACCGTCAGCACATACTCGTTGAGGTTTGTAAAGTCCAGCCTGTTGCGGATCCGCAGTTTTCCGTCCGCAAGCCTCGTCTCGATCGGCTGATACGCCGCCTTTATTTCCAGGGTCCCGGACTTGAAGCCCCTGTCGGCAAAAACCATACCGTCGCAGCAGAAGTTACCGTCATGGGTGAGCTCCCCTGGAAGATCCCCGCCGTAGAGCTGGACGCCGTTTTTCACGACGACATGGTCGGCCCACTCCCAGACGCAGCCGCCGATCAGCTTGGGGTACTTGTCAAAAAGGACGTTATAATCCCATACATCTCCGGGCCCGTTACCCATAGCGTGGGAGTACTCGCACAGAAAGACCGGCTTTTCCATTTTGGGATCCAGCGCCGCTCTCTCTATCCTCTCCCGGGTCGCGTACATCCAGGATATCACGTCCGGGGTCGCATAGTCCCCCTGGGCGCTGGCCTGTTCGTAGTGGGAGAGGCGCGAGGGATCGCGCTCTTTCAAATAGCGGAGCATCGCCCGGTGGTTGTCCCCGTAATCGCTCTCGTTGCCCGCGGACCAGAAAATGACGGAGGGGGAATTTTTGAAGCACTCCACCGCCCGCTCCATGCGGGACACAAACTCGGTTTTCCAGTCCTCGTTGGTGCAGGGCCACTCGCCGGGGGTGTGGTCGTAACCGGTGGGAGGGTCGGCCCTTCTAAAGGAAAAACCGTGGGTCTCGATATCCGTTTCCAGCACCACGTAAAGGCCAAGCTCGTCGCACATCTGTACAAACTGCGGGAACGGCGGGTAGTGGGATGTCCGCACGCAGTTTATATTCAGGGATTTCATAAGCTCGAGGTCATGCCGCAGCTCCTCCGCGCTCTGGCACCAGCCCCGGAATTTGCTCGTGTCATGGTGGTTGACACCGTGGAGCTTCACGGGGACGCCGTTGATCAAAAGCTCGTATTTGTCCGAAACGGACACCTGCCTGAGTCCGGTTTTCAGCGCGATCGTCTCCCCCGCCCGCTCCAGCTCCACCGTGTAGAGATGGGGCTTCTCCGCGTTCCAGAGGATGGGGTTTTCGGGGGCAAATTCGTACTCATTTTCAAAATCCGCCTCCGCCAGCACCGCGTCCCCGTCCAGCACCCGCACATGGGCGGAGCCCTCCAGCTTCACGCGGATGCTCCTGGCATTGGGGATCATCTCCACGTCCCGGATGTGCCCCTCCGGGCGCTGGAGGAGGTACGTGTCCCGGAAGATCCCGTTATAGCGGAAAGCGTCCTGATCCTCAAGGTAGCTTCCGCAGCACCACTTGAGCACGTATACGCGCAGAGTGTTGACGCCCTCGCGGACAAAGCCCGTGACGTCGAATTCCGCCCGCAGCCGGCTGCCCTGGGTAAAGCCCACGCAGCGCCCATTGACCACAACGAAGGCGCAGGAGCTGACGCCCTCAAGGACATAATACACCCTCCCCCACAGCCTTTTGATCTCAAACTCCCGCTCATAGACGCCGCAGGGGTTGGAGTCCGGCACATAGGGCATATCCACAGGGTAAGGATAATTGACGTTTGTGTAGTTGGGAGCCTCGTACCCCTGCAGCTGCCAGCAGGAGGGCACGGGAATCGTATCCCAGTCGGTGATCGTCTCCGGTATCCGCTCGTCCTCCGGGAAGAAGGCGAAGCGCCACGGGCCGTTAAGCTCCGTGACCTCGCTTATCCCTCCGGGTATATAGAAGCTCCTGGCCGGAAGCCTGTTTTCGCTGGTTTTCAGAGGGTTTTCGTATATGCGCATAGAGGTCACTCCCGATCGTTGATAGTACAAGTATATATTTCCCTCCCACCACCGTCAACAGTTTTTTATCAAAGAGATCCCCTTTTCCCGAGGAACCGCAGGGGGGATCCCCCCTCTCAGGCAGTGGGAAAACCATATAGCGGGATCCCCGGGACACACGCCCCGCTCCGGGGATATGAGATCCGGAGGCGCGCCGTCGAAACGTCCCGCAAAGCGGCGCGGAAGCTCTGATCGGCCTTTCTTTACAAGCAAAGACGCCGCGCGGAAGCTTCCGCGCGGCGTCTTTGTACCTTCCGCTCAATCAAATATGGAACCCATTCGCGCCACAAAGAGCTCGTCGACGGTGACCACGCCGGAGGCGAACAGGTCGATGCCGTGGGAGTCCGGCTCGTCGGTGTAGGCGCGGATGCTGACGGACTTGTAGTCGTTGAAGAAGCCCTCCACCAGGGAGCGGTCGATGTAGATCTCCATAGTGAGCTTGCCGTCCTCATTGGGAAGCGCCCCGGAGACGGTGCTGGCCTTGCAGCCCTCGCCCTTATTCTCGGTGTGGCCGGAGATGGTCTCCTTCTCCACGTCGTAGGTGTAAGTGGTGCAGTCCCACTTGCCGCCCTGCTTCATGTTGATGCCAAACTCCTGCGCCCCCGTCAAATCGGCGGTAAGCCGGATGTAGAGCATATCCTCGTCAACGCCCGCCAGGGCGGCGTTGGCGTCCTCAAGGCTCACGCCCTTCAGGTTCACAAGGGTCTCCTCCTCCAGCTCGTGGAGCGCGTCGATGGGGGCCATCATAAGGTCGCTTCCGTCGTCGGCGAGCCAGATCCTTCTGGCCAGCCCCACGGTGTGCGCCCAGCCGGACGCCCCCTGCTCCCCCGCGCCCCGCTGATCCTGCATGATGGAGAACATATAGATATCCCCGCTCACCGGATCCACAAGGCAGCTGGGTCCCGTAAACACGTTGGCCCCGTAGTCCAAAAGGTGCGGATCCCCCTCAAAGGCCGGGTCGGGGGTGAATTTGCCGCTCTCCCGGTCAAAGTCCCCCAGCCAGTAATAGACCTTGTTGTCTGCGCTGGAGGCGGGGGCGGGAGAGACGGAGAGGAAGTACTTCGTGACGGTGCCCGCCTCGTTGCTGACAGGCAGGAGGATGGGCAGCTCCCAGGAGGTCCCGTAGAGGGAGGACTGGGTGGGCATCTCGTAGACAGGCCCCTTGTAGACCCAGTTCTGCTCCACGGTGCCGTCCGCCTTCAGCTCCAGCGTATCGGTGGTGTAGAGGAGCGCGGAGCCGCCGTTGGTGGTGGCGGAGCCGGAGCAGATGAGCATATACCAGCTGTCGCCCTCCTTCCAGACGGAGGGATCCCGGAATTCGCCGGCGCGCCCCTGTCCCTGCTGCTGCACGACCGCCAGCTCGTCGCAGACCACCCAGTCGGTAAGCTCCGGGTCACCAAGGTCTGCGGGGTACGCCACGCCGATGTTCTGATTGGAGATAAGCCCCGGGGTGTCCCGGAAAGCGTCGTTTCCGGCGGTGAAGAAGAGGAGCGGCACACCGTTTTTATCCAGCGCCGCGCCGCCCGACCACACCCCGTCAGGGACGACGGACCCCTCGGTGGGGGTGATGGCCTCCTTTATGGGCTTCCAGTTGACCATGTCGGTGGAGACAAAGTGGCCCCAGCAGATGTTGCGCCAGTAGGAACCCGTCATGTTGGCCTGGTAGAAGAGGTGGTACACGCCGTTATAGTAGACCGGCGCGTGGGGCTCGTTCATCCAGAACTGGTAAGGCCCGGCGTGGAACTGGGGCCTGGTGTAGTCGCCGGTGAGGATGTTCTGGAGCCAGATCTGGGAAAATTCGATGTCGGGGACGGTGACGCTGTCGTAATACTCTTTGATCTCATCAGCGGAGAGGGCGGTGGACCATATCTTCACCTCATCCAGATACCCGCTGGCGCTGTTGACGCTTCCGGCCACCAGGTTCTCCACGGGGTTTTGGTTGCGGCCCACGGTGAGGCCCTTGTTGCTGGCTCCCTGGATGTCGCCGCCGGTGAAGCCGGAGCCCACCAGCTCCCCGTTTAAGTAGAGGCACATCTTCCCCGCGTTCTCGTCGTAGGTGGCGGTGACCAGGTTCCACGCGTATTTTTCGAGGTTGGCGTCCTCGGACCACACGGACAGCCACTCGTAGCCCGTGCCCACCTGGAAGCTGAGCCGTCCGAAGCGCTCATAGCCCAGGATGAAGCCCTTTTTGGCCTCCTTGTCAAACTGGCAGACGATGCCGGTCAGAGAGTCGGTGCCGTTCTCGGCGGCGTGGGGGTCGTCCCACTCGAACATCCGGGGGGCAATCCACGCCTGGACGGTGAGGGCCGGCCCCTCCACCGTGATGTCGTTGCGCTTATAGCCGACGTAGGTGCTGGTGCCATCCAGGAGGATGCACCCGCCGCTGACGCCCTCGCTCCTCCACTGGGGTTCCTGGTCGTCCATATATGTGGCGTGGGAGAAGTTGTAGTTAAGCTCCGCCTCCGGCAGCTTGCCGGAGGCGTCCTTGACGGTCGTGCCGGAACCCTCGTCAAAGGTCAGGTGGAGCAGGAGCTCCTTGCTGTGGCTGCCGCCTCCACAGGAGGCCAGGGTCAGACTGAGGCAGAGCGCCAGAACGACAAGAACAAAGCTTTTCTTCACGTGAATACTCCTTCCTGTGAAAGCGTTTGTTTTTGCATTGGGCCGGGGACCAAACGGTCCCCGGCCCGAAGGGGAGGATAAAATGAAAAGGCAGAAAGCTTATTTCAGGTTTACGGCAAGCTGCCAGGGGATCTGAACCTCGCCGGGGACGTCCGCCTCGTTGGCCGGGTCGTGGCCGTCGGTGACGGTGTCGGCCATGTTGGCGACATCGGGAGCCGTCTCGTAATAGGTCACGACCTCGTCGAAGAAGGCGTGCGCCCAGCCGCCCTCGATGACCTCGTCGCACAGGACAAGGTACAGCTCCTCGCCCAGATGATCGCTGAGGTCGATGACATAGGTGCCCATGTCGGCCCAGGAGCCGCCCTCCGCCATGTGGGGATAGCCCACGTCGGCAAAGCGCGTCTGCTTGTAATAGCCGATCTCTGTGCCGTCGGCGGTGTAGACCCGGACAGCGGAGGCGGCGCCGCCCATGCGGACGCTGATGAAGCCGGATCCCGCCAGGGTGAAGTTGGTGGAGCGGACGGACCAGCTCTCAGGCTCTCCGATGCCGTTGTTCCAGCCGTCCAGGTGCCAGTCGCCCGCCTGGTTGTAGGGGAGCTGCTGATCCCAGTAGGTGGCGGCGGAGATAACGCCCGCAGGCTGACCCTCCACCACGCTCCAGGTGTCGGGGCTGAGGACCGTCCACCCGGCCAGGTCGCCGGACTCAAAGCCGCCGTTGGCCACGCTGTTGTGGTCGGCCATGGCGACGACGGTGAAGGTTGCCTCCAGGCTCTTGTCCTCGTAGGACACGCCGTAGGTCACCTTGTAAGCGCCGGGGGCGCTCATGTCCACCGCGTCAAAGGAGCCGGCGATCTCGGTGCCGTCGGGGGCGGTCACCTTCGTCACGGCGATGCCGGAGACCGTCTCGCTGCCGAAGGAGGCGGCGGCGCCGGAGAGGAACGCGGTCACATCCACGGCGCCGCAGTCCACCACCTGATTTTCCGCGTAGGCGGTGAAGGTCAGGGACTTGAGGGGCACGGGATAGGGGTAATTCGCGTAATAGTTGCGCAGGGAGGTCAGGTCGTCGTAGGAGGCGGAGGTGTAAGTCTCGTTCTGGATCTTCTCCATCTGCTCCACCTCAAGCTCGGCCACCTCGTCGGCGGTGAGGGAGACCCGGAAGTCGTCCACGTTGATGAAGGCGAAGCCGCCGTTGGAGCCGTCGTTGGCGTCCACCACCTTCAGGTAGACCACGCGGCCGATGTAGTCCGAGGCGTCCATATACATACGCAGGAGCGTCAGAGCCAGGGCCGGGTCGGAGAAGTAGGTGTTCTCCACCTTGATAAGTTCCTCGTCGTTGCTGCCGTCGCACAGGGCCACATAGGAGCCGCCGTTGCCGCAGCCCATCATGAAACTGATGTAGCCGTCCCCGGCCAGGGTGAATTTCTGGGAGCGGATCGCGCCGGTGAGATTCTCGGCGGTGGCGCCGTTGTTGGAGCCGTCCAGGTAATACTCGCCGTCGCCGTAGACGCTGCGGTCATCCCAGTAGTACTGGCTTGTGGGCACCACGTTGGCTACGGTCAGCGCGGAGCCGTCCAGGAGCTTCCAGCCGGTGAGTATGCCGTTCTCCAGGTCGCACTCCTCAAAGCCGCCGTTTACGATGGTGGTGGCGGTCTCGTCCTCCTCAAAGGGCTTCTCGCCGTACTTTTCGATCTGGGCCTTGTACTCGGCCTCGGCGGCCGCGACTTCATCGTCGCTCTGGCAGACCTTAAAGGCGTCGAAGTTGAGGTACGCGAAATCGGTTCCGTCGTCGTTGTCGGTGATCTTTATGTAGATGTTCTTGCCCACATGGGCCGAGAGATCCACAACTTTGGTGAGCAGGTGATCCTTGATATACATCCCGTCGCAGTCGGTGTTGCCCACCTTGGCAAGGACGGTGTCGGAGCCGGATTCAATAAACTCCACATAGCACTTCTCGGGATCCTTGCCGGCGCCGAGCTTGAAGGTAATGAAGCCGTTGCCGCCAAGCTTGAACACGTCGGAGGTCAGGGTTCCCTTCATGACAGGATTTCCGCCTTTGGAGCCGGCGAAATAGTAGTCGCCGGACTTCTCCATCGGTACGCCGTTCACCTTTTCATCGCTGACGACGCCCCGGAAATTGAAGGCCGCGTCCGCCTTTGTCCAGCCTACCCAGGCGCCGGCGGAAACGTCCTCGAAGTCCCCGTTCACAATGTCGTCCGCCGCTCCGCCGGTCTTTTCGCCGCAGGCGGCAAGCGCCAGCACCATGGCCAGCGCAAGGACGAGGGCCAGAAGCTTTTGCATTTTCATTTTCATGTCAGTCCCTCTTGATCTAAGATTTCAGTCAAGCTTGGCGGGCCGGACCGGCTGGGGAGACGTCCATGAAATAACGTTTCACGCTCAAGAATGATTGCATTATAATGCAGCCCAAAGAATTTGTCAATAAGCTTTTTAAATTTCTGCGATACACCTAAAAAATCACGGTCTGATTTGTGCATATTGCACCAAATCAGACCGTGAAACGATTTCAGACGCGTAGGAATCCCGCTTTATGCCATAAGCTCCTCGAGGCGAGGCATAGCGGGAATGGCCCCGTGGCGGGAGGTGGTGAGGGCGGCGGCCCGGTTGGCCAGACCGACAATCCGCTCCAGCTCCGGGACGGTCAACGCGTCCAGGGAGGGCAGACGGACAAGCTGGGACAGCGCCGCCCCGAAGAAGGTGTCGCCGGCGCCGTTGGTGTCCGCCACAACGCATTTGATGCCGGGGACGTACCCCGTCCCGCCGTCAAAACGGTAGAAGGCGCCCCTGGCGCCCAGGGTCACGAGGATCAGCCGAATACCATACGCGGCGGCGAGAACCTCGCTCCCCTCCTCAAGATCCCCGGTGTCGGCAATCAGGGGGAGCTCCTCGTCGGAGACCTTCAGCACGTCCACCAGCGGCAGGGGCTCGCGCATCCGCGCGACGGCGGTATTCTCGTCGCTCCACAGGGAGGCGCGGTAGTTGGGGTCGTAGCTGACGGCGACCCCCAGCTCCTTTGCCCGAGAGGCGGCGTGGAGCGTCGCGCTCCTGGCGGGTTCGGCGGTAAGGCTTACACTGCCAAAATGCAGGAAGCGGGCGTTTTTCAGCTGCTCATCGTCGATCTCCTCCGCCCGGAGATTGACGTCGGCGCTGGGATCCCGGTAGAAGCTGAAGCTGCGCTCGCCGGTCTTGTCCAAGCTCACCACGGCGAGGGTGGTGTTCTGAACGGGATCCGTGACCATTCCTGTCACGTCAACGCCATTCTCCACAAGGGTATTTTTGAGAAATTCCCCGAAGCTGTCCCGGCCCACCTTGCCGATGAAGGCCGTTTTGGCGCCCAGCCTTGAGGCGGCCACGGCCAGGTTTGCCGGCGCGCCGCCGGGGTTTGCGTCAAACCGGGGGATCCCCTGTTCGTTTGTGCCGCTCTGCGTCAGGTCAATGAGGATCTCGCCTACAGTCAGGATATCAGCCATGCTCATCCGCTCCTTTTTTCTCTGCCGGCACCGCGCCGGCGCTTTTGATCTGCTCCTCGATCTCGAAGGACTCATTGAGGGTGTCGTATTTTATGGCGACCGACACAAAAAGGATGTACCAGATCCCCAAAAACGGCACCAGAAAGGCCGTCCAGGGCATGAAGAGGAAGGTCACGATCCACCAGGCGACCTGCAGGACGGCCCCTCCCAGAACCCGCCAGGGGTTTTGCATGATAAAGAGGGCGCAGTTTTTGAGCCTCACCATGGGCCTCTGCTCGAACAGCACCACCTGGGGCCACAAAAGGTCGAATACCATGGTGAACACCACCGCTGCGACGGCAAAGGCAGCGACGTTCAGGGCGGTGATCTCCCCCGTGCGGAGCATCACAAGGCCGGAAAAAATGACCAGGCCCACAAAAAGCCCCTCGACCGCCCCGGGCAGGAGGGCCGCGCGCCAGTTCTGGCGGAGCGACTTTCTGAACGCCGGGCCCACGGCCATCGTGTCGTCCCTGGCCCTGCGCAGAAGAAAGTCCATCATGGCGGCGACGCCCTGTCCCGCGATCATCCCGCCGATCAGCGAAAACGGGATCAGCAGCAGGGAGCTCCCCGTCAGTATCGCCCAGGCGACCCCCAGCCCGTAGGGAATGAAGGTGACAAGGGCGATAAAGTCCATCAGTATGTATGATTTCCAGTCCCGCTCCAAAAGCTGGCGGTAGCGGGCAAAGCCGCGCCGCCGGAACGGCCGGCGGTTCTCATCGTCCATGGGGAAGAAAAGGCCCATCTATTCCGCCTCCTTGTCGTTGAAATGCAGGCCCGCGAGGAAGTCCGTCAATATCTCCTCGGCATCGCCCTCATATCCCTCCCGGCAGAGAAGCTCCGCCGAAACGGCGTATTTTCCCCGGACGCCAAAGGCCGCCGCACCGTGGGAGTAGGGGTTCGTTTCGGAGGCGGTCAGCATGGGAATTACCTCAAAGGACATCCCGGCATAGTCGCCGGTTGACGATTCACCGCAACCGTAGCTGTCCCGCTCCCGGCCCTTCCAGACCTCCACCTCCGCCAATGCCTTGGCCTCGCTTTTGGCCTCCTGAACCAGCAGATAGATCTGCGCGTCGTAGATCTCGGAGCGCTGGCCCTCCTCGTTCTCACGGACTTCCATCTCACCGGCGGTCCAGGTGGCGTACCAGAGCCCCGAGGCGGACATGGCGTCTAGGTTCTCGCGGGGTTCAAAGCCATCCACCGGCTCCGAGGCCACCGCGTCGCCCACCGCCGTCCAGTCCTCCTCCCAGCCCAGAGTCTCCCGGTCAAGCTCCGCCGCGCCGCAGGCGGTCAGGAGAAGGCACAGCAGGGTGGCGGCGGCCAAATATCGTCTCATTTTCACGCTAAAAACGACCCCCTTCGGTGAAACGCGTTCGCACAGCCGCTCACCATCCCTCACTCCTTTGTGGTGCCGCCGTAGGCGTACACGACGGGCAGGCACACCAGCGACGGGGCCTTGGAAAGCTCCTTCTCCAGGATCATGTCCACACACGTCTCCGCGATCTCAGGGAGCGGCTGGACGATGGTGGAGCAGAAGTAGTCCTGGTCCCCGAAGTACTGCGTCCCGTCAAAGCCGATGATCTGCACGTCCTCCGGCACCCTGACGCCCATGGCCCGCAGGGACCGCACCGTCTGATACGCCAGGGCGTCGGTGACGCAGAAGATGCCGTCAAAGTCCAGCTTCCCGCCCCGCAGATGCTCCCGCAGAAACTCCTCAAAGGCGGAGTAGGGCGTAAAATCGTCTACCATTTTTAATGTATAGGGGACGCCCAGCGCCTCGCAGGCGGCAATGAAGCCGTCCTTTCGTTTGTTCGGCTCGTTTGTGAGCTTGGAGCCGATGCGCATGAAGGCCAGATTCCGGCAACCGTTGGCGTAGAGCTTCTCCGCCGCCATGCGCCCCCCGCCGTAGTTGTCCGAGCTCACGCAGGGGATCTGCCCGCCGAAATAGCGGTCGATGGATACCAGCGGCACACTTTCGCTGACCTTCAGCTCCGGATTGTAGCTGAGGCAGATAATGCCGTCCACCTTCTGCTGCTCGGCCAGGATCACGTACTCCTGCTCCTGGGCCGGGTCGTAGTCCGTGGCGAAGAGGAGCATCCTGTGCTTCCTCCGGGTCAGAGAGCGGTTGAGGCAGTTGACAAGCTTGGCGAAAAAGGGACTCACCAGGTTGGGCACCATCACCGCCACCGTGTAGGTCTTGTTGGTCTTGAGGCCCTTGGCGTAGGAGTTGACCCGGTAGTTGAGCTTGGCCACCGCCTCCTCCACGCGAAGCCGGTAGCTCTCCCCCACGGGGATGCCGTTTATCACCTTCGACACTGTCCCCAACGCCACGCCGGCCTCGCGCGCCACATCCTTCATGGTGGGGGCGGAAGTTGTTTCTGACATACGTTTCACCTCATTCTCATGAAATGGGAGCTTGGTTTCATGAACAATCATACCACAGACGCGCGAATTTGTAAAGAGGTTCGCAAATTTTTTATGAAACGTTTTTGCACGCTCTCTTTGTAAAAATACACAACTTAGCCAGTATAATTTTGTATAACCTTCACAAATTGTAAAGTTTACGCAAAAAACTATTGACGTTTTGACTTTTCCCGTGGTATTCTTATGTCGTTCAAGAAATATCGTTTCACGTCAAACGCCTCCTTTTAGGGCCTCAGGCTGGCAACCATGGTCAAAAAAAGCTGGCAAAGTTCAGAGCTTTCTATTAAAAAAACCTTTCACAGCAGCATTAGTAACAATATTAATAAGGAGGGAGACCACAGCGTGAGCAATCCTAACACGGCGGCAAAGCAGATCAAGCCTCACGGAAAATCCCTTGGGCGGCGGATAGCGGAGTCCTGGCAGCTCTACGTCCTGCTGATCATACCGGTCGTCATCACGGTCATCTACAAATACATACCGATGTACGGCATCCAGATTGCTTTCCGGAACTATAAGCCCAACAAGGGCTTCTTCGGGAGCGATTGGGTCGGCTTTCAGTGGTTTGAACGGTTCTTCACCGCCCCCAACTTCAAGAGAATGATCATCAACACCGTAAAGCTGAGCCTTTACGGACTCCTCTGGAGCTTCCCTGTCCCCATCATCCTGGCTCTGGGCATCAACCAGCTCCGCTTCAAACGCTTCAAGAGGGTGGTGCAGACCGTCCTCTACGCGCCTCACTTCATCTCCATCATGGTGGTCTGCGGTATGATCCGCATCTTCCTCTCCCCTTACGGCGGCCTTATCAACCTGCTCATCGGCAAGCAGATCGACTTCATGACCGTGCCCGGGGCGTTCCGCACCATCTACATCGCCTCCGGCATTTGGCAGGACGCCGGCTGGGGGACCATCATCTACCTGGCGACTCTGTCCGCCGTGGATCCCGGCCTCTACGAGGCGGCGAAGATCGACGGCGCCTCCATGTTCCAGCGGATCCTCAACATTGACATCCCTGAGCTTATCCCCCAGATTGTCCTTCAGCTCATCATGGCGGCCGGCGGCATCATGAGCGTGGGCTTCGAGAAGGTGTTCCTGCTCCAGACCCAGCTCAACAAGGCGACCTCCGACGTCATCGCGGTGTACGTCTACGAACAGGGCATTGTGGATCACGCCTACAGTTACTCCACGGCCATCGGCCTCTTCAACACGGTCATTAACATCATTCTGCTGATTATCGTCAACAAGATCGCCAAGAAGGCCGCGGACGTCAGCTTCGTTTAATGGGAGGGTTGTAAAATGGAAACGAAAACAAGATCCCACGGCCTCTCCGACAAGGTCAGCGACATCATTCTGGTGTCTCTGTGCGTGCTCATCCTGATCATCGTGGCCTATCCGCTCTACTACGTACTGGTTGCCTCGGTGTCCGACCCCTACGAGGTATACGGCGGCAAGACCTTCCTGCTGCCCAGCAAATTCACCCTGGAGGGCTACGCCGCGGTCTTTGCCAATCAGAATCTCTTCCGGGGCTTTGGAAATTCCGTACTCTACACCGTGGTCGGCACGCTTTTCTCCGTAGTCATGATCTACATCGTGGCCTTCCCGCTCTCCCGGAAGAACCTCCCTGGGCGCAAGGCCATCTCCATCTTCTTCATCATCACCATGTACTTCGGCGGCGGCCTGATCCCCACCTACCTGGTGGTTCGGGACACGGGGCTTTTAGAGAACATGTGGGCCCTGTTCCTGCCCGGCGGCGTGGCGGTGGGCAACGTCATCATCGTGCGCAACTTCTTTGAGCACAACATCCCCTCGGAGCTCATGGAGGCGGCCGCCATCGACGGTGCCGACGACTTCACCACCTTCTTCCGCATCGTGGTGCCTCTCTCCCGCCCCATCATGGCGGTCATGGTTGTGTTCTCCATGGTGGCCTTCTGGAACGACTGGTTCACCGCCCTTATCTATCTCAACAAGACCCAGTACCCCTTCCCCCTGGTCCTCCGGGGCATCCTCATCACCACCGAGGCCATGAAGGATATGTGGAGCGGCATGAGCTACGCCGACGCCAACCGCATGGCGGAACTCGTGAAGTTCGCCGCGATGATCGTGGCGGCGGTGCCCATGCTGGTCATCTACCCCTTCGTCCAGAAATATTTCGAGCAGGGCTTCATGACCGGCGCGGTCAAGGGCTAAAAAAACCGGCTCGAGACCCCGTTGGGGTCTCGATGCCAATGAGACGCGTGCGGAAGCATTTTTTGAATTGGAATTCAAAAAATGTTTCCTGCTGTCACGCCGCGCGCGCCGCGAAGCGGCACGCTTGCGTGATGAAAGGGTAATTTTTCGGCGTACATGCCGCCGAAAAATTAATTTGAAAATCTTGGCGCCTGCGGGCGCGAATGTGAAAAAGGAGAATTTTCATGAGACACTCATTTAAAAAGGTCCTCTCCGTTGTTCTGGCGCTGATGATGCTTACGGCGCTTCTGGCCTCCTGCAACAAGGGGACGCAGAAGGACGCCGATCAGACGGACTTCACCATCATGGGCGGCATGTCCACCCTCAGCTCTGGCTACGACTCCAACCCCGTCATGGAGAAGCTGGCGGAGGACGCCGGCGTCACCATCGAGTGGGATCTGATGACGGACTCTCTGGGCGAGATCGTCGGCACCCGCATCGGCGGTGGCCAGCTGCCCGACGCGTTCATCGCCGTGAACTTCAGCCAGAGCGACATCACCGAGTATGGCAGCGACGAGACCTTCATTGACCTGACCCCCTACATCACCCCGGAGATCATGCCCAACCTCTCCGCCATCCTGGAGGAGTACCCCGAAGTCCGCTCCGCCATCACCATGGCTGACGGGAAGATCTACGGCCTGCCCTCCGCCGAGATGATGGGTACCGCCCAGATCGGCGCGGAGGACAACTACGGCATCTACTCCATCCCTGAGTTTATGTACATCAACAAAACCTGGCTTGACGAGCTGGGCCTCGACATGCCCACCAACCTCACCGAGCTCCACGACGTGCTTGTTGCCTTCAGGGACAACGACATGGCCACCCGCAACGGCAACGCCGCCGGGATGACCATCCCCTTTTCCTCCGGCTACGACCAGTGGTGCTGGGGCCAGGAGATGCTGTACGCGGGCTTCGGCTTCACCAACTTCACCAACGACGTGTGCGCGGACCTGATGGTGGACGAGAGCGGCAAGGTCTACTTCGCCTCCTCCCAGGAGAATTACCGCGACGCCGTGAGCTACATCCACAACTGGTTTGCCGAGGGCCTGATGGACCTTGAGATGTTCTCCCAGTCCGTGAGCCAGTTCATCGCCAAGGGCAGCGCCGGGCGCATCGGCGTGCTGACCTACTGGGAGGCCCCGGAGATTTTGGGCAGCTACGCCGACGACTATGTGTTCCTGCCGCCCCTCAAGGGCCCTGAAGGCACCAAGTACGCCGACACCTGCGAGGTGAACATCCGCGCCAACCCCGCCATCACCTCCGGGAACCTGAACATCACCTCCGCCTGCGGCAACCCGGAGCTTCTGTGCCGCTACTTCGACCAGTGGTACGACGGCGAGGTGGTCATGCAGCTCCAGTACGGCCCCATCGGCATCTACTTCTCCGAGGAGAAGGACGAGAACGGCGTCTGGGTGCCAATCAGCGACGAGGAGGCCCAGAGCCGCTTCGGCAAGAGCTCCGGCGAGCTCAAGGGACAGTACGAGGTTTACGGTCCCAAGCTCATCCTCCCTGAGTATTACAACCACATCTTCTACAACGAGGATCGTGCCACCCAGCGCCTTGAGTACCTGGAAAACGACTGGCTGCCCTACTCCCACAACAGAAACTACTACCCCCTGGACGTGACCTTCACCGCCGACGAGCTGGACACCATCGACCGCTACAAGGCCGTCTTTGTCAGCCAGGTCTCCGAGGCCGAGGGCCGCTGGATCAAGGACGGCGGTCCCACCGATCAGGAGTGGAGCGACTATCTCACCGTCCTGAAGGATAACTGCGGCATGGAGAGGCTCCTCACCGTCTATCAGGACGCCTACGACCGCTACGTGTCCGCCGGCGAGTAAGCCGCCGCGATACCGCGCTGTGATCTATGTTCGATCAAGGAGCCGCCCCCGACCGGGGCGGCTCCTTGGAAAATACAACTCATTATCTGGAGGATACAGTCATGACAAGCGCGCTTCTCCAAAAAGCCCGGGAATACGAGGAACACTACGGCGCTTACATATCCGACGCGGCCCGGCCGGCGTTCCATCTGAGCCCCCGGGTGGGCTGGATGAACGACCCCAACGGCTTCTGCTTCTACAAGGGGCAGTATCACCTTTTTTACCAGTACCACCCCTACTCCACCAAATGGGGGCCCATGCACTGGGGCCACGCGGTGAGCCGCGACCTTCTGCGCTGGGAGTATCTGCCCGCCGCGCTGGCGCCCGACGAGGCGTATGACGACGCCGGGTGCTTCTCCGGCTCCGCCCTGGAGCTCCCCGACGGCCGGCACCTCCTGATGTACACCGGGGTGCGCAGCCATATGGACGAGGACGGCGTGCGGCGGGATCTGCAGACCCAGTGTCTGGCGGTGGGGGACGGCCTCAACTATGAAAAGCTCCCCTCCAACCCCGTGATCGCCGGCGACGGCATCCCGGAGGGCTTCAGCGTCCACGATTTCCGGGATCCTAAAATATTCCGGAACGCGGACGGCTCCTACGGCTGCGTGGTGGGGTGCCGCACGCAGGACGGCAGCGGGGCGATCCTGCTTTTTGAGAGCAAAAACGCCTTTGACTGGCGCTTCGTCACCGTGCTGGACCGGTGCTGGAACGAGTACGGGCGTATGTGGGAGTGCCCGGACTTTTTTGAGCTGGACGGAAAGCAGATCCTCATGACCAGTCCCCAGGACATGAGCGCCGTGGGGCTGGAGTTCCACAACGGCGACTGCACCATGTTCCTCCTGGGCGACTACGACCCGGCGGCCCACGTCTTTGACCGGCAGGCCGTCCAGGCGGTGGACTACGGGCTGGACTTCTACGCCCCCCAGACGCTCCTGGCCCCGGACGGGCGGCGGATCGTCGCCGGGTGGATGCAAAACTGGGACACCTGCGTGTCCGGGCCGGAGGACAAGTGGTTCGGGCAGGTGACCCTTCCCCGGGAGCTTACCATCCGGGACGGGCGCGTCGTCCAGAACCCGGTGCGGGAGCTGGCCGCGCTCCACGGCCGCCGGGTGAGCTATTCCGACATCCCCGTCCAGGAGGAGCTGACGCTCCGGGGCGTCTACGGGCGCACCATCGACATGACCGTCACCGTCCGTCCCCGCAGCGAGTGCGGGTACACCAATTTCCGCATGAAGGTGGCCGCCGGAAGCCAGCACTACACCTCCATCACCTACACGCCCCTGACCAGCACCCTGCGCGTCAGTCGCGACCACTCCGGTACCAACCGGGACTTCGTCCACGTGCGGGAGTGCTTTGTCCGCGACCGGGGGGGCGAGATCAAGCTGCGGGTCATTTTGGATCGCTTTTCCGCCGAGATCTTCGTCAACGACGGCGAGCAGGCCGTGACCCTCACCTTCCACACGCCCCTCTCCGCCGACGGCATCAGCTTTCAGTCCCAGGGCAAGACCGTTATCAACGTGGAGAAATACGACATCGTGGCGGACAAATAAACGGCCGCGTTTCACCTCCCGCTTTCCGATCCGCCCGGTGGAATATCGCCGCGCCTCCGGCGGATCCCGATCCCCGTTTACGGCGTGTTTTAGCGACGCTTTGGCCCCCGGTTTTCCGGGGGTCAAGCTCTGCTTTCCAAAAACCGTCAAATGTTTTCTCAAAGCCGAAAAATCCCTTTTGTTTTGCAAGTGTTCGCCCCAACAACAAAGGCCCCACGCAATCCGAGATTGCGTGGGGAGAGAAGGAGCGAACCCGGCAAGTTCCTTGGGCCGCTTGCGGCTCAAGGAACGATCGCGGGTTCCGCGGCGAACTGCCGGCCCGTGTGGTCGATGGTGTAGTCCCCCTTCAATATGAGCTGAGATATGGGCACGATCTCGTACCCCTCCGCGATGAGGTATTTCACAATGTCCTCCAACGCCTCCGGCGTGTGCAGGGCGGCGTTATGGAAAAGCACGATGGATCCCGGTTTCACGCGGCTTGTGACCCTCTTATAAATTTCCGAGGCGGATATGTCCTTCCAGTCAAGGCTGTCCCCGCTGGCAGCGATTGGAAAGCGCCTGAAACGCTCCTCATTTCTCCCCGTCCCCGCCGCTCTGCGGCTTGGAGGCCGCGCGGTACTCCCTGGGCGTCATACGGTACCTGGCCTTGAACTGCCTGTTGAAGTTGGACAGGTTGTTAAAGCCCACGCTTTGGGCGATGGAGAGGATCTTGCCGTCCGACTCGCACAGCGCCTCCGCCGCGAAGGTCAGGCGGCGGCCGATGAGGTATGCGGCGAAGCTCGAACCTGTCATCTGCTTGAACCAGCGCATGAAATGGCTGGAGCTGTAACCGCATTCCTGCGCCACGGAGGCCACCGTCAGCGGCTCGGCGTATCTCTCCTCGATGAGGGCGACCACCTTTTTCAAACGCTCCGTGTCCGGCGTCTCCACCTCCGGCGGCTGGGGGTAATGGAGCATAAGAAGGTACAAAAGCCTCATCATCGCCGCCTTCACCCCCAGCTCGTACCCGCGGCGGCGGAAATTGCACAGCGCCTCCGCGTCCTGAAGGCAGGCGCATATGTCCGCGTACGCCTCGTCCTCCGCTGTCAGGTAGACCGGGCCCAGGAGCCGCCCCGCCATCAGCGGGACAAGGTACTCCTGATCGCACACGTCCGTTGGCCCGCCGCCCAGAAAGTCGACGTCAAAGATGATGTTCTCGTATTCCATACTGGAGCCCGGGCTCTCAAAGAGCGCGTGGAGCGTTCCCGGCGGCACGATGAGGATATCCCCCGCGGCGGCCGTGCGGCTTTCGAGCCCGTACTGCACCGCGCCCAGGCCCTTTTTGATATAAACGATCTCCATGCTCCTGTGCCAGTGGAGCGGGACGGTGGGAAAATCCCTGGGGATGGTGCATGGATAAATGTTGAAGTGAAACAGCGCGGTGCCGTGCTGTTTTATCTCCTGGACGCCCCCCGGCGTGGGGATATGCCGCTCCTCCGCCATGAATGTTCCCTCCAATGCCTCGTGATGATAGTATAATATCATAATCTGGCGTGATTGTGCAAGAGATAACGTCAAAAAAGGCGGTAATATATACATATGCAAGCCGTGTTAGACGCTTACGGCTCAAAAAAATACAAAACTATCTGGAGGGACACCCATGAACACACCGGTAGAAGCTCGTTTGACCCAGCTTTGCGGCAAGTCTCTGCGTGAAGCCTCAAACGAGGAATTGTACCAGGCCCTTTTAAAGCTTAC
>CANQBC010000007.1 GCA_947589225.1 uncultured Oscillospiraceae bacterium | reverse complement strand
TAATCTTCTATCCATTCCCCCTCAAACCCCGGAAACCGCAGCTTGGGGACGAGAGCCTTTTGACTATTACTTGAGGACTACAGGAGCACCAAAATGCCTCCATAATATTTTGGGAGGTGGTCATCATGACTGAAAATACTCAATACAAGACGCTCCTTAATGAATGGCTGAAATCTAAGCAGCCAATGATTACGGCGTCAACCCACGCAAACTTCGTATTAATCGCGGAGAACCATCTGATCCCGTACTTCGGGAAAAGAAAAATCGGCTCCATAACAGAAGCCGACATTCAGCAGTACATTCTGCATCTTTATAGCGAGGGCAGGATGGACAAGACCGGCGGGCTGACCGTCAAGACCATACGGGATGTCATACTCGTTCTGCGGCTGTCTATGACATACGGGTACAAAGAAAAAGCAATTCCACTTTTGAATTGGGATTTGGTGGAGTACCCAAAGGAGGGGGGTGTTCATCGGGTTGTGTCGCTTTCAAAAGAGCAGGAGCAGGAATTGATTCAATGCATCTACCTTCATTTGAACCGCAAGTCTGCCGGTATTCTGATTGCGCTCTTGACAGGGATACGGATCGGTGAACTGTGCGGCTTACAAATGGGCGATATTTCGCTCTTGGAAAACACAATCACCATTAACCGAACCGTTCAACGCATCTATGATAAGCGTAAGGGAGAAACCTACATAAACATAGGCCCTCCAAAAACAAAAAGTTCAATTCGAACCATTCCGTTTCCGTCTCTGCTCTCGAACATAATACGGAAGTACATATCCGACAACCCTACGCACTATTTTCTTACCGGGAAGAGCAGGCCGACTGAGCCGAGGACATACCGGCAGTATTTTGCCCGGTTCTTGAAACGGTATAATCTTTCAAAGGTGAAGTTCCATGAAATACGACACACTTTTGCAGTTCGAGCTATCGAAATTCCCGACTTTGACATTAAATCTTTGTCGGAAATCTTGGGGCATAAGAATGTGTCGTTTACGCTCAATGTTTATGGCAGTGCCAATTTACAGCAGAAAATCAAATGCATGAATCTTTTGAATGACTTACTATAAGCAAGTCATTCTGCACCTTTCAATTTTGTCTGGTGGGTTTATCAACGTAAATTTCAACGGCATAGAAAAACGCTTCCAATTCCCCGGAGCGTTCGCACAGGGGGTTTTGAAATCAAAAGATTGAGACGGTCTTGCGTATGCCAAGACGGTGTGGTATATTCTTGAATAGCAGACACAATTATTCGGGAGGCACCTCATGTCCAAAAACACCCCACCATCGACATCACTCACAAGTCCGTCCCCATATGGTACGGCGGTACGAAGGTTGTGCCGATGTCTAAATCCGAGCAGAGGAAGATGAAGGCGGAGATTCTCAAGCGTGACCCGAAAGCGGTTGTCATCGACAGCGCGGAGAAGAAGAAAGACTTGGACTGGATTGACCGCATCGAAGAATTTGATGCCTTCATGGATTGAGGGGCAACATCTACCCATCCTTAACTAAAAAAACGTCCGGGAGCCGACGCACGTCGGCTCCCGGATTTTTATGTTCCGTTTATGATCTTCAGCGCCTCCTCCTCGCTCAACTCTCCGGCGAGGTATTGGTCGCGGGCTTCGGTGGCTTTGCGGGTCCACTCACACAGGTCCTCTTCGGTAAGGCTCTTGGCGGTGATGGACTGATTTATGGTCTCGGTGCGCTCGTAGCGTTTGTACATGCGCTGGCGGGCGCGGTCGAATTCCTCGATGACCTTGTCACGGCCGGCGTCGTATTTGTGCTTGAGGCGGGGGCCGATGTTCTTGCAGGACTTCTTGTCACGGATGACGCGGTCACAGTAGAGCGTCTTCCGCTTCGTCTTCGGCACGAAAAATCTGCCGCAGCACCGGCAAAGCTCCACGGTGGGTTTGCGCTCGATGAAGTTCAGGAGGAGGAAACAGTAGTACGATGTGGGCGAACGGAAGTGGTAGCGGTTGGCGAGATGCCCGTCCTTACTCATCAATATGGTCTGAACAAACTCCGTCTTGTGAAGCGGCCTGTACTTTTTCTTGAAGTCCAGGGCGACGCCGCGGTGGAGGTCACTGAGTAACTGGACGGTGAGATTTTGAAAGAGGACGATTTGCTGCAAAGGCGGGACCACCGCGTGAGTCGCCTCGAGCAAATGCTCCAGTGTTCCGTTGTTGACTGGGATGGTGTCGTCCAAGACCGCACGGGTCAGCGTTCCCTGGAGCGGGTTGTCACACTCAAAGGTGTACACGAAGTCCGAGAGGGTCTCCATCATGTTCTCAAAAGTGTCTTGGTCGAAGACGTGGCGCTGGTTGAAGTCAGTGAGGATGTAGTTGGACATGGTGGTGATGTAGTTGATGACCTGCACATACGGCCCGAAGTTCAGCTCTGAAAACTCGATGATCTCCTGCTCAACGGTGGAGTCGGGCAGCCGCGTCTCCACTTTGTCGAAGACGGACAGCGGACTGTCCGGCGTTACAGGGTAGTCGTGGAGCGCGTCCTCTAATTTTCTTCCGCGAAGTTTTAAGTGAACAAGTTTGCGTTTCAGCGTCCCGTCGGGAAGCAGCGAGACGTACAAACCCAAGTCCTCCAATGGCTCTCACCTCTGTCTAAAAGTGTTAATCCTCCGAAATGTTCAAGAACGCTGTTTCATTTTGAAATCCTCTGTTCTGATGTAAGATTATAGCACAAGTGGGACAACCCCGCAAGAAAACAAAGGAGGATAAAAGATGAAGCAAGCGATGTACACAAGCTACGAGGCCCTGCCGCTGTTTCTGAACGCGGAGACGGTGGCGAAGGTGCTGGGGGTGTCTGTCTCGTCCGGCTACGAGCTGATGCACGAGACAGGCTTCCCGGCATTGCGGATCGGAAACCGGCTGATGGTCCCCAAGGAGAAGTTCATCCGGTGGGTAGATGAGAGGACGGGAGGCGACAGAAGATGAAACTGATGCCGGGAGAATTTTTTGAGATGCCCTCCGCGGTGTTCCAGATGGACCTGACGACCGACGAGCTCGCGACCTACGCCTATCTCAGGTGCCGCAAGAACAACCGCACCTACAAGTGCTGGCCCAGCTACAAGACCATCGGCGAGGCCATCGGGCGGAGCCGGAAGTCGGTGGCCAAGTACGTGGGCGGCCTGGAGGAGAAGGGCCTCATCAGGACGGAGACGACTGAGATGATCACAAAGGGCGGCGTGCCCCTCAACGGAAATCTGATGTACACCATCCTGCCAATCCGTACGGCGGTGGAGCAATTCAACCGACGGCTCATACGCAGGGCGGAGGTGGAGAACGAGCGGCGACGGGTACAGGTGGTGCTCAATGAGAAGGGAGCGTGAGAGCGTGTGTCGAGGCGTGTGCGGATTAAGGCTCCGACATAGGGCCGCTTACACGTCAGACAAACGAGGGGCAACGCGGGGCGTTTTTCGAGACGTGACAAGGCCCTTTTTCGGGCAAAAAAGGCCGTTCGATTATTGAACAAGATAAAGGGCCGCACCGCTTCGCGGCACGGCCCGGCCACAAAGCCCCGCAGTGCGGGGCTTTTCCGGGAAGGAAGACCGCACCGTTTTTCGGGGTAAACGAAAAATTCCGCACCGGTCGGCGATGCGAAAACGTCCAAAGCCTTAGTGCCGCAAGGACTTTATCCGATTTATTACAGGTATACATGACCGATTTTAGGAGGTATTTTCGTGGAAAACAAAAAAGGCTCAACTTACTGGCTCAGGCCGGAAACAATTGCGAAAATGGACAGGCTCATGGCGTCGGCCAACTGCCAGAGCCGCAGTGAGTTCGTGGAGAAGTCCGTGGAGTTCTACACCGGGTATCTGGATTGCATGGACGCCTCAAATTATCTGGGGCCGATCCTCTCCGCGACGATCAAGGGCATACTGGAGAACAACAATAACCGTCTACGCTCTCTGCTGTTCAAGTGGGCGGTGGAGCTAAACATGGCCTGCCACACCATCGCTGCGCACTATGGGGTAAGGGAGATGGACCGAAAGGCCCTCCGGGATTTCGCGGAGGACGAAGTCAGGAAGACCTGCGGTCAGGTGAGCTTCGACCATGCGCTGGATGTGCAACGGCGCATCCCCGTGAAGGACGACCAGAAGTGGCCGGGGTGATTCTTCGAGTAGTGTGCGAAAAAGGTATAGCTATTCCACGAGGACTGTGGTATGTTGTGTTGCTACAAAGGAGGTGGTCATATGGCAAGCAAACGCCCGGACGGTGACGGTACCGTGCGCAAAAGGTCGGATGGTCGCTGGGAGGGCCGCATCGTCATCGGGCACAAGGCGGACGGTGCGCCGATCTACAAATCCGTGTTCGCAAAAACGCAAAAGGAGCTGATGCCGAAGCTCCACGCGCTCATCGGCGAGTACCGTGGCGTGGAGGTCACCGACTGCGACATGACGCTGGAGGAGTGGGCGGAGAGGTGGCTGACCGAGTACGCCGAACCAACGCTGAGGGCGAGTACCGTGCGGGGATACAGAAGCCTCATCAAAAGCTACATCGCCCCCGCCCTCGGCGACAGGCAGCTCCGGGCCATCCGGCAAAAGGACGTGCAGCGGTTCTATAACGCCCTCAAACGACGGAGCGTGGAACGCGGCGGGGAGGTGGTCCCCATCGCGGACTCCACCGTGCGCAAGGCGCACCTGCTCCTGCACGAGATCATGGACGCGGCGGTCAGCGCGCGGCTCATCTCCCGGAACCCCACGAACGGCACGAAGGTCCCCAAGGCCAACTACGCGCCGAAGGCGATCTTCAACGAGGAACAGCTTGACCGGTTCATGGACGCCATCCGGGCGGAGCCCGTCTGGTTCGACTTCTTCTACACGGAGATCACCACGGGCCTCCGCCGGGGCGAGATCTGCGGCCTAAAATGGTGTGACCTTGATGAGAACGGCGGCAGGCTCACCGTCCGGCGCACCGTGAAAAAGGGTCCCGGCGGGGAGCTGGAGATCGGGGAAACGAAAACGGAGAAGGGGATGCGGACGATCCTCCTGCCGACAAGCACGTTGGATGTCCTTAAAGAGCGGCGCAAGTCCGCCGTCACGGACTGGATATTTCCGAGCCCACGTGATCCTGAAAAGCCCGTGGCACCCAGCTCCGCCTACCATCGGCTGAAGGTCATCCTAAAAAATGCTGGGCTCCCGGACATACGGTTCCATGATCTCCGCCACACCTTCGCCACCCACGCCCTGACCAGCGGCGTGGACGCCAAGACGTTGTCCGGAATCCTGGGCCACACCAACGCCAGCTTTACGCTGGACACCTATACCCACGTGACGACGGGGATGCAGAAAAACGCCGCCGAGATCGTCGGCGGGTTCATAGACGAATTATTCGGAGAGGAGCTGATACAGTGGCAAAGCGCAGAAAAGCCGGCGACGGCACGCTGAGACTCCGCAAGGACGGACGCTGGGAGGGCCGTGTGGTCGTGGAGTACGACGAAAAGGGCCGACCCAAAACAAAAAGCGTCCTCTCCCACACCAAAGAGGAATGCCTTGAAAAACTGTCCAAGCTCCGCTCCCAGTGCGGCATCGTGACCGGCAGGGCAAGGGCGGGGATGCCCTTCGGGGAGTGGATGGATCTGTGGTATAAGACGTATTCCAAGCCGGGCCTTCGCATTACTACGCAGAAATCCTACGAAAACCGAATATACCAACACATTATTCCGGGGCTGGGGAAGATACCCCTGGACAAGCTGCGGCAGAGCGATTTGCAACAATTCTACGCCCAGCTCAAAAAGTCTGGGCGCAAGTCGAGGACGGACATATACGGGCCGGGACTCTCCGACCGCATGGTGCGCTCCTGCCACACCACCTGCCACACGGCCCTGGAAAAGGCCGTGGCCGAGGGGCTAATCCCGGTCAACCCCTCCGTGGGGTGCAAGCTCCCTCCCAAGAAAAGCGCCGAAATGCAGGTGCTGACCCACGAGGAGATGCAGCGATTCCTGATTCAAGCGAAGGAGGACGGATTCTTCGAGCTGGCCCTGCTGGAGCTGTCAACGGGGATGCGCCGGGGCGAGATTTGCGCCCTCAAATGGAATGATTTGAACTTCAAAACCGGCGCCCTGCACATCGAGCGCCAGGCCATCCACGTGGACGGCGCGCTTCAAATCTCCAAGCCCAAGACGAAAAGCTCCGACAGAACGGTGATATTGCCCCCGGCGGTAGTGAACGTCCTCAAAGCCCTCCGGGAGCGAACCGATTCCGAATGGCTGTTTCCCTCCACCCGCCGCCCCGGCCCTCTCGACCCGCAGAGCGTCTACCGCAAAATGAAAAAGGCCCTGGAGCGGGCCGGGTGCAAGAATATTCGGTTCCACGACCTCCGTCACACGTTCGCCACCACGGCGCTGGAGCACGGCATGGACGTCAAGACCCTGTCCGCCATCATCGGCCACGTCAGTTCCGCCACCACCATCGACATCTACAGCCACATCACCGACACCATGCGCCAGAACGCCGCAAACCTCATTGACCGCGGCATCGCCCATAACGAAACCAACGCAATCGCAGAACCGCCAAAACCGTCCCCCGTCCCCAAGACCCACGCCCCCAAATTCACACCCTACACCGGCAAGATCCGCAAATCCGGCACCGGCGGCATCTACCAGATCAACGACCACCTCTACGAAGGCCGCTACACCCCCACCAACGCCGAGGGTAAACGCGAACTGCACACCGTCTACGCCAAAACCCGCGAAGAAGTGGAGCCAATGCTGGAGAAGATGATCGGGGAGGTGAGGGAGAGAATAAGGATGGAGAGGGAGAGCAGAAAGTACACAGCCTAATCTAAAAAAGCCAGCTGATATGTAATTTCAGCTGGCCATTTAATCAATAAATTGACACAGGACGACTTGCATATAGCTTATCTCAAAAACAGGCAAGGAAATCGCTTTTATTTTCTAACTCTATTGTTCATACAAAACGGCCATCCTTTGACTGACTGATCGATTGATGATAAGTTCAATTGTTGGAGCAACTCCAATAAGTGTAATAATCTTTGTGAATCTAAAAAAGCCAAGCTGTGCGACGAGCTTTCCAATGAACTCATCAGCAAAGGACGAGCTAATCATAGATATTCCTGAAAAATCTATTTTTATCTTACTCGGGGCATCGATACGAGTTAAATAATTCATTACCTTGTTACGTAAACGTTCTCCTGCTGGTCTTGTTCCAAATCCCGATGCTTCATTTGACAGAATAATATTCAAGTAATTATTATCATCAAGCTTATCCTCATATCTAATATCTGTAGGAATATGCCCACCTAATGCGTCTGAAACGGATATGGGGTTATTATAGTTGAATGAAATGTTTACTGTTGTAGTTGCATGTTTGGGGTCAAGGATGGGTAAATCAAGATATTTCTTAGAGGTTCCATTGCTATACAAAATTAATGAACTTCCGTGCGAGGTAATCTCTAATTTTCCTTGATTGCTTAAAATAATATTATTTAATCCCCATAATCCATTTCCTTGTCCAATGTTTTTATCGCGAGTTTTTCCTTCCTGAATGGCTAAGGAAATTGCATCTATAGCGGTGCGGGGATGATATATACTCTCTCGTAGAGAATTAAAAATACCTTGCCCATTATCAAAAATTGAAAAAAGAATATAATTTGTAGATTTGTGTACAACGCCCATCATATAGCCTGTTCCTCCATTTGAATGTTGGAGAACATTGTCCATTGTTTCATTTAAACTCCATTCCAACCCTTCTACAAGACCAGGTGAACAAGGAATGAGTGATGTTATTTCGTCAGAATAAGCATTTACAAGTTTTGTTACCTCATCAAATGTAGAAAACTTCCATATTTTCGAAAAGGGAAATGCCAGAGAATCCAAATGATCATCTACTTTGTATGGGTAATCAAAATGAATATTTCCAAGATAAGAATCTCGCCTGAAATGAACTTTTATAATTTTACCATTCTCCCTCAGAGTATCTATTAAGCCCGCTATTGGAACACACGCAGCAGGAAGAAAATTACCTGTAGGAAAATTAATGTCAAATTGTTCTTTTTTTAAAAAGGGAACGAGTAACCTCATAAAATATGATACATCCGAAGAGTGATTCATTTTATTAATGTGAATTGATTCCATAATAGGATTCCTTTCGTCAATAATGGAAAATAAACAAACTTACTATTATAAAAAACACTAAAGATATTAAAAAGCCGCAGAGAGATGTTCTACGGCTTTTTTGCGGTAAAAACCGCTTTTTTGGTCCGGGTGACAGGATTTGAACCTGCGAAATCTCTTGCTCCCAAAGCAAGCGCGATACCAAACTTCGCTACACCCGGATATTGAATTTTCGGTTTTCGCCGTTGTGGTCAACTATGTGGTCAAGCCCCTTTTCACGGGGACTTTTTCTGAGAGTGGAAACGGCAAAACGCTTAGAGCCGTGCGGCTTTTGAGAGGTTGACGCTTGACAAACCCCCGCCGATGTTACCCGCTCCCAAAGCAAGCGCGATACCAAACTTCGCTACACCCGGATTGTATTTCGCTTTTCTCCCGTGTGGGGATGATCACATTATAATCCCTTTTTGCGTTTTTGGCAAGTGGCGGGGTTGGAATTTTTGCCGATATGTGTTACAATGAAAAAAACGCTTTTAGGGTGATTTTATGCGAATGAGGAAAAAGCCGAACTTGATCCCGCGGGTGGAGCGCTGCGAGGCGCTTTTGGAGCGTGACGTCGAGGCGCATAAGGGCCGGTGGCTTGAGGATTTCCCCGGCTTCTCGGCACTCCATTTGGAGCTCGGCTGCGGCAAGGGACGCTTCACTGTGGGGATGGCCGTGAAAAACCCGGATGTGCTCTTTGTGGCCGTGGAAAGGGTTCTGGACGCCATGGTCATGGCCATGGAGCGGGCGCGGGAGGACGAGCTTTCCAACGTGCGCTTTTTGGACTTCGACGCCGTCGGGTGCGAGAGCGTCTTTGCCTCCGGAGAGGTTGACAGGATCTACATCAACTTCCCCGACCCCTGGCGCAAGACGAAGCAGTTCAAGCGCCGCCTGACGGCGCCCAGCTTTTTGAAGATCTACGAGCGCATATTGAAGCCCGGCGGCGAGATTTGGTTCAAGACCGACAACCGGCCTCTCTTCGACTGGTCAGTGGAGCAGTTCACGGCGGAGGGCTGGGCGATTTCGGAGGTCACAAACGACCTCGGCCCGGACGGCGCCGGGGGCTGCATGACGGACTACGAGGTTAAATTCCGGGAGCAGGGCGTGCCCATAAACAGGCTTGTGGCCAAAAAGAGGCGTTGACATGAGCTACATCGCGGAGCTTCGCGGCGCTGTGGGGCACAGGCCCCTCATCATGCCCTGCGTGTGCCTTATTATCGGGGACGGCAGGGGAAATGTGCTGCTTCAAAAGCGGGCCGACGACGGCCAGTGGGCCAATCACGGCGGGGCCATTGAGCTTTGGGAAACGGTGGAGGAGGCGCTCTTCCGGGAGACAGGGGAGGAGTTGGGCGTCCGACCCGTGGATCCAAAGCTCCTTGGGGTCTACTCAGGGCCGGACTTCCGGCATGTGTACCCCAACGGCGACGAGGTAATGGTGGTGGATCTTGTCCACTTCTGCCATGGATTTACCGGGGAGCTTCGCCTTCAGCCGGAGGAGGTCACGGAAGTGGCGTGGTTTCCGCTGGAGGGACTTCCGAAGAACCTTATGAAACACAACCGGATCGCGCTTATGGATTATTCGGATATGCTGGGCTTCCCAACTACCCGCCGCCCGTAGACAAAGCATGCGATTGTTTTTGAATATTCGCGCCTTGAAAGATCCTCTCTCAATGGCCTCCCTTCTGACGGCGAGGTGACGAAACGTTTGTGCCGGCATTTTTGCACGCTCCAGACTTTGGAGCGGGCAGTTTTGTGAGCATAGGGGGAATTTCAACAAAAATTTCGAAAATAAGACAGGTTTATTTTGACAAAACGACAGAAACGCGCTATTATATTAATGTTAGGCCCACTTTAAAAATAACAACGGAGGTGTGTAACATGATCCTTGATTTCAAGAGGAAAGACGATGGGCTGGACAAATCCGCCAGAAAGGTGGAGATCCAGCGTATGCGGGGCGTTTTGGTCGGCCAGCAGCAGACGATACGGGAGGCGAGGCTTCCTGTCATCGTGCTGTTGGAGGGCTGGGACTGCGCCGGGAAGGGCAACCTCATCCGCGAGCTGATCTGCGAGATGGATCCACGGTTCTTCTCGGTGAAAAACTTCGGCAGGACACCGGAATATGAGGAGCGCTACCCGTTCCTCAAAAAATTCTTTGATGTTTTGCCCGAAAGCGGTAAATTCCTGTTCATGGACACCGGCTGGATGGAGGATGTTGTGGGAAAATACCTTCGCCGGGAGATCCCAAAGGAGGAATACGAGCGCCGTGTGAACTCCTGCAACATCCTTGAGCGCCAGCTTCGGGACAACGGATATGTGATTGTGAAGCTCTTTTTGCACATCTCACGCGACGAACAGCTCGCGCGCATTACAGCCCTTCGCGAGAACCGGGACACCCAGTGGCGAGTCTCCGGGGACGACCTCTGGCAGCAGCAGGAGTATGAGCAGTTTTTGAAGGCGTACGACGAATTTATGGGTTCCACGGAAAAATTCGCGCCGTGGTATGTCCTTGACGGAGAGGATCGAAAGACGGCGCTCTTCGACGCTCTCTCGGCGATCACGGGGACGGTGGAAAAGGCCATTGCGGACGGAAGGTATGACGGCAAGCCCGCGGGCCTGAAATTCCCGCTTTTGGGAGGGCCGTCCCAGAAGGACGCGGATCTCACCGCGACGATCGACCCGAAGAAGTATGACAAAAAGCTCAAGGAACTTCAGGAAAGGCTTGCCCGTCTGCACAACCAGATCTATCGGAAAAAGATCCCCGTGGTGATCTGCTACGAGGGCTGGGACGCCGCCGGCAAGGGCGGGAACATCCGGCGTCTGGCGTATCCTCTGGATCCGCGCGGCTTTGACGTCATCCCCATAGCCAGCCCCACGCCGGGCGAGAAGGCGCGGCACTATCTTTGGAGATTCTGGACAAAGCTTCCGCGCAGCGGGCATATCGCCATATTTGACCGCACATGGTACGGCCGCGTGATGGTGGAGCGCATTGAGGGGTTCTGCTCCGAGAACGAGTGGCAGCGCGCCTACGGCGAGATCAACGAATTTGAAAAGGAGCTTACGGACTGGGGCGCCGTGGTGCTGAAATTCTGGATCCACATTGACCCCGACACCCAGCTTGAGCGGTTTGAGGCGCGCCAGAACACGCCGGAAAAGCAGTGGAAGATCACCGACGAGGACTGGCGCAACCGCGACAAGTGGCCCCAGTACGAGGAGGCCGTGGAGGATATGCTCCAAAAGACCAGCACGACATACGCGCCCTGGTACATCATCGAATCCGTCGACAAGAAATACGCGCGGATACGCACGCTCGAGATCGTTACTGACGCGCTGGAAAAGGCCGTGGAGGAAAACGTTGTCCGCGGCATGAAGAGCGCGCGGGCAAATAAAAAGGAAGCGAAAAAGTGACCGCGCCGGAATGACGGCGGCCTACTGTCACCGGTCACAAAGGATCATAAAATAAAGGTGCTGGCTCATGCGGCCAAAGCGGATCGCGGTGGGACAGCACCTGATTAATAGTATTAACTGAAATAAGCATTATGTATCTGTGAAGCGGCGAATTCACAGCGCCCAGGAGTTCAGATAGCTTCTCTGCTCCTCGCTGAGCGTGTCGATGGTCATGCCGGAGGCGCGGAGCTTGCGCCTTGCCACGTCGAAGTCTATCTCATCGGGGACATTTATGACAGAGCAGGGGAGGGAGTCCCGGTGGTCGGCGATGTAGCGCGCGGCCAGGGCCTGGATGGCGAAGGACATATCCATGATCTCCACCGGGTGCCCGTCGCCGGAGGCCAGATTTACGAGCCGGCCCTCCGCCAGCACGAAAATCGTCCTGCCGTTTTCGAGCGTGTAGCCCTTCGTGACGGATGTGCGGCCCTCCGAGGTGGAGACGGCGTGCTTTTCCAGCCACTCCACGTCCACCTCCACGTTGAAGTGGCCGGCGTTGCAGGCGATGGCGCCGTCCTTCATTTTTTCAAAGTGGCGCTCCGTGATGACCTTATTGCAGCCGGTGGAGGTGACGAACACGTCCCCGTACCCGGCGGCCTCGTCCATGGTCTTGACCTCATAGCCGTCCATCATGGCCTCCAGGGCCTTGACGGGATCCACCTCTGTGACGGTGACCCGAGCGCCGAGGCCCTTTGCCCGCATGGCGATGCCCCGGCCGCACCAGCCGTAGCCGGCCACGACCACGTCCTTGCCGGCGACCACGAGATTGGTCGCGCGGTTTATGCCGTCCCACACCGACTGGCCGGTGCCGTAGCGGTTATCGAAAAAGTGCTTGCAGCGGGCGTCGTTCACCGTGAGCATGGGGAAGCGGAGCGCGCCCTCCCGCTCCATGGCGTGAAGCCGGATGACGCCCGTGGTGGTCTCCTCGCATCCGCCGATGACGCCGGGGAGGAGGGAACGCATGCTCCGATGGAGCATGGAGACGAGATCCCCGCCGTCGTCAATGACGATATGGGGGCCGAAGGAGAGCGCCTCGGCCATATGCCGGTCGTACTCCTCCGGGGTGCATCCGTACACCGACCACACCTCGGCGCCCCGGGAAACGAGCGCCGCCGTCACGTCGTCCTGGGTGGAGAGGGGATTACACCCCGTGATGCGCAGATCCGCGCCGCCCTCCATGAGCACCCGGCACAGCACGGCGGATTTGGCCTCCAGGTGCAGGGACACGGTCATTTTGAGGCCCGCGAAGGGCTTGTCCTTTTTGAAATCCTCCTCGACGGAACGAAGGAGCGGCATGTAGCGTCTTGCCCACGCGATCTTCTTCTCGCCCGACGGGGCGAGGGAAATGTCTCTGATCTCGCTCATATGCGCCTCCAAATGCAGCTGTTTCTCACATTTTATCACTGCTTTTGCCGTATGGCAAGAGGATTCTGTTGTGTTTTTCCGGGAGATGATGTACAATGGCAAAAAAGGGGGGAGCGGCCATGACAGACGACGAGCTTCTCTTTTTCGCGGGCCGCGAGGCCGCTCTACCTATCTATGAAAGGCTTCGATCCGAGCTTCTGCGCAGATTCCCCGAAACGAAGGTTGAGATCCGAAAGACCCAGATCAATTTCAGGAACAGGCGTCTCTACGCCTGCGCGTCCTTCCTGCCCGTCAAGCGCAAATCGGAGCGCCCGGACACGTACCTCACCGTTACCTTCGGCCTTGGAGGGCCGGTGTACGATGAACGCATCGCTGTCACCACCGAGGCACAGCCGAACCGCTGGACCCACCACGTCCTGGTGGGAAGCCCGGAGGAGATCGACGCGCGGCTTTTGGAATGGCTGGGGGCGGCGTATTCATTTTCGGAGGGGAAGAGATGAGGCGCGTTCTGGTCATCGGGCCTTCCGGGGCAGGGAAGTCCACCTTTGCCCGCGCCCTCCGCGACAGGACGGGCTTTCCGCTCTACTACCTTGACCTTCTCTGGCACAGGCCGGACAAAACGCATATCTCCCGGGAGGAGTTTGACGAAAAGCTTGCCGCGCTCCTCAAAGAGCCGGAGTGGATCATGGACGGGAATTACTCCCGGACGCTGGAGACGCGGCTTCTGGCCGCGGACACGGTGTTCCTGTTGGACTACCCCGTGGAGGTGTGCCTTGCGGGGGTGGAGAGCCGCCGGGGGAAGCCCAGAGAGGATATGCCCTGGATCGAGACGGAGGAGGACCCGGAGTTTACGGAGTGGATCAGGGATTTCCCCTCCCGGACGCGGCCGGAGATCTATAAGCTTTTGGAGAAATACCGGGAGGGCCGGGAGATACACGTCTTTCACTCCCGCGGGGAAGCCGAAAGTTGGCTGAAAGGAGCTTTTTCATGACATACACCTACGACTATTACAAAAAATCCGCCGATTATCTCTTGGAGAGGTTCGGCGGAGCGCCTGAGATCGGACTCATCCTCGGCTCGGGGCTGGGTCATTTCGCCTCCCAGCTTCAGAACACGGTCACCGTGCCTTACGCGGACATTCCGCACTTTCTGCGCTCCACCGCCGTCGGACACGCGGGGCAGATGGTATTCGGCACAGTCGAGGGGCGGAAGGTCGTTTGTATGTCCGGGCGGTTCCACTACTACGAGGGGTACGACTTTGAGCAGCTTTCCATCCCGGTGCGCGTTTTGAAGCTCCTGGGGATCCGGGCCCTGCTCCTCACCAACGCCGCCGGGGCGGTGAACAAAAGCTATAAGCCCGGAGACGTCATGGTCATCTCCGACCACATCAAGTTCATGGGCGCGTCCCCGATGCGCGGGCCCAACGTGGACGAGTTCGGGCCGCGCTTTTTCGACATGGGCTCGGCCTACGCGCCAAAGCTCCGGGCACTCGCGTTGGAGCTTGCGAAGAAGTCCGCGCTGACGGTTCACGAGGGGGTTTACTGGTTCTCGCCGGGGCCGCAGTACGAGACGCCGGCGGAGATCCGGGCCATCCGTGTGCTGGGCGGGGACGCCGTGGGGATGTCCACGGTGACGGAGGCGCTGACCGCCGCGCACTGTTCTCTGCCCGTGCTCGCCCTCTCAGTCATGACCAACATGGCCGCCGGGGTTCTGCCCCAGCCCCTGACGAGCGAGGAGGTCATCGCCACGGCCAACGCCATCGAGGGGCCCTTCACCGACTACGTGAAGGACATCATCGCCCACATCTGAAAGGAGGTACGCCCATGAGACGGCTGCTTACCAACTGCGGCATCCTTGAAAGTACGGACGCCGGCTTTGCGTTCATTGAAAAAGGCTTTCTCGGTATCGACGGGGCCTTCATCGACTACATCGGCGCATCGCGCCCCACGGCGGCCTACGACGAGGAGCGGGACATGTCCGAAACTTTGCTCATCCCCGGCCTTGTCAACGCCCATACCCACACGCCCATGACGCTCCTGCGGGGCGTGGGCAGCGGGCTTCCGCTCCAGAGCTGGCTTTTCGACACGGTTTTCCCCATCGAGGATCGTCTGACGCCGGAGATGATCCGTGCCGGGACGGAGCTTGCGCTGCTGGAGATGCTCTCCACCGGCACCACGTCCTTCACGGACATGTACATGGGGCCGGAGGAGACGGCCAAGGCCGTCCTTGCAAGCGGCATGAAGGCCAACCTGTGCCGCCCCGTCCAGTGCTTCGACCCGTCGGAGCCGCCGGAGGAGAATTTCCGGGTGAGGGAGTCGCTGGCGCTCTACGACAAATACCACAACGCCGGGGACGGGCGCGTGAAGATCGACTTTTGCGTCCACGCGGAGTATACCTGTACCGCCCCGGTGGTGAAAGTTTACGCCGGGCTTGTCCGGGAGCGCGGCGGGAACCTCCACATCCACATGTCCGAGACGGAGAAGGAGCACGGCGAGTGCGTGGAGAAATACGGCGTCACCCCGGCGGGGTGGTTTGCCGGCCTCGGGGCGTTTGACGCGCGCGCCTTCGCCGCCCACTGCGTCTGGGTGACGGAGGAGGATATGGCGCTCATGGCCCAGTACGGCGTCTCCGCCGTCCACTGTCCCAGCAGCAACATGAAACTCGGCAGCGGCTTCGCCCCCGTGCGCCGGATGCTGGAGCGCGGCCTCAACGTCGCCCTCGGCACCGACGGGGCGGCGTCTAATAACAATCTCAATATGCTGGAGGAGCTGCATCTGGCCAGTGTTATCCACAACGGCTTTACCGGCGACCCTACGGTGATCAAGCCCGCCGACACCCTCCGGATGGCTACGGTCAACGGCGCGCGCCTCCAGGGGAGGCCGGATACAGGGGAGCTGCGCATCGGCAAAAAGGCCGACATCGCCGCAATCTCTCTGAGATCCCCTCATATGCGTCCGTGCCTCGACCCCCTGGCTCTTGTGTGTTATTCGGCGCAGGGCGGCGACGTGGTCATGACGATGGTGGACGGGAAAATCCTCTACGACAATGGGAGATTTTTAACGATCGACCAGGAGAGGGTCTACGCCGACGTGGAGCGGGCGGTAAGCGCCCTTTACCGCTGAGCTTTTTCCCACAACTAGATGGATCGGAACGCGATAAACATCATTCTACCTTCCCTTTCCCGGCCAGGACACAGAGCGCGACGAGATTTGGCACCATCATGAAAAAAGCGGCGGCGTCAGAGAGCTGGATTATGGCGGAGAAGGGGACGAGAGACGAGAGAAACGTGACCGCGGCGAAGGCGGCGCGGTAAATGGGGATGGAGACGTCCCCGGCGAGAAACTCCACGCACCGTTCCCCGTAGAGCGACCAGCCGACAATGCTGGAAAAGGCAAAAAGTGCCATGGAGACGGCCAGAAACGCCCCCGACACGGCTTTGCCGTACACCGAGGACAGCGCCGCGGATACAAGCTCCGCGCCCGCCGGCGTACCGAAGCGGATCTCCACATCGGAGCAAAGCACCGCCAGCGCCGTCAGGGTGCAGAGGATTATCGTATCGGCAAACACCTCGAAAATGCCCATCAGTCCCTGCTTTGAAGGGCTTTCCGCAGCGGCGGAGGCGTGGGCGATAGGGGAGGAGCCAAGGCCCGCCTCGTTGGAGAAGATCCCCCTGCGAAGCCCCCAGGAGAGAGCCGTCCCCGCCGTACCCCCAAGGATCGCCTCGCGGCCGAAGGCGCCTTTGAATATGGCCAAAACGGCTGTGGGCAAACGGGTGAGATTCACACCTATCACGCCAAGACACGCCGCCACGTAGAGGGCCGCCATCACGGGGACTATGAGACTTGCCGTCCGCCCCCGCCCCGCCGCCCCGCCCCGGCAGGAGATAAACACGAGCGCCGCCATTGCCGCGCCGATGACGACCGGCGGCACCGGGCCGGAGCCGGTGAGCGTCAGGATGGAGCCCATCTGCATCATGTTCCCAATCCCGAAGGAGGCAACGGCGCCGCAGAGGGCGAAGAGATACGCCAGGGGCAAAAAGCCGTGGGGAAGGCCGTTTTTTATGGTGTACATGGGCCCGCCCACGTACTCGCCGCCGCGGGATTCACGGTACTTCACAGCCAGGGAGATCTCGGCATATTTAAGCCCCATGCCAAGAAGGGCGGACACCCACATCCAGAAAACCGCCCCCGGCCCGCCCATGGAAAGGGCCACCGCGACGCCCGCAATGTTGCCCGTGCCGATGGTGCCGGCGAGAGCCGTACAGACCGACTCCAATGCCGAGGTCCCCTGTCCGCCGCCCTTTACACGCATACGGGAGAGGCTCGTGACAATGGCCTCCCGGAAGCGTCGGAGCTGGACAAAACGACACTTTACCGATACATAAACCGCCGCCGCCGAAAGCGCCGCGGCGGTTTCGATTCCCCAGAGACGCACTGTGTATCCCCCCTGCCGAACCAGTCACTACACTATATGCGCGGGACAGCCGCCATAGAATGTCCACCTCCCCCGGCGGGGGGTGCCGTGACCACGGCAAGAGATTTACTTTCCTCTTTTAAAAACGGCCAGCTTAGGGGTCTGCGGGCCCCCTGCTGGACACACCTCCGGAGATGCCCCAACGGGGGGGATCGGCAATCGCCGATGGAAAAGCCTTCCCCACTTGTGGGAAAGGCTTTTTTACTCTGCAAAGGAAAGAAAAGCGTATTGTCGCCGGGCCTTCCCGGCAAATCCCGTCCGCCAGCGGCGGACACCTCTTGCCGAAGGCGCGGCTCTCCCCGCCTTCGGTCGAAGGCAATCAGCGGGTGTAGAACTCATACGCGGTGGTGGATTCCAATGACGCGCCCTGCATGACCACGGGGGAGGCGAACTCCGGAAGGTTGACGGCGTTGGGAACGAAGCCTGTCTCAAGGCAGATGCCGCAGTAGGCGCCCAGCTCCCGGCCGTTCTTGCCTGTCTCTTTTTTCACGCCGGGGTCGGTGTAGAGAACCAGAGAGGGCATATCGGTGTAAACTCTCATGCCCCGGCCCACGTTATAGCTATAAAGATCCGCCACGGGCTTGCCGGATTCCTGCTTGTCCAAAAGGTAAAACTCGTCGTAGGAAACGGGGCCGTCTCCGAAATAGTCCCCTCCGTACTTCATGGCCTCGCGTACACAGCGAAGGTATGTAAAGTCGGCCGCGGTGCCCTTGACCGGGATAAGGCCGCCGTCGGGGATGCCCTCGGCGTCCCTGTGCGTCCGGTAAGTGGCGCCGATCCACAGATCGTGATCCCGTATGTCGCCGGTGCCGGAAAGGTCAAAGTAGGCGTGGTTGGTGGGGTTGATGACCGTGTCGCCCTGGGCGGTGAACTCGTACTCGATGGTGAGGCGGGACATGTCGTCAAAGCGGTATCTCACCTGAGCGGCAACGCCGCACTTAAAGCCCACGGTGTCGTTGTCAAAGTAGGTCAGCACGACGCTCTCGCCCTCAATACGGCCTACCCACAGCTTCCTGCCGTAGTCGTCGTCCGCGCCGTGGAGGAAGTTTTTTCCCTCGTTGCATTTCAGCTTGTATTTGACACCGTTGATGGTGAACTTTCCGCGTTTAATGCGGTTGGCGACCCTTCCGACGACGCGGGCAGACCGTCCAAAGCTCTCAATGCGTTCGCCGCTCTCACACCCCAGGCACACATCGCCCAGATTGCCGTCGCGGTCAAGAACCACAATGGAGTGGATGGTTGCGCCGTACTCAAGGATCTGCACATATTCGCCCTTTTTGTTGGCGATGGTGAACCTGCGTACATCGCGCCCATCGGAAAGCTTTCCGTACAAGTCAGCTGTGATCATTTGATTCGCACCTCGCAATTTGATAGTTATTAAACGTATTAATACATATCTCAAATCAATATTATACTCATGTTTCCCAAAAAATCCAGTGTTTTCAAAAAATTTTAAAGCTTTTCAAGTTTTGCCTGAAACGCAATGGCCCTGGGGGTGCGGATTCCGTCAAAATCAATAATGTATGCGCCGGGATCGGGATCGACCGCCTGTATCTTTCCCTCGCCGAAAACCGGGTGCCGCACCCGCGTACCCACGGGGAGGATGTCATGACCGCTTTCAGACGGGAGACGGGCGTCCGAGGCGGCGAAATATGCCCGGGCCTCCTTGATAAGGCTCTCACGGGGCGGCTCGGTGAAATCGAGAAGCCCCGGATCAATGTCCAGCACGAACCGGGAGGGGTAGCGGGGCGTGCCGTCCAGATTGCGGCCCTCGGCGCATGTGATGTAAAGGGCTTTTTCGGCTCTTGTCATGGCGACAAAGGCGAGGCGGCGCTCCTCCTCCATTTTTGGACGTGTATTAGTCCTTTTGGAGGGGAAAACGCCCTCGTTCATGGAGCAGAGGAACACGCAGGGAAATTCCAGTCCCTTGGCGGCGTGGACAGTCATGAGCTTTACCTTGTCGCCGGTATCTCCGACATCCTGGTTCGTAAAGAGGGCCGCGTGCGCCAGATAGTGCTCCAGCGTACACTCCTCGCCGCAGGATACCTCGTAGTCGTACACCGACTGCTTCAGCTCCGCCAGATTATCCAGCCGCTCCTGAGCCCCTTCTGTGCGCAGCATCTTCTCATAGCCGGAGTCGCTGAGTATGGCGGACAGTACCTCGGACACAGGCCGGAGCGCGTAATTGGCGTTGTATGTCTCAATGAGGGAGATAAACTGCCGCGCCCTGGTGCCGCGGAAAAGGTCGTCGTCCACGCACCGGCGCAGGGAGTCGTACAGGGAACAGCCATGCTCCGCCGCGAAGGCCCGCAGATACTCCATCCGCCGCTGGCCAAGGTTGCGTTTGGGGACGTTGACCACGCGGGTAAAGGCAAGATCATCCCGCCAGACCACCATGCGCAGATAGCTGAGGGCGTCCTTTACCTCCTTCCGGTCAAAGAACGGGACACCGGAATAAATGGTGTATGGGAGCTTTGCCTTCCCGAAAGCTTCCTCCAGGCCGCGCGTGATGAAGTGGGAACGGTAGAGGACCGTTATATCCCGATAGGGGACGCCGGACTGGTGCAGGCTTTCGATCTCCGCCGCTATGAACCCTGCCTCGAAGTCCGATGTCTTTGCCTCATGGCAAACCACCGTTTTGCCGGAGGGCAGGGTGGGGATCAGGTCTTTCCTCATGCGAAAAACGTTCTTGTCAATGAGGGAGTTAGCCGCCGCCAGGATCTCCGGCGTGGAGCGGTAATTCTCCGTCATCAGGATCGTCTTAGTGCCGGGGAATTTTTTGTCAAATTCCAAAAGGAACTTCACGTCCGCCCCGCGCCAGGTGTAGATGACCTGATCCGGGTCGCCGATGACAAAGAGGTTTTTGTGATAGCCGGCCAGCACCTCCATAAGCTGGTACTGGATGGCGTCGATGTCCTGAAACTCGTCGATCATAATGTATTCGAGACGGCTCTGCCACTTGTGGCGAATCTCCTCGTTTTTCTCGAAAATATACAGCGTGAATTTGAGAAGGTCGTTGTAGTCGAGGCCAAAGCATTTCTTTTCCTGGTAGAGATAGCCGTAGAAGATGATGTCGCGCGGCGTCACGGCGGCCATGTACTTGTCCCGCAGCTGGTCAATGGACATTTCGATCATGTCCAGGTAGTAGTCTGGCCTGCGGAGGAGTTTTTCCATCTCGATCATATCCCGGGCGTTCGCAAAGGTCATGTCCCGGAGCGTCAGTCCCCGCTCCTCGTAGATGATACGCAGCATCTCGTTGATGTCGGAGTTGTCCAGGACGAGAAAGCTTTTGGGGTACTGCACCGCGTTTATGTCCTCCTGCAATACCGTGACGCAGAGGCTGTGGAAGGTGCATATATGGCCGGTGTCATTGTCTCCCGTCAGGTTGTGGATCCGCTGACGCATTTCCGCCGCCGCCTTGTTGGTGAAGGTCACGCACAGAATATTCCCCGGCAGGATGCCAAGCTCGGTGACCAGATACGCGAACCGGTGGGTCAGCGCCCGCGTCTTTCCCGCTCCGGCGCCCGCGATGACGCGCACATACCCCTCGGTGGAGGTGACGGCGTCAAGCTGGGCCTCGTTAAGGCCCTTGAGAATTTCGGTCACAGCGCCGCCCTCCGTTTCAAAAATTTTTATTTTCTTCATTATATCACCCAACACAACCGATTCAAAGAGTTGAACTTCACAAAAATTATTCCTTTGTATCATACCAAAGACAGCAGTTGATATTTTACACACCTTGTTGTATAATCTGAGTATAGAACAAAAAGGGGGAAGGGCCCAATGATAAAGAACAAGCTCGGAAGCGACCGGGGACTGGCCGGCTGGCTCATAATCGTCATGATCCTTGTCTTTACGGTGTTGGTCGGCGGACTGATAACCTGGACCAACAACGACAAAGGCAGCGAGTACGCCACCTGCGCCGAGCGTGTGAGCGGCCTTGTGCGGGAACAATACGGCTTCATCCCGGCGACTGAGTGCGAGACGGTGTACGACTACGGCGAGCATGTGCTGGTGGCCGTTCGATTCAGGCCGGACACCCTGGAGGGTGAGAGCCGCGAGGGAAGCTACCTTTTCGATATCTCGGACAGCTCCCAGCAGATACACAATATGTCGGAGGAGTACCCCTACGACTATGACTTTGCCTCCGATTTCAACCGCTTCGCCGTCCAATGGGGCGTTTCCAGAAGAAAAGCGTAGATGATACCGCCTGTCCCCGTGCCCTGACACCCCTCTCGTAAACATATTTACCGCTTCCAACGCATAGCTTTTAGCGTCCAGTGTTTTTTGGGAGTGGTGATATTGAGAACTGACATCGAAGAGAGGGCCGTCACGCTGGCCCGGTACATAATAGACAACCGAGCCACAGTCCGCGCCGCGGCAAGACATCTGGGAGTTTCCAAAAGCACGGTACACAAGGACCTTTCGGACCGGCTTCAGAGGATAGACGAGCCGCTTTATGAGGAGGTCAAGGCTGTCCTTGATTTCAACAAGTCGGAGCGCCACATACGAGGCGGCATGGCCACAAGGAGAAAGTACAAAGGAATATGATTCCAGGGCTTGTTTTGGAAATGTACAATGCGACCAAGGGCGAGGGATCTTTACGTCAGGCAAGGCGTTTTTCCGCGGGAATAATTTGTGTATTTCAAGGAAAAACAACGCGGTATCCGAGGCCCCGCCGGACAAGATCCGGTGGGGAGAGGAGGCGAGAAGCGCGCGCGTGAGCCGTCGCGCTTGCGAGGCGGCGTGGAAACGCGGCTTCCGCGACGATGAAAAACCCCGCCATTTGGGTATGTTGACATTTTTCAAACAAGCCCTGATATCAATTCAAGATCTTCCCGATCTTCCCGATCTTCCCGTCGCGACGGCCTTTTTTCTCGCCGTGCTTCGTCATGCGTCCTGGAAATACGACATATTCCCTGCTGCACATTCCTCGCCTGACGCGAAAAATCCCCGCCGCTTTGAGGAAGCTTTTAGACCGAAATCAGTATGAAAAGCGTTGCCCGCCGGACCTTGTCCGGCGGGCGTTTTGCCGTCTCGCGGCATATTGTGGGGTGAAAACATTTTGAAAGGACACTGGCAATGGCTGAACAATGTTCCGCGCGCTTTTTTCTGGGCGCAAACTCACCGGGCGGTTTCCGGTCACTTTACGACGGGTTCACAGACCCCGGACGCGATCATTTGTACATACTCAAGGGCGGGCCGGGGTGCGGCAAATCCACCTTTATGAAACGCCTCGGCGCTGCGGCGGAGGAGCGCGGTCACAGCGTGGAGTACATCCACTGCTCCGGCGACCCGGACTCACTGGACGGGGTGTACATACCCGCGCTTGAACGCGCGTATGTGGACGGGACGTCCCCCCACGTCATTGAGCCGAAGTTTGCCGGGAGTGAGGCAAGCTACGTCAATTTCGGCGCTTTTTACGACCTTGACGCCCTCAAGCGTGAGAGGGAGGGGATAGAGCGCTTCACCCGCGCCTACAAGGCGAAATACCAGCGGGCCTTCCGGCTCCTATCCGGCGCCGCTTCCCTGAGCGGCGGCGTGACGTTGTCGGAGGAGACGCTTGTGAAGGCCGCGAAACGCGCGCGGGGCCTTATCCGCGCGCAGATACGCGGGAAGGGGAGCGGCAGGAGCGTCAAGCGGTTCCTCTCGGCCTACACATGCCTTGGCCCCATGGCGCTGTGGGAGACGGTACCGCAGCTTGCGGACAGGGCGTACGTTCTGGACAACGAGCTTGGCCTTGGGGATCTTGTGGTGGAGGCCGCCGCCACGGAGGCGGAGAACAGGGGCTACGGCGTTATCCGCTGTCAGTCGCCTATGTTCCCGGAAAAGACGGAACACGCCGTTATCCCGGAGCTTAAGCTGGCCTTCATCACCCAGTCGGGCGAGTTCAGATATCCTTATGAGCCCACCCGCCACATCCGCCTTGACGCCATCCCCTCGCGGGACGAGCTGGCATCCCTACGTCCGACCCTGAGACGCCAGAACAGACTGCGGGACGCCATCATAGCGGAGGCTACAGGGGCGCTCAAAGAGGCAAAGGCGCTCCACGACGAGCTGGAAAAGCTCTATATCCCGGCGGTGGATTTCGCCGGGATCGACAAGCTCACCGAAAGGTGTATCAACTCCCTATAACCCCCCTCCGGGGGGAAGGGGGGCGCCGCTCTCCCAGGCGGGGGGGTAAGCCGCGGACACGCGGCAGTCGTCCCGCCGTAACAACGTGGAAAGCCCGGTCAACCACCGCGCCCAAGAACAGACATTTTCTCTCTTTTGAAGCTTCTTGTCTCTTTTGTGCCCAACAAAAGAGAGAAAAGCGTCAGGCCGCCGGGTTCTCCGATCTTCTCGGCTGCCGGGAGGCGGCGATCCCGGTCGTATTCACGGCTGAACCCGCCGCGCCACGCGCCGGTGGCAGGCGAACATCAGCGCGGCCAGGACGAGGAGGAACGGGGGATAGAGGCGGACGTCTACATGTGACGCCAGAAGCCCGAAAACGGGCGGAATCAGGGCGGTGCCGCAGTAGGCCGCGGCCATCTGGACGCCGATCACGGCCTGGGATTTGTCCTCGCCGAAATAGGCCGGCGTGGAGTGTATAAGACAGGGATACACCGGCGCGCAGCCGAGCCCCACAAGGATCAGTCCCGCCACGGCAAAGACGCTGCCGGGAACATAGAACAGCACAGCCGCGCCGGCGGCGGACACGACAGCGCCGATGCTTATGAGCTTTGAGTCGGAGAGCCTCATGGTGAGAAAGCCGTTCAGAAACCGGCCCACCGTAATACCGATATAAAAGAGGCTGGCCCACCCGGCGGCGGTCTCCTCGTCTATCCCGCGTCCCAGTACCAGGTAGCTCGCCGCCCAGAGACCCGCGGTGCTCTCCAGCGCGCAGTAGCAGAAGAAGGTCGCCACAAAGGGGGCGGCGCCCGGAAGGCGCAGTACCTCAAAAGCCCCCATGCCGCCGCCGGTTTTGCCCCCGCCCTCGTCCGGACGTTTTTGCCAGAGGGGCAGGCTTAAAAAGAGAAGCGCCGTCAGAACGATTTGCAAAACGCCCACGGCCCGGTAGCCCACGCGCCAGGTGTGGTTCGTCAGCGCCCAGCCCATGATGTACGGCCCCGCCGCCGCGCCGATGCCCCACATACAGTGGAGCCAGCTCATATGACGGCTCTCATAGTGGACGGCGGCGTAGTTGTTCACCGCCGCGTCCACCCCGCCCGCCCCCAGCCCGTAGGGGACGGCCAGGACGCACAGCACCCAGAAGCGCGGCGCGGCGGAAAAGCCGAAAAGAGAGAGCGCGGTGACGGCCACGCTCACCGCTGTCACCCGCCCCGCGCCGAAACGCCGGGTCATGCGGTCGGAGTTGAGGGAGGAGATCACCGTGGAGACGGAGATGATGGTGGAGACGATCCCCGCGTACCCGAGGCCCGCGTGGAGGTCTTTATACATCACGGGCCACCCTGCGCCAAGGATGGCGTCGGGAAGCCCGAGGGAGACGAAGGAGAGATAGATCACGGCCAACAGTAGATGCGTCATTTTCCCAGAACCTCGCCGAGAACTTTTACGATCACCGCAAGTCCCGCCTCAAGCTGAGCGCGGGGACAGGCGATGTTGAGTCTTACAAACCCGTCGTCGCCGTAGCGCCAACCGTCGTTGAGGATCGCCCCGGCCTTTGCGAGCTTTTCACAAAGGGGACGGGAGTCGAGGCCGGTTTCGGATATGTCCAGCCACATGAGATAAGTACCTTCCAGGGGAGCGACGCCGATCTGAGGCAGATGGGAAGCAAACGCCTCGCGCACAAGCGCGGCGCTGCCGGCAAGGTACTCGTTTTGCTCGTCACACCACTTGGCACCGTGGGTGTAGGCGGCCTCGCAGGCGATGACCCCCAAGTTGTTGGGCCCCTCCATATGGCGTTTTCCCTTCCACTCCACAAGGCGTTCCCTCAGATCCTTGCCGGGGATGATGTCGTTGGAGCACTTGAGGCCCGCAATGTTGAAGGTCTTGCTGGGGGCGGTGAGCACAATGAGGTTGTCGGGCGTCCCGGCCCTGCCCGCCGTGAAGTGTGAGTTTCCCGGCATGACGATGTCCCAGTGGATCTCGTCGGAGACCAGGATCACGCCATGCTTTTGGCAAAGCCGCGCCACGGTCATGACCTCTTCCTCCCGCCAGACGCGCCCGACCGGGTTGTGGGGGGAGCAGAGGATCATAAGCTTGACGCCTTCTGACAGCTTGTGGTCAAGATCTTCAAAATTCATGGTATACCGAAGCCCGTCGCCGCGGATAAGCATGTTTTTCACAAGCTTCCGCCCGGCGGTCTTGACGACGCCCGCAAACGGGTCATAGACCGGCGCCTGTATCAGCACCTTGTCGCCTTTTTTTGTGAAGCAGCGGACGATATTGGAAAGCTCGGACACGATGCCGGTGGAGGGGACGATCCACCCGGTGTCGATCTCCCACCCGTGGCGCGCGCGTATCCACTCCGCCACGGCGTTTTTGTACCCCTGCGTGGGGGAGGTGTAGCCGAATACGCACCGCTTTGCCGCGTCCGCCAGGGCCTCCGTCACCTCCGGCGGGGACATGTAGTCGGAGTCCGCCACCCAAAAGGGCAGCGCGTCCGCGTTCCCGAACGCGCTGCCGCGGATATCCCATTTTATGGCGCCGGAACCGGCCCGGGGAGCGGGAGAGTCAAAATCGTACATGACAACACCTTCTTTTCGCGTTTTTTTATTTTCCTCATACCAGGCTCCACCTGTAAAGAAACGCCGCCAGCTCGCTTTTCGTGACCGTCCTCTCGGGACAGAAAGAGGCGGGCGTGACCCCGTTCGTTATGCCTTTTGACACAGCCCAGAGGACGGGGCCGGCGTAGTAGGCGCCCGCCGGGACATCCGCAAACGGCCCCTTCGTGTACATTGGCGTCTGAGCGCCGGCGGCGCGAAAGAGGAAGGTCACCGCGTCGCAGCGTTTGACCGGGGCGTCGGGGCTGAAGGTGGTGCTCGTATCTCCCTTTGCAACGCCGTTCTGATACGCCCATAAAACAGCCTTGTAGTATTCATCCCCGGGCGCTACGTCGGTGAATGGGGGCGTACCTGCTTTCGGTTCCGGTGAACCGACAGCCCGCCATATGGCAAGCACGACCACGCTTCTCGAGCAGGGGATATTTCTGCCGAATTCGCTGTCGGAGACGGGGGGAATATAGCCTCGCCCGGCGCTCCACATCACGGCGGTATTCATGACGTCGTTCTCCGGTACGTCTGTATAGCCGCTGACGGCCGCCATTTTTTGCACGCCGCGGTCGGAAAGCTCATAAAACACGGGCGCGCCGCCGTCCGTCACATACCAGACCGCCTTTCCGTTCACATATACAGGCACGCAGTCGGACAGGGGAGCGGTGGCGCTTTTTACATCGCCGGGCTTTCCCAGGCTGTCAAAGGAGGCGTAACGCAGGGTGTCCGTGATGCGCCCCGCGCCGTCCACCTCATTCCACAGGATATACCCGCCGGAGCCTCCGTTTATCACAAGCTGGGGCGTGGAGACGCCGGGGCCTGAAAGACGCGACGCGGTGACCTCGCCGCTTTGCTTGTCCACCGCGGCCAGATAGACCGATCTGTCGGCGGGGCCGGTGCTGACAGCCGCCCCGTCATAGCTGTAGGCGACGATATATTTGTCCCGCGTGTCCCCAAAGCCGCCGATGGAGCAGCCGGTGACCCGGTAGTCCCCGCCGGCGGGAAGGGGGTAGGAGAGAAGCCCAAGGGAGTTGACGGAGCCGGAGGTGACGCGCCCACCGCCCGCGCTTTCGGCAAATACGCTGATGACCGCGCGCCTTTCCGGAAAATCGTCGCCCTGGTCGAGGGCCGCGATGTGCCTTGAGGAGTCCGCCAGGATAAACTGGTTAAAGGAATCGGACACGTATCCGCATCCCACGTCCGCCACCAGGTGGGCGGAATCGGTAACGGACATGTCACGTTCGTCCACGGCAATGGTCATATTGGACTGCGCGCCGCCGCCGGACGACCGATACATCTTATGGCTTGTGCGTATGTAGAGGATATTCCCTGCCTCCGCCATGCGCAGGGAGCCGCAGTAGAAGGGTACCGTGGTGTTGGCCCCCCGAATGGACGCGGAGCCGAGGCGTTCCCAGTTCCTGGAGTATTTGACCACCCGGATGACCTCAACGCTGTCGCTCTCCACCGGGTTTGACTGGCCAAATACGAAAAAATTATACTTTGCCCCGGCGAAAAATCCGCCCCAGACGGGAAGCTCAAGGCGGATATCCCGCCTGTTTCGCAGCCTGTACGACGTGTCGTACTCCTCAACGACGGCAACGGAGCCGACGTGCTCCACGCGGGTGAGACCGCCGTCCTGGTTTGCGAAGAGGTATGAGTCAACGGGCGAGGCGTCCCAGTTTGTATAGTTCTGCGCGTTTATGTTGGAGGAGGATGCGGGGGCCGCGGCATTCGCGGGAAACGCGAAACCCAGGGCAAGGCACGCCGCCAATGCGAAAGTGACAACACGTTTTCTCATGGATGACCCTCCCGGCCTTAGAAGATTGACCCATTCAATACAAATAATTCAACCAGACCCGCTATATCGAATTATACATCAGACCACGTATTTTTTCAACATATTCCAACATCGAAAAACGTAAAATATTGCAAATTTCTTATTGGGAATCGTTGACTTTTATACAAGGGTGTGCTAAGATACTGATTTAAAGAGACAGAATAGGAGTGAGCCCCGGTGGAGAAGAGAAAGAGAAAATTCGGTGACAGGAAGGACGGATACCTTGTCCGGGATCTGGACGCTATGCATTTTGTGGTGCCGCTTCTCTACCCAAATCGCTGCGACAACGAGGCGTACATCTCCGAGCGCATAGACCTTACGGAAATGAACGCGTACCTTGCCAAAAAGAACAACGGGGAGACTGATTTTCCATACACGATGTTCCATGTTATCCTGGCGGCGCTTGTTAAGACCATCACATTGCGTCCCAAGCTCAACAGGTTCATCGCCAATAAGAATATGTACGACCGCAACGAGGTCTCCGCCAGCTTTGTGGTGAAAAAGAAATTCTCCGACCACGGGGAGGAGGCGCTGGCTTTCGTTCACTCAAAGGACGAGGACACTATTGACACCATCCATGAGTACATCAGGTCGCAGGTGATGTTCTGCCGCTCGGACAAGCGGGATCGCAGCACCGATTCCATGGAGTTCTTTACAAAACTGCCCCGTTTTGTGAGCAAGACGGCGGTACACTTTGTGACGTTCCTTGACCGCCATGGCTGGTGTCCCAGGGTGCTTATCGCCACAGATCCCTATTACGCCTCGGTGATCATTTCAAATCTTGGCTCCATCAGGCTTAAGTCAGGCTATCATCACCTGACCAACTGGGGCACCTGTTCGCTTTTCTGCATCATCGGGGAGAAGGGCATAAACCCCGTATTCGCTCCCGACGGCTCCTATACGATGCGCGAGACCCTGGATCTGGGCCTCACCATCGACGAGCGCCTTGCCGACGGGTATTACTACTCTAAATCCATCCGCCTTCTCAAAACCCTTCTGGAGAATCCGGAGCTTTTGGAAAAACCGATGACTGAGGAGGTAGACTACTAATGAGCGACCCAACTCCGAGAATGCCCTGGCTGAAGAGCCTGGGTGATATGCCGTCCCACCTTGAGTATTTCGAGGGATCCCTCTACGAGATGGTGGCAAACACGGCGGAGAAGTACCCCGACTACGTGGCGTTTGACTTTATGGGCCGGCCCACCACCTACAAGCACATGATGGAGATGATCAACCAGTGCGCCAAGGCCCTGCGCACCATCGGTGTGCGTGAGGACGACAAGGTGACCATCGCCCTGCCCAACTGCCCTCAGGCCATCTATATGTTCTACGCAGTGAACCGCATCGGCGCCATCGCCAACATGATCCATCCGCTCTCCTCGGAAAAGGAGATCGAGTTTTACCTCAACGAGTCGAAGTCCGTCACAGTCATTACCCTCGACCAGTTCTACCACAAGATCGAGGCCATCCGGGAGAACACTTCCATCGTCAACGTGATCATCGCCCGCATCAGGGACGAGCTCGCCCAGCCTCTGAAAACCGGCTATATGCTCACCGAGGGGCGGAAGATCGCGAAAATACCTGACGACGCGCCCGTCATCATGTGGAACGACTTTATAAAGCTGGGCAACGCCTGCTTCTGGAATTATACGGTGGAGAAGTCGGCCCAGGATCCCGCCGTCATACTCTACTCCGGCGGCACCACGGGCACCACCAAGGGCATTCTCCTCACAAACTACAATTTCAACGCCCTGGCTTCCCAGGTGATCGCGGTAAACCCCATGTTCCGCCCCGGCGACAAGATGCTGGCGGCTATGCCCGTGTTCCACGGGTTCGGCCTTGGCGTATGCATCCACACCATGCTTGCCAACGGCGGACGGTGTCTCCTGGTGCCTCGCTTCACCCCCAAGAGCTACGGTAAGCTGATCGTCAAGGAAAAGTGCAACTTTATCGCCGGCGTACCCACGCTTTTTGAGGCGCTGTTGAGGCTTCCCAGTATGGAAAAGACCGACCTTTCAAGCCTGAAGGGCGTATTCTCCGGCGGCGACGCCCTGTCCATCGAGCTTAAAAAGAAGATGGACAAGTTCCTCTACGACCACCACTGCGCCATCCAGGTGCGGGAGGGCTATGGAACCACCGAGACGGTCACCGCCTGCTGCCTGACCCCGCCGCATATCTACAAGGAAGGCTCCATCGGCCTTCCGTTCCCGGACACTTACATCAAGATCGTCAAACCCGGCACGGACGAGGAGCTTCCCTACGGGGAGGAGGGTGAGATCCTGCTCTCCGGCCCCACCGTCATGCGGGAGTATATCAAGCACCCGGAGGAGACGGCGGCTACCCTGAGAAAGCACGCCGACGGCCTCACCTGGGTCTATACCGGAGACTTGGGTACCATGGACGACGAGGGCTTCGTCTACTTCAAGGGCAGAAGCAAGCGTATGATCATCACCGCGGGCTACAATGTGTACCCGGCCCAGCTTGAGAATATCATCGACGCCTGTGAGCTTGTCCAGATGAGCTGTGTCATCGGCGTCAAGGACGATTACCGTATGCAGCGGGTCAAGGCGTTTGTCATGGTAAAGCCGGGCGTTCCAAAAAACGACGAGACGAAGGAGACTATTTTGGCCCACTGCCGCAAGCATATCGCCAAGTACGCCATGCCCCGGGAGATCGAGTTCCGGGACGAGCTCCCCAAGACCCTGGTGGGCAAGGTGGCCTACCGTGTCCTTGAGGAGGAAGAGGCGGCGAAAGCCGCCGCGCCGGCGCAGGAAGGCGGCAGGGCCTGAGATCCGTGGCGGGAGCCCTCCCCGGACGCGCGTCCATGAAGGCGGGGGGCTTTTTAACGGCACGGAACGTGAAAGAGAGAGGAATGGCGGTCAGCGTGCCTTATCGGCCGCGTGGGTGGACGAAAAAAGGAAGGGGTAAAAATGAATAAAAACACCAACCAGCCCAGGAACGAGGATCTTTACAAGGCGATCATGGAGCTTCGCACCATTGAAGAGTGCAAGCGTTTTTTCGACGACCTGTGCAGTGTCTCGGAGCTTCGCGCGATGGAGCAGCGTTTTCAGGTAGCCGAGCTTCTTCACCAGGGGATGATCTACAACGACATCCTTGAAAAGACCGGCGCCTCCAGCGCCACCATCAGCCGCGTGAACCGCTCCCTCCGCTATGGGAACGACGGCTACGGCGTCATCTTCCAGCGCATGGAGGATGAGGGGAAGCGGGACAAGTGAGCGCCTATTTCTCCCTCGCCCCCTGGTACGACGAACTGACACGGGATGTGCCCTATGGGGACTTTGCCGATTTTTATGAGCTGATATTTAAAAGATACGGCATCGTTCCCGGACTCATTCTGGATCTTGCATGCGGTACAGGCACCCTGACGCTGGAGCTTGCCCGCCGGGGCTATGAGCTGATTGGATGCGACGGATCCGAGGAGATGCTGGCCGTCGCCCAGGAGAAGGCCACGCAGGCTGATGTTCCCGTGAGTCCTGTTTTTATTGAGCAGACCATGGAGGGGCTTGACCTTTACGGTACTGTCACCGCCGCCGTCTGTTCCCTCGACGGGATCAATTATCTGCCGCCGGCGTCCCTTGGCCCGGTCTTTGAAAGGCTGCGCCTTTTTGTGGAGCCGGGGGGTCTTTTTATCTTTGACGTAAATACGCCCGAGAAGCTTAGGAGCCTCGACGGCCAGATGTTCTGCGACGAGACGGATGATGTGTTCTGCGTCTGGCGCGCGGAGCTCGATCGGGACGCCCTCCACTACGGGATCGACATCTTCTCCCATATGGAGGACGATATCTGGGAGAGGGGAGAGGAGGAGCACGTGGAGTATCTCCACTCTGTGGAGACGCTGGCACGGGAGCTTGAGGCCCACGGTTTCGGAGAGATAGGGGTGTTTGCCGAACTCCGCGACGAGCCGCCGGGGGAGAACGAGCGGAGAATTTTCCTTGCCGCAAGGCGCCTTCCCTGACGGCGTCATGCCGGCAAAACTCAGACAGGATCAACGGCCGGACGCTTGCCTTCCGGCCGGTTTTGTGTTATAATTGGGCAAAAGAAAGGGACAACAGATGATTCGGTCAAAAGGCGGCCTGCCCGTTCCAAAGCGCCTCGCCGCCTCGACCGCCTTTTCTCCTGTTCCTCTCCATGACCTCCTGCGGTGAAAAAGCGTCCGTCAGATGCTTCGACCGCGGCGGGGACGGGAAAACATGATCAAGCTTCGAGGTGCTTTATGGACAGGGTGATACGCGCCATCTCGGCTGATGGCTTTGTGAAAATGACCGCCGTGGAGCTCACGGATGCCGTGGAGCGGGCCCGGAACATCCATCACACACTGCCGGTGGTTACCGCAGCCCTGGGCCGAACCATGTGCGCCGCGTCCATGATGGGCAACGCCCTCAAAAGCGAGGGCGACAGCCTCACCGTCCGCATAAACGGCGGAGGACCGGCGGGGACGATCCTTGTGGTGTCCGACAACCGGGGCAACGTGCGCGGCTACGCCCGGAACCCGGCGGTGGAGCTTCCTCTCCGGCCGGATGGGAAGCTCGACGTGGGCGGCGCCGTGGGGCGCGAGGGGATGCTGACGGTCATACGGGACATGGGCTTCGGCGAGCCCGTCTCGGGTGCCACGCAGCTCGTCTCTGGCGAGATCGCCGAGGACTTCGCCCGGTATTTTGCCGAGAGCGAGCAGATCCCCACCGCCTGCGCCCTCGGCGTCCTGGTGGATCGGGATCAGCACGTGCTGAAAGCCGGCGGGTATATCGCGCAGCTGATGCCCGGGGCATCGGACGCGGTCGCGGAAAGACTGGAAGCGGGCGTAAAGGCCGCCGGGGCCATCACAAATCAGTTGATGGGTGGAACGCTGGAGGATGTGATAGGCCGCGTCCTTGACGGCTTTGAGCCGGAGATCGTGAAGCGCGATAAGGCGGCGTATCTCTGCCCCTGTACCCGGGAGCGGGTGCTGTCAGCCTTGGCGGGGATAACCGAAAGCGAGTTGGACGAAATGTTTCGGGAGGACGGGAAGATCGAGGTTCGGTGCCGTTTCTGCGACAGGGTCTACGCCTTCACCCCCGCCGATAAGCCCGCCATCCTGGGGGAGAAGTAAAATCACGGACTTTTTTGTTAAAAAAGTGTTGACTTTTGCCCTTTGGGATAGTATACTTTATAAGCCGCTTTGAGCTGTGCCATAAAGTGCCCCCCGGGGTACGCCTGCGAGAGCGAGTCTCTACAAATTTAAGAGGTGAAAAAGTAAATGACAGCGATTATTGAGGCATGCGGCAAGCAGTACCGTGTCAATCCCGGCGACACCGTGTACGTGGAGAAGCTGGGCGTGGAGGACGGCGCGTCCTACACCTTTGACAAGGTTCTGGCCATCTTTAATGACGACGGCACCGTCACCATTGGAAAGCCCGTGGTGAACGGCGCTACGGTCACCGCCACCGTGAACAAGACCGGCAAGAGCAAGAAGATCATCGTCTACAAGATGCGTCCCAAGAAGAACTACCGCCGCAAGCAGGGCCACAGACAGCCCTATACCAAGGTCACCATTGACGCCATCAACGCGTAAGTGACCAACCGACTACACAATTTGGAGGTGTAATTTACATGGCTCATAAAAAGGGAATGGGCTCCACCAAGAACGGCCGCGATTCCGAGTCCAAACGCCTTGGTGTCAAGCGCGCCGACGGTCAGTATGTTCTGGCCGGCAACATTTTGGTTCGCCAGCGCGGCACCAAAATCCATCCTGGCAACAACGTGGGCATGGGCAGCGACAATACCCTGTACGCCCTGGTTTCCGGCAAGGTTCATTTCGAGCATGTCAACCGTGAGCGCAAGCAGGTTTCCGTTTACGAGGAAGCTGCCGAGTGATCGAATAAGCTCAAGAGGGGAGGCGCCTTTGGCGCCTCCCCTTGCATTTAAGTAAAGGAACACAGCAAAAAATAAACACGATCCAGATTTTTTGTATATAAAAACACTACCAATTCTCCCGACGATGTGTTATTATTGATCACGCTAAGATTACAAAGCCGGGAGGGGCGCCTCATGAAAATAAAGATAACAGCCGACAGCACCTGTGATCTGCCGGCTTCCCTTGCGGAAAAGTACGATGTCCATATATTTCCGCTCTATGTTGTGATGGACGGGGTCGCGCGGCGTGACGGCGTCGAGATCACCGCGCAGGACATCTTTGACCACGTCTCCGCCGGCGGGCGGCTTGGGAACACGGCCGCTGTCAACGTGGGGGACTATCTGGAGAAATTTCGGGAATTTCGCAAGGAATATGACGCGGTGATTCACTTCACCATCTCCCAGTCCATGTCCGCGTGCTTCCAGAACGCCAACATAGCGGGGGAGGATGCCGGGAACGTATACGTCGTCGATTCCAAAAACCTCTCGGTAGGCATCTCCATGCTCGTGCTGGACGCCTGCGGGATGGCCGCCGCGGGCAAATCGCCGGAGGAGATCGTCCAGACGCTTGAGGAGAAAAGGAATAAGCTGGATATGAGCTTCGTCATTGACACCCTCGATTACCTCAGGGCCGGCGGACGATGCTCGCCGCTTGTGGCGCTGGGCGCGAACCTGCTCAACCTCAAGCCGTGCGTGGAGCTCAGGGACGGCGCCATGGATGTGGGAAAGAAGTACAGGGGAGCCATTGAAAAGGTGGTTCTCAAATACCTCGCGGATCGGCTTGCCGACACGCAGTCCATCGATTCAGGCCGCGCTTTCTTTGTCAAATCCAGCGGCTTTTCGCCGGAATTTCTGGAGGAGGCCCGCGCTGAAGTCAGAAGGCTGTGCCCCTTCGACCAGCTCATTGATGCCGATGCCGGCTGCACGATCTCAAACCACTGCGGCCCCAGGACTCTGGGAATAGTTTTTTACAGAAAATAATTTTTCAGGAGAATAAAATCATGTATTCAGACATTCAGGATTCCATCGGCTTTATTGCCAATACCGACCCCGACCTCGCCGCCTCCATGGGCCGTGAGCTTGGACGCCAGAAGAGGAATATAGAGCTCATCGCCAGCGAAAACTACGTCTCTCCCGCTGTGATGGCCGCCATGGGCAGCGTCCTCACCAACAAGTACGCCGAGGGTTATCCCGGAAAGCGTTACTACGGCGGCTGCGAGTATGTGGACGAGGTGGAGACCCTGGCCATCGAGCGCGCCAAGGCCCTCTTCAACGCCGGCTACGCCAACGTCCAGCCCCACTCCGGCGCTCAAGCCAACACGGCCGTGTACTTTGCCCTGCTCCAGCCCGGCGACACCGTGCTGGGCATGAACCTTGCCGAGGGCGGGCATCTGACCCACGGTTCCCCGGTGAACCTCTCCGGAAAGTACTTCAACTTTGTCCCCTACGGAGTCTCCGCCGAGACGGGACGCATCGACTATGACGCCCTGATGGAGCTTGCCCTCAAGCACAGGCCGAAGCTTATCGTCGCCGGCGCGTCGGCCTACCCCCGCGCCATTGACTTTAAAAAATTCCGTGAGATCGCGGATGCGTGCGGGGCGTACCTCATGGTGGATATGGCCCACATTGCCGGCCTCGTGGCGGCGGGGGAGCACGCGAGTCCCATCCCGTATGCCCACGTGGTCACCACCACCACCCACAAGACGCTGCGCGGCCCCCGGGGCGGCATGATCCTCACCCAGGATCCTGAGTTCGGCAAGCAGTTCAACAAGGCCATCTTCCCCGGCACCCAGGGAGGCCCGCTGATGCACGTCATCGCCGCCAAGGCCGTCTGTTTCGGTGAGGCATTGAAGCCCGAATTCAAGGCGTACCAAGCCCAGATCGTGAAGAACGCCAGGGTGCTGGCTGATGAGCTCATGGCCCACGGCATTAATCTTGTTTCCGGCGGTACGGACAACCACCTGATGCTGGCCGACCTCCGGGGCACCGGCGTCACAGGCAAGGCGCTGGAAAAGCGCCTTGACAGCGTGTACATCACGGTGAACAAAAACGCCATCCCCAATGACCCGGAAAAGCCCTTTGTCACCAGCGGCATCCGCATCGGTACTCCCGCCGTCACCACGAGGGGTTTTAAGGAGCCAGAGATGAAGGTCGTCGCCGAGTGCATCGCCGCCACCGCCCACGACTACGAGGGCGCCCAGGAGCAGGTGCGCGCCAAGGTCAACGACCTGTGCGCCCGGTTCCCGTTGTATTGACAAGCTGAAGGAGCGGCACTAGCCGCTCCTTTTTAAGGGACAGCTGCCGAGGCAAATCGAGATGCGTGGAGGAGTGATATGATCCGTATCAGACCGTATATGGACTCGGATGAAGAAAAAATTCTGCCGTGGTGCGCAGACGAGGAGACATTTTACAGGTGGACTGCGGGGGTTCTGGGGAAGTATCCGATGACAAGAACGCAGTTTCAAAAGACGGGCGATTTGATGCGTTTCACGGCACTTGACGAAAAGGAAACCGTTGGATTTTTTACTGTGAGAAATCCGGTGGACGCATTAAATGAGTTGCGGTTTGGTTTTGTGATCGTAGACCCGAATAGACGAAGAAATGGCATCGGTAGGAGAATGCTTGCCCTGGGGTTGACCTTTGCGTTCGAAATTTATCAGGCAAAAAGAGTGACTCTCGGCGTACTGGAAAATAATGTACCGGCTTACGCCTGTTACAGGGCGGTTGGCTTTTCTGAAACCGGAAGCCGGGAAACCTACCGCATATGCGGCAGGGAACAAAATGCGATTGAGATGGAATTTGTAAACCCAAGATAAAAAGCCCTCTATGGAGCGGTAGAACAATTGGCGGTACACATTCGTTGATCCAACGGTGTTTATATAAGTCAAGATGTATGGCTTTATCACTAAAAAGACGGCCACGAATAGAGCGTTGATATAAAAAACAAGCAAAGACTCAGTAAAATCAACGCTCTATGGGCAGAGGGCAAACAGGTTAGCAATCGAAAATTGAATAACCGAGCGAAAAAGGGATGTTACCTAAAGGCGGCATCCCTTTTCGTTTATGCCGACGCCGCAGATTTTGAAAAAAGTCTGCGGCGTTTTTCATGTCTGTGTCACGGTATAAGAATAAAACAAGCCCTGATTTACGCGGCTTGCGGGCGATGTTTTATGCGGAAAGGAATTTATCCCACTCCCCCTCAAAACCGCCGTTCTAATGCGTGACAAAGCCACAGCGAAAGAAGCAGATGACCGAGACCCTTGCGGCGAAAAACCGGCAGAGGATAACGGTCAAGGCGATTCAGACGGCGCTTGAGAACACCATCAACGGCGTTATCTACGCCATGAACGCCTATTGCGACCTGTACGGCCTTGCCCCGGCTGGTGAGTACGAGGTTACATACAACTGGGGCGACGGTGTGCTGGACGACCCAGACACGGTAAGACAGGATAAAGCTATGATGCTGCAGGAGATCGCAGCGGGAGTTTCAAATCTGTGGGAATACCGTGTGGCGTTCAAAAAGGAAACTGAGGACACGGCAAAGGCTATGTTGCCGAAGATGGAGGACATGACCGACAAAGAGGACAGCGGGGAGATTGAATAGTGGGAGGCCGTGGAGCAAGTAGCGGCGTGAGCACCGGAGGAAATAAATACGGTTCACAAAACCACACGGTCTTGCGGGATGGAAACATTAAATTTGTTACGAAGAACCAGCGCACGTCAGAAACACTTATGGAGACGATGACAAAAGGCCGGGTATATGTGACTGTTGGCGGCGATGAGCTTTTGCAAATTATGTACTTTGATTCGGAAAACAAGCGAACAAAAGTAATTGATTTAAGCCACCCGCATGATAAAGAGCGACCACATACTCACCACGGTTATGAGCACAATGAAAATGATAGTGCAAAAACACTAAAATCAGGCGCTGGGCCAAACACGATATACAACAGAGTAAAACAATCTTTAGAGCAAGCGCATAGTTTTGTAATCGACATTACAAAAGCAGGCTATGATAACCAAACTGTTGAGAAACAGATCGAGAAAATATACCGAATGAAAGAGACGGCACTTGTAGACGAAATAGTGATTGTTGATAATGGTAAGATAGTAAAGGTTGTGAAGAGAAAATAAAAAGAGCCGACACACCGCCACATCTCACAAAGGAGAATAACCAGCAGCGACCAGCTCTATTTACATTATACGCAATACGAAGCAAATTGTCAACAGGAAATAAATCAACGAAAGGATTGATTTTTATGGTGAACGTAGAGTTAGCGAAGATCGGAAAAGAGGAACGGGCCACTTGTACGAGCCTTGATGTGGCGGAGACGTTCGGGAAAGACCACAAGAATGTTCTCCGCGATATTCGAGCGCTGGGGTGCAGCGCTGAATTTAATCGGCTCAATTTTGAGCCGATCTCCTACGTAGACTCCATGAACCGAAAGCAAGACGCCTATATTATGACCCGCGACGGATTTACTCTGTTGGTCATGGGCTACACCGGCGAGCTTGCTATGAAGTTCAAAGAAGCCTACATTAAGCAATTCAACGCTATGGAGGCGGCGCTTCAAGGAAAACTCATTGAGCGCGAAAAAGGAATCGCCGTTCGACAGGCGTTAACAAAAGCCCTGCAACAGTCAAACGAGAACGACCGTATGCACGGACATGCTTACTTGTCGCGTTTCTAACAAGCTGCTAACAATGCCACAAATTTCAGAAAAAGAAAAGCCTCAGAACCCTTGCGGTTCTAAGGTTTTTTTTGGCGTAAGTGGTTAAAAGTCCTATTTTCACCCGCTGAAATTAACTGGAAAGGAAAGAGTTGTGGAGGAAACCCATCAGGGGTTTCCTTCACGTTCAATAAACCCCCGGCGCTTCGCGCCGGGGGCGCCCTTTGCCTCCGGCAAAGGGCGTAGTCTCCACTAACGAAAAAAGAACCGCCGAAGCGGTTCTTTTTTCGTTGGTGGAGACGGTCGGGATCGAACCGATGACCTCCTGAATGCCATTCAGGCGCTCTCCCAGCTGAGCTACGCCCCCAAATACCACGCTGTTTCGCAACAGCGTGGTAGATAATATCACATGGAACATGAAATGTCAAGAGATTTTTGAGAATTTTTAAAAAATTTTGAAATACATCGTCATCTGTATATCCTCACCCGGATCCTCAGCCGGCCCTTTTTGGTCTGGCGGAGGACGCCCTCGTAGAGGAAGCGGCCGTGATGGCGGACAGAGACGATGTCGCCCTCCGCGAGGGCCGCCGGGCCCTTGGCAAGACGCCCGGAGATAAAGACCTCCTCCGCCTCGATGAGCGCCTGCGCCTGGCTCCTTGAGAGCCTGAACACGGCGGCGACGGCCGCGTCAAGCCGCTCCGACGCTACCACCAGCTCCGACAGGGGAGGCGGGGTTGAGAGCTTTTCCGGCGGCTCCGAGGGCGCGCAGGAGACGGTGGTGTGCCGCACCGTGGTCAAATTGTGGCAGATAAAGCCCGCGATGGAGTCGAGACAGAAGAGGTACCCCACGTTGTCCACGACCTCGATGTCGCCCAGCACCTCCCGGCGGATGCCCAGCCCCATCAGGGAGCCGAGAAAGTCCCGGTGGGTGAGGGCGTCGGCGAACCGCTGCCGGACGGGCTCGATTTTCAGGCAGGCGACCGGCGGAGTCTCCACGTACCCGCAAAGCTCCTCCGTGCCGAAGCAGGCGATCTTCCGCTCGGAGGAGGGGAGGCCCCCGAAAAGCGTAAAAGGGCAGTCCGTGCGCAGACGCGAAAGGGTGTCCTGCTCGCTGAGCGTCAGAAACTCCGAGAATACCCACACGCCGCGTCCCAGAGCCCGGGACGCCAACTCCGTAAGCCGGTTTTTGAGTAAGACTTCGTTTTCCATGTTTCCTCTTTCAGCGTTTGAGAATACGTCCCAGTCTCCCGGCGGCGTACTGGCCGGCAAGGCCGGTGAAAAACCCCGTGAAAATGCCGGAGACAAGCAGCACCGGCAGGTACATCACAAGGGACGACGTTTTCGTCACGAGCACCGCCGCGGCGAGCTGTCCTGCGTTGTGCCCCATGGCGGCGAATACGGAGGCGACCCAGATCTGCTTTTCCGTGACCGCCCTCCTCATGAGCGCCGTCACGCAGAAAGCCAGCAGACCGCCCGAAAGGCTATATACGAGGGCGGCGGGGTTCCCGGCAAAGAGCGCGCCGAGAAGGACGCGGCAAAGGAGCACCGCCAGCGCGTCCCACGGGCCCAAGGTGAAGAGCGTCACCAGCGTCACAATGTTGGAAAGCCCCGGCTTCACGCCGGGAATAGGCACCAGATCAGGCAGCTGCAGCTCCACAACAAATATCGTCAGCGCGATCGCCGTCAAAACGGCGTCCCGGGCGAGGCGCTTTACCTTCATCAGCCCGCCTCCCCGTCAAGCGCCGCGCCGCCGCCAAGCCTGATGATCATCCGGTGGGGCAGGCACACGATGGGTACGGATGAATCGGAGAGCCACCCGGAATCCACACATACTTTGTCCGGGCAGTCCGCGGATTCCACACGAAGGCGCCCGGGTTCGGCGAGGATCACATTCGTGCCGCGTCCGGTCTCCACGGTGAAGCGCACGGGCCCGGCGAGTGCGTCAAGGTCGATTGACCGAACAAGCTCGCCGTCGACGTATACATACGCGACCTTTCCTTCCGGCGTCCTTTTCCATATATAGAGCGACGCGGCCGCGGAGAGAAAAAGAATCACGGATATTATGTAAATCCAAGTTCTCGTCTTAGCCACGTCGGATCACCTGTATTTCAGAGTCAATATAGGGGCCCATTGGGGTAAAGGTGTTTTCAATCCCGCAAGTTATGTAAATCTCCCCGCCGTCCGTCACCAGCACCAGCTCATAGCCCTCCGACGCCCTCCAAAGCCGCGCCCCGGCATCGAGGCCGAGAACAAAAATGGCGGTGGACAGCCCGTCGCAGACAACACCCTCGGGGCCTATCACCGTGACGGAGGCAAGCCCGCTGCGGGCGGGACGGCCTGTCTGGGGGTCGATGATGTGGCAGTATGTGACGCCGTCCTCCTCAAAATATCGCTGATAGCCGCCCGAGGTGACGACCGCCATATCGGAGACCTCCACGGCGCCCAGTGTCTCCTCGGAGAAGGGGTCGCGTATGCCGATCCTCCATTTGCTCCCGTCGGGCTTCGCGCCCACGGTTTGAATGTTGCCGCCGAGGCTGAGAAGGCCGCTTTTCACGCCCGCCTCCCGCCACAGCGCGGCGACGGCGTCCCCGGCCCAGCCCTTTGCCACGGCGCCCAGATCGAGCATGACTCCGCGGGGGAGGGAAACCGTACATTCGTCGATTTCAACAGCCGTGTAGTCCACAAGCCTTGAAAGCTCCGCAAGCTCGTCCTCCTCCGGCACCCTGTACTCCCCGGTGGTAAAGCCCCAGGCGCGAAGGACGGGGTAGACGGTGATGTCCAGCGCCCCGTCCGTGAGCGCGCACAGTTCCAGCGCGCGGGAGAGCAGGGCGGCGGTGTCGCCTGAGACGTCTCCACGGCCATCTTTGTTAAGCGCGTAAATCTCGCTTTCCGGGGCGGTCACGGAGAGCCGCTCCTCAAGAGCGTGGATGAGCTCCACGGCCTCGTCCACGCACCGGCGATCGCCGTAGGCCGTCAGCTCCATCACCGTGTCCATGGCAAAAATGGTGGAGCTTTGCGCCCGGGGGCCGCAGCCGGACAGGAGCGTCGCGCACAGGGCAAGGCACGTAAACAGCGCCGAGGCGCGTCTCATTGGCCGTCCTCCGGCGCGCCGGATCCGGACTCCGGTTCCTCAAGCCAGGGCACATCGAGCTTTACCCCGTCGGAGGTGTAGACGATGTACTTTTTGAATCCGAAAAAGATCCCCGCCGCCAGGATGATCAGCGCCGCAAGCACGGAAAAAACGACAGCAAGCGCTGTTTTCAGCGGCTTGTGGGAGCGGTAGATGCGAACCTCGTCCCGCGCCATGTCAGAGCTCCCCACGTTCAATGGCCGAGAGCATGTCCACCCGCGTGGCGTGACGACCGCCCTCAAAGGAGGCGGAAAGGAAGGCGTCCACGATCTTCAGCGCCAGCCCGGGGCCCACAACGGCGGCGCCCAGGGCCAGCATATTGGCGTTGTTGTGCCGGCGGGTCATCTCGGCGCTGTAACAGTCGGAGCACAGCGCGCAGCGCGCGCCGGGAACCTTGTTGGCGGCCATGGAGATGCCGATTCCGGTGGTGCATATGATAACGCCCAGCTTACACTCCCCATCCGCCACAGCGTGGGCGGCCCTTGCCCCAAAGACGGGGTAGTGGCAGCTCTCGAGCGAGTATGTCCCAAAATCCATGGTCTCGTGACCGAGCTCGTCGAGGTGGGCCTTCACCTTTCGCATAAGCTCAAATCCGCCGTGGTCGCAGGCCAGAGCAATTTTCATCTCTAAAATCCTCCTCAAAGTATGATGATTCTCCGGCGGTCAGATGACCGTGGGAGATAACCGCCGCGTTTCGCGGCAGACCCGGGGCCGCCGGCGAAAGGGCGCCGATCCGCCTGTGTATGCGTCGTCATCGATTTGCCACATGGACAAATTCCGGTTTGTGGTTCTTATAGAGGCAGACATATTTGAACCCGCACGCCTGAAGCAGGGCAAAGCCCTCCCTGATGCCCTTGCCGGCGTCATCCCTGCAGTGGGAATCAGACCCCACGGTTATGATCTCCCCGCCGCACTCCCGGTAGAGCTTTACCACCTCCGGCTGCGGAAGAAACTGACCGAGGGCGTCATAAAGGGCGGCGGTGTTTATCTCAATACCGACGCCGTTCTCCACGCAGACCTTGAAAAGCTCACGGAGCCTGTCCTCAAAAACCATCATGTCAAAGCCCTTGCCCTGTCTTGCCATGTACTTTTGCATATAGCCGATGTGGCCCAGCACATCGCACATGCCGGAAGAGGCAAGCTGGATATACTCATCCAGATACAGCTCCACCGCGGGGCGAAAATTCTCAAAATCCTCCGGGTAGCTGAGAAAGTAGAAATCCCGGGCCTTACGGAGGTTGTGAACCGAGCCGATAACAAAATCCAGCTCGGGTCTGGCGTAGATGCGCCGTCCCTCTTCGGGGAGGTAGTGGGGCGCGCCTACCTCCGCCCCCAGGCGCACGTCAAGCTTTCCCGCGAAGGCGTCCCGCACAGACTCATAGTCCGTCCACAGCGCCGCCCAGTCGTCAAAGGGCAGAAAGGTGTCGGGATATTCCGGGTTCTGCGTACAGTTTTCAATGTGGTTTGTGACGCATATATGGGTCATGCCTCGCTCGAGGGCGCCCGCCGCCATGTCGAACATGGTGTCATGGGCGTCGGGGGAGTAGGGGCGGCAGTGCATATGGTAATCGGAAAGCATATTTGTTCCTCGCTTTCATGGAGAATTACTTTGCCAATACGATTATTATATCAGAGAACATCCCGGATTTCAATTTCTTTATAATATAAAGTTTCACCGTTTTCCCGCGCGCTCTCCCGGCGCGGCGCCGGAGGGCTTTTTATATGCAGATGAAAAATCCCCTCTTGCAAAGAGAAGAGGGGAGAGGGTCAAAGAAGGGAGGCGAAGGAGCGGACATAGGCGTCGGCCAGGCCGCGAAGAGCGGCTTCGTCGGCGGCGTAGGAGCCGTCATAGACCGCCAGAGTGAGAAATCCGGCGTCATGCGCCGTCCTCAGCGCGTGGGGCGCGTCCTCAAAGACGCAGGTCTCCGACGGGGCCGTCCCCAGCCGACGGGCGCATGAGAGAAAGATGTCCGGGCGGTCCTTGCCCGAGCCAAACTCGGCGCAGGGGAGAATAAATTCAAAATATTTTGAGAGCTTTAACCTGTCAAGGACGTATTCCACAAGAGGCCGCGCGGTATTTGTGGCCACGCAGCAGCGTACGCCCATGTCCTTGAGCTTTTGGAGATACTCCGGTACTCCCGCCTTGGCAGAGACGCCGGCGTAACCCTTGCGGACGATGCCGTTTACCTCGCCGCACAGCTCGGGAACCGTGGAGGGGATGTTGAAGCGGCTTTTGTAATACGAGCAGGCGGTCACCAGCGTCAGGGTCTTGTACATGGCGTACGCCTCTGGGTCGGGCCCGTCGGAATACCGGTCGCAGAACTCCTCCCAGGCCCTGTCCCACACGGGCATGGAATCAATGAGCGTGCCGTCAAGGTCAAAAATGGCGGACTTGAATCGCATGATATCACACCTCCGATATGTCCGGAAAAACGCGGTTTTCCGCGCTCCACATGATCACCGCGGTACCGTCGTGAACGCGTACCTCCGCTTGAACGCCCGTGAACTCGTTGCTGACGCCAAGAGGCTTTTCATCAGAAAGGGCGGCTCGGCGCAGTTTATAGAGAAGCCCCGTCTCCGTGACGACCGTTTTGCCGCCGTAGGCGAACACGGACACCGCGCCCCGATATTCGGGGGAGAAGCGGACGGTTTTTCGATACACCGCAGTCACCGTTTCGTTTTTGCCCACAAGGTAACACTCCACGTCCCGCCGCGCCAGCATGGACAGAAGCTGAACGTTCGCAAAGGTGTGGTCGAGCCGCCCGCCCAGGCCGCCGTATATGACGGCCTTCTTCACGCCGCGCTCCAGGGCGATGCGCGCGGCAAGCTCCATGTCTGTCTCGTCCTTCATTACCGGATGGCGAATGACCTCGACGCCACCGGGCAGCTCCCCGCGGTAGGAGTCAAAGTCCCCCACGATCAGGCCGGGGGAAAGATCCTTAGATTGCAGGTACGCAAGCCCGCCGTCGGCGGCGATGATAAACGATTCGGACTCGATCTCAGGGGCGCGTTCCCCGTACTCACCGGAGCCGAATATATAAAAGGTATTCACAGGCATTTCCTCACAGCCTCCGCGGCGATGGTACCGGAGCGGGTGTTGAAATGAACGCCATCCACCGTAAGCTCAAGTCCCCGGCGCGCTGAAAATCTGTCCTTTGTCCGGGGAAAGAGGCCCATTACGATGATATCGACTACCCTTTGAAGCCCAAGCTTTCCCCAGTCGTAGTCGCGCCTCGCGTCCGGCTCGGCGCCAAGCTCGGCGGACAGCACGTCCGCGAAGGGAAGGCCGTAGCCGGCCGCCAGCTTTTCCAGTATGGCGTTGCGGGCCATGAGCTCGCCCTCGGGGTAATTCAAAAGCTGCATCAGAGGCAGACCCATCACAACGCATTTTTTCCCGTCGGCAAGGACGGTTTCAATGATCTGACGCATCACGCGTTCATATTCCGGCTCGTCCGCCCACTTTTTCCAGGGCACGCGCCAGCCGAAAACCAGCTTCCACACCAGCCCGGTTGACATAAGATACGGCTGCAACAGGTCGTTGGTGCCGATACCGACGACGACGGTGCGGATATGGGGATACCAGGGCATTTTTCGGTAGATGCGGAGGCGTCTCAGCGCACCGTGGGCCGTGTCGCCGTCCAGACCGCCGTTTTTAAAGGCCCCTCCGGGCATGAACTTTATATACGACCAGCCCACAAGTCCCCGTGTCAGGCTGTCGCCAAGGTAGAGTATCATCTGAATCCTCCATGCGCCGGGCGCACAAATCAATGTGAGAAAAGTATAGCACAATTTGAACCGGCTTTGTCGGTTTTTTAAAAAATTTTGCAAATTATACAAAAACCCCTTTTAAAAACAAAAATGTATGGTATAATGTGGACATCATTATTTTAAATAAAAGGAGATACCACTATGAAACGTGTTGGCATACTCACTTCCGGGGGCGACTGCCAGGCGCTCAACGCCACGATGCGCGGCGTGGCCAAGGGACTTTACGGCATCTATGGGGCTGACGGTGTTGACATTATCGGCTTCCTTGAGGGTTACAAGGGTCTCATTTACGAAAAGTACCGCCACATGACGCCCCGGGATTTCACCGGACTCCTCACGGTGGGCGGCACCATACTGGGCTCCTCCCGCACGCCTTTCAAGCTCATCCGCGTGCCGGACAAGAACGGCCTCGATAAGGTGAAGGCCATGAAGGAGACCTACAAGAAGCTGAAGCTCGACTGCCTTGTGGTATTGGGCGGCAACGGCAGCCAGAAGACCGCCAACCTTCTCAATGAGGAGGGGCTTCATGTTATCGGACTTCCCAAAACGATCGACAACGACCTGTGGGGGACGGACACCACCTTCGGTTTCCAGTCCGCCATCGGCACCGCCACCAACGTCATCGACTGCATCCACACCACGGCGGCCTCTCACAACCGCATATTCATCGTTGAGGTCATGGGCCACAAAGTGGGGTGGCTGACGCTGAACGCGGGCATCGCCGGCGGCGCGGACATCATCCTGATCCCGGAGATCCCCTACAAGCTGGAATCTGTCATCAACAAGATCCAGGAGCGCGGCGAGACGGGGCACGACTTCACCATCCTTGCGGTCGCCGAGGGCGCGATCTCGAAGGAGCGCGCCGAAATGTCCAAAAAGGAACGGAAAAAGGCTCTGGAGGAGCTGGCGGCGAACTATCCCTCCGTCTCCTACGAGCTGGCGGCCCAGATAACCGAGGCCACCGGCAAGGACGTGCGTGTCACAGTCCCCGGCCACATGCAGCGCGGCGGCATGCCCTGCGCCTATGACCGGGTGCTCTCCTCCCGCCTGGGCGCCCAGGCCGCTCTGAATATAGCAAAGGAGAAATACGGCGACCTTGTGGCTATCCAGAATCACAAGATCGTCTCCGTCCCCCTGAAGGACATCGCCGGCAAGCTCAAAATGGTGGATCCCAATGACGACATTATAGCGGAAGCGAGGCTTCTGGGCATCAGCTTCGGCGATGAGTAAGCTGTAAAACACAGTATCCGGGCCCGCCGCGTCATTCCCGACGCGGCGGGCCCGGTTTCATTATCAAAGGCGTTTTGGCGCGGTTCGGGTCAATGGAAGGCTCCCCGTTGCGTGTGGATCCACGCCTCCTGACGCGGTCATGCGGCCAAACCGGGAGAAGATTTTATCCCTTTTCGCGTAAAGATCACGGACAGGTTCACGAAGGGACGGCCGGTTTAAGCCTGCGCCGGGAGCGGGATACCGCCGGCATCCCGGTAAAATATATCATCATAAACACCGCCGGGATGATACGCACGGGAGCTTCAATTCCCGGCCGCTTCTTGATTTAAATACCCCTTTTGTGAACGTGTGGCGATCCGTCCGGCAATTCCATGCCGCGCAAAAGTAGATCCGATACTCTGTATGTGCGGGTATGATCTGTGCCGCCGCAACGTATGGAGCCCTTTTTACCGAGGACGCTTCTCCGCTATTCATCATTCTCATATACTGTGATTTATTGCCCTTTAACGATGATGAACAAATTTTTTGCCCTAACGATCCGTCCGTGTCAAACAGAAAACGCTCCGGCGACGTGTCCCCCCCCCCAGAGCGATCCTGTCATTTTTCCCGGTAGAGCTCGTCGATTTCCTTCTCCAGGCCCGGAGGCATTCCCCGAGGCCCCCGGACGGCATGTACCCCGTACTTCGCCATCAGATCCCGGCCGATGGGTACAGTGTCGTATCGCGTTAAGACCTCGAGCCGCATTACCCGCCGCATGGACACGTTCCCGTCGATGTACTCCCGGGGGATGTTTACCTCAAGGGCTTTGCATTTGTATTTTATCGCGGACACCGGCGCCGCTACGTAGATGTATACCGTGTCGCCCACGCGGACATTGCTGCTTTGCTTCCACCCGATCGTGCCGTCCGCGCTCTCCGACAAGCCCTTTTCGATGTCATAATACGCCGGATTTGCCGGCACCAGCCATACGCCGCGTAAGGCCGGCCCGCCTCCGCCGGTGAGCTGCCAGCTCAAGTCCAGCAGGGGAGTGATGTCCTTATACTCCACCGTCCCGTCAAGGAGCAAGGTTATCCAGTTTGCGTGATTCAGATGGTAGCCCGGAAATATGCCCACCCCGTCCCTCAGTGAGCCGGCAAGAAGCGGGTCGCACTTGAGGTTGAGTATTTCCACAGGATCCTCGCCGGGGATCCCCAGCCTGAAGCGGGGGACGAGCATAAAGAGGGCGTACCATTTTCCCGACCCGGAATGGCGCAAAACCCAGTAGTCGGGCGCGGTGGAGAAGGGATGGTCGGGCGTTGACCCGTATTTTCGTTTTGCGTAGGCCAGAACTCGCTCTTTCATTGTCGTCATGTCTTTTATGCCCTCTTTCCGGCCGTCAAAGCCCCGGTGAGGTAAGGATAACATAAAAGAAGTTCTTTTTCAACGGAAATATTGACTTTATACGCCCAAAATGGTATTCTATCAAATTGGAGTAATAGGATACGGAGAAAAATCTATGTGGTACAGCGACAAGTGGAAGGATTACGAGCTCATTGACTGCTCCTCCGGCGAGCGGCTTGAGAGGTGGGGGGAGCAGATCCTCATCCGCCCCGACCCGCAGGTCATATGGGACACGCCAAAGCGCGATTCGCGCTGGCGTCAGGCCGACGCCCGGTATCTCCGCTCGTCCACAGGCGGCGGGGCGTGGGACAAGCGGGACGTGCCGCAAAGCTGGCAGATACGCTACGGGGAGCTTACCTTCAACGTAAAGCCCATGAATTTCAAGCACACCGGCATATTCCCGGAGCAGGCAGCCAACTGGGACTGGGCCATGGAGAAGATCCGCAGCGCGGGAAGGCCCGTTTCGGTCTTAAACCTCTTCGCTTACACGGGCGCGGCGACCGTCGCGGCGCTGAAAGCGGGGGCGAGCGTGTGCCATGTGGATGCCGCCCGCGGTATGGTTGCCTGGGCCAGGGAGAACGCCGCAAGCTCCGGCGTGGCGGACAGGAACGTGCGCTGGATCGTGGACGATTGCGTAAAATTCGTGGAGCGGGAGATACGGCGCGGCCATAAGTACGACGCCATCATCATGGATCCGCCCAGCTACGGGCGCGGCCCCGGTGGAGAGGTCTGGAAGCTTGAGACGAGCCTTATGCCGTTTGTGCGCCTTTGCGCCGGGGTGCTCAGCGATGAGCCTTTATTTGTGCTGATCAACTCCTACACCACGGGCCTTTCGGCCTCCACCATCGGCTACGTGGCCGAGACGGCCTTTGCCGGCCGGGGAGGACACGCCGAGAGCCGGGAACTGGGCCTGCCGGTGACGGCCACGGGCCTGTGCCTGCCCTGCGGCGCGGCGTGTAGGATGGAGTTTTGAGGAATCGAACGGCCGGCGGGGCGGCTTTCCCGCTTCACGCCGGAAAAAATAGGAGACAGGTTGGAGAACCCATGGACGATACGGCGATCAAAATTGAAAACCTCACATTTTTCTACAACTCCGACGAGGAGGGACGGGCGCCCGAGGACGTGCTGTCAAATGTGAGTCTGAATATTGAAAAGGGCTCCTTTATAGCGGTCCTGGGGCACAACGGCTCGGGCAAATCCACACTCGCGCGGCACTTAAACGCGTTGCTGCTGCCCAAGGGCGGCGCCGTCACCGTGTTCGGCATGGACACGAAGGACGAGGAGCTGACGCTGGAGATCCGGCGGCGCGTGGGTATGGTGTTCCAGAACCCGGACAACCAGATCGTCTCCAACGTGGTGGAGGAGGACGTGGCTTTCGCGCCGGAAAACCTGGGCATTCCCACGCCGGAGATCCGCGCCCGTGTGGACGAGGCGTTGAAAACCGTGGGGATGTACGAATTCCGGACTCACGCGCCGCACCTTCTCTCCGGCGGGCAGAAGCAGAGGATCGCCATTGCCGGGGTGCTGGCCATGCGGCCGAAATGCGTGGTTTTTGACGAGCCCACGGCTATGCTGGATCCTCAGGGCAGGCGGGACGTGATGGAAATTATCGGGCGGATGAAGAACGAGATGGGTTCCACCGTTATCCTGATAACCCACCACATGGAGGAGGCCGCGATGGCGGACACGGTCGTCGTGATGTCCGACGGGAAGATCGTCATGGACGGCGCGCCGCGGGAGGTTTTCACCCATGTGGAGGAGCTTGAAAGTCTTGGCCTCACTGTTCCCGGTACGGTCAAGCTCATGTGGGAGCTTCGGAAAAACGGCGTCGACGTTCCCCTCGGCGCGCTGACCGTGAACGAGTGCGCCAACGCCCTCGCGGCGCATTTTCAGAGCAAATAAACGGGAAGTATCTGCGAAGTTCGCAGAATTTCACCGAAAGGATATACCGCATGAACGAACCCATTTTAAAAATTGAAAACCTGACCCACGTATACTCGCCGAACACACCCTTTGAGATGACGGCGCTGCATGACGTAAATATTGAGATACGCAAGGGCGAGATCTTGGGCATCATCGGCCACACAGGCTCCGGAAAGAGCACGCTCATTCAGCACCTGAACGCCCTGATCAAGCCCACGTCGGGAAGAATCTTGCTGGACGGGAGGGACATCAACGAGTCGAAAAGCTCCATAAAGGAGGCCCGTAGCCGTGTCGGGCTCGTGTTCCAGTACCCGGAGTACCAGCTTTTTGAGGAGACAGTCTACAAGGACATCGCTTTCGGGCCGAAAAATATGAAGCTTACCCCGGAGGAGATCGACGGGCGCGTCCGGGAGGCCGCCGGCTTTGTGGGTGTGGAGGAGGCGCTTCTGGAGCGCTCGCCCTTCGACCTGTCCGGCGGGCAGAAACGGCGGGTGGCCATCGCGGGCGTCATTGCCATGATGCCCGAGGTGCTTGTGCTTGACGAGCCCATGGCCGGCCTGGATCCGGGCGGATGTGAGGAGATCATGGAAAATATCCTCGCCTACCACGACAAGACCGGCGCCGCCGTGGTGGTCGTCACCCACTCCATGGAGGAGGCCGCCCGGCGCGCCGACCGCATGATCGTGCTCAACCACGGTATGGTGGCCATGTCCGGCACGCCGGAGGAAATTTTCACCCACGGCGGTGAGCTTCGACGCATGGGACTTGCCACACCGGTGATGACAGATCTGGCAGATGAATTATGTAAACTAGGCGTGAAGCTTCCCGGCACGGTCTACACCGTGGAGCAGATGGCCGCCGCCCTCATGGAGCTGGAGAGGGGGCGGGCACATGCTTAAGGACGTGACGCTGGGCCAGTATTTTCCCGGCGATACCGTTATTCACCGGCTTGACCCTCGCACGAAAATACTGATGGTGATCATATACATCGCCGCCCTTTTTAACGCGGAAAGCTGGATAAGCTACGGCGTGGTTCTTATTTTCCTCGCGGCGGCCATAGCGATATCGGAGATACGCCTGACGGCGATGCTCAAGGGACTCAAGCCAATTGTGTTCATTGTGGTTTTGACCTCGCTTCTGAATCTCTTTTACGCCAGCGGCGATATTATCGCCCAGTGGTGGATCTTCAAGATAACCCGCGAGGGCATCAAGGCCGCGATCCTGATGGCGGCGAGGCTCATCATGCTGGTGATGGGGACGTTCATGCTGACCTACACCACGTCGCCCATCATGCTGACCTACGGGCTTGAGCTTCTGCTGAATCCCCTGAAGAAGATCAAAGTCCCCGTGCACGAGCTTGCCATGATGATGAGCATGGCGCTGAGGCTCATACCCACGCTTATTGAAGAGACGGACAAGATCATGTCCGCTCAGAAAGCCAGGGGAGCGGAATTTGACACTGGTAATCTTATTCAGAAGGCCAAGGCCATGCTTCCCATATTGGTGCCGCTGTTCCTCTCCTCCTTCCGCAGGGCGGACGAGCTTGCCACGGCCATGGAGGCCAGATGCTATCACGGTGGGGAGAACCGGACGAGGCTCAACGTGCTGAAAATGACGCGGCGGGATATGATCGCTTTGATCCTCGGCGTTTTGGTTCTGGCGGGAGTGATCGTTTTGGCGAGGTTTGGTTTATGAGAAACATTGCCCTCAGATTGAGCTACGACGGCACCAACTACCACGGCTGGCAGGTGCAGAAAAACAATGTGACCGTTGCCGAAACCGTGGAGGACGCCCTCTGTAAGCTTACCGGCGAACGGGTGCGGGTCGTCGGCTGCGGACGCACGGACGCGGGAGTTCACGCCCTCAGATACTGCGCCAATTTCAAAACGGACTGCACCATCCCCACCGACCGTATGCCCCTGGCCCTGAATTCCCGGCTTCCCGGGGATATTTGCTGCGTGGATGCCGTTGACGCCGGGGATGACTTCAACGCCATTCTCTCCTGTAAAAAGAAGGAATACATTTATCGCATATTCAACTCCCGCCTCCCCGATCCCTTTGAGCGCGAAAGGGCGTATTTTTACCCGGCAAAGCTTGACGTTGACGTCATGGAGAAAGCCGCCGCTCAGTTTGTGGGTACTCATGACTTTGCGGCCGTGCGGTCGGTCGGGACGGAGACAAAGACCACGGTGCGCACGATCTACTGGTGCGACATCGGGCGATCGGGCCCTGTGATCACCATGAGAGTCTGTGCCAACGGGTTTCTCTATAATATGGTGCGGGCCATCATGGGGACGATCATTTACTGCGCCGAGGGGAAGCTGCACTACAACGAGATACCCCGTCTGCTGGAGGCCCGCGACCGCCGCCTCACCGGCCCGACCGCGCCGCCCCAGGGGCTTTATCTGAGCAGGATATGGTACGACGGCCCGGTGGGCAAGATGATGGAGTAACATTTCTTATTTCTTAATTTGCAAAATGTTCAACAATGTGCTATAATTCCATGATACAATAAATTACTGGAACGCCAAGGAGACGCCATGGAGGAGAAGCGGAAGAAAAACAGGGGCTTTCTCAAGATGCTCCTTATAATGCTCCTGCTGGCCGTGGCCATTCTGGCCGTGGCTGTCGCGGTGCGCGCGAAGCAGGAGGGAGGACTGCGTGCTCTTTGGCGGAGCATCCGCGGGGTGGAAAAGACAGACGAGTTTTTCTTTGAAAACGTCTCCGGCGGCGCGGCGGCGGACATGGAGCTTGGCCTTGCCGTGGCGGCCGATTCGGGGCTTTACGTCTACGACGAGACGGGGAATCAGATTTTCTCATGCCTCTATTCCTGGCAGGAACCGGCCCTGGCCGTTGACGGCGGTTACGGCGCGGCCTGGAATATTGGCGGCGGCACGGTCATTTTCTTTGACCGGAAGGGTGTCATAAAGGAGATCCCGGAGGAAAACCCGATCGTCTCCGCCACCGTCAACTCCCTGGGCTACCTTGCCGTATCCGCCGAGGCGGACGGGTACAAGGGCGTGGTCACGGTCTATAACTCCCTTGGAACCGCCATATACCGCTGGTCGGCGGGCAGCGACAGGGTGCTGTCGGCCCGGGTTTCCGGCAGGGATGAGCTTGTGGTGCTGACCGTGGGGAAGGGTGGCAGCAGATTCGTAAAGCTCCGGCTTGACAGCGAGGAGCTTCAAAACGAGTATACATATCCGGGACTTGTGATCGATTTCGCGTTCACCGATTCCGGCATTACGGCGGTGTCTACCGGGGCTCTGATCGGCCTCTCCGGGCAGCTCCAGGAGCGCTGGACTTACGATTACGGCGGACGGTTCCTTGAACACTACTGCATTGACGGCGGACTTTGCGCCGTCGCCCTGGCGGATTACCAGGTGGGCGGCGGCAGGACTGTGGAGACCGTGTCCGACGGGGGAGAGGTGAGGGGTACGCTGGCTTTGTCCAACGACCCGGTGGACATGGACGTGTCCGGCGGCAGCGTCGCGGTGCTCACATCCGATTCCGTCGCGGTGTATTCCGACGCCCTTGAGGAGGTGAGCCGCTACGAGTGCGGCTTCGGCGCGGGACATACGGATATACGCGCCGACGGCACAGTCCTTTGCGCCGGTACCTTTTCAGCGTATGTTTACGGGAAAATGTGAGGGAGAACCTTAATATCTGGACTTGGATGGAGGAAGAAGAACTATGAGCTTGATTATTGATCTTGTGCTCGTAGCGATCGTGGCCTTGTGCGGTTGGAGGGGCTTTCGCACGGGGATAATAAACGGAGTTTCGTGGATATTGGCCATTGTTATCGCTGTTTACTGCGCCAATATCGCCTCCACGGCCTATCATGGGGAGTTCTCCGACATGGTGGAGCCCTTCGCCCTGAGCGTAGTGGAAAAGACCGTCATGGGGGATGACAGCGAGGAGGCGGGGCAGACCGTCCTTGACACGGAGATCGACCTTGACAGCAGGGAGAAACTCGCCCCCTACGACGTTTCGATGACGGTGCTTTCAAAACTGGGCTTTTCCGAAAACGCCGCCAAGTCCATCGCGGAGAAGGTGGCCTCCACCAATGATAAGGTCAACAACGCCATGATGGAGGAGCTTACGAGCCTCATCTGCGGGAGGATCTCCTATGTGGTGCTTTTTGCCATTGCTTTCATACTGATAGCCATAATCTTTACCGTCATCGGAAACATATTTGACCTGTCCTTTGGACTTCCGGGACACGAGAATTTAAATCATGTAACCGGCGCGGCCCTGGGCATCATCCGCGGGCTTCTGATCCTCATGGTAATAGGATGCTTTGCCCGGTACACGGGGATCCTGCTTTCACAGGAGACTGTGGACAAAACATTCATTCTCAGCAAATTTGTGGATTCAAACAAAATTGCCCAGCTTCTGAATATATAAATATAATTGTTGTGCCAAAGCCGATGAAAGGAAGAAAGAGATGAGATACCTTCCAAACATCCTGTCCGGGCTGCGCATACTTCTGGTTCCTGTTTTCCTGCTGGTGTTCTTTTGCGGCGGGGAGCAAGCCATGATATGGGCGGCGCTGGTATTCCTGCTTGCGGCGATAACAGATTTTCTTGACGGACACATCGCGAGAAAGTATAATTATATAACGAATTTGGGCAAGATCCTCGACCCCGTGGGGGATAAGCTGCTGACGTTGGCGATGGTGGCGTGTTTAGCCATCCGGAGGGTCATTCCCGTGTGGATACCCTGGTTTTACCTGATCAAGGAGGTGTTGATGGCCTTCGGCGGGCTTTTGCTCCAAAGCAAAATAAGCCGTGAGATGCCCGCATCAAATTTGATCGGGAAAACGGCCACATTCGTGCTTTTCTGCGTGGGAGTATCGCTTATGCTGTTTGATATACCTCCCGCGGCGGCCGAGGCCATGATAATCATTACGGTGCTCCTGTCCCTGGCGGCGCTCATAAGCTATGTTGCGATGTTTACCGGGATGGTGAAGAGCCACAAGACCAAGGGTTGACCTTACGCGTTTTTTCAGAAAAGGAGTTTTCAATGGAACCTACAATGTGCGCCCGCTGCCACAAGAACGTGGCGGTGATTTTTGTGACAAAGATCGAAAACGGAAAGACCACCAGCGAGGGGCTGTGCCTGAAGTGCGCCCGCGAGCTGGGGATGAAGCCGGTGGACGATATGATGCAGAAAATGGGCATCACCGACGACGACATCGAGGGGATCGCCGGGGAGATGCTTCAGGCCTTCGGCGGCGCGGAGGAGGTGCCCTCCGACGTGGACGGGGACGAGGAGGACGGCAAGACCGCGACCTTCCCGTTTCTCGGCAAGCTCTTCGGCGCTCAGGACGCCGGCGCGGGAAACGGCGGCGGACGCGGTGACGGAGGCCAGTCCGGCGGACAGGGCGGGGGACAGGAGAAGCGCACCCGCGACAGGGACAAGAAACGCAAATATCTGGACACCTACTGCATCTCCCTCACCAACCGCGCCCGGGAGGGGAAGCTCGACCGCATCGTGGGGCGTGAGGAGGAGATGGAGCGGGTCATCCAGATCCTGAACCGCCGCCAGAAGAATAACCCCTGCCTCATCGGTGAGCCGGGCGTGGGCAAGACGGCCATAGCCGAGGGCCTTGCCATCCGCATCAACGACGGCGACGTGCCCTATAAGCTCCGGGATAAGGAGGTCTACCTGCTGGATCTGACGAGCCTGGTGGCCGGCACCCAGTTCCGGGGCCAGTTTGAGTCGAGGATGAAGGGCCTTATCGAGGAAATCAAATCGGTCGGTAACATTATCCTCGTCATCGACGAGGTTCACACCCTCGTCGGCGCGGGGGATGCCGAGGGCAGCATGAACGCCGCCAATATCTTAAAGCCCGCGCTCTCGCGGGGCGAGATCCAGGTCATCGGCGCCACCACCTTCAACGAGTACCGCAAGCATATCGAGAAGGATTCCGCCCTGGAGCGCCGCTTCCAGCCCGTGACGGTGACGGAGCCCTCCATCGAGGACGCTATCAAGATCATCAAGGGGATCGCCCACTACTATGAGCAGTACCACGGCGTCCGGATCTCCGACGCCATGTGCCGTCAGGCCGTCCTGCTCTCCGAGCGGTACATCACCGACCGCTTTCTGCCGGATAAGGCCATCGATCTCATAGACGAGGCGTGCTCCGACGTGAACCTCAAGAGCAAAAACTACGCCCGCCTCGCGGAGATCGACAGGGAGCTTGCGGACATCGCCAAGGAGCGGGATATGCTCTTAGAGCGCCCGGAGTCCGATCAGAGCCCTTACGCCGAGGAGGACTACGCCCGCCTTGCCAAGCTGCGCGGCCGGGAGATCGCCATCGCCGACGAAAAGCAGCGCCTCCAGGCGCAGGGGATGCCGGAGCTGGGCATGGACAATTTTGCCCGCATCATCGAGCTGTGGACGAAGATCCCGGCCTCGTCGATCCGCGAGGACGAGCACGAGCGGCTGGCGCATCTGGACGACAGATTAAAGGAGCACATCGTTGGACAGGACGAGGCCGTGGACGCGGTCTGCGCCGCCATAAAGCGCAACCGTGTGGGCATCTCGCTGAAGCATAAGCCCGTCAGCTTCATCTTTGTGGGGTCCACCGGCGTGGGCAAGACCGAGCTTGTCAAGCGCCTGGCCGCCGATATGTTCCAGAATCCCGAGTCCCTCATTCGCCTTGATATGTCGGAGTTCATGGAGAAATTCGCCGTCTCCCGCATCATCGGGTCGCCCCCGGGCTATGTGGGCTACGACGAGGCCGGGCAGCTGACCGAGAAGATCCGCCGCCGCCCCTATTCCGTGGTGCTTTTTGACGAGATCGAGAAGGCCCACCCGGACGTGATGAATATCCTCCTCCAGATCCTGGACGACGGGCGCATTACCGACGCCCAGGGCAGGGTGGTCAATTTCGAGAACACCATCATCATCATGACCACCAACGCAGGCTCCGACCGGCGCGGCTCAGGCACCGTGGGCTTTGGCGGCACCGCCAGGGATCAGGATCGGGAGCGGGTCATGAAGGCCCTGCGGGACTTCCTGCGCCCGGAGTTTATCAACCGCGTGGACGAGGTGGTCTACTTCAACAGGCTCAGCGAGGAGAATTTCCGCGCCATCGCTGTGCTGATGCTGGGCGAACTCAAGGAGGGGCTTTCCGAGCGGGCCATGACCTTCACCTGGGACGACTCCGTGGTGGACTACCTGGTGCGCAAGTCCTACTCCGCCGAGTTTGGCGCGCGGAACCTCCGCCGCACCATCCAGAAGGACATCGAGGACAAGGTGGCCGCCGAGCTTATAGACAATTATAAGCGGGAGCTGACGCGGGTGGGGGTCACCGCCGATGGGGACAACATCACCGTGATTATCGCGTAAGACAATAATGTGAAAGGAAAGCCGGGGGGTTCCCCGGCTTTGTCCGATATTATGAGTGAGCTTCAAAAAAACGACATCGTGAAAACCGTCTGTACCGGTTATGCCTCCGACGGCATGGGGGTGGCCCGCGTTGACGGGCGCGCCGTGTTCGTCTCGGGCGCCATAGCGGGGGAGGAGTGCGAGGTACGGATTCTCAAGGTGCTGAAAAACGCCGCTTTCGCCAAGGTGGAGCGTGTCCTGACGCCCTCGCCGGAGCGCTGTGACCCGGGCTGTCCCCACTACCCGGCCTGCGGTGGGTGCAGGACGCGGCACATGAGCTACGCCGAGGAGCTGCGCTTCAAAAAGCAAAAGGTGGAGGACGCCCTCCGGCGCGTTGGCGGCGCGGACATCGCGCTGGACGCCATACACGGCGCCGGGGAGACGGAGCGCTACCGGAATAAGGCGCAGCTGCCGGTGGGGGAGGGGCCGCGGATGGGCTTTTACCGCGGGCGCACCCACGACGTGCTGGACGTGCCGGACTGCCGGCTCCAGCCGGAGGCGGTCTCACGCCTTCGCGCCGCCGTCCTTGGGTGGATGCGGGAGTTCTCCGTCCCCGCCTATGACGAGAGCGCCCACCGGGGGCTTGTGCGCCACCTCCATGTGCGGACGGGCAGCAACGGGAGCGCCCTTGTGTGCCTCGTAGTCAACGCCCCGGCGGAGAAGAAGCTGCCCCACGAGGAGGGGCTTGTCCGCCGCCTCCGTCAGGCCCACCCCGGCCTTTCCGGGGTGGTGCTCTCCTCCAACACCGCCAGAACCAATGTGATCCTCGGCCGCGATTTTCGCACCGTGTGGGGACAGGACTTTCTGGACGAGACGCTTTGTGGTCTCCGCTTCCGTCTGTCCGTGCCCTCGTTTTTCCAGGTCAACCGGGATCAGTGCGAGGTGCTTTACGAGCGCGCGCTGGACTTTGCCGCCCTCACGGGGCGGGAGACGGTGCTTGACCTCTACTGCGGCATCGGCACCATCTCCCTGTGCGCCGCCAAAAGAGCCGGGCGCGTCATCGGCGCGGAGATCGTCCCCAAGGCCGTGGAGGACGCCAGGGCCAACGCCCTGCGCAACGGCATTGATAACGCGGAGTTTTTCTGTGGCGACGCCGGGGCAGTGGCCCAGAAGCTGGCTTCCGAGGACATCCGACCAGATGCGGTCATTGTGGATCCGCCGAGGCGCGGCCTTGACACATCTGTTATTGATATTATTGTCAAGATGTCACCAGAGAGGGTCGTCTACGTATCCTGCGATCCCGCCACCCTTGCCCGGGACGTCAAGCTCTTTGGAGCCAACGGATATGCCCCCCTCCGGGCCGAGGCAGTGGACATGTTCCCAAGGACGGAGCATGTGGAGTGCGTGGTATTGATGTCAAGGACATCTTGTATATAGTTATCACGCGCTGCACAATATATTGTATTTTTAGACAAACAGTAGATTAAAACAGCCTATCTGTCATTCGACTTATTGAGTGATATATTTAGGCTAAATTAAAACCTTAGAAAGGAGCGCCTGAAGTGGAATCAAAGATATTCTATATACCGGCTAAGCCGGATAAGATCGTAAAGAATGTAGGTATATATTGCCGCGTCAGTACGTCTGAAAAGGACCAGTTGAATAGCCTTTCCGCCCAAATTTCCGCTTTAACAAAAGCGGTATCGCATGTTGAACAATGGAAACTTTGTGATACATTTATAGATATTGGATCAGCAAAATCAGGCTCACCACGGGGTGAGTTTGAAAGGATGCTAAAGGAATGTGAACTTAATCATATATCTGTAATTCTGACAAAGAGTATTAGCCGTTTTGGCAGAGATACCGTGGACACGCTAAATGCGCTCCGCCGTTTAAAAGCAGCGGGTGTGCGAGTAATTTTTGAACAGGAAAACTTGGATACTGATGATATCGACAGCGAAATGATGATTTCAATTATAGAGTCCTTTGCTCAGGCAGAAAATGAGAACAGAAGCGATAATATACGTATGGGATTAAGCTTTAGAGCTGCCAGTGGTACATCGGGTTTATATAAACGCAGATTATATGGGTATGACAAAAATAAAGATGGCGACCTTGTGATCAACAAAGAACAGGCGCAAGTTGTCCGTGACATTTTTCGCTGGTACATTGAGGGCAAGAGCGTACTCGGAATAATTAAAGAATTAAAACAGAAAGGTATATCTTCCCCGGCGGGAAAGCCTCAATGGAGCAAACGGGCAATTGAAAATATTTTGACAAATGAAAAATATGTTGGTACGGTAAGACTTACAGACTCATTTACCAAGGAATATGAATATTTGGTTAAGGACAACCATCCACCCATTATTACAGAGGATGTTTTCCAAAACGTGCAGGAAGCTAAACAGCGTAGATCCAATATTGTAACGGATGAGAATGGTACTACTCATAGAAGCAACAAGAAATATAGTTCAAAGAAAAAATGAACGATAAAAAGGAAGTGAATAGATTGGATGGTTCATCGAAAGTGCTGGAAGGAACAGATAAAATAGCTATCCGTAAAATGATGAATAAGTGGCTTTCTGAGGCAAGAAGTGTGACAAAATACTCTTACAAAATTAGGATAACCCTTTTAATATAATAATTATCTCAACAGGAAAACAAGAAAGAAAGGAGATGACATTAAGTGAATCCTATCAAGCCTATAGTAGGTCTTGAGCCGACCGACCCATACGAAAAAGCAAAGCAAGACATATTTACCGCGATGAAATCTGTCAGCGTTCTCTCGTCAACACAACGTGAGAAACTTGCAAATGAATTATTTCAAGCTGTTGATGTGTCGGCTGCATTGCGCTTGATGCAGTATCTGCTTAGTGGAAGATAAACACATTTTGAAGATTGAACATTAAAGAAATGCGAAATGTTGTATTTGAATATACTGAAAATTATTTTATTTCAAAGAAAATTCAGCAAGAAATTAAAACTAATGAAGCCTTGCAAAAACTGAGCAGAGAAAACAATAGATATCCTGAAATGGGGATACTTAACATATCAAATAATTTTGATTATGTATACACGCCCGTTACCCCTGATGATATTCCTAATTTCTTAACCCAAGAATGGGCAGTTTGATTGAAATAGCCTACTTATGCAAGTTTTCTAAATTGATGTCTTTTTTCTGAAAATACGAAAGAATGCAGTAATTATGCATTTTCGGACTTGTTTCCTAAATAGCCGGACAAAATCATGTCGAGACGGTAGTATTGATGTCACGGAAAGACACATAAGTGCGTAAAAAGTGCCGTATTTTCGGGCTTTTCTGGCATCTGACCGTCAGCGGTGAAGTGCGAAAATGGTCGAGATAATCCCTCCGTGGAAACATATCAAAGGAAATGTTCGGAGGGTTGAGTAGGCGGTTTAGATGTCACAAGGTTGAGTGGCCGGTTTAGATGTTTTTGTGGTAGGGTTGAGTTAGTGATTTAGATGTCGGAAACAAGGCTCCCACACTGCCATCATCGGCGGTGGGGAGCCAAGAAAGAGAGAATAGGATATGACGTTCGAAACAGAGAGACTCATTCTGCGTCCGTGGGAAGAAACGGATGCTGAGGAATGTTATAGATACGCACAAGATCCACAGGTTGGACCAATAGCGGGCTGGGCAGCGCATACCAGTGTTGAAAATAGTAGAGAGATCATAAAAACAGTCTTGTCTGCGCCGGAAACATATGCTGTGGTACTTAAAACAACAGGTCTTCCGGTTGGCAGTATCGGCCTGATGCTCGGCAAAGCAAGCAATATAGGTCTTCCTGATTCTGAAGGGGAAATCGGCTACTGGATTGGAGTCCCGTATTGGGGCCAAGGGCTGATACCGGAAGCGGTTCGGGAGCTTATGAGATATGGCTTTGAAGAGTTGAAACTCGAAAAAATGTGGTGCGGTTATTTTGATGGAAACGAAAAATCAAAACGTGTTCAGGAAAAATGTGGCTTCCGGTATCATCACACGAAAGAAAACGTTCCTTGTGCCATAGAGGGATTGTTGCGGACAGAGCATATTACCTGTATTACAAGAGAAGAATGGTTGAAAAGTAATAAATAAAGACAGACGCACCAAGGCTCCCAAACTGCCATCATCGGTAGTAAGGGAGCCTTGTTTTATGCTTCGATATCGATTGTGATTCCTGACTTGAAATCTACAGTGAAGTGGGCCTCAAAAACGGTGATTTTCTCAATCAGGCGGTTGACTAGTGCCTCATCAAACTCCGTAATGGTGGCAGGCTGACTCTTGACGAAATCCTGCAGGTCTCGGATCTGCTTCATCTGTTCATCCTTGATGACGCTGTCCACCTCGGCCTGCCTGCGTTGATCCCGGAGCCGGAGAATCTCATCCGCGATGGCGTCGTAGTCATCTTTCTGGTTGACTTTCTTCAGGAGTTCCTTTTGCAGTTTGCTTAGGCGCTCGTCGATGATCTCCGGTGAGAGGCTGTCTCCCTGCAAGACCACCGTGACAATGTTTGCCCGTAGCGTTTGAAGGAAATCATCCTTCTGGCAGAGCACCCGGTTGATGGCGTCGATGACCACCTGCTCCAGAAGCGTTTCATTGACCGTCCGGTTATGGCAGGCGTGGCCGGTGGCCTCCAGTCGTGAGCAGCACCGCCAGACGATGGACTTGCAGCCTCGGTTGTTCCAGTGGACGCGTCGGTAGAATTCACCGCACTCACCGCAGAAAACAATCTGTGCGAAACAGTGCTTGCAGGAGTAGCAGCGCCGTTTGCCGTTGTTGCTGGTATGGACCACACGCCTACGGACCAGTTCCTCCTGCACCAGCAGGAAGATGTCCTTCGGAATGATGGCCTCATGGTCGCCCTCCACGTAGTACTGCGGGACGGTTCCGTTGTTCTTAACACGCTTTTTCGTCAGGAAGTCTGTGGTGTAAGTCTTTTGTAGGAGCGCGTCACCGATGTATTTCTCGTTCCTGAGAATCTTGTTGATGGTGCTGGTGTGCCATTTTGTCTTGCCCGCGCCGGTGAGAATACCGTCTGCCTCAAGACCAGCGGCGATCTTATCCATACTTAGGCCCTGCAGGTATTCCCGGTAAATGCGCCGGACGATCTCGGCCTGTTCCGAATCAATGACAAGGTTGCCGTCAGCGTCTTTGGTGTAGCCGAGAAAGCGGTTGTGGTTGATCTGCACCTTGCCTTGCTGGTAGCGGTACTGAATGCCGAGCTTCACGTTCTGCGATAAGCTCTGACTTTCCTGCTGGGCAAGGGAGGCCATGATGGTTAAAAGCACCTCGCCCTTGGAGTCCATTGTGTTGATGGACTCTTTTTCAAAGAAAACCGGAATATTCAGATCCTTCAGCTCTCGGATGTATTTCAGGCAGTCCAGCGTGTTACGGGCAAATCGGCTGATCGACTTGGTGATGATCATGTCGATATTTCCGGCATGGCATTCCTCGATCATACGGTTAAACTCGTCGCGCTTTTTGGTGTTCGTACCCGTGATTCCGTCGTCTGCAAAGATGCCCGCCATCACCCATTCCGGGTTCTTGGAGATGTACTCAGTGTAATGTTCGATCTGAGCCTCATAGCTGGTGGCCTGCTCATCGCTGTCAGTACTGACGCGGCAGTACGCTGCGACTCGGAGCTTTGGCTTCTCAGCCTTTTTGATGTTGTTCCCGACCTGCCGTTTTGCCGGGATGACCATAACATTTCCCATCAGCTCACCTCGCTTTCGATCAGGCTGTAAATGTACTCGGCCTGCGTTACCGGGTTATCAAATCGTGTCTTGATGTCTCGGATCGTAAAAACGGTAGGAGCCTTGAGCACTTTTTCCTTCGGAGCCCGGTTTAGTCTCCCAATCTGTGTCATAGGTATATCCTCCAGTCCGAGAGGGTTTCTCTCACTTTCCACTGGAGACGGTGGATCTGTTTTGACGAAGGAAAGCACAAAAAATAGGCCCACCAAGGAAAAATCCCTGATAGGCCGTGAGAATATTACAGTATTCAGTTCGGGAGCTTCAGCTTCTGACCGCTGTAAATGGTGGTGGAACTAAGGCTGTTCAAAGTCATGATCTCCGGATAACGGCTGCCTTTGCCAAGAAAGCGCTGCGCAATTCCCCAGAGGGAGTCGCCTTTGACCACCGTGTATTCCAGATAGGTTTCGGCTTTCTGCTCCGGATAAATGCGGGTGCCGTCATTCGCAAAAACATAGTAGCCGGGATTCTCGTCTGCCTGTTTCTTGGCGTTGGCCAGCACGCGATATGCACCGAGCTGCGATTTGGCATCGGACCAGTTTTTCCTTACGCGGTAGTATCCGCTCGTGAGCTTCTCTGGATAGTTAGCGGCAGCATATTTGTCGTAATAGGTCTGTCCGTATCCGGCACGCTTGGCCTGAACAGAAACACCCTGATCTGCGGGACGTTCATACTGCGTCAGCACCGCCGTGGAAGCATCTGTGACGGAAGTTGCCGCCTGCAACGTTTTCAGAAGGGCCTTGTATCCTTCCGATAGCTCCTTCCAGATAAAGCCGAGCTGCATGTCAAGATCACCGATAGATTTACCGGCTGCTTTGGCGTATTCCAAAAGGGCCTGTTTGCGGGACCAGTAGGTCCACTGCGCAAGACCATATCCGGCAGAATCCCTGACGAAATTGGTATAGAAGCCGCCATCGACAGCAGAGGTGTACTGCGTATCCGTAAGGCCCAGCAACTTTTCATAAGTGTTCTGCAGATTGTTCGGCCTGAGCGCCGATTCCGCATAAAGGTTTCCAATCAGACCAGCCACACCGTAAGCATTGCCGATCTTGCCGTAAAGGTAATCCCAGATGATTTTCTCATTGTCGGTTGCTGCAACAGGCTCCGTTGTTGTGGTGCCGCCGAGAGCCGCCGTAACCTTGCTGGCCAGATCACCCAGACGGGAGTAGAGCCACTCACCGGGACAAGACTTATTGGCAAACCAGCGATGGACGGTAATAATCATCTCATCAGATGCAGGTGTATAGGCCAGAGTCTTATCCTTATCGCCCAGCCACAAGAGCTTCTTTTTCCCATAGCGTCTACAGATATCCACGCAGAGCTTGATCAGCGTCTGATAAACCACATCGTACATCGTGTACGGTTCTTTGGTATCGCTGGCGCATTCGATGGTGATCGCACGCTGGTCATTGGCATTCGAGGAAGTACACCACGAGCGGTTTTTCTCCTCCACATACATACCGACGCGGCCATCCTTATCGATGCCGTAGTTGCTGGATGCCTGCGTGCTGGATCTGGCAAACCAGTCACCGAGGCCCTCTGCCGTACACTGGCCGACAACGCAGTGGGGCGAGATGCGGTCGATATTCATTGTCCGCTTCCCGGAGTGATTCGGACTGAGTTTTGTGTAAACTACCATAGTGCTATTCGTATAAGCCATTACTTTTCACCGTCCTTTCCATCGGTGTCACGGTCATGGAGCTGCTCCAGCACCGCTTTCAATTTCTCCGGTACTGGCAGGCCCAGATGCGCTGCGTTCTCGGTTAGACTTACTCCCTCGTTGGAGAGGTAGAAAAAGATCACAGCGGTACGCAGCACCGATCCGGTATGGATCACCTGAACGTCGATGATGTTGGCGATGCCCACCAGAAGGAAAATCAGGACCTTCCGGCAGATGCCTTTGAAGCCCACTTCGCTGGAGAGTTTTTTATCCGCCACAGCGCACATGACGCCAGTGATATAATCCACGGCGACAAATACGATGAGTGCGATGAGAAGCCCGTCACAGCCGCCGAGGAAATATCCAAGCCACCCTCCGATAGCAGCGATAATGACCTGAATTGTGTTCCAGAATTCTTTCATAATGCGTGTCCTCCTTTGCATTTTTGGTACAGAAAAAGCGACTGCCCGTAAGAGCAATCGCCAGTTCTCAAAAGGTTATATTTGTTTCGGGAGCCATTCCCATAGTCGTAAGTCCTCTTGTCCGAGGGACCACATGCACATGCCGCGCAACTTCCAGCGGTAGGCGGCTTGATTTGCCCAATAAATGAGGCTGTCCACGTCCTGATAGTAGAGGATTGAAAAGCCGTCTGCGTCACCGAGGAACAGGCGCGATATCCAGATATTGATGTCTACCGGGATAACCTTTGCCGTGTAATCATTGCCACAGGCGATGCTCGTCATGACGTCCGAGTGGAAGAAATCATAGTCCATTGAGATATCTTCGCTTCGGGTAGAGGTTTCTTCCACATCGGCTGTCAAGGTAAACACCTGAAATTCATCATTCCATGTGCAGTTACTTCTGCTGATGCGGCCATAGGATTTGGTGGTCCCATCCGGCATAATCACATCAAAACGCTCGTAAGGCTCATAGGTCCATGCATCACCGAGACGCAGCAGCTCACAGATGATATGATCATCTGAACGGATACCGGCATAGCCTCCGGAAAAACCACTGATCGTTGCTGTAAATCGCAGCGTATAGGATGAGCCGGAATAGACGCGGACCTTATTTCCACGTATGCGCATCTCTATCGTGTAAAGCGTCGGATCATCACGGAGCTTTGTATTTGCGGTCTTCGTGATTTCCTGACTGTAGGAGCCGAGCAGTGTGGAGCCGTTGTATAGCTCTACGGCCTGCGTATCATAATTCAGGCAGCAAAACAGATCACCACAGAAAACACCGGCGCGGCCTCCGCCGTCGGAGCAGAATGCCAGTCTTGCCCGCAGGTGAATATCGGAAAAGCCATCATATTTCCATGCGAGTTTACCGCTTCCTTCAAGTTGGGAATAGACACGCTCTGTGGAATATTCTTCCGAGCGCCAGACTTCCCATTCTCCGGAGAGCGTGGTCCAGTAGTTTGTGGCCAGCACACCGTAATCTCGGAAGTCCTCATACCACACGAGGGCTGAGTCCGGTTTTCTTCTGAGCATTTCCAGTGTCAGCTTGAAGCCGGTAGCGGGACCGACCATATTGCCATTCACGTCTTTGAATTGACGAGGAGCCAGCGTATAGGTGGCATCTCCCGCAGAAGGCTCCTCCGAAAAGGAGTCGCATACCCGGAAACCATAAAACTGCACGCCTTTCACATCTACGGATATCCGGATGGTGTGACTGCCTGCGGAAAGAGCAATGCCGCTGGCCAGCGTTGTCCAGAAGGTTGTCCTCCAATAAGGCCACCAGAGCCTACTTTCCGTATAGTGCGTCGTTGCTCCATCAATTGAAACGTAGATCCCGTTCTTATCCCAGAAGGGATAGCAGAGCCGGACAGCAATATCGTAGGTGCCAGCAGTTGAGACCGTAAAATTGTAAGTCGCCGCTCCGTTATCTCCGAGAGTGGCTACACCGTTTTCCACAGAAACAATACCGGAATTACTGATTGTCAGAAGCCACTTGATATGCGGCCACATATTGATGTAGGTAAGCATATCTGATATGGCTACGCCGCTTTCGTAAATCTCACCGGTCGCCCGGACTTTGAAGGAGAACAGCCCAATCTGGCTGATACGGTCGCCATAGTTACGAAGTGCCGTATACATGCGTGCATTGCCCATGAAGGTCCACACCATGATTTTCTTTCCCTTGAGCGTATCCATCAGAGCAATTCACCTCCATCGTCCATTTCTTGCATAGCAAAAAGCAACCGGGCCGTTTTCCCTTGTGGAAGCGTTACCCGGTGCTTGGAATCCCATGCTGCACTGTATTGATAAAATCCTTCTTTCACAGCAGGGTTCCCATTATGTGTGCATTCCCGCGTGGAGGCCAGAATTGCTACATCATCGTCAGCGGCTACGGCAAACGGAAAAGAGGCCCGCTGACCGCCGACACCTTGTGCCAGCTCTATTTCACCTGCATCAAGAGCCTGCTTGGGATATAGGTGAATATCCAATCCCGCAGAGGTCCCGCCGAGGTTCAAGAGAATCACCGTTTCTTCGGAACGAACGATTCCGTTAAACCAGACCGGATCGTTCTCGGATTTTACAAGACACTTCTCCGTGTGCGGGGTGTAGCCAGTCAGCGCAGGACCTTCCTGCAGCATGATATCCGTAAACCAGATGGTTCCGGAGCAGTCGGTGATGGTAGGAGTCACTGTAATGCTGGCCACGCGCTTCGTCTCTTTTTTATTGATGACCTCCGCCAAGCGGGTGAAGATCAGATCAGCCATCGAGCGTCCACTTGATCTCACAGGGATGTCCTACCCATCCCGTAGCGACGGCACCGGCTTGTAGCATCAGGTCAGTGATATAAACGGTACCGGTGCAGTTTGTAATGCAAACGCGGACCGTGATTGACTTAACGCGGGAGCCGTAATGTTCCGGCGCGACCTTGGCTGAGGTTTTTGAAAAATATGCCATACGCGCCTCCTTTAATACAGATCAATGAATCGGGTTTCTGTGGTCCCGTCTTCATATTCAATAACCATTTCGATGCCGACCTGTGAGCTATCGGAGAGCTTCTTTAAGTTTTCGGAGGCAATCTGCGCGGAGAGCGTGTAACTGTCGCGGTTGGCGGGATACACCGTCTGCGACAGGCTCTTTGTCATGCCGGAGACACCTTCGGCCTTAAAGGATGCCGTACCGGAAGCGCCGTTATCGCCGTCAGCCTCAAAGCCGGAGCTCGTCCAATATGCCAGCTCATCATCGGCGCGGGAATTACGCAGCAGGTTGAAGGGCACCAGTTCGCGGATATCGTTGTTGGATACCATGCTGGTGCCGCCGAGCGTATCGGCTGCGTTGTCCCACTGGCTTGCAGAGCTGCCCAGATTTTTCAGTGTGGTGGAAAGCTCCAGCACCGTATTCCACGGTTCCTGCAGGTTGTATTCTCTGCGAACCACGCGGGTGGTAACAGAAAGACCGAGTTCTGCATCCTCCACACGCACGTAATCGCCAAGCTCCCATGCTTCATGTTCATATCCGGTCAGGACAGATAGATCCATCGCGTTTAGTACGTAAGAGATGGTGGGCTTACAATACTGTGCCAGCCGCATTGCCGTATACTCCCGCATCTGATAAGGATTGGTGAAAGAGGAGCAGTCCAGCGTGGAGATGCGCACATCCGTTGTATAGGTGAAATCCTCCAGATATGGCTTCCCGTTATTGATGCTGGCGAAGGTCATACCTTCAGCGCCTACGGCATATAGCCTTGTTACGAGGCTGCGGGTATCAACCACGCGCTCGATGGATTTCATGTTTTTCCGATAAGCGAACAGAGCGCCGCTATCCTTGCCGCTTAATACCAACAGATGCACGAGCCGGTTGGCACAGTCAAAGATCAGATCACCGCCGTGAAGGTCAGCTACGTTTCTCAGGATGGAGAGCGCGTTTTTCTCCGAGCTGGTCCATGTGCGCTTTGTGCGTACCGTCACATTTCCGACAGACCATTCGGTTCCCGCAAGCGCATAAGCCATAGCGACTTCCGGATATTCTGCCTCGAACGTCTTTTCTTCCTTCAAAACTGAGAAGGTCAGATCATAAAACTCCGCTTCGGCATAGACCTCTGTAATGGAGTTGCCATCCATATCCTTGGAATCTGTGACCGTCCGCACCTTATAGATGTCGTCAACGATCTGGATTTTCTTCTCGCTGTCGATATGAGTACGCTTGGCATCCTTGTATGGAATTTTGAAGGTCAGCGTATCCTCGCCGTTGATCTCGCCGGTAACGATGATGTCATACGCGTTTTCGAGGACAGCTTCCCATGCGCCGTTCTCGTCCAGCACAACAGGTCGAGAATATCCGATCTTCTCATAGGGAGAGCGCGGAATATCATAGAGCCTGATATCCACGACCTTTGGCGTCAGGCTGGTATCGTTTGTAGTGAGCGTTACCCGGAATCGAATATAGGCCCGGTTCGGAGAGACCAGTTTTCCATCGGAAGGTACAGCCACCCAATCGCTCCAGCTCTCCAGATCATCGCTGGTAGAGGTTTCCACGAGGGAAATAGCCGTGGTACCGGATACATATTCGCTTGTTACTGATACGCGTCCAGCGCCGGAAAGATTGCACTCCGCAGCCGCTGTGGTCAGAACACCCTCGGAAGGATAAACACCACTGGAAGCCCGGAGTATGACTGCATTTTCTTCGGTCAGGCCGTCCACGTCAGATGTGGTATCACCAGCATTAGCGCAGACCGCCGACAAGAAATAATTTGCAAGGTCCTCTGTGGTAAGCTCTGAATTGCAGTCCAAGAACCAGTCGTCAAAGCCGCCCGCGTACCAGTAGGAACTATTCAACATTCCCCAGACAAGGTCGGCGGTGCAGGAGCGGTTTAGTGTGCCGCTTATCGTCAGGGCTGAGGATGTCCATACTTCACCGGTTGCCTTGTTGCCGATGACATACCAAGCCTTATTATTGTTAGGTTCGATGACCGCTGCAATAAAATACCACTTAGCGTTTTCCAAGGTAAAAGAAGGAGTGACAGTGGTATCCAAAATCAAAGAACCGGATGAGTTATATAGCATCAGTCTTGGCCTACCTCGATAAAGCGACAAATAGAAGATCGGATTACCGGTACCGGCACGTGTGGAAAGAAGCGGTGTATAGGTATTTCCAACAGAGTATGTTGTCGGACGCATCCAGCCGCCGACGATGATCCTCTCACCGATGTTGGAGAAAATCGTACCATCGTTTGTCACCCGCAGATATGTCTGCTCGGAGGACGGGTTATTGATGTTCATCCGGAAATAGGTGCCGAAGATGCCATCTGTCAGAGATGCTGTAGTGCCGCTCCATTTGTTGATATATGCTTTCCTGTCCTTCCCGGAGGAATCGGCAAGGCAGGTATCGGAATCCGGTGCATCTTCATTAAAGCGCCAGAGACCGTCCTTGGCATATTCCGCTGGAAATTCACCGGTGAAGGCGATCTGCGTATTCAGTATTGTTTTTAATGACATAAGCCATCACCTCCATCTGCTTTTTGCCTCTATCTCAAGGCTGGTAAAGGTAGCATTATTGGCGGTCACCACCACCGTGTTGTTACCGACATTCAGAGTCGGAAAGTTCAGTTCCTTTAGATATGGCAGGCCATTTCGGAGGGTATCCCCGTTGGAGTCCTCAACATAGGCAGTCATCATATCTGTATCCACTACCAGCGTCTCACCGGACGCCAAGGAAGCATTTATGATTTTCAGCTCGGAGCCATTCGTCGTAATGGTGATATAGTTGCTGGCAGAAGATGTAATCACGCCCTGAATTCGATAGATAGGATTCGAGGCGATATTTCCTTTTGTGCGTCTGACCGTATGAGTGCCGGTGGAAGAAATAGTGTATTCTTCATCCTCCACAGCGTAAGCAAATGGGTCAGGACAGAAGAATTTCAGGTCAAAGCTGCCAGCCGAGCGGACCAGCAGTCTTTCACAGTCAATCTTCTCCCGGAGCCTTGCCATAAAATATCTGTCCGGGACATCATCAAACACCAGCTGTTTCAGGCCGTCAGCAGGATCAAGCCAGAGTGCAATATCATCCAGCACCGAGACGAGGGCGGCAAAAGACCTCTTAGGCGGGATGTTGCAGGAAACATTAATCTCCCGGTAATCAAAATCCGCACCGAAGTCCGCAACACCGCTTCTGCCGGGAATGGCAGAGGTGTAATTACGAAGGCTGCCACAGACCTGCCAAGAGGTAAGCCTTGCGCGGATACCCATCGGGTTAAGCAGCAATCTTGTAGCTGTGTACTTTGAAAGCCGAAGTGGTGATCCGTGTCACAACGGTTCGGGTGTTGTCTCTCTCAACCGTGAAGGTTTCACCGATTGACAGGTAGGCTGTCGTGCGATGACCTTTATACAGCGAGGAGACGTAACCGGTCGCCGCATTGCCGCAGCAAGCTAAGCGACCGAGACAGTCTCGGATTTCCTCCATCCGCATCCCTCCTTTCACAAATTCATAAACAAGCGGCTCCGCTTTTTAGCGAAGTATTACCCTAAAAAAAGAGGAGCTGGCACATGGCTCAAGAGAGGAGTCCCAGCTCCGTGAGTCTGATCGCAGCAGAGGTCTGCGATACTTGATAGAATCCGGCAAACTGCTCCAGAATCCATTTTGACTTGGAGATCAGTCCTGCGGATACAAACTTATTTTTCTTGCTGCGGTCAATGATCATCTGAAATCCGTCAGCAATTGTTTCTTTTGGCATGAGTATGCGTGGGGCTATACCGTTTGCCTGCCATTCGAGCCAATCTACATCGGTCCAAACATCCTTGAAAGATTCATCTTTTGCTTCAACGGGGCAGCGCTGTGCCACAGCACGTCCTTCTTTTAGTGCCTCCATAGCAAGAAAGTAGTTGCGGTGGTAAATCCAATGAACACATTCATGTGCTACCGTGTTCCGACGGCTGCCGAAGTTTCGCTTGAGATAGGTGTCCGGGTCAATGATCATGGTCTTTGCTTTGACGAACACTTCCCGATACTCATCTTCAGAGGGATCGTAGATTTCAACAAGCCCATCCGTGAAGCACATCTGGCCGAGAACACTAAGATCTTCGGATAGGTGATACTCCTTGATGAGTAGGTGTAGTTTATCTCTTGCGATCTCTTCGATAGGAACGGGCATTGGCTTTTCGAGAGCCTCCGGACAGTGTTCCGCTAAGATTTCTGCTGCCTTATCATCGAATTCGGATTTATACATTCGAGGGACAAGGGAGCTGAGATATGCTTCTTTGGTCATACTTATCCTTTCTTTTCGATCTCCTCCAAAACACGCTGCCAGAAGTCATCGCCGAGCTTTTTATCGCTGGCTTTGCGGAGAGCAGCACGAACATGCGGAAGGTTCTCATCCATAATGTACTCAGGAAGATCCGGGGCCGCCTCATTTCTTTCACGGCCAGCAAGATCGAACATTTCTGCACGTTCCTCGACCGTAAGATGGAGAACATCTGCTATCTTAAGCAGCATGCTCATTTCAGGAGGATTTCGCCTTCCTTTGATAATGTCGGAGAGATAGGTGGCGGTAGTACCCATCGCCTGAGCAATATCTTTAAGAAGGATATCGCTGCCGTCAGAAGCGCGTCCGAGCCTCTTTTCGTTGATGAATTTTCCAAAATCGCCTGTCATAATAAAAACTCCTTTCTTCGTCAATTAGCGACTTCGCTAATCTGCTTATTAGTATAGCGAGAAAATATGAATTTGTCAAGAGGGTAAAAGAAAAAAGCCACGCTGCTATGCACAACGTGGCTCCTGAACTAATCCAGATATACAAATGACTGCGGGGCTTGACTGATCCCATAATCGGAGAGATCTTTGGGGGTATCGTATACTACTACGTCTTTGAGTTTATAAGCGATGGCCTTATCTTTCCCGGCATAGTAGGAGAAGTAGAACTTCTTTGTGATCCCGGCTGCTGTCTTTGCAATCTCCCATATCTCTTTTGGAGTGCCCTCAAGAATTTCATCTATGGTAGCTTCACCAACCACCTGCTTCTGAGGAGACGAGGCATAAAAGATAATGCGTGTAACGCCATCTTTGGGTTTATTCTTCCGAAATTCGTATTGTTTTTTGCCCTCCAGTATTACTTTGGCATATTTAGGTTTAATCGATAATAACATTGTCGACATCGACGTTGCCCTCCCGTAATATTTCTTTGAATTCGTCGGGAGTAAGCCTAATCAATGCCGGGTATATTCCTCCGTGGCTGCTACTCCAGTAGCCCTTGGTTTCGAGGGTGTCCATATTGATGTTATGACCTTCGCCAAAATAGCCGTAATAAAGCATCTCTACGACGAACATATTTTTGTCGTTATTATATTTCGTTTGGAGCTCACTTTCGTCGTAGACGGACTTGTTGCCTATCTTGGCGAGAAGTTCGTCAAAAGTCATAAGATGACTTCCACTACGCTTTACCGCGATAACGTTAGTCACGATGCAGAACGAGGTCAAGCATGATTTGTATCGCTTAGTTCCTGATCCAGTATGAATTCTGTATATAAAGATCGGCTCCCCGATTTTGTATGGAGGCACTGTATACTGTGCTCCAACGTATATCTTGCTAAGGCCGTTTCTTACATTTAACGCAACGGAGGTCTGAAGAGTATTCTTCAGTTCAGAGTACGGGAAGAGTGTATCGTGATAAAAGTCATTCACGCACAGATATCCGGCATTTTCAAAATCCGGATTGATGAACGGTAACGACTTATACGGATCACTGTAATCTACGTTACTACGACTACGGAGATATACACCCTCGCCATTCGGGTTATATCCAACCTTGATGAATCCAAACTTAGTGAGCTGTGTGATAAGTAGATCGTGCTTATCAAATACTGTGACGTAGATATCTTCCCAGCCAAGATCCTTCCATTTCCAAAGAACAAGACCGATGGCACCTTCGCCCAAACGCTGACCGCGAAAACGCTCTGCAATTTTGATGGTAGTGATCTTGCAACGAGTCTTTTTGGGCAAAGTCCTATCCGTAAGCACAATATTTTCGGTCTCATCTTTTATGCATACAAAGGCACCGAGACCATTTTCATCATCAAAAACCAAGGCTGTGCGGCCTTCCTGAGCTTTTTCAGGAAACCACACCTCAAACGGTTTTACTGTACCGCCGACCGGGTAGTCTTCCTTCAAAGAATCAAAGAAGGGATCGTTTAGGTCGATATCGCTGAATTTCTTAAGAGAAAAATTGCCTGCCATAAACAGCTCCTCCTTAAAGTGACTTTATAAAATCAATCGCCTGAGCAAGGTCTCCGGCACCGCCAGAGATATAAAGTTTCGCATCAATATCAGCGGCGACTTCTTTTGCGTAGGCGCATTCTTCCTGTTGAAAAGCCTCAATGTCTTGAACAGAGGCTTCAATCCCATCGCGCTCCTTGCGTCGGGCAGCAATAACTTTTGACTTTTCCATCAACAAGATAATCGCCTCTGGTTTCAGTGCAGTGAAGGTGTCATAAGGAATCCGAGTAATTTCTCCGGATGCATTCAATAAGCAGAAGTGTCCATCCAGAATAAAGTCATGCCCAGAGTCTCTTAACTCACGGACTGCCTGAAGGAGGTATTGCTGGTTGTCGTCAATGTCTGGTATGAGCTTGTCTTTGGCAAAACCTGAGTGCTTTTTCCGCGTGATCAATGTACTGGCGGAGTAGGACTCTATGCCAGTTTCTGTTTTGACCATGTCGCAGAAGTAGGACTTCCCGACACCGTGGACACCGCTTATAAAGATCATGAACGACACGCCTCCTTAGTGCAAAATCGGCTGAGAAACCTGCCGTCTGTGTTATTATAGCAGATTGGAGCACAAAATTCAAGAGAAAACGAAAAATTTTCCTGCAATCGCAGGAGAAAATCTTGAAATCTGATGAGAAACGTGATATAATAAGCAAGTCGGAGTTTATGTGTAGACATTTTGGCAGAAAATGGAGGTTGGCACATGGCCATTAGTTACAAGAAATTATGGAAGCTGTTAATTGATAAAGATATGAAGAAAAAAGATTTGCAGCGTGTAGCTGGGATCAGTGCGGCATCCGTTACGAAGCTCGGTAAGAACGAAAACGTAAACACAGAGATTATAGAGAAAATCTGTGTAGCTTTGCAATGTGATGTCAGCGACATAATGGAAATGGTCGATGATGACTGAGTCCGTTTTTTAGTACATCAGAAAATAATAGAATAAGCATGGATACATGCGTTTACTTGGAGGTAGATTCAGATGGCTGATAAAACCAACGCCAATATTGGCTTTGAAAAACAACTATGGGATGCGGCTTGTGTTCTTTGGGGACATATTCCTGCTGCAGAATACAGAAAGGTAATCATTGGGCTTATTTTCCTGCGCTATATTTCCGCAGCTTTTGATAAGAGATATCAGGAGCTTGTTGCGGAGGGTGACGGATTTGAGGACGACCGTGATGCTTATACGATGGAGAATGTGTTCTTTGTGCCGGAGGGCTATAATTTTTGAGGATGATGAAATCGTACTTTTCTAAATGAAAAGAGACGGTCAAAGGCGGTTTCGAGGTTTCCGAAAATTTTTCAAAATTTTTTTGAAAACAGTTCCGCTTAGACCCCCTGTTTTCTCCTATTGGTGAAGGGCGAGTAATCTCTATAATCTCAAAACATATTACATAAGGAAAGGAGGGCAAAGGATGCCGAAAACAACAGGAAAATCAAGAGTTACAGCACTCTATGAAAGGCTTTCGAGGGACGATGACCTTGTGGGCGAGTCGAACTCGATAACCAACCAAAAGAAATACTTGGAAGATTTCGCTCACAGGAACGGCTTGACGAATATCCGCCACTATACGGATGATGGGTATTCGGGAGTAAACTTTGATGAAGTTAGATAGCGACACTTTTTATGTCCACCATATTGCGGCGGTCATGGTTGATAATTTCGGTCGGCTCCTGATCGGTGTCAACCTGTCCGACAAAGCTGTACAGGATCTCAATCTTGCGCGTGTTGGTTTCCTTGTCCAGCTC
>CANQBC010000006.1 GCA_947589225.1 uncultured Oscillospiraceae bacterium | reverse complement strand
GTAAGATCCTGGGCCCCAAGGGCCTGATGCCCTCCCCCAAGGCCGGCACCGTCACCCCCAACCTGACCCAGGCCATCTCCGAGGTCAAGGCCGGTAAGATCGAGTACCGTCTCGACCGCACCAACATCATCCACTGCCCCATCGGCAAGGTCTCCTTCGGCGCGGAGAAGCTCACCGAGAACTACAACGCTCTCATGAACGCCCTGCTGCGCGCCAAGCCCGCCGCCGCCAAGGGCCAGTATATCCGCTCCTGCGTCACCGCGTCCACCATGGGCCCCGGCATCAAGATCAACGCGCAGAAAACGCTTTAAAACCACTAATGCCCGGCTGCGCCGGGCATTTTGCTGCGTGAAAGGACTGTAAAACGATCAATCAAAAGCTTCATGCGCGTTGATCCGCGTCCCGTATCGCGGCGCTCCTTTCCGCGCATGAAGCTTTTTACCGGGAGGGATCAATATGATACGCAGGATCGTACATATCGATAAGGAAAAATGCAACGGCTGCGGGGCCTGCGCCAGGGCCTGTCACGAGGGCGCCATCGGAATGGTGAACGGCAAAGCGACGCTTCTGCGCGACGACTACTGCGACGGTATGGGCGACTGCCTGCCCGAGTGTCCTGCCGGGGCCATCTCCTTCGAGGAGCGGGAGGCCGCCCCCTACGACGAGCGGGCCGTCCTGGCTGCCAAAAAGGCCAAAATGAGCGCCCCAAACGGCTGCCCCGGAACCATGGCGCGGGATATGCGCAAAAGCGTCTCCCCCGCCGCTCCGTCCGAAACGCCCGTCTCCCAGCTTGCCAACTGGCCGGTTCAGATCAGGCTCGCGCCCCTCGCCGCCCCGTACTTTAACGGCGCGGACGTCCTCATCGCCGCCGACTGCACCGCCTACGCCTACGCCAACGCCCACCGGGAGTTTATGGCCGGCCGTGTCACCCTCATCGGCTGCCCCAAGCTGGACGCGGTGGACTACGCGGACAAGCTTACGGAGATCTTCCGCCGGAACGAGATCGAGTCCGTCGCCGTCCTTCGTATGCAGGTGCCCTGTTGCGGCGGCATTGTCTCCGCCGTCACCCGTGCCATCGCGTCGTGCGGAAAGGACATCGCCCTTGAAGTCCACACCGTCTCGCCGGAGGGAGGGCTCCTGAATTGACGGCGCGCCCGGCCGCTGTTGACTGACCGCCATATCTTCCATAGGGAAAGCGCCGCCCCCAACGGGGCGGCGCTTTCCCTTAAATATTTATACTAAATTAAACGCTCTCCGCGGCCACCACGTTGTTCATCGTCCTGTCCACCGGCCTCGTCTCCAAAGCGTAGGCGTACAGGCAAAGAAGGAGCGCGGCGGCCAGCACCGTACAGTAGATGGTCACGATCAGCTTTTTCAACCCATCTCCCCCTTCAACAGCGCCCTGTCGGCGATGGGAACGAATACCAGCTCCTTCCCCGGATCCTCCCCGGCCACGCCCTCCTTCCATTCCCAGCCGGTGAGGTAGAGAACGGCGATCCTGTCCCCGTCCCGGTAGACCCGGCTGATCTCCGCGCCGGACATATTGGAATAAAAGAGCTGAAGGCTGTGTCCCTCGCTCTCACGGAGGCTTGCGTGGAAGCTGTCCAGCGCCCCCAGGCGCTTCACGCGCCCCTCCTCAACCGTCCAGAAGACATATTGGGTCCCGTCGCTGACGATAAGCTCAGGAACGCCGTCCTTTTCAAGGTCGAAGAGCGCGTACGTCCCGGCGCTGTAGTCGTCCAGCACGTCGCCGTAGCCGGCGTTCCCCCGGACGCTATATAGGAACGAAAGGTCGCTGTCCTCCGTCATGGTCAAAGGCGTGGGGAAGGATTTGTATTCCTCCTCCGGCCCCAGCTGGCGCTGGGAGATCAGCGTCTCCGTGACCTGAGTTCCGTCAAAGCCGATCTCGGAGATCCGCTCATAGCCCATCTGGCCCGTGAGCCGTATGAGCTTCCCGTCCTCCACGTAGAGTCTCGCGTGGCCCATGTCGAAAGCGCCGATCTTGCGCATCTTCCCGCCGTCCATGCTCCAAACCCCGGCCTCATAATCGGCCTCGCAGGTGCCGTAGGTGGCGATCAGCTCCTCCGTCCCGTCCCCCGTCAGGTCGAAAAGCCCGTAGGTGAGCCAGGCCCCGTCGGTGGTGTACTGGCTTTGAAGATACGCGAGCATCCCCTCGTAGTCGTTGGCCTCCACAAAGCCGCCGTACTTCTCCACCCTGGAGTCCACAAGCCGGAGCTGTCCGTTCTGATCGGGCTGGTACGTGTCGTAGGTGTACTCGCTGCCCGCCGGGCCGGACTTGTAGGCGGCAATGACCTGCCGGTTCTCCTGGTCCACCTCCGCGCCCTGGAGGGTGATGGCGTACTCAAACCGCCCCGCGCTCTTATTCCAGAACCAGTAGTAATAGGGGATGGTGTTGTTGGGCGTCCAGCCGAACACGCCAAGGTCGGGATAGCCGTCGAAGTTCATGTCCAGCGCCGTGATGACCTGCTCCTTGTCCCAGCAGTCGGTGTACCCGGCGTAAACGCCGTCCACAAAATCCTCCCCTGCCTCTGTCACATCGATGACCTGCAAAGGCTCGCTGTCGCCCTGCTCGTAGACGCGGATCTCCCGGACGCCCCAGTGGTCCACGTTCTCCGCCCTCTTGCCGATGGCAATGAGGTCGAAGGTCCTGCTCCCCTCCTCTATGGTGCAGGAGGCCACCACCTGATCCTCCGTCTCAAACTGATCCTTCGCGTCCTGACCGCCGGCGAAATACTCCTTGCAGTATCTCCTCACCGCCGCCACGTCCAGCTTTTCCTCCGGGATGGCATCGGCGGCGCCCTCGGAGAGCTGCCAATCAAGCTCGTACTCCCCGTCCCCGCCGTAGAGGAAGATGCGGATGTCCCGCCTGCCGGCCCCGGCGGGGGTCACGTAGTCCACCAGCGCCAGCACGTCGGCGCTGCCGTCGCCGTTGAGGTCCTCAAAGCTCACCGCCGCCACCTTCACGGACTGGTTGTCCTGGCACATGGGGTGGAACTCGTAGTCGGAGACCTTCCCGTCGGAGGAGAGGAAGAACCGCACGTCGCCAAACTCCGGCGTCGGCATATACGTGACAAAATGCGTCTTGCCGTAGTCGCGCAGGGTCACCTCAAAGCTCTGGGCCTCATCGATATACTGAGGCTCCAGCTCCACCCCCGCGCCGTACTGCACCGCCGGGGGTTCCGGGGGAAGCTCCGGCGCGGCCACGCGGGAGAGCACGTCCCAGTTGAGGGACTTTGCCAGCTCCTCCAACTGCTCCCGGGTGATGGGCCCGCCGAAGGTGGGATCGGCCTTCTTGCCCGCCAGCACGTTGGCGGCGAAGAAGCTGTCCCCCAGGTCCGCCACGATCAGGGACCTGTCGTTTCCGCCCAGCACCAGGCCCACGTCGCGCTCGCCGATCTTCACGTCCCACTCCTCATAGTCCTCCCCCAGGGCGTCCACCTGAAGGGCCACGTCGATAAGGCTCCCCTTGACGGAGCGGAACATCTGGTAGCTCACCACCGTCCCGTCGGCGGCGGTGAATTCCTGATCGGCGCTGAAGGTCCCGTCCTCGTAGACGACGAAGCTCCAGCGGGTGTTGTTCCCGTTGGAGAGCTCCCCGCCCAGGAGCTTTGCCACCTCGTCATACTCGAACACCTCGCACCGCTCCGGCACGGTGAGGCCGTACTTCTCCGCCGCCTCAGAAAGGGACAGTCCCCCGTTATAGTGGTCATAGAGGGCCTTATACTCCGCGCTGTCCTGAAAGCCCTGCATGGAGATAAGCCCGCCGTCCCCCGTCCCATCCGGGAGGGTCACCGAGCGCACGCCGAAAAAGTCGGTGGCGGCGGCGGTGATGCCGAAGGCCGCCAGGATCGCCGCGACAGCCGCGATGAGGACGATCTTTTTCACGTTGTTGGCGGGCGCTTTTTTCTTTGTCTTCATTTTCTCGAAATCCTCCACATTGACCTCATAGGAGGATCGGACATGAGAAAAGGTCTCCCTGTATAAATTCGTAGCCATCACGCTCTCTCCTCCACAAGCTCTTTTTTCAGCATCCCCCGCGCTCTCTGGAGCCTTGTGGTCACATTGGACTCGGAAAGCTCCAAAATGCGGGCGATCTCCCTGACGGAATATTCCTCGTAATAAAAGAGGTACAGCGGCACTCTGTACTTTTCGGGCAGGGACATGACGGCGGTGAAGAGTCCGATCTGATCCTCGGCCTCAAAGGGAATGCCCGCCGCCAGATCCTCCGGCGGCGTGGGGACGCGCCTTTTGGCGTCCCGCGCGGCGTTCTTGCAGAAGTTCAGGGTCACCCGGATCAGCCACCGCTTCACGTGCTCCTCCCCCTCGAAGCGCTCCCTGGAGAGGTACAGCTTCAAAAGCGTCTCCTGCACCGCGTCCTCGGCGTCCTGGGCGTTTCCCATGAAGTTCAACGCCACCCGGTACACCGTGTCCTTATATTTTTCGGCGTAATAGCCAAACTCCGCTCTGTCCATTTGCTCACTGTCCTTTGAAAGCTTTCACCCATAAAACACTTCGCGCCCGCCGTTTGTCACAAAATGGCGAAAAAAAGTTTGCCCATTCAGCAAAAATGTCCCCGGAGACCGGGGACACGGCGGCACGCCGCCTTCTATTTGATTTTCACCTCGACGCCGTCCCGCTCCACCTTTCGGATGCCCTTCTCCGCCTTGCTCCGGGGGTTCATGACCTCCCGGCCGCAGCCCAGGCACCTGAGCTTGAAATCCGCCCCCACGCGGGTGATCTCCCATCTGTCCGATCCGCAGGGGTGGGGCTTTTTCATGGTGACGATGTCGCCCACCTTAATGTCCATCCCGCTCCCCCTTTATAAGCTCCCAGTACTTCTTCGCCGCCTGCTCCACCTTATTATCCCCGTATTCGTAGTAAACGGCGTCCCGGATCCCGTCCGGCAAATATTGCTGCTTCACCCAGTGGCCGGGGAAATCGTGGGGATAGAGATACCCCTGCTCCCGCTCAAACCCGGCGCCGTCGGCGTGGACGTTCTGGAGCTCCCGGGGGATGGGGCCGGCCTTCCCGGCCTCCACGTCGGCAAAGGCCCGGTCTATCGCCATGACCACGGAGTTGGACTTGGGCGCGGTGGCAAGCAGGATCACCGCCTCCGCCAGCGGCAGCTTTGCCTCCGGCATGCCCAATTGAAGCGCGGAATCCACACACGCCTTCACAATGGCCGCCGCCTGGGGGTAGGCAAGGCCGATGTCCTCGCTGGCCGAGCACAGGATCCTCCGGCACGCCCCCGCCATGTCCCCCGCCGACAGGGCGCGGGCCAGATAGTGGAGCGCCGCGTCCGGGTCGGACCCCCGCAGGGACTTCATCAGCGCGCTCACCGCGTCAAAATGCTGATCCCCGTCCCTGTCGTAGCGCATGGCGTTCTTCTGCGACGCCAGGGCGGCGTCCTCCAGGGTGATCTGAAGCTTCCCGTCCGCGCCCCTGGGGGCCGCGGTGAAGAGAAGCTCCAGGGCGTTGACGGATTTGCGCACGTCCCCGCCGGAGGAGGCGGCGATATGCTCCAGAACGCCCTCCTGGATGTCCGCCTCTCCGAAGCGCTCCCCGGCCAGCTTCGCCGCCCGCTCCACCGCCAGAAGAACATCCTCCGCCGTCAGCTCCTTGAACTCAAACACCGTGGAGCGGGAGAGCACCGCGTTGTAGATGTAAAAATACGGGTTCTCCGTGGTGGAGGCGATGAGGGTGATCTTCCCGTTCTCGATAAACTCCAAAAGCGACTGCTGCTGCTTTTTATTGAAATACTGGATCTCGTCGAGATACAAGAGCACCCCGTTGGGCGTCAGGAACGTGTCCAGCTCCGCGATGATGTCCTTGATGTCCTGCAATGAGGCCGTGGTGGCGTTCAAGCGCCGCAGCTCCCGCTTCGTCTCGTGGGCGATGATGTTGGCGACGGTGGTTTTCCCGGAGCCGGACGGCCCGTAAAAGATCATGTTGGGGATGTCCCCGGAGCGGATGATCCGCCTCAAAAGACCGTTCTCCCCTAAAATATGCTTCTGCCCGTACACCTCGTCCAGCGTCCGGGGCCGAATCTCGTCCGCAAGCGGCCTTCCCGTCCCCATCATCGCACCTCCCCCGTCTTTGGCAGCATATAGTAAAACCGTTTAAAATCCTCCGATCTCATCCCGCGGGCCAGCTCGTCAATGAGCAGGAGCGCCGCGGCGCGGGCGTCGCTCCCCGCCCGGTGGTGGTCAAGGCCGATGCCCAGATAGTCGCACAGCACGTTGAGGTTGTTGTGAGGCAGTCCGTAGCACCGCCGGGCCATCTGGCAGGTGCAGACATACGGCGCGTACTTCCTCCAGGCGATGCCGTAGTGGGCAAGGCAGGCGCGGAGCACCCCCATGTCGAAGGGGGCGTTGTGGGCCGCCAGGATCCCGCTCTCAAACACGGGCCGCAGCGTCTCCCACACCTCCGGGAAGGCGGGGGCCTGGGCGGCGGCCTCGGGCGTGATGCCCGTCAGTTGGATGTTGAAGGGGCTGAAAAACGTCTCCGGGTCCACAAGCGTCTCAAACTCCTCCGTGACGGCCCCGTTCTCCACCACCGCCACGCCGATTGCGCTCATGCGGTCGTTTCGGAAATTCGGCGTCTCCACGTCAAAAACCACAAATCTGTCCGTACCCTCACCCTCTTTGCGCGTTTTTCTCCATTATATCACCGGGCATGGGTTGTTGCAAGTGCCCCCGAAAGGTGTTATAATACGAAAAAAGCGAAAAAGGTCGTGATCGCATGGATAAAGCCGTTTCTGACGAGATCGTGGCGAGGCTTGAGCGGGAGTACCCCCTGGCCCAGTGTACCCTGGACTACGACGACGCCTACCACCTGCTGGTGAGCGTGCGCCTGGCCGCCCAGTGCACCGACGCCCGGGTCAACCAGGTCACCCCCGCCCTCTTCGCCCGGTATCCCACGGTGCGGGACATGGCCCAGGCCAGGGTCGAGGACGTGGAGCAGTACATCCGCTCCTGCGGCTTTTACCACGGCAAGGCCAGCGACATCGTCAACGCCGCCGTCATGATCGAGACGCGGTTTAACGGAAAAGTCCCGGACAATATGGAGGATCTTCTGAAGCTCCCCGGCGTGGGGCGAAAAAGCGCCAACCTCATCCTGGGCGACGTCTACAACGCCCCAGGCGCCGTGGTGGTGGACACCCACTGCATCCGCATCACAAACCTCCTGGGCTATGTGGACACAAAGGATCCTGCGAAGATCGAACCCATCCTCCGGGCCATCCTGCCGCCGGACAAGTCCAACGACTTCTGCCACCGCATGGTCCTCCACGGCCGCGCCGTCTGCGTGGCCCGCCGCCCCCAGTGCGAAAAATGCGTCCTCCGGGATCTGTGCCGCTACGCCTCCGGCGCAAACTGAACCCCCTTTGTCGAAAAACTCAAAATCAGATATTTTTCCGGCGGCATGCACGCCGGAAAAATATCCTTTTGTCGCACAAGTGTGCGCCCTCCGGCCCTCAAGGCCGGAGGGCGTGCGCGCAGAGCGACGGCAGGAAAAAATCCGTGAATTTCGCAAAATTCACGGATTTTTTCTGAACGTTCCCCTTTGTAGGAAAAAGCCCGTCAGGGCTTTTTCCTATTTCACCCTCAGCCTCTCCACCAGCGTCTCGTCAGGCTCGGCCATCACGGTGCGGTAGGTGTGATAGATCACCATCCCCGGCCTTCCTCCGGCGGGCTTCTTTATCTGCTTGACCTCCGTGATGTCAACCGGCACCTTGGACGCGCCCCGGGCCTGGGAGTAGTAGGCGGCAATGGCGGCGGCCTCACGGACGGACTCGTCGTCCGGCGCGCCGCCCTCGCGGGAGAGGATCACATGGGCGCCGTGGAGCTTGGAGGCGTGGAACCACAGGTCGGATCTGGCGCTGTCCCTCAGCGTCAGCGCGTCGTTCTGGGCGTTATTCCGTCCGGCGCGGATGAGAAGTCCGGCGCTGGAGCGAAAGCGCATGGGCTGCGAGGGCTGGCGCTTGGGACGGCGGTTCTGCCTGGGGACGCGAAGATACCCGGTTCCCTCCAGCTCGGCGCGGATCTCCGCAAGATCCCGCTCCGTCTCCGCCCGGTCGATCTCGTCGAGAACGCTGTCCAGATACGAAAGCTCGCTCTCGCCCTCGCTTATCCGCTCCGTCAGATGCGTCGCGGCGCTTTTTGCCCTGGCGTAGTCCTTATAATATTTTGCCGCGTTCTGCTGGGGCGACTTCAGGGGGTCAAGGGGAATCGTCCGGCTTCCCCCGTCCTCCCGGTAGAAATCCTCCGCCGTAAGCTCCCGCTGGCCCTTCTTCATGGCGTAGATGTTGGCGGTGACGATATCCCCGCACTCCCGAAGCCACTCCATGTTCTCCGTATTCAAAAGCTCCTGCCGCTGGGCCGCCAGACGCCGCGCCACCCGGTTCCTGGCGTTATTTGCCGTTTTTCTCAGCTCCCCCGCCCGTTGACGCCGCCGCTCCGCGGCGTCCTTTTTCGCGTAGAAGGCGTCGAGAAGCTCAGAAAATGTGTCGTATTTTGTAAGTCCATATCCCACGCCGTACTGGAAAACGGGGATATACGAAAAGTCGAAAGGCATTCCCTCCGGATCCGCGATCAGGCACGGCTCTCCCCCGGCCAGCACCGCGTCCCGCAGGGCCGCCAGGGGCGCGGCCAGTCCCCCGCTCTCCGCACGGAAGGCCATCTCGCGGGCGACGAGGGGCGAGACGCCCAGGAAGCTCTCCAGCACCCGCCTGTCCAGGGACCGCCCCGGTTCAAAGCCGGAGACGGCGGAGCCGATCTCCTCATCCGTCATCGTCAAAAGCTCCCGCTTGTCCTGCATGGTCGGCAGGCGGTAGCGCATCCCCGGCTGGACGGCGCGGCTGTCCTCGGCGGAGCCTGTGCGGTAAAGGCAGTCGGTGATGACGCCCTCCCCGTCCGTCAAAATCACGTTGGCCGCGTGGCCGATAAGCTCCACAGCCAGCCCGCGCTCCTCCCCCTCGCCGAACATCCCCGGCGCTGAAAGGCGCATAAGCAGCACCCGGTCCGTGGCGGGCATGGCCACCTCCAATATCCGCGCACCGGTGAGGTGCTTGCGCAGCAGCATACAGAACATGGGCGGCTCCGGGGGCTTTTCAAAGGCGGCTTCGGTAAAATGGATCCTGGGTGCGCCGGAGGAGCCCCCGATGAGCAGTTCCCGCCGCCGTTCCCCCTTCACCGTCAGCACCACCGTGCCCCGGGCCGGCTGCTGGATCTTCTCGATCCTCGCCCCCGTGAGCTCCCCGGCAAGCTCCCGGACAAGGCATCTTAAAAACAAAGCGTCAAACGCCATCTTCTACACCCCCAGAATCGCGGCGAAGAGCTCGTTCAGTCTCTCCCGCCTGCCCTTTAAATAGAGATACCCAAAAAGCGCCTCCAGCGCCGTGGCGGCGTGGTACTCCCGGAGGGTGGCCCCGCGGGGCACCGCGTGAACCTTGGCGTTCCTTCCGCGCTTATAGACCTCGCGCTCCTCTTGCGTCAGAGCGTCCAGGATCCTCTCCGCCCCCGCCGCCTGCGCCGGCGCCGCCACCAGGGCCACCGTAGCCCTGTGCAGGGAGTGATTCGTCTCCTTGCCGGAGGACACCAGATATGAGCGCGCCATCAGCTCGTAGACCGCGTCCCCGATGTGGGCCAGAGCCAGAGATGAGAGATTGCTCAGCTGCGTCCCGTTTAAATCAAATGTGAAAAAGTCCATGTGATAGCTCCTTCGTATGATGTCAAAACGCCGTCTCACTCTTCACACGTCAATCTTACCATATTGTCTCTCCGATTTCCACTGTTTCTTTCCTCTTTCACCATTGACTCTTCCCCGAAGAGGGCCTATAATATGACGCATACGACGTAATTTGGAGGTGACGACTACGAACAGAACGGAACCGGCCGACCGTCTGGGCCCCAAGGTGAAATTCATCGCCAACAGTTTCCGGCGCATAGCCGACGAGAGCACCCACGAGCTGGGCATCACGGGCGCGCAGTCCTTTCTGTTGGGCTATCTGCACTGCCATGAGGCCCAGCCCCCCTGCCAGCGCGACATCGAGGAGCGTTTCAACATAAAGCACCCCACCGCCACGGGCCTTTTGGACCGCATGGCCGAGCGCGGGCTTGTGTATTTCCGGGAGGACGAATCCGACCGCCGCCGCAAGCGCATCCTGCTCACGGAAAAAGGCGCGGAGGCGGCCCAGCACACGAAGGACAGGCTGGACGAGCTGGACGCCCGCCTCAGCCAGGGCTTCACCGCCGAGGAGCTTTCCGCCCTCAACGCCCTTCTGGATCGGGTGGTGGAAAACGCGAAAACAGCCGGCGGCAAATGCCGCCAACAGGAAGGAGAATGACAACTTGATACGAAGACTGTCCCGGTGCGTCCGGGAATACACTCTGGCCGCCATCCTGGCGCCGCTCACCATGATCGGCGAGGTGGCCATGGAGGTCACCATCCCCAAGGTGATGGCGGCCCTTTACGACTACGGCGTCCAACTGGGGGACATGCACGTGGTGCTCGTCCGCTCCCTGGAGCTGGTGCTGTGCGCCCTGTGCTCGCTCGCCTTCGGCGTGGCGTCCGCCGCCTTCGCCACAAAAGCCGGCACGGGCTTTGCCAAGAATCTCCGGCACGATATGTACTACCGCGTCCAGGATTTCAGCTTCTCCAACATCGACAAATTTTCCACCGCCTCCATCGTCACGCGCCTTACATCGGATGTTGCAAACCTCCAGATGACCTTCCAGATGATGATCCGCATGGCGATCCGGGCCCCGATGACCATGATTTTGGCCTTCATCTCCGCCATGACCATCTCCGTGAAGCTCTCCCTCGTCTACTGCGTGGCCATGCCCATCCTCATCGTGGCCCTCATCTGCCTGGTTCCCTTAGTCCACAGCATCTTTGACCGGGTCTTTCGGACCTACGACAAGCTCAACAACGTGGTGCAGGAGAACGTCCACGGCATCCGCGTCGTCAAGAGCTTTGTCCGCGAGGACAAGGAGACCGAAAAGTTCACCGGCATTTCCGGCTCCATCTACCGGGACTTCTGCAAAGCCGAGAAGATTTTGGCCCTCAATAGCCCCGTGATGCAGACGTGCGTCTACGGGTGCATCCTGGCCATCTCCTGGTTCGGTGCCAAGATGGTGATCGCCTCCGGCAACATTCCCGGGAACGGCCTCACCACGGGGCAGCTCAGCTCCATGTTCACCTACACCACCCAGGTGCTCTCCTCCCTCATGATGCTCTCCATGGTCTACGTCATGATGATCATGTCCCGCGCCCCCCTGAGGCGTACATACGAGATCTTGACCGAAGAGCCGAACCTCACAAGCCCCGCCCAGGCCGTCACCGAAGTCCCCGACGGCTCCATCGACTTTGAGGACGTCAGCTTCAAATACTCCGCCAAGGCCAAAAACATGGCCCTCCGGGACGTGGATCTCCACATCCCCTCCGGCGCCACCGTGGGCATTTTGGGCGGCACAGGCTCTTCAAAATCCACCCTCGTACAGCTCATTCCCCGGCTCTACGACGTCACCGAGGGGACGCTGCGCGTCGGCGGCATCGATGTCCGGGACTATGACCTGACGACTTTGCGCGACAGCGTCGCGATGGTTTTGCAGAAAAACGAGCTCTTCTCCGGCACCATCAAGGAAAACCTGCGCTGGGGCAACCCGGACGCCACGGACGAGGAGATGGAGCACGCCTGCCGTCTGGCCTGCGCCCACGAGTTCATCGAGGGCTTCCCCGACGGCTACAACACCCACATCGAGCAGGGCGGCACCAACGTCTCCGGCGGCCAGAAGCAGAGGCTGTGTATCGCGAGGGCCCTGTTGAAAAAACCGAAAATTTTGATTTTGGACGACTCCACCTCCGCGGTGGACACCAAAACCGACGCCATAATTCGAAAGGCCTTTGCCGAGGAGATCCCCGGCACGACAAAGCTCATCATCGCCCAACGCGTGGCCAGCGTCCAGGACGCCGACATCATTATCATCATGGACGGCGGCGCGATCGCCGCCATGGGCACCCATGAGGAGCTTCTGAAAACCTCCACCATCTATCAGGAGGTCTACAATTCCCAGGTGAAAGGAGATGAGGACTGATGCCCGGACCGAGAATGAGAGGCGACGGACGCCGCGCCCGCGACCCGAAGAGAACCCTTTCGCGCCTTTTGCGCTACATGGAGAAATATATCCCCATCCTCGTCATCGTCTTTATCTGTATCATCGTCACCGCCTACGCCCAGACCCGCAGCGCCACGGCCCTGGGGGATCTGGTGGACGACTACCTCCTGCCCATGGTGGACGCGGGCGAGGCGGATTTTGCCGCCATCGGGCGCTTCCTTCTGAAGTTGGCCGCCATTTTGGTGGTGGGTATCTTCTGCGCGTGGCTCTATAACTTCCTGATGGTCTCCGTGGCCCAGGGCACGCAGAAGGTCATCCGCGACGAGATGTTCGCGAAAATGCAAAAGCTGCCCCTGCGGTATTTTGACTCCAACACCGCCGGAAACATCATGTCCCGCTACACCAGCGACATCGACACCCTCCGCCAGATGGTGTCCCAGTCTATCCCCCAGTGCGTCTCCTCCATCATCACCCTGATCGTGGTGTCGGTGAACCTCATCGCCACCTCCTGGATATTGTGCATCGTCATGGTGTTCACCGTCTTTGTCATCGTCATGGTGACAAAATTCGTGGTGGGGCGCTCCGGCAAGTACTTCCTGGAGCAGCAGCAGGCCCTCGGCCGCGTCAACGGCTACGTGGAGGAGCTGATCCGCGGCCAGCGGGTCGTCAAGGTCTTTAACCACGAGGACGCCTGTAAAAAGGAGTTCGACGCGCTCAACGAGGAGCTCTGCCAGAACGCTTACGTCGCCGGGGCCTATGCCAACGCCATGGGGCCCGTCAACAACAACCTGGGCTACATCCAGTACGCCGTTCTTGCCGTGGTGGGCGGGCTTCTGGCCGTGTCCTCCGGCGGGACGCTTTTGAAGCTGGGGGCGTTCATGAACTTTATGATCCTCTCCCGCACCTTCAATATGCCCATCGCCCAGATCTCCAACCAATTAAACGCCATCGTCCTGGCCCTGGCGGGCGCGGAGCGCATTTTTGACCTCATGGACGAGGCGCCCGAGGTGGACGACGGCTACGTCACCCTGGTCAACGCCGAGATCGGCCCCGACGGCACCATCACCGAGTCCGACAAGCGCACCGGCCACTGGGCCTGGAAGCACCCGCACCAGGCCGACGGGTCGGTGTCCTACACCGAGCTTCGCGGCGACATCACCATGACAGACGTGGATTTCAGCTACGTCCCGGATAAGCAGATCCTCTACGACATCTCCCTTTACGCAAAGCCCGGCCAGAAGCTGGCCTTCGTGGGGGCCACCGGCGCGGGCAAGACCACCATCACCAACCTCATCAACCGCTTCTACGACATCGAGGACGGCAAGATCCGCTACGACGGCATCAACATCAACAAGATCAAGAAGGCCGACCTGCGCCGCTCCCTGGGCGTGGTGCTGCAGGACGTGAACCTCTTCACCGGCACCGTCATGGAGAATATTCGCTACGGCAAGCTGGACGCCACGGATGAGGAATGCATCGAGGCCGCGAAGCTCGCCAACGCCCACGACTTCATCATGCGCCTGCCGGACGGCTATGACACCATGCTCACCAATAACGGCGCGCGCCTCTCCCAGGGCCAGCGGCAGCTCATCTCCATCGCCCGCGCCGCCGTGGCCGACCCCCCGGTGATGATCCTGGACGAGGCCACCAGCTCCATCGACACCCGCACCGAGGCGCTGGTGCAGCGGGGCATGGATCGGCTCATGGAGGGCCGCACCGTGTTCGTCATCGCCCACAGGCTCTCTACCGTCATGAACTCCGACGCCATCATGGTCCTGGACCACGGTCACATCATCGAGCGCGGCACCCACGAACAGCTCATCGCCCAGAAGGGAACCTACTACCAGCTCTACACCGGTGCCTTCGAGCTGGAGTAATCTGGCTTGAAAGGGCTTCGCCCTTTCAATGCCAAGGGGAACGTGCGAAATTTGAGTTTTTTGACAGACTGACCGGGACCGCCCTTTGGGCAGTCCCGGTAGTTTTTTCTTACTTTGCGAAAAGCCGCCCGTCCAGCAGGTTCCGGGTCATGGTCCCCAGCCTGTCTACGCTCAGCCCCTGATCCCTGGTCAGCCACATGAAAAGAAGCTCGTGAGTCACTCCGGCGATGGACGCCTTTATGTACGGAAGCTGCCACTCCTCGCAGGTGAACATGTCGTTGAGCATATCCGTGTCCTCCAGAAAAAAGGCCCTGTTGCACTCCTGAAAGAGATACCCCATGTCCTGCTTATAGAGAAGCGTCAGAAAATCCCGGCTGTCCCCCCAGAAGAGGAAGTAGTCGATAAGAAGATTCTCCGGCACGGGCCGCACCCGCGTGATCTTGTCCAGATACCGCCGGAACAGCCCGTGAAGCAGGTACACCAGGATGTCCTCCTTCTTTTGAAAATTCGTGTAAAAGGTCTGCCTTGAAAGACCCGCCCGCTCGGTTATGTCGGAGATAGTTATCTCCTTGAAGGGCTTGTACATCATCAGCTTCAAAAGCGTCTCCGACAACGCGTTTTTTGAGCGTATCGCCATGGGGTTTTCATACTTGCGTTCCAGCATACCGCGCCTCCGCATTTGTAAAATAAAGGTCGCTATCTTATACAAGTGTAATAGCTTTTACCAAAATAGTCAAGTCCACGCGGCCTATCCCTTTACCAACATTTTAACACCGACCAACACGCAAAATATGCCGAAAAGCCTCCTCAGAAGCGAAGGATCCACGCAGGAGGCCGCGAAGGCGGCCCCGGCCGCCGTGACCATCCCCGGCACGGCCATCCACAGCGCCGCACGCTTCTCCACAAGGCCGTTTTTGAAGTGGGATACCACCGCCGCGGCGGAGGTTGGCAGGAAATACAAAAGGTTCACTCCCTGCGCCGCGGCCTGCTCAAGACCGGAGACCTGCGTCATCCAGATGAGCAGCAGCGATCCGCCTCCGATGCCGTACCCGGACAGCACCCCGCACACAAGTCCCGCCAGGGCATTGAGTACAGTCATCTCAACACGCTCCTTATTCCCCCGAAGAGTATGAGCAGGGCAAAGCCCCGCACCAGCACCCCTCGCGGCACCCTTTTAAAGCTCACCCCTGACAGGACGCCTCCCGCCAGCCCTCCCAGAAGGAAGGGCCACGCGGCGGGAAGATCGATCCCCACCCTCAGGGCATACGCCGCGGCCGACACCGCGCACATGGGCAGCATCACGGCCACGGAGGTGGCGAAGGTTCTGGCATCCTCAAGTCCGACCCAGCCCCGCAAAAGCGGCACCAGCGCCATGCCGCCGCCCCCTCCGAAAAACCCGTTGATCAACCCCGACACCGCTCCCGTGACCAGGAGCCTGACCTTTTTGACCCTGTCTATTTCCATAGCTTGATATATCCTTTTGTGTTCATCTGATTGAGGAGCATCAGCCCGAAGGGAAAAAGCACCATTCCCGCCACGCCGCACAGCCGAAAGCCCGTGTACATGGCCAAAAGAGCCGCCGCGGGCGCCACCCCGAACTGATCTCCGATGAGCTTGGGTTCAAGGCACTCCCTCACGATCGTCACAACGAGGTAGGTGATCACAAGCCCCCACGCCCGCCCCGCGTTTCCGGCGATAAAATTGACCGCCGCCCAGGGCAGCAGCACCACCCCCGTCCCAAACACGGGCAGGGCGTCAATGAGGGCGGTGAGGAGCGCGATCGCCGCCCCGTACTCCACCTCCATCACCGTGAAGGCCGCCGTCAGCTCCACGAAGGTGATCCCAAGAAGCGCCGTCTCCGCCCGGAGCCACTTTCCCGCCCCGTCCAGAATGTCCTCCTTGACGCTGTGGACGGTTTTTTGCATGGACTCCGGTATCTGCCTTGCGATAAACGCCCTTATGGACGAAAAGCCCGTGCTTATGAAAAAGGAGCCGATGGCGTAAGTGGCCAGTGAGAGCACCGTTCCCGGCGCCCCCGCCGCCGCGGCTCTCAGCTTCTCCAACGCCCAGGCCGACAGGGCGGCGGGTATTTCGGCCGCCCGCTCCCCGATGGCCCTCAGCGCTCCGTCAAGGTACTCCCGAACCCCCTCGGGCACGGAATCGACGGTTCGCCTCAGGGTGAATTCCACCCGGTCAAGCACCTCGGGGAGTCCCGCGGCCAGCCGCGGCAGCTCCTCCAGAAGCCCCACGGCCTCGTCCACAAGCCTCACCACCACCAGGAGGAAAAAACCCACAAGGGAGGCCAGGATCACCAGCACACAGAGCGCCGAGGCGATCCCGCGGCGCAGATGGCACTTATCCGACAAAAACCCCACCGCCGGCTCGCACACCGCCGCGGTGAGAAAGGCCAGCAGGAAGGGCCACAGACACGGAAGAAGGAATTTTAAAAACACCCACACCGCCGCCGCGATCCCCAGCGCCCACAGACATACGCCCAGCGGGCGCGGCCAACGCTTTCCCATTGACTCCCCTCCCCCGGCCCGTTTTGTGAAAAATGACATTTTTGGTCCCGTATTTCGCGCAAATTTTCACTTCCGCAAGATAAATAATCTGTTGCGTTGAAGGACGGTCTGTGATAAAATAAGTCAGAATGTTATCCGTGCGTTCTGAATTATTCTTTGTTTCCGGTAAGGAAATATATTCATCGCGAAAAGAGGAAGCTTCATGGTAAATATCGCCATACTTGGATTCGGTACCGTCGGCTCGGGCGTGGCGGAGGTCATGCGTGAGAACGCTCAGAGCATCGCCCACAACGCCGCCGAGGAGATCCGCGTCAAATATATTCTGGACATCCGGGACTTTCCCGGCTCTCCCTTCGCGGACAAGATGGTCAGGGACTTCTCGGTCATTGAAAGCGACCCCGACGTGCGGGTGGTTGTGGAGACCATCGGCGGCGCGGGCAAGGCATATGAGTTCACAAAGCGGGCTTTGCTTGCCGGCAAGAGCGTGGTCACCTCCAACAAGGAGCTCGTTTCCACAAGGGGCCACGAGCTTCTGGAGATCGCCAAACAGAGAAACGTCAATTACCTCTTCGAGGCCAGCGTGGGCGGCGGCATCCCCATCATCCGTCCCATCACCCAGTGCCTCACCGCCAATGAGATCGACGAGATCTACGGCATCCTCAACGGCACCACCAACTACATCCTCACCAGGATGATCACCGACGGCGCGCCCTTCGGGGAGATCCTGAAGGACGCTCAGCGCCTGGGCTACGCCGAGGCCGACCCCACCGCCGACGTTGAAGGATATGACGCCGCGCGGAAAATATGTATTCTCGCCGACCTGTGCTTCGGCAAAAGCGTGGATCCGGAGCGGATCTTCGTCGAGGGCATCTCCGGCGTCACATTGGAGGACGTCGAGTACGCCCGGCGCCTGGGATACAAGATCAAGCTCCTGGGCAGGGCCTGGCGTCTCCCCGGCGGCCATATCACCGCCTATGTGGCTCCCCACCTCATCTCCAAGACCAGCCTTCTCTCCAACGTGGACGGCGTTATGAACGGCATCGTCGTCCACGGCAACGCCCTGGGCGAGTGCATGTTCTACGGGGCGGGCGCGGGCAAGCGCCCCACCGCCAGCGCCGTGGTGGCCGACGTCATCGACGCGGTGAAGCACCTCAAGGCCCGTAAATACCTGGGCTGGGACGAGTCGGAGCCCGGTTATGTGGTGGACGCGGGGGACGTCGCCACCCGCTGGTATCTGCGCACCGGCTCCGGCCTTGAAGAGATCGGCCGCGCCTTCGGCCGCGTCCGCCTCATAAGCTACCCCGGCGAATATCCCGGCGCCGGCCCGGAGGAGTACGCCTTCGCCACTGATGAAATGACCGGCCGGGAGCTTTCGGAAAAATGCGCCGGCATGGAGGTTCGTAGCCGGTTCCGTATCCTGTGAACCGGCATAAAATGATACAGCGCTTCGTCGTCGCGGAAGCCGCGTCAGCTCGCCGCCTGAGGCGGCTCACCCGCCGGCTTCGCTCCTCCTCTCCCCACACGATCTACGATCGTGCGGGGGCCCCATTTAGTAAATGTAATCTGATCGAAGGAGGCCAAGTATGGCACTCATAGTACAAAAATTCGGCGGAAGCTCCGTGGCCGACGTGGAGAAGGTACGCAGGGTCGCCGGAATCATCTCGGAATGTTACCACGCGGGCAACGACGTCATCGTCGTCCTCTCCGCCCAGGGCAAGACCACCGACGGTCTCATTGCCAGGGCCCTTGAGTACAACCCCAGGCCCTCCAAGCGGGAGATGGATATGCTCCTCAGTACCGGCGAACAGCAGTCGGTGGCGCTGTGCGCCATGATGCTGAACGGCATGGGCGTCCCCGCCATAAGCCTCACCGGCTGGCAGGTGGACTTTAAGACGAATACCAACTACTCCAACGCCGCCATCAAATCCGTGGGTTCCGAGCGCATCCGCAAGGAGCTGGACGCAAGACGCGTGGTCCTCGTCACGGGCTTCCAGGGCATCAACAAATACGACGACATAACCACCCTGGGACGCGGCGGCTCCGATACATCAGCCGTGGCCATCGCGGCCGCCATGCACGCCGACCTCTGCCAGATCTACACCGACGTGGACGGCGTCTACACCGCCGACCCCAACAAGGTCAAGGGCGCCAAGAAGCTGGACGAGATCACCTTCGACGAGATGCTGGAGCTTGCCAGCATGGGCGCCAAGGTGCTCCACAACCGCTCCGTGGAGATGGCAAAGAGATACAACGTGGATCTGGAAGTCCTCTCCAGCTACGAGAGGAAACCCGGTACAAAAGTCAGGGAGGTAAAAAAATTGGAACAGGTAGAAGTCAGCGGAGTGGCCAAGGACGTCAACGTGGCGCGTTTCACCCTGGTGGGCATCAAGGACGAACCCGGTATCGCCTTCAAGATCTTCCGCATCCTCGCCAACGAGAAAATCAACGTGGACATCATCATCCAGTCCCTTGGCCGCGACGGCAATCAGGACGTGACTTTCACCGTCACCCGCGCCGACGCAGAGGCCGCGAAGGAGGCCCTGGAGAAGAGCGCCGATTCCCTGGGCTATCAGAAGCTGGATCTGGACGCCCATGTGGCCAAAATCAGCATCGTTGGCGCCGGTATGCTCATGACCAGCGGCGTCGCCGTGAAGATGTTCGACGCCCTGGCCAAGAAGAAGATCAATATTAAAATGATCTCCACCAGCGAGATCAAGGTCAGCGTCCTGGTGGACGAGGACGACGCCGACCGCGCCGTCCAGGCCGTCCACGACAAGTTCTTCGGCGACTGAAAAAATCTGAGGGGGGCGGGTCATTTTGACCCGCCCCCCTCGGTTTACCGGAAAAGACCCGGACTTTTTCGGAAGTCCGTCCGCCTCCCCGCGATTGATACTAAATGGGTATTAGTATTACTTCTTCCTTCTTATCCTCGCCAGTAATCTGTAGATCATGGGGCTTTCGCCGCTCTTCCGTTTTTCCTTCCTTTTCATTTCCGGGATCTCCACCGTGACACGCCCCCTCCCGGTTTTCATCTCCGCCTCTACGGCGGCGGACGTCCCCGGTTCCGGCTCAACCGACGGCTCTTTCGTCTCCGTCCCCACGGCCTCTTCCGCGGCGCCCGCGGCGGGCGAAGTCTCCGCGGCCTCCGCCGGCACGTCACAGGTTCGCCACATCCCGGCGTAGGCCTCGTCATAGAAAAGCTCCTGGGAGCACAGCTCTCCCTCGCCCTGATTTACATAGGTGTAGCTCCCGTCCGGGTTCTGCCTGCGCAGCTTCACGTTGTCCGCAAGCTGTACCCGGAACATTCTCACAATGCGCGCCCTCACGGCGGCATCATAGATCGGAGCCGCCACCTCCACACGCCGCTGGGTGTTCCGCGTCATGAAGTCCGCGGAGGAAATGTAAACGCGCCGCTCCTCCCCGGCTCCAATTATGTAAACTCTCGCGTGCTCCAGGAATCGACCGACGATGGAGTAGACGCTTATATTGTCCGTGACGCCGGGGATCCCCGATACGAGACAGCATATGCCGCGGATGAGCAGGTCGATCTTCACCCCCGCCTGACTTGCCTCCACCAGCTTCTCAATGAGTCCCTTGTCCGTAAGCCCGTTGAGCTTGAAGCCCAGATACGACGGCCTTCCCTCCCTGGCCTTGGCGATCTCGCCGTCGATCATCTCAAAAATGCGGCTTCTGAGGCACGCCGGGGCCACCAGCAGATGTTTTGTGTCCTCGATGATCTCCCCCATGGAAAGGCAATTGAACACCCTGGCGGCCTCCGCGCCGATCTCGCGGTTCGCGGTCATCAGCGCGTAGTCTGAATAAAGCCGCACCGTGTCCTCGTTATAGTTCCCGGTTCCCACCTGGGTGATGTACTCTATCTCCCCCTCATGGCGTCTTGTGATAAGCAGGAGCTTTGAGTGTACCTTCATCCTGTCAAGACCGTAGATCACCCGGCACCCGGCCTGCTCCAGCACCCGGGACCAGCCGATGTTGTTCTCCTCGTCGAAGCGCGCCCGCAGTTCCACCAGCACTACGACCTCCTTGCCGTTCTCGGCCGCGTCGCACAGCGCCTCCACGATCTTGCTGTTGTGGGCCACGCGGTAGAGCGTCATCTTGATGGAAATGACCTCCGGATCCTGCCCGGCCTCGTTGAGAAGACGCTGGAAGGGCCTGATGGACTCATAGGGGTAGGAGAGCAGCACGTCGTGCTCCCGTATCTGCGGCGCGATGGGCTTGTGGGCGTCGATATTCACGCTGTTCTGGGGCACCCGGCGGGGATAGAAAAGCTCCGTCTTGTCCCGCAGCACGTCCCTCAAAAAGCCCACGAAGCTCAGATCCAGCGGGATGGCGCTCTGGAACAGATGTCTTTTGGAAAGCCCCAGATACCGGCGCAAAACCGACCGCACATCGTCGTCCAGCCGCCCGGTGTAGTCGAGCCTCACCGGCTCGCGGCGGGTACGGGAGCGCACCAGCTTCTCCATGGTCTTGCGGTAGTCCTCGGCGGACTTGAAATCCGCGTCCGTCCCCGCCTCCTCCACATCGATGTCCGCGTTGCGCACAAGACGGATAAGTACCGAGCTCTCCACCCGGTAGTGGTCAAATATCCGAGGCAGGAAGTGACGGATAAGATCCTCCATCAGCACGAACCGAAGCCCCTCACCGGGCAGCGGCACAAGGCGCCTCAGCCCCCCCTCACCGCAGGGCACGATCCCCAGCCGCGTCCCGCCACTTTTGGTGGTCAGCTTCGCCACGGCGTAGGTGGTCTTGTTCTTCAGAAATGGGAACGGCTGTTTTCGCCCGATAATCTGGGGCGACAGCAGGGGCATCACGTCGGAGACAAAATACTTCTCCAAAAACGCTCTCGCCTTGTCCTGCAGGCTCACAAACCGCACCAGCTCCACCCCGTAGTCGTGGAGCGCCGTAAGAAGATCCCTGAAAATGGCGTCGCGCCGCTCCAGAAGCTCCCCCGTGCGGTTCAGGATCGCCTTTATCTGCTGGGCGGACGTGAGCCCCATCTTGTCGTCGGTGACCCCGTCCTTCAGCGTATCGATGAGCGTCCCCACGCGCACCATATAAAACTCGTCCAGGTTGGACTGGAATATGGAGAGGAAGTTGAGTCTCTCCCCCAGGGGATTTCTCACGTCCCGCGCTTCCTCCAGCACCCTCTCGTTGAACGAAAGCCACGAAAGCTCCCGGTTGGCGAAAAACCCGCTCTCCTCCGTCTCATAATTCACATTGTTGTCCATAATCTCATCCCTCTTTCAGAGCTCTATACGCATATGGATCCATTATAACACCGGAGCCGGCTTTTTTCCACCCCCAAACGGCAAAAAATGCTTCCCCGATTTTAAATGCGGCGCTCCGTCACAGAATTTTTCCGGGGCCGTCATCCCGAAAAACGCCCCCGCCGTTTTTGCTGCGCATACGGCCTGGGGGGCCGGCCACGCCGCCGGACACGGCGGCGCGGCGCCGGATGCCGCGCCCGCCGTACCCGGGGACGACGGCCTTTGCCCGCGCGTTCAGGCCCCCTCGCCCGCCGCGCGGGCGGCCGGCGGTAAACGCATCCCCGCCGGGAGCCTTACCATCCCGCGAACCTTCCGAACTCGATCCCCCCGTACAGATCCTCCACGCTCCCGTCCACCTCCGAGGGCCTTCTGGAAAAGTACAGGTTCCTCAGCTCCTCATACCTCTGTTCAAAAAAGCTTGCCGCCGCGGGGTTCTCGTCCACCAGCAGATTTGCCGCCAGCCCGTACTGCATGACCCCCAGCGCGTAGGGATCGTCGATCTTCAGGACCGGATCCTCCATGCTCTCCACCCCCGCGAACCCGCCGCCCATTCCGGCAAGTATGCGGTACTCGGAGATCATCATGTTTACGATCCCCGGCGTGCGGTAACCGTACTCCTCCGTGTCCCGGGTCTGGGCATTGCCCTCCCCGTCAAGCTCGTCCATAAGGCTCATGGCGGCCTCAAATATGTCTTTGACCGTTTTCACCGTCTCACTCCTTTCCTATATCCGAAACGCCCCCGCCGCCGGAAGGACGGCGGGGGGCGGGACGGGACGCCACAGCCCGCCCCGCTCATTGGTCAGATCCTCTCCACGGCGGCGTCCACGGCGCGCTTTGCCATGATGGCCGCCTGATAGCGTGGTATCATCTGCATGGGGTACGTCCCGTCTGTGATACCCAGCTTTCTGGCCTCCTCCAGCTCCGCCCCGGCCCAGTCCGGTACCTTTTGGGTATTCAGGTACTTCTGTACTCTGTCCAGGATCTCCTTCCCGTCAAGCATATCCTCATCCTCCCCATACGGCACGATAAATTTTTTGACCTGGCTTACGCTCCTTTGCTTTCTGAACACCCCGCCGCCGTTGGACTGACTGCCCTTCTCCGAGGCGGAGGTATTGCCCTCGACGGCGTAAAATGTGCCATCGGGATCGACCGCGTCTACGATTCCCGTGTGTCCAAAGGTATAAATGGGAATCGATCCGCGCTCCGGATCGGTCACGACGGACTCCGGCCTATACTTTCCGTACCAGTCAAGAAGCGCGGAACATGACGCCGTCTTAAAGGGCAGCGCCTGCCCCGCGCTGGCAAACACCCACTGGACGAACGCCATGCACCATGGGTAAGCCGCCCCGGACACCTCCCGGCCGTAGTACCAGGTGTTGTACTTGACCTTGTTGCTCCCGGGGGGCAGCTCCGTCGTGCCGATCTCTTCAAAAGCCACACGAATTACTTCATCCCGCCATCTCATGCGCTCTCCCCTCTCTTGAACCTGGGCTCCGTCACCTTGAGCTTGTCCACCTCCTCAAGCACCACCTCCAGATCCTCGCCGCCGTTTCTTTTGTAAGCCGTGTGCATGTTGTGGAACGTCTCCTTGTCGTCAAAGGATATTTCCCCGGCGGCAATGTAGCACATGGCCAGGTTTCTGATGTTCTGTTCCAGCGAGGCGCGGATGGCCAGCCGCACGTTGCCCACGTCCGCTTTCAGCGCCTCGTATTCCTCCCGGCTCACCGTGTTCCCGGCCTCCACCTCGTCCTGCTTCTTCCATTTGCGCTGCATAACGGCGAGAACAAGCCCGGTAAGCCCCGACCCGCTCACCGCCCCAATCAGCGCGACGGCAATGTTTACCCACATAAGCATTCTCCTCTCCCTGTTCGATCGCCCTGAGCTCCCCCGGGAGGGAGTCCGGATCGGCGCAAGCGCCCGGGGCTTTCTCCAATGCGCCCAGGTGTTCAAAACCGGCGTCAATTCCTTCAATTTTATCGGCTCTCGCCGTCCCGGCCGTTGTAGACCGGGATGGAGAACTCCCGCCCGTCGGTGAGCGTCAGTGTGTAGACGTCGCTGGTGCCCGGGGCGTGGTCTCCCTCCGTCTGCCGGAAGCTCTCGATCCCCACGCCGGCCTCGCCCCGGATGGAGCGCGTTGTATAACTGTCCCCGTTTTCATAATTGAGCGTCAGGGTGTAGTCAGGGTTCAGCACCGCCGATCTAAGCCCGTACCCCCGTGGGCCCTGTTCCCCTGTCTCTCCCTTCGGCCCCGGGATAAGCCGAAATTCTCCCAGATCCACCTTCACCGCTCCGGGTTCAATGATCTCAGCGTCCATTCTTCCTCCTGTCCGAATGGGCCGGCCGAAAAGCCGGCCCGTTTCAATCATATCACTTCGCCGCTCAGCGCGTCCACCGTCACCAGCATGGTCACTTTCCGGGTTCCGATGACAGCCCCGCCGCGAAATTTCACACGCACATCAAGCTGCGCGGCGTCGTCGGCGGGGAGGGAGAAGGTGTCCTCCTGGGAAAGCCTCACCCGGAATTCCCCGCTCTCGGCGTCATACTCCGCGTCCTCCGGCCAGAGCTTGCGAATCTCCCCCAGCCGGAACTCCACAAGCTCCGCGTCGTCTACGGACAGCGGCTCGCCGCCCATGGTGATCTTCACCGGGAGGGCAAGCTCGTCGCCCCGCTTGATTTTAATTGCCACTGGACTTACCCACGTAGATGCCGGCCTCCAGAGGCTCCAGCACGAAGCAGTCGTGGAGGAGCCGTCCCTGAACCACCGCGCCGTCAATGTCGGGGTGCTCCTCCAGGATGCGGTAAGTCTCGATCTTCTTCGGGGCCACGGCGCAGCCCCGGCGGACGATCATAAAGACCACGTTCTCCGGCATGTAGTCGTCGGGCACGACCCTCACCTGCATCCCGTCGATGGTGCCGCAGACCCCGGAGACAAGGATCTCTCCGCAGAGCTTGTCCGCGCCCACCACCTGGTCGGCCAGCTTGACCTTGATGGCCTCGCTCTCGCCGATGTAGAGAACGCGCCCGTCCCTGGGCACCTTCTGATTGCTCATCTCCGCCCCCGCCTTCATGATGGTCTCGATGGCGTTCTCCTTCGTGAGGGCCACATTCGCGCCGGTGAGGCCCGCCCCGGCGGCCAGCTTGTTGAGGCGGTACTTGTCCACATAGGGGATGATCACCTCGTCGGTCTGACGGCGCAGCACGGAGGAGGCCGCCTTGATCATCATCTGCGCGGTGTTGTTGCCCTTGTCGATGGAGCCGTTGAAGGCTTTGTCGTCCATGACGGTCATCTCCTGGACGGTGTCGCCCAGCTCCGTGAGCGTCCCGAAGCGGCTGCCGTCCTCCTTCGCCTTGTCGTAGTCCTGGAGGGGCAGCTTGTCCACACAGTACACCTGCACGGTGCTGACGCCCGTCCACTTCCAGCGGTTGGAGAAGATCCCCTCGGTGCAGGACCCCAGCCTGAACCTCTCCACCACCTTGTCGGATGCTCTTTTTGCCAGATTGATCGCCATTTTTCATTTCTCCTTTCATTCACTTCGTTCATGATTTCATTTTAATGTGAAGAAAACCCCTGATGGGTTTTCTCCACGGCCCTTTCCTATCCGATAACGATCGGACGGAAAAAATCGGGAACCCTTTTCTCTCGTCGTGTTCTTCTCTACAACCCTATCACCCCCTTACCCTTTGCGGCGGCTCATTCAGCCTTCGGGAGGGCCGCACGGGTGCCGATCCGCCGTCAGAAACCGGCGCGGGTTCGACTCCCGCCGGCTTAATAGGCGTCCTCCCACCCGGACTCAAAGGCGTCAAAGCGTCTCGCGCCGGAGCCCGCTCCCAGCTGGCTCCCGGCGGAGCGGCGGCGGTTCTCCTGTGTCTGACGGATCCGCCTGTTCTCCTCCCGGAGCGCCCTGGCCTCGTACCTGGCGTAGGCCGTCACAAGGCTATCCCCCGCGGCCACCCTTTGCCACACCTCGCGGGGTATGTCCTTCGCGTCCACCTCGGGATATTCGGTGACAAAGCGTACAAAGTCCGCCTCCCGGGAGGGATCCGCGGCGGACGGGGTCTCCTCTGCCGCCGTCTCCCCCGGCCCCTCCTCCCGCGTTTCGCCGGAGAAGGCCGCGCCTGCGCCGCCGGTCTCAGACTGCGCGCGCCCCTCGGCGCCGCTTTCCGCCTCCTTCGGCATTGCCTCGCTCTCCCGGCCGTCGCTGACGACGCCGCCGTCGTCGGCCCAACCCTGCGTGAACCAGTCTCTTTCCTCATTCTCCATTTATTACACTCTCCTCTCTGGATTTTTTGATCTCCTCGATAAGTCCGCGCCTGTCGGAAATATACCCGTCGGGTATTCTCTCAAGATACTGGATGATGTCGATCCTGCCCTGGCTGAGAAGATTGTCCAGGGTCTGGATGGAGGCGATCTCCGAATAGTAGGCGCTGGCGCCCACGTCGATCTTCAGCGCCATGGGCATATCCCGGAAAAAACCGAAATCAAATTGCGCTGTCAGGCCGTCCTCCATATCCACCGTCCTCACCCCATAAAACGCGGCGATAAACTCAAGATAGACCCGCGCCAGCTCCTCCACCGACTCCCGGAGATTCTGTCTCGTGATCTCACTGGGCGTGGCCGCCGCCCGCTGCAGGGCGATGATGGCGGAGGTATTGTCCGGCTCCACGTCCCCCAGCGCCGCGCTGGTGGTGCCAAGATTGCGGTTTGTCTGGTCGATGGCCGCCTCGATGAACTGTGTCACCTGGGGCGAAATGGCGGCGGGGGAGATCGATCTGGCCGCGGTGGAGACGTCCCCGCCCGTTACGCCGATGGCCTGTCCCACCTGATTCGTCCACCTGGGGATGCGCGTCTTGTCGTAGACGATTTTCGGGTACGCCGTGGTCATCAGCGACAGCATGCTCATGGCCCACATCTTGTTTATAAAGATCTGGTTCGGTATGAGTCCCGTCAGCATGGCCTGCCCGTGGTAACAATCGGCCACGTAATCCCACCCCATCCAAACAATGGGATAGCGGCGTATGCCCATGCCAAACGGCCCTCTCACCACGGCGCTCCGCGTACACTCGTACCCCCATATTTCGCCGTTTGCCCGATCCCGCCACATGAGCAGGAGCTTTGTCGCCTTGTCATCCGTCCTCCGCTCGTCCCCCGGGTGGGTATTGTCGTCATCGGGGACGATCTCCTCCCAGTCGGGGCTTCCAAACTCGAAGGCCCTTCTTTTGAGCCCGCTCACAAGCTCACGGCTCTCCAGGATCATGTAGGGCTGTGTCTGCACCCGCCTGTCGTTGGGATTTCCAAAGTGGACGCGGGTGTTGGGGATGATCTCGCTCTTGATCGCCCCGTCCACCGGCCCGCCGTTTTTCTCCTCCGGATCCCACCAGGTGTATATGCATCCGTCGCCGCGCACCGCCGCGTCCCGGGCAAACTCCCGCAGCAGCGCGGGCAGCCGGTTGTGCTCAAAAAGGCTCTCGAATTCCTCGTTGAGGAGCCTGGCCGGCACGCTCAACCTCTCCGTGTTGGCCGTGGCCGCCAGGGGCGCGGCCTGGACCTTCAGGTTGTCGGAGGTTATGGAGCTGACCACAAAGCACACGTCGCGCTTGAGAATGTTGAACACCGGCGTGGGAAGTCCGTTGGATTTCACTCCCTCCCACTGCTTGCCGATGAAGAAATTTTCGTTGGTGTTCACCGTCTCATAGAGGTCGATGGCCTCCTTGAAAGCCCGCCCCCTGTCGTAGAGCCTCCATACCGACTCCGGACAAAGCTCCTCGCCGCTCCCCTCCCCAAAGGGATCCACCGGCGTCTCCGGCAGCGCGGCGCTCTCACGCCCCTCCATTATTCTCCGTCCTTCCAAAACGTCATTTCTCATCCTCATCCCTCCTCGCCGCGTTCCTGGCCTTTGTCACATCGTAGCCCATCATGGCGTCGATGCCCTCCTGCCACCGCTTTTCAAAGTCCCCGCTCTCCGCGGTCTCCTCCCTTTTCTCCGCGCCGCCTTTTCTCTCCCCGGCGGCCGTTTTCCAGATCACGGCCCCCACCAGCACCGCGGCCTCAAATATAAGAAGCGCCAGCAGGCACAAGATTATGTCAACCACACGATCACCCTTTCTCCTTCATCAGCCTCAGATATTCATCTCTTGTGATGGCGCCGGTGTAGTAGGCCGTCAGGGGATTTTTGGACACCCAGGCTCTTTTCATGTTCGCTATCTCCTCATCTGTATAGCCGAGGTCTGTATATCCCGAAAAGTTTCCAAAACCCGCAAGCCTCTCCGCTCGCTCCTCCTGCGCCTTTCTCTCGGCGCTGCGCTCGTCGGCCGCCGTCTTTGCCGCCGCGACGCCGGACTCGTAGGCCCGGTAATTCTCGTCCGCCTGATCCCGGGCGGTGCTGACCCGTGACTCTTCAGCCTTGCGGTATTCTCCCAAAAGCGCCTCGGCCCGCTTGTACTCTCCGTCGGCGATGGCCGTGGCTATATCGTTGGCGTACTTTGTGCGAAGCTCCGTCTGCTGTCTCAGGATCTCCCTTTCCGCCTGGCTCTCCTGGGCGTTCAGCTCGCCGATGTCGCCTTGGAGCTGAATGGATCTGGCAAGCTCCGCCTGTCCCGCCGTGCCGGAGTTAAGGCCCGAGGCGGCGGCGTACTCTTTGAAATTCCTGCCCGCCAACTCGCTCTGGGCCGCCGTGGCGTTCCGCCCGCTCTGATAAAGGCCCGGGATGGCCTCACGCTCCGCCTCCAGCGCGGCGCCGCTCTCGTCGAAGGCTGTTTTCAGCTCCGCCAGCTTCTTATCCCGCGCCGCGTCATAGAGCCTGTCCACCGCCTCGGTCTGGGCTCTGTAACCGGTCAATCCGGCCGGCCTGTACCTCTCGCCGCTGGGCAGAAACAGCGAGCCGTCCGCGCCGCCCCCGTAACCGGCCGTGGCCCTTATCCTCTCCGCCGCCGCGTGGGCCGAGTCCATGGCCGCCCTGTCTCCGGCGGCGCTGGCCCTGTTCCACTCCTCCGTGATCGCTTTCAGCTGCTTGCGCTGTTCATCGGTCAAAAACTGCTGGTCATAAACCGAAACCGCCATTTTTTATTCCTCCTTCTTTTCCTTTGCGCTCTGGGTGCCGAAGTAAAAGGCGATGATGACCGCGTAAATGGTCATAAAATCCTGTCCTACTCCCCCTTTTACGGAGAGAACGGCAAACACCGCCGTCAGCACGATGGTGACAATGCTTTTGACGCTGAGAAGCGCCGAAAGACGTTTAACGATCGATTCCATGAAAATTCTCCTTTCACAACGCTTTGTTTTATCTGACGTATCCCGTTCCCCTTACCCTCATGTCCGCGCTGATCACCGTGGCCGTTCTGTCAGCCGTGGCGTTGCGCAAAATGAGCTTGTAATACGTAAATTTCTTGGCTTTGAGCTTGACCCGTTCCATCTCCGGCACCCGGTTGGCCCCGGCGCTGAGGATGTCGTAAACGGCGAAGTCGCTCTTTCGGTCCGTCTGGGCCGTCACCTCCAGGTAGCCGTTGTCCTCCGGCTTGATACCAAGCCATACCATGGCGGAGTACTTGCGCCGGAAGTCCGCCGAAAAGCTCATGGCCCCGGATTCCCAGTAGGCGTCGATGGGCTCGCCGTTGTCTGAGAAATACTTGTCCGAGAAGTGCCTGAGATACCCGTCGCGCGTGCCAAAATAGAGCTCGTCCCGGTAGTTGATCATGCACGTCACGTCAAGGCCCGTGTACACATACCAGGCGTCCACGTCCAGATTCTGGGCGATGGCCGTGCCATCCTCGCCGATGACATAGTACTCGTGGCTGAACTTGTCGTAGAAGGTTCTGGCGCGGCTCAGGTCGAACTTCCGAATGGAGCTGTCCACCCGCTGGCTCACCCGCTCGGCGTTTCGCTGGTCGCCGGTGATGCCGGAAGCCCCGGCAGTTCTCCACTCGATGACGCTGCGCCCGTCCAAGGTGCGCGGCCTGTTCTGCACCAGCTGCGCCTGCCCGTAGGCGCAGTTGCCGATGACACGGTTCACCGGCGCCACATAGAAACCGGCCGTCACCGTCCCGTCCACCAGCGTGATGGTGTCGTAGCCGATGCTCCAGGCGCTGTCCAGCTTGAAAGCCATGAGCTTGTCGTAGTGGCGGATCATGGCCGTAATGGGCGTGTTGGCGTCCCCCACCGACACCTCGTAGAGATCCGGGAAGTAGTCGGCCCGGGGCTGTCCGTCGTAGTCGAGCCCGGAGTAAAAGGCCCTGTTCGACCCGTCGCCGTAGATGAACACCCTCGAATCCTGCGCCCCGTTGTAGGTCTCGGCAAACCGCATGGCGCACACCTGGGCGCGGTAGTCCTCCCCGGCGCTCCACGCGATCTCCAGGGAGTTGACCCCCTTGGCCGGCGTCTCGGCGAAGGTCACCGTCCCCGCCGCGAGATCATAGCTCACCCCGGACACATCCTCCCCGGACGTCAGATCCTTTACCCAATCGACGCTTTTGATGTCCGTCTCCGGGAGCTGGAAGGTTTTCGCCGTGCCGTCCGGGGAAAACCAGCCGCGTCTCCCCGCCGTGAGCCGGTTGACGCTCTCCAGCAGCGTCCCGCCGCCCGCTGGCTCCACGCTGACGGACACCAGGGGCCTGTACCCCTCCACCTCCTGAAGCCTGTCCCCGTCCCAGACCCGGTATTTTTCACCGTTGAGGATATACAGTTTCTCATCAAAACCGAACATATGCACGTCCCGGGAGGTATCCATGGCGCCCGCGGGGATCTTGTTCCACTCCCCGTCCTCCTCCTTTAATTCCCACAGAAAGCCCCCGCACGCCGCGCAGAGAACCTCCCGTCCGCCCACATATCCGGCCCAAATCCCCCGGACGACCGTGTCGGTGCTCTCATTCGCGGTGGAATATGTCTCGTTTCCGTACCACTCGTTTAAATCGGGGCTGATGGTCAGGGGATAGCCGTGAAAGCTGTACGCCCGCTCAAAGCTTAGCGCACCGGCGCTCTCGTCCTTGGCATAGCAGTAGTAGTCCTCTCCGCTTTGCATCACGGTGTAGCTGGTACCGGAGTCGGAAAAGGTGGTCACATAGGTGTACCCCATCTCCGCATCGGGTCTTACCCCCTCGGGCACATTTACCTCGCCGATGTACTCCCCCCGGGAGTAACTGACGTTGTACCCGGTGTAAGGCCCCATGACGGTGTTCTCGGAATACGTGGCCGACGTTTTTCCTCCGGAGGTGGACACACTTGTTCTGGCAAGATATGTCGTGTACGCGGTATACACCGTTCCGGAACCTCCATACTTTATGGTCACAAGGGCGCCGCTGCACGAATACTTCCCCGTACTGGAGTTGAAGCTGTAGTTTGGATGCCCTGTCACGGAGCCCGCGCTGCTCCATTCGTGGGTGTTTTTTGTCTGCCACCCGCTCTGAGTGTAGTACGTATAACTGCGAGAATTCCGGATACACTTGTATTTTTTCCAGGTGTACAACGGTACATAGCTGTCCACCCGAACCCCATAGTACCGGTACAGAGTCCCGTTCTGAAGGCAGTATCCGCCCACGTCCTCCGTCTCAAATCCCGTGGAGCTGCCCGTGGGCGGATCGCGCTTCGTGACAGCCCCGCGCACTCCAGGTTCACCGTCCAGAGCGCACCCCTCGGCGCAGGTGTCGAGGAACGCCGCGCCCTCAAACGCGGAGCCGCCCTCCTTCGTCCACCGCTCCGTGCCTGACGCGATGACCTCCAGCTCCCCCGGCGTCGCCTTGCCGCCGGTGATGTCCTCGGTGCCGGAGCCGGGAGTTGTGACGCACCCGTCAAGCTCGTAGGTCATGCCCTCATGCTCAAAAAAGTACCCCTTATATTGGTCGGCGTTGGTGCTGTCCACCTCAGCCGGATCCCCGGCGGGCTTCACGGCGCCCATGTCGTTGGCCGTCATTCGCGGATACATCCGGTATCCCGCCGAGACGCCCTGTCCGGTCATGACGAGCTTTCTCGAGTTCTCCTTTACGTGAGCCACGTACTGGCTGAGAAGCCCCGCCACATTCCGGCTCCCCGCCCGTTTTTTCAGCGCTCCCCCGGAGGTGACGCAGAAATTCCGCATCACCGCCGCCTCGCCGAGCTTTAACCGCGCCTCCCCCTCCGGCGCCTCGTTCACCCCGTGCCAGTTCGTGATGTTGAAAATCTTCTCCGACACGTTGGTTGTAATTTTTGCTATCTCTCTCACCCTTTCTCAATACATCAGATACTCCATGTCCGGTTCTCCACCAAGGCCCAGATCCTCCGTCCTCTCTCTCCCCGTCTCCCCCGGCGGCTCGGCCGGCGCGACCCTGGAGACGCAGTAGTACCTGAGAGCATCCACCGTATGGGTCACCTCATGGGGCGTCTTTGCCGCGTCGCCTGGGTTGTCGGTGTCGGCCTGAATGGCGGTAAGGTCGGATATGAGCTTTTTGCAGTCCCGGGATATTTCAAGCCCCGGCCTGCCGTCCCTTCGGAGGGCCAGCATGTCCTTTACCAGCATGTGGCCCTGTACCCGGCTGTTGTCCGCCTTTACAAGGGCCACGCCGCAGGAGCGGAATATCTCCTCCATCGTCCGGCCCGTGTCTTTTTGCGTGCTCCACAGATCCGGCGGGGCAAAGGTCGCCTCGATGTTCTCCCCCGGCATCGTCCGCTCCAGGATCCCGGCGGCCGCGTCCCGGACAATAAGCTTCTCCTGCGTCCACTCCCGGTAGACGTGGCTGCGCCCCTCCTCGTCCACGGCGATCCACAATACCGCCAGCATATCGAGGCCATAATCCATGGCCCGGTAGCGCCGCCAGTGGGCGGGGAGCTTTTCCGGCGGACAGGTGTGCCGGTCATAGCGGAACTCGTCAAAGTAGCTGCCCCCCAGAGCGTCCCAGTCTCCGTAACGATAGGCGCGCCGCACGTTTTCCGGCATCTGGGAGAGCATTTTCAGGTAGTGGGGCGAGGATCGAAGAAGGAACCTGTTGTCCTCCACCGTGGCGGGAATAAAAACGTAATCCTCCGGCGTCTCGTCCTCCTCCGGGTTCCCGGGACTTCGGCGGTAGTCCCTGTCAATGAAAAGGCGCTTTACCCACGCGTGTCCAACGCCTCCCGGGTTGCACGTCAGGTACATACGCTTATCATAGGGGCTTACGCCGCGCAGACAGCCCTTCAGATAGTTGAAGGCTCTCTCTGTAAACTGGGTTGCCTCGTCGATGAAGATCCAGTCGAATTCCTGGCCCTGATACTCAAGCTCGGAGATGTCCCCCTGCCAGTGGCCGAATTTCACCGTGGAGCCGTTGAAGAAGGTCATACGCCTTGTGGTCGTGAGGTAGCTTCCCAGCTCCGGCGGCACCATACGCAAAATGGGGCCGATGTGGTTCTCCTCCAGCTCCGGGTAGGTCCGCCTCATAATCAGCACCCGCAGGCCCGGGTTCATGATCGCCCCACCCACGGCCTTGACACGCACCGCCCAGGTCTTGCCGCCGCCCTTGGCGCCGCCGTAGGCGATGAAGGGCGCGCGGGCAAAAAGGAACTGCTTCTGCTTATCACTGGCCACGCCCGGGTCAAATATTATGGTGTCGTCCGTGTCCTCCCACCTCCTTGCCGGCGCTTCGCCGCCGGAGGGCGGGCCGATGCCGGCGCCGCTCCCTACAACAGCGCATCTTTTCCGCCCAGGCCGTCCAGACGGATAATGACGGAGCTTTTCTGAGCCTTCGTCTCCTTCTCCGCGTACCCGCCGTTTTCCGTCTGTTTCAGATTGAACATGGCGAAGCTGGCGTTCTTCGGGTCTTTCTGGGCCCGGTCAAGCCAGAAAAAGGTCTTGAACTCGTCCCACTTCCTCGCCGCCAGAAATCTTCCCTTAACCCCGGCGGAATACGGGATCTCCCCGCGCCGCAGCTTCTCGCCCTCCTCAAGATATCGCGCCAGCTCACTTTCGGGTATGTCGAGAAACTTGTGGAGCACAAAGCCCACCGGGGCCTCGCCGGTCACCAGGCAGTGGTCGATGGCCCGGTCGATCCCCTCCCCCAGCTGCTTTACCGTGTAGCCCACCTACCTCACCACCTCGTAGCCGAGAAGCTCCAGCTTCTCCTCGCCGGACAGCTCACCCCATTCGTCGTCGGCGCAAAGAGCACACAGCGTCTTTCCCCCACACCGGCCGTAGACGTCGTTCTCCGTCATCTCCTCAAGGCATCCGGAGCATCGTTCGCCCGTTCTTTTCGACTCCCCCGGCCCCCCGGGCCCCTCGATAAAACGTCTCTTCCATCCAGTCAAATACTCTCACTCCCCCTTGAAAATACATTGTTGACAAAGCTGTACAAATATGATATACTTTAATTACTTATAACCATTGCACAAGCTCCCGCTGTTTGGTTTTAAGCATCAAAGCTTTATTAAGCTTGAATATACTAATTATTAAAGTATAATCACGTTTGTATTGCTTTGATAGTCGCATTATACTTCTGCTCTTCACAAAAGTCAAGTACTAATTTAATTATTTTTAATTATTTGTAGGAGTGAACAAAAAATGTACGAAATTTTTGTGCAGCTTTGCAAAGAACAGTGTGTTACTTCCTATCGGGTTTCCAAGGCCACCGGCATTTCCCAGGCGGCTCTCAGCACCTGGAAAAACGGTTCCAGTGTTCCCCGTGATTCGACGCTCAAGAAAATAGCCGATTTCTTTGGCGTATCCCTGGCGTATCTGAAGGGCGAGAGCTCCGACCGTATGCCATTTTCCGCCCCCGTGGACGCTGAGCTTGAGTCCTACCTTGATATGCTGCGCTCCCGCAGCGAATGCAGGATGCTCTTTTCCCTTGCAAAGGACGCCACCCCGAAGGATGTGGAGCGCGCGGTCGCCATCATTGAGGCTCTTCGCCGCACCGAGCACCAGGGAGAGTAAACGGTGTGGACTCCTGAATATTTCGTCAGGATCCTTGACTTTCCTCCCACGGTGGAGGGGGTCACCATACCCAACGACGACGGCACCTTTGACATATATCTGAGCAGCCACCTGTCTCCACAAAAGCAGAAGGCGTGTCTGGAACACGAACTGCGGCACATATTCCGAGATCACTTCTACTCCGACCGCCCCGTGGAGGATCTGGAACGCGAGGCTGACGGCCTTCCCCCGGAGGAGCGCGAACGGTTGAAAAAAGCGGGGCCGCGCGATATGCGCGGCCCCGCTGGCACCTTTATCAATGTTCTGGCCCTCCCCGACCCCGGCCTCATCCCCGTTTTTCACTCCATCGACGACTTCTTCGCCTATACAAAGGAGCTTACCGAGCGGTTCCGGGAAAAATAAGCCTTATGAACGAAGAAAAGCCCTCCGGCACTTAAGCCGGGGGCCTTTTTGCAGGGGGAAGTTTTAAGGGGTTTGCCGTCTAACGGGCGGTAGATTTTTTTGCAGTTGGATGATATAATATCTGCGATACAGATATTATATTTGATTTTAACCGTTTTTCTCCCTGGCTTGCGCCGGGAACCGAAAAACATGGCGAATATACCATACCCTCTTTGCGGGTATGATATAATGGGCATTGTTCGATAAACAGAGATTTACGGAGGTACTTATGGCTTTTGATTTTAAGAAAGAATATAAAGAATATTATATGCCAAAGAATAAACCTGAAATTGTAACCATCCCGCCGATGAATTATATTGCGGTCAGAGGAAAGGGCGACCCGAACGAGGCCGGCGGCGCGTATCAGCAGGCAATCGGCATACTATACGCTATCGCATACACTTTGAAAATGAGTTATAAAACGGACCATACGATAGAAGGCTTCTTTGAATATGTCGTACCGCCTCTTGAGGGCTTTTGGTGGCAAGACCATACCGACGGCGTGAATTACGCGGAGAAGTCCGCATTTAATTGGATCTCCGTGATCCGTTTGCCCGATTTTGTAACAAAAAAAGATTTTGAGTGGGCTGTCGAAACAGCGGAAAAAAAGAAAAAGCTGGATTGTTCATCGGCAGAGTTTATGACCGTTGAGGAGGGGCTGTGCGTTCAGATCATGCACTCAGGGGCTTTTGACGACGAGCCTGCCACGGTCGCAATCATGGATAAATACTTAGCCGAAAACGGATATGTCAAGGATATAACGGCGACAAGATTGCACCACGAGATTTATATGTCGGACGCGCGAAAAGTGGCCCCCGAAAAATGGAAAACAGTCATCAGACTCCCCATAAAAAAGGGTTGATCCAACGCGCCTATGTTGATCCGCCGCAAGGAGCGAAACCCCTCCAAGAAAAGGGTACATTCTATCGGAAGGATGGGGATGTGAGGCGTCTGCGCCGTAAACAACACCGCAGCCTCTTCTGCGGCACACGCGAAAATTAACCAATAATAAAAAAAATTCTCACTATTTAATCAATGTTCAATAGACTCTTGAACCCCAATCAGCTATACTATTTACAGAATCGATTCAGAGATTGTGAAGGGGATAGTTGAACATGACGACAGGAGAGGTTATCAAAAAATACAGGAGGAATAAAGGGTTAACACAGGAGGAGATGGCCGCCCGTCTCGGCGTGACCGCTCCCGCCGTGAATAAATGGGAAAAGGGCAACACACTGCCGGATGTCGCTTTGCTTGCCCCTCTTGCGCGGCTGCTTGGCATTACCACAGATGAACTTCTTTCCTTTAAGGATGAGCTGACAGACGAAGAGATAAACCAATTTTTATCGAAGATTCAAAAGGACTTGGAGAGCAAAGACTTCCATGATGTATTTCTTTCCGTAAAGGAAAAAATCGAGGAATACCCTAATTGTGAAAAATTGATTTGGCAGGCGGCGGACATTCTGGACGCAAGACAAATGACAACAGAACTTCCAAATAAAGACAGGTATGATAGCGTGATATTCGGATGGTACGAGAGGTGTTTGCTCTCAGAGGACGAACGGATCCGTAATCAGGCAACGGATTCACTGTTCAGTGCATTTATTCGGCAGGAGAATTATGAAAAAGCAATGCAGTATTTGGATTATTTCTCATTGGAAAATCCAGAACGCAAGCGCAAGGAGGCGCTTGTAAACAGCAAAACAGGAAAACGGACGGAAGCCTATCGCGCATACGAGGAATTGATTTTCTGTGCGTATCAGCACATACAAATGACATTCAATGATTTGCGCATTCTTTATATGGAAGACGGCGACCATGAAATGGCTAAAAAGCTGGTCGAAGTCTCTTCCTCTGCCGCGTCTATATTTGAAATGGGCAAATATAATGAGGTCTGCTGGGGGCTGAATGTGGCGGCTTGGGAAAAGGACGTTGCATGGACGGCACGGCTTATGCGGGAAATCCTGGATAGTATGGGCACGATAGGTGATTGTACGAAATCCAGGCTTTACCAGCACATGGCACTAAAAGCCGTTGATCCCGCCTTTTCAGCCGGTTTGAAACAGGAGCTTTTGAAGTCCCTTGGAGATGAACGCTTTAATTATATGCAGGGAAATGTGGATTGGGAAGGATTGAGATGTGATGCGGCGAACAGGCCCATAGAATCGTGAGGTTCAACTGTCGGAACGCCTTTCAATTTTCATTTCTAATCCGTCTGTTTCTCATGTCCGATGAAACCCCCGCCGCCAGGCGGCGGGGGCCGGGTTGGCAAAGCCAACCCCGTAAGTCACCAAAACGGAAAAAGTCCGCCGAAAGGCGGACTTTTTCCGTTTTGGTGACCTGGCCGGGATTCGAACCCGGGACACCCTGCTTAAAAGGCAGGTGCTCTGCCTGCTGAGCTACCAAGTCATATCTTTTTTATTTATATGTCTCCCCTTTTCAAAAAAGGCCGTTGGCCTTTTTTGAAAAGGCTGGCAGGGATGGCGGGACTCGAACCCACGAATGCAGGAGTCAAAGTCCTGTGCCTTACCGCTTGGCGACATCCCTATATTGCAGATTACTGAGTTGACGCCGCCTTTTTGGCGGCGTCAACTCATGGGGTGGGTAAAGGGACTCGAACCCTCGACACCCGGAACCACAATCCGGTGCTCTAACCAACTGAGCTACACCCACCATATCAACTTTTGAATATTTCAAGGCACCCGGCCTTGAAGAACCTTTTTCGCCAAATCGAAGCCCGGCGAAGCGGTTCAATTTGGGAAGGAGAAGCAAAAACGGCGTGGGAGGCGTGAGGCGGGCGAGTCTGGCGTTCGCCTCACGCCGAGGAACGCGACTTTCGCGACGACGCTGGCACGCCAAGAGGGATTCGAACCCCCGGCCTACTGCTTAGAAGGCAGTTGCTCTATCCTGCTGAGCTATTGGCGCGTGTCATTACTGCCTTGTGTGTTCCTGCCTTTTGATAAGCTGGAGCGGGTGATGGGAATCGAACCCACGTCCCCAGCTTGGAAGGCTGGTGCACTAGCCGTTGTGCTACACCCGCATCCTCTCTCAACACGGCTTATCGATATTACCATATATTTTCCCCGTTGTCAACAGGAATTTCAAAAAAACTCCCCGCGACATATTTCGGCGTCAGAAAAATTTTTACTCCCCGACGCCTCACAGCGGGGCGTTTCAGGGCCGGCTAAATTTCCTGTCTCCCCTCCATGGCGCGCATCAATGTCGCATCGTCGGCAAACTCGAGGCTGGCGCCAACAGGGATGCCGTAGGCAAGGCGCGTGACCCTGACGCCAAAGGGCTTTACAAGGCGGGAGATATACTTGGCGGTGGTCTCCCCCTCCGTGTCCGGGTTCATGGCCATGATGACCTCCCGCACATTCCCCCCGGCTACCCGATCCACCAGCTCTTTGATCCGGATGTCGTCGGGGCCGATGCGGTTTAAGGGCGATATGACCCCGTGGAGCACATGGTAACGGCCCCTGTACTCCCCCGCCCGCTCGATAGCGGCCACGTCCTTTGGGGAGGCCACCACGCAGATAAGGCCCTCCTCGCGGGCCTCGGAGCGGCAGATGGAGCACTCGTCGGAGTCGGTGAGGTTCTGGCAGATCCGGCAGGTGTGTACCTTCTCCCGGGCCGTGACAATGGCGGAGGCGAAGGCGCGCGCCTCCTCCTCGGGGAGATCCAGAATATGGAACGCCAACCGTTGGGCGGACTTCAGGCCGATACCCGGCAGGGAGGCGAATCTTTCGACAAGCTCATCAAGAGCGGACGGAAAAAAACTCATTTCAAACCTCGCAAAAGTTCGATTCTGGCACGGCGGTCGGCGGCGCGAAAAACGTCGCTCCCAGCCACCAGCGCTGTCGCGCCGGCATTGGCGCAAAGGCGGCCCGTCTCCGGGTTCACCCCGCCGTCCACCTCAATATCACAGGCCCTCCCGAGGCGGGCGGCAATTTCGGCGGCCTCGGCAATCTTGTCCACGGCTCCCATTATGAAGCTCTGCCCCCCGAAGCCGGGCTCCACGGCCATGACGAGGATGTTATCAAGAAGCTCAGCGTATGGCTCTACGGCTCTTATAGGAGTCGCCGGCTTTACGGAGAGGCCGGCTTTTTTGCCCAGGGCTTTTACCTTCAAAAGAGCGCTCCTTATATTCTCCGGCTCGTCCGCCTCCACATGGATGGTGACCATATCCGCGCCAAACTCGCAAAAACGCTCCACGTAATTTATGGGCTTTGTGATCATCAGATGGACGTCCAGGGGCAATTTCGTGACGCCGCGTACGGCTCTCAGGACCGGAAGCCCAAAGGAGATATTGGGGACAAAAATCCCGTCCATCACATCAAAATGCAGGAGATCGGCGCTTTTTATGGAATCAACTTCCTGTCCAAGCTTTGTAAAATCCGCCGCCAAAAGAGAAGGTGATATCTTTATCATACTTGTCCTCCCAGGTAACCCGCGCAACCGTCCTGGCATAAAATTTATTAGCCGGCCGGCGCCGGCTGGCTTTCATATAGGGGCGGGGGACGGGCGGCGCGCCGCCCTTTTCCCGGCCCCGCCGGGGCGGCGGTTTCCTTCCTATTATACACCCAATGAGGGGCTTGTCAAGAATACAAAAATCCACGTCCCCGGTTTTTCATACGAATATTGAACTCAAACAAGGCCGGCGCGAATGTCTTGTTTTAATTAGATATTAGTATAAATGCCAAGTATTTGTATAAAGACTCCGTGAAAGGCCGGAAAGCCTTTCACGGAGTCTTTACGAACGTTATCCTTTGGATTTAAAAGGCGTCAGCCCTTCAAGCCGGCATTAATACATCCCGCCCATGTCGGGGTTGGGAGCGGCCGCGGGCGCGGGGGGCTCGGGCTTGTCGGCCACCAAGGACTCGGTGGTCAGGACGATGGAAGCGATGGAGGCGGCGTTCTCCAGGGCGCTGCGGCAGACCTTGGTGGGATCCACAACGCCGGAGGCGATCATATCGCAGTACTCCTCAGTGGCGGCGTTGAAGCCGTAGGCGGCGGAGTCGGAGTTCTTCACGTTGTTAAGGATAACGGCGCCCTCAAGCCCCGCGTTGGCGGCGATCTGCTTGATGGGGGCCTCAAGGGCCTTGGCGATCATGGCAACGCCGGTCTTTTCATCGCCGTGGGTGTCCTTGAGGAGCTGGGCGACAGCCTTGGAGGCCACCACATAGGCGGTGCCGCCGCCGGCGACGATACCCTCCTCCACAGCGGCGCGGGTGGCATTCAGAGCGTCCTCGATGCGCAGCTTCTTATCCTTCATCTCGGTCTCGGTAGCGGCGCCCACTTTGATGACGGCCACGCCTCCGGCCAGCTTCGCCAGCCTCTCCTGAAGCTTCTCCCGGTCGTAGTCGGAGGTGGAGACCTCGTACTCGTTCTTGATCTGGGCGACCCGGGCGGCGATCTCGGACTTCTCGCCGGAGCCGTCCACGATGATGGTGTTCTCCTTGGTGGACTTCACCTGGCGGGCGGAGCCCAGCATGTCAAGAGTGGCGTCCTTCAACTCCATGCCCAGGTCTGAGCTGATGACCTGTCCGCCGGTGAGGACGGCGATGTCCTGAAGCATCTCCTTGCGGCGGTCGCCGAAGCCGGGAGCCTTGACGCACAGGCAGTTGAAGGTGCCGCGGATCTTGTTGAGGATGAGGGTGGCAAGGGCCTCGCCCTCCACGTCCTCGGCGATGATCACCAGCTTCTTGCCGGCCTGAATGACCTGCTCCAGAAGCGGCAGAACCTCCTGGATATTGGAGATCTTCTTATCGGTGATGAGGATGAGCGGCTCGTCGTAGACGGCCTCCATCTTGTCGGTGTCGGTGACCATGTAGGGGGTGATGTAGCCCCGGTCGAACTGCATGCCCTCCACCACCTCGGAATACGTCTCGGCGGTCTTGGACTCCTCCACGGTGATAACGCCGTTCTGGCCCACCTTCTCCATGGCCTCGGCGATAAGCTTACCGATGGTTTCCTCGCCGGAGGAGACGGTGCCCACGCGGGCGATGTCCTCGGTGCCAGTGACGGGCTGGGAGTGCTCGCGGATGGCGGCGACGGCGGTCTCCACGGCCTTCTGGATGCCCCGCTTCATGACCATGGGATTGGCGCCGGCGGCCACATTCTTGATGCCCTCGTGGATCATGGCCTGGGCAAGAACCGTAGCGGTGGTGGTGCCGTCTCCGGCCACGTCGTTGGTCTTGGAGGCGACCTCTTTGACGAGCTGCGCGCCCATGTTCTCAAAGGGATCCTCCAGCTCGATCTCCTTGGCGATGGTGACGCCGTCGTTGGTGATCAGCGGAGAGCCGAATTTCTTGTCGAGAACGACGTTGCGGCCCTTGGGGCCGATGGTGAGCTTTACGGTGTCGGCCAGCTTGTTGACGCCGGCCTCAAGATTGCGGCGGGCTTCCTCGCCGTAAACGATCATTTTAGACATAATACAAATTGCCTCCTAACATTCAAATCATTCGACGATAGCTAAGATCTCGCTCTGCTTGACGATGGTGTACTCCTCGCCCTCGAACTTGACCTCTGTGCCTGTATACTTGCCGGTGATGACCTTATCGCCGACCTCCACCTCCATCTCCACCTCGTTGCCGTCGATAAACCCGCCGGGGCCCACGGCCACGACCTCGTATACCTGGGGCTTCTCCTGGGCGGAGCTGGTGAGGATAAGGCCGCTCTTGGTGGTCTCCTCAGCCGGAACGCGCTTGATAATGACTCTGTCTGCCAAAGGTTTGAGCTTCATGCTGATTGTGCCTCCTATGTCAATTAAGTTTTAACGTTGTTGGAGTCTGGCACTCTTTTTGTCAGAGTGCTAACTAAGCTATATAATACCCCAGTTGGGCTTTTTAGGCAATAGTCATTATATACGTATTAATGGTGGTTTTAAACATTTAATGTTGTCAGTTTGACGATTTCGGACACTTTGCGGCAGTCTTTGGGATAGATAAAGTTTACGCCGCCGGGGATCAGGCTGAATTTGGCGCAGTTGGTATACATGGCTTCGCCGTCGATACTGACGGAGAATTCCTTCTCATCCCGTACGGTGATGTGGCGGCCCGATACATATTTTATAATGTCCGGGTATTTGGCATACTGTCCGGAGGCGTAATATTTCAAAAGCCGGGCAAGGGTAAAACGGGAGACGGCCTTGACGATAAGGATGTCGAGGGAGGCGTCCTCGGGTGTGGCGGTTCTGGTGGGGTTAAAGCCGCCTCCGTAATACTGGCCGTTGCAGGCGGAGATGAGGGCGAATTTGCCGTCCAGCTCCTCCCCCTCCACGGTTATTTTGAAGTGACGGTTGATGCCCTTGACCACGTTGACCAGAAGGGAGATGACATACCCGCCGGCTCCGCCCACCACGGGCAGTTGGGAGTACCTGTGCACGTCCAACCCCACCCGGGCGTCGATGCCGATGGATGCGATGTTCAGGCACTTGCGGCCGTTGACGTCGATAATGTCGATGGGAGCGGATGTGCCGTCAAGGAGGGCGTCCAAGCTTGAAAAGAGCGGCGCGTCCGGGCCGAACATGCGCACGAAGTCGTTGCCGGTGCCGCAGGGATAGTGGGTGACCGAGCAGTTGCGGAACCCCGCCGCGCCGTGGGCGCACTCGGAGAGCGTCCCGTCCCCGCCGCAGGCGTAGACGCGCAGCTCGTCACCTTTGATTGCCTCGCGCTTGACCTTCTCGGCCGCGTCCATGACGCCCACGGTCTCATAGAGCTCGTAAGGCTCTCCCCGCTCGGCCATGACGGAGGCGATCTTCGCCCTTATGGCGGACTTGTCGGAGTTTTTTCCGCCCGCAATGGGATTTAAAATAAAAAGCTGTCTCATAGCCTCGCCTTTCTCTGTCTTTGGGGCTTTATTTGAACATATAATAATTGCACTTTATCATACCGTTATAGAGCTTGCGGGTTTTCGCGGCGCGCCGGCCGTAATACTTTTCCAGCTCCGGATCCGACGATATGATGTTGACCCGCCAGCCGGGATTTCCCTTCATGGCGCGGCCGAAGTCACGGATAAGGGACTGGGCGGCCCGGATATCCAGCATCCGCTCGCCGTAAGGGGGATTGGTGACCAGGATTCCGCCGTCGGTTCGGCGGTCAAAGCGCGCCGCGTCGGCCACGGAAAAGCGGATAAGCTCCTCCACCCCGGCTCTTTTCGCGTTCTGGCGGGCGATGGCGACGGCCTTTTCATCCACGTCCGAGGCAAAGATGGTATAATTCCGGTCAAATTCCCGGCTTCTGGCCTCTTGGCGGGCGTCGTCCCAGCGGATGTCGAAATTGCGCCATTTCTCGGCGGCGAAGGAGCGCGCTATGCCGGGGGCGCGGTTTTTCGCCGCCAGGGCGGCCTCGATGGCGATGGTGCCGCTGCCGCAGAAGGGGTCGCTAAAGTCGCCGCGTCCCCGGTAGCCGGCGATGTCCACCAGGGCGGCGGCAAGGGTCTCGCGTATGGGCGCCTCCACCTGAGCGGGGCGCCAACCGCGTTTATGGAGGCCCGCTCCCGAGGTGTCGATGTAGAGGGTGGCGGTGTCGCGCGCCAGGGCGAACTGGATCTGATACGTCTCCCCCGTCTCGGGCAGGCGCTCCAGGCGGTAGGCGCGGCCAAGCCGGTCGGCCACGGCTCTGTTGACGCACCGTTGGAGGGCCGGGACGGAGGTGATGGCGCTTTGGTGGGAGTAGCCCTTCACCGGGAAAGCCCCGGTCCTGGGGATGCAGCGCTCCCACTCCATGGCCCGCACCCCCTCGAAAAGGGCGTCAAAGGTGGACGCCTCCGCACGGCCCACCACAATTAAGATCCGCTCGGCAAACCGGCTTTTTATATTGACGCGGGCGATGTCCCGCTCCGTACCGGTAAAATAGACGCGCCCGTCCTCGCCGCGTACGTTCTCCACGCCCATGTGACGGAGCTCGTTGCCCAGCGGCCCCTCCAGGCCGAAAAGACAGGGTGCGCAAAATTCAAGTGTCATAGCTGCGTATCCTCGTTAAGATTTATTTGCAATCCGGGGAATTATTTGGTATGATGGAAAAAAACATCCCGGAGGTGCGGTATGTCTGTTGTAAGCGTCGTAGAGGCCCCGTCTTATGACGGGGATGTCATATATTCCGCTGTGTCGAAGCATTTCGAGGCTCTGGGCGTCGCGGAGGATCTGAAGCCCGGTATGAGGATCCTCTTAAAGCCCAACCTGCTCTATGGCAAGAAGCCGGAGGCTGGGATAACGACGAACCCTGCGATCGTCAGAGCGGTCATCCGGTGGCTGACGGGGAGGGGGCATAAAAACATTGTGGTGGCCGACAGCTCCGGCGGGCTTTTTACCGCCGAGTATATGAAAAGCGTCTATTCCGCGTCGGGGCTGAGAGTTCCGGGGATCGAGGAGTACCTCAACCAGGACTTCACCTTTGGGAGAAAGGCCGCAAGGGAGGGCTTTGAGACGCGCGCCTTCAATCTGATAACGCCCGTATTGGAGGCCGACTACATCATCAATCTGCCCAAGCTCAAGACCCACGCCATGACGACGGTGTCCATCGGGGTAAAAAACCTGTTCGGCACCATTCCGGGGCTCCAGAAGCCGGATATGCACCGCAGATACCCGGAGACCCGGGATTTTGTGAAGATGCTCTGCGAGCTTTGCGAAACGGTGAAGCCCAACCTCACGCTTTTGGACGCCGTGGACTCCATGGAGGGCAACGGCCCCGGCGGCGGCACGGTGAGGCACACGGGCGTAACCCTGTGCTCCAGGGACGTCTACGCCCTGGATATGATGGCGGTGAAATTCATGGGGCTGAACGTCTTTGACATGCCCCATCTGGCGGCGGCGCGGGACATGAAGCTCCTGCCGGAGACGGTGACCGTCACCGGGGACGACCTTATTCCCTGCTCCCCCGCCTTCAAGCTGCCGGACACCATCAAGAGCACGGGCTTTGACGACTCGGTACCGAAGCTCCTGCGCAAGCCGGCGCGGTTCGTACTGGACACGCTGCTGCGCTCCTACCCCAGCGTGGACAAGTCCAAGTGCGTGGGGTGCGGGAAATGCGCGGAGAGCTGCCCGCAGAAGATCATAAAAATCGAGAAGAAAAAGGCCGGTATGCCCCGAAAAAACTGCATCTCCTGTTTCTGCTGCCAGGAGATGTGCCCGGTACACGCCATCAGCGTGAAGCGCGGCCTCCGCAGCCTGTAAAAGGCTTGGTCATGGCGGTGACCGCGTTCTCAACGCCTTCCCCACTTGTGGGGAAGGCTTTTTCCTTAACTACGCATTCTTTCGTCCGGGCGTTCCCCGGGAGTGTGTCCAGCAGGGGGCCCGCAGGCCCCCTAAGCTGGTCGTTTTAAAAGGTGGGGTTCAAGGGGCTGGGGCCCCCGCGCAATCATAGATTGCGTGGGGAGAGGAGGAGCGATGCCCGCGCCTGAGGGCGACCGAAGGGAGTCCGAGGTTAAGCGGCATCCGCTTTGGGGCCCCCGCGCAATCGGAGATTGCGTGGGGAGAGGAGGAGCGATGCCCGCGCCTGAGGGCGACCGAAGGGAGCCCAAAGCAAAGCGGCATCAGCGACGACGAAATCCCTCCCCTGGGCGGTTTTCTTCCCTTTGTTACTTTCCGTTCTTTTGACGAAACAAAAGAACGGAAAGTAAATTCTCTTGCCGTGTTCACGGCAAACCCCGCCGGGGTGAGGCGTCAGCGCCAGCCCTGCTCCTTCATATACCCGTTTATAAAGGCGACGTTGGCCTTTTCGGTGTCGTTGAGCATGGAGACGACCGTGCTGATATTGCCCGTGACCGGGGTATACCACCGCTGGGCCTCAAAGTGGGCCTTTATGGAGGCGTTGGTGAAGATGTAGCCGTGGCGGGCGTAGATCTCGTTGATCATCAGCGTGACCTCCTCCCGGCTCCTGCCCTCAAGGTCGGCACGGGTAACAAGCTGTGTATCCGATGGGAACAGCACCACGTTCTCCGCGGGCTCCGTCGTCTCGCCGGGATTCGGATCGGTGGTCTCGCCGGGGTTCGGATCGGTAGTCCCGCCGGGGTTCGGATCGGTGGTCCCGCCGGGGTTCGGGTCGGTGGTCTCGCCGGGGTTCGGATCGGTAGTCCCGCCGGGGTTCGGATCGGTAGTTTCGCCGGGATTTGGATCGGTGGTCTCGCCGGGATTCGGATCGGTAGTCTCGCCGGGATTTGGATCGGTAGTCTCGCCGGGATTTGGATCGGTGGTCTCGCCGGGGTTCGGATCGGTCGTCTCGCCGGGGGTCGGATCGGTGGTTCCGCCGGGGGTCGGATCGGTGGTTCCGCCGGGGGTAGTAGTGGAGGGTTCTCCGGCGCGCCAGCCCATCTCCCTTTGATAGTCCATGAGCGTATTCAGATTGTCCTTCTCAACAGCGTTGAACTTCGCCTCGACCTTTGCCGCGTTGGAGGTGACGGGGGTATACCATTTCTGAGTATTAAAATACTTCTCCGCCTCTCCGCCGGACTTGAATATGTACCCGTGGCGGGCGTAGATTTCGTTTATGAGCATGTAGCTCTCGGCCCTCGTCTTGCCCTCAAGCTCCTCCCGAGTGATGCGCTGGGTGTCGGAGGGGTAGAGGACGTCGTTGTTTGTGGGCTTCGGGCGGGTGGTTCCGGTGGTCTGCCCGCCGTTCCCGGTGTTCTGCCCGCCGTTCCCGGTGGTCTGTCCGCCGTTTCCGGTGGCCTGTCCGCCGTTCCCGGTGGTCTGTCCGCCGTTCCCAGTGGTCTGTCCACCGTTCCCGGTGGTCTGTCCGCCGTTCCCGGTATTCTGTCCGTCGTCGCCAGCGTTCTGCCCGTCGTCGCCGGCGTTCTGTCCGTCGTCGCCGACGTTCTGTCCGTCGTCGCCGGCGTTCTGTCCGTCGTCACCGGCGTTCTGCCCGTCGTCGCCGGCGTTCTGCCCGTCGTCGCCGGCGTTCTGTCCGTCGTCGCCGGCGTTCTGCCCGTCGTCGCCGGTGTTCTGCCCGTCGTCGCCGGCGTTCTGCCCGTCGTCGCCGGTGTTCTGCCCGTCGTCGTTGTTGACGACGTTGTCGGGGGGACTTTGGGTTTTCCACGGGATCCAGATAACGAGAACCACCGCGAGGCACGCCAGCATGGCGATCAGGCCCACCACCCAGCCGGCTTTTGACTTTTTGACTCCGGCGTCCTTTTCGGACTTCTTTGGGTTTTTGCCGGTGTCGGAAAAATCGTAGGCGGTACCGGCGCTCTCTTCAGCGGGCTTGTCCCCGGTCTTGGCGGCGGACTTGGCGCCGGTCATCACCGCGCCGCCGTTGCGCTTGACGGCCTCAAAAGCCGCGGCGGCCGCCATGGCCCGGCGGGCCTGCTTTTTGGGGAGGTTCAGTTTTAAAAGGTCGGCCTTCATCTGGGCCGCCGTCTGGTAGCGCTGGTTGGGATCCGCCGCCATGGCCTTCCTGATAACGGCCGCCAGAGCGGGATCCATGTTCTTGATCTTATTGGGATCCCCGTGTTCCGGCATGGAGCCGCCGTTGGCCGTCCAGCACATGAGGGCGCCCAGGGAGTAAATATCCGACCTTACGGAGTAGACGCGATCTCTCCCCTCTGTCTCCGGGGCGTCAAAGCCCTCGGATGCGGCGTCAAATATACCGCTCCCCGCCCGCTCAAGGCACCGGCGCAGGGCGAAATCCGTCAGCACGAAGCTCCCCGCGTCCGTGACCATCACGTTGGCGGGCTTGATGTCCCCGTGAACCATGCTGTACTGGGCAAGGGCCTCCAGGCCGCCCGCAAGCTCCATCCCCATACGTGCCGCGTCATCGGGGGTGGAGGCGGTCTTTTCAAAATAAATGGAAATGGGGGTGTAGATGCCGGAACGCATAAAGCCCAGCCAGCCGGGGCCGCTCAACGAGGCCGTTTTCAGCTCCTCCACGGGGGCGAGGGCGGGATTCTTCACGTTTCCGTACATGGCGATCTCCCAGCTCAGATCGTTTTTAAATTTGGTAAAATACGTGGCGAGGAGGTCGCGGCCGACACCCATCTTCACCGCGTTGTCGATCGCCTCCGGCGTGGGCGGGACGCGGATCACCTTCATGGACGAGAACGCGCCGTTCTCGGCGTTCCTTATAAGGTAGACCGTACCGAACTCCCCGGAGCCGAGGACGCCCTCGGCGCTCCAGCCGGGAAATATTTTTGAAACATCCATTTCGCTCATATGGTTGACCTCCTTGTCAGAGTGTGAAAAAGCAGATCTGTACTTCTCTCCGGAATCCTGCCCGTTTTGGCCCGCTCCCCCTTTGTCCCCGGACGGAGGCAAAAAGAGAGCTCATGGCGAGGAACCACGAACTCTATCGGGCGGGTCAAAGTCCGGAAAAAAAGCTGAACTTCAATTGAGGATCGCCAGGGGTCCGTGGCCGCTATTCTTTTGAAATATTCTACCACACCGCTTATCTGTTTGCAAGCGTATTATTCTCCCGCGCGGCGCGGCGGAACGCGATCGGGGGCGATTTGCACAACGTGTGTGCTTCTCCCACCATAACCTCACCTTTTCTCCCACTTATTTGTCCATCGAATTTCCCCTCAGAAAGACGACATCCCCTGCCCACCCCAAGACGAAATCGACTCAGAAAAGTTCGCAGAAAGAGGGAATTCGTATGGAAAAGAGGAAATTCACTGGGACAAGGGGTAAGAGAACATAGAAAAAGAGAGCCCGTGAGATTAGTCACGGACTCTCTTCTGGGAGTACAGATTAGTGGGAGAATGAGCGCGGTTTGGGTGGCAGAGGCACATAGTGTCGTGACTTTATCTGTTATCGACTTCTATAATAGCACATTATCCGATAAAAGACAAGCCAAAACTTGTTTGTACCTATCGTCTATGCACACCTGTTTGTTGACATTTTTATGATTTAAAAAACTGTGGCGTCTTTTATGATTAATGACCGTCGCCATGGCCTCTCCAATCATAAGAGTTCTCGGTCCATCGACGGCTGCCTGCACCACGCGAGGTCTTACAAGGTCTCACTGAGCATATAGGTTTCGGTGTGTCCCACCGTACCGTGGTCGATGACCTAAGCCGCTGAAAGCGACCTGAGTCCTTCCTTCAAGATGTTCTCCGCAGCATTGTGGTTGTCATCAGTCTCGGCTTCACAATCAGCGTTGGACTTTACCTTTCACCTTCCGCGAGATAGAACACTGTACGGGAAAATCCGAGGGACCTACAGTGATAAATAAATTCCCTGAGACAGAGTTTAACAAAGGATTACTCCCTTAAAGGGAGGAGGCTCCGTACCTATGTCAATCGAAGCAAAACAGACGCCCATCAGAATCCATGTGAGGAAGCCGAAGAACGTCAAAGTCAGCGTCAGCGTCAAAATCCACACGGCGCCGAAGTCGGGTCAAAGCCACTTGGACAGTGACCACAACTGATTTTTTTGAGGAGCGGGATTCCGTTCCTCAAAATTTTTTCAAAAAAATTTTCGTTTTCCTCATATACAAAAAAGTTCGCTTGATTATGGTCCCCAAAAGTACTAAAATAGCAATAACGGTGATTCTTCACCTCAATAATTATGAAAGGACCGCAACAGCGGATTTTTACATGGACACGAACAATTACAATATCATCACTGACAACCTTGACACCAAAGAGTTCATCCACGAGGTCCTCGAACATCACGAACTGGTCCGCGAGGCCATCGCCGTCGGCGGCGTTGTCAGAATCTATTCTGTCGAGACAAAAGAATTATTCGAACTCTCCGTGCAGGGGACTGACATCCGGGTTACCGGCTGCATCTGTGGCGCTGAGCCACCCACAGACCCCAAGGACCTCATTCTGGAGGAGGGCTTCTGCCATACCGTGGACTTCATGGAGGCGACCCGGGACATCCCCATCCCGGATGACCTCATCGAGTATAACTATATCTTCGCCAAGCGGGCCGAAAGATGCGGCTGCTGCTACTGCGGAGCTATCTTCCCCGGCTCTGAAATTACGGATTACATCCGCGACGGCAAAGGGGATATCGCCGGAACGGCCTCCTGCCCCCGCTGCGGCGGAATGGCCGTGGTCGCGGAAGAGGGTGATATCAAGGTCAATGAAAACAACCTCCGGCGCTGGTTTCTTCACATCTATGATGAGTACAGCATGGAGGGCACTCATCCGCAGCCGAAACCGCGTGAACTTTTTTAACCTCTCTCTTTTCTAACAAGAAGGCAGACACCGTTTTGGTGCCTGCCTTCCCTGTAGCGGAATTCATTTTTGCCGCTCCAAGAGCATCCTCTGAGCAACGAGGAGCCGCTCGAAATAGAAAGGAACGGGCTTTCTCTTTCAGGAAAGATCATTCAAATCATCCATAATAATAACAGGAGTACTTTCAAGGAGGTAATTATATGCTCAGACTGCCGTTTAGCAACCGCATGAAGGCCAGAATCAAACAGAGAGGTCTACCTTGTGGGGCACTGGCCGGGCACGGAGGTTACAAACACGAATGGCGTCGTCACCGCCGACGGCTGGCTGATGAACCTGATGCGTGAGAGTGTCGTCGCCAAGGCGTATTGGGTAGGCACCGAGCCAGGCGATGGGTGTATGTTCCCGGTGGACGAAATCTCATTCAGTGACCTCCCCATCTCAGGCTACGACCTGATTTTTGCCTGCCGCTCCGACTGGGGAATCCCGCCTCATCTGGACGATCTCTTCAATGAGTATATCGTGACCCCGGTTTTGGATGCCGGTTTTCCTGTGATGATGGAGCCTGGCGTGGATATCGGCCAATACACCCAGAAGTTCCGGGAGGACGTGAAAAATCTCCGGCGACAAATAGATAGAGGAAAGGGTCCCTGATATTCAGGAGCCCTTTTTGCGGAATTATTTGAGGTAGGCGTCGCAGGCATTGATGAAGTCCCCCAGTTCCCGCAGCTTTGCGGTCATATGGGGAATTCCGACCACGGCGACTACAGAGCCGGGCACCGCGGTTCGCTGCTTCCGCTCGATGAGAACGGCAAGGGAATCGTACGAACGCCGCGCCTGATCCCTTCGCTCAGGGGTGAGCTGGCTGGTCAAGTATCTTCCGAAGGTTGCAAAATCGTCTTCCATCTTCAGTCTCCTTTCTCTTTGACAGCAAAAAAGCCGCATGGATTAGGGCAGAGTTCTCCTCTGGCCCTATCCAATGCGGCTGTTCATTTTAAGACATTATAATCTAAATTAACGTGGCTGTCAATCCGGTTTGCTCAACACTTGTTTCGCTTTGGACGCCAACGATTCCCGTCACGGATGCTTCGCGAGACGAGTTATATCCAGATGATTCCTCATATTGGAGTTGTCCTCAAAAGCCGGACAACACAGGCGGGCGGCATCCTGCGGCCATGAGGTTTGCATCTTGAGAAGAGGACTCGGCGGCCATAGAGGAGAACATCTGATTGGAGTTCTCCCATTGGAGGGACGAAATCGCCAGGGTGAAAGAGAGCAAACATAGGAGGGATGATGTCACCAGGGCGAAAGAGAAGCGCCGTTGGAGTGAGCTCCACCGTGAGATGGCGATGTTGAGATGCCATGCGACCTGTCACGCCGGCTCTGCGGGCCGGCGCTCCCTGTTTCATGGTAGGGACTGGCGGCCTTTTATTTTCTTTTTTGGCCTAAAAATGGGAAATGCCCGATTTCACCCCAATTTCAGGGCGGTTTGGGGTTTGGCTACGGGATCCGGGACGATTTCGGGGTCTGCGGCAGATGCTATATGAGGACAGCGAATCATGGGACATGGATAAGCAATCATCTTCGCTATTACCTATTTTGGTGCTCAAGCAACCACCGCAGAAGTTCATCGTACCCTTGCGTTCCGGCGGCAACCGATAGTATGATTTCAGAAAGTTCCTTTTGAGAATAGCACAGTTCTATTCCGTTCAGCGCAAGGAATACCAGCATAACATGGGCACCTATCCGCTTGTTCCCATCAAGGAACGGGTGATTTTTCACCAACCCATAGCAAAGCCGCGCGGCCTTCTGCTGTAGAGACGGATAGGCATCCATTTCACCATATCCCTGGAATGGCGCTTTCAGCGCAGACTCCAACAAACCCTCATCTCTCACTCCCTTTAACCCTCCGGTTTGGGCCAGAAGCTGCTCGTGAAGGATAAGGCCCTGCCGCTTGCTCAACAGTTTCATTGGGCGAGAACCTCATATGCCTCGCGGTTCTCCTCCATCAACCGTGCGGAAACGGCAAGCACATCCTCGTCGGCCGCCTGTTGGTTTTTCTCCGCCTGGCTGAACTCGATAATCAGATAGCGGGGCACATTGTTTTTCAAGATGATGGCAGACCCCTTTTCATCCACAAGACGGGCCACCTTGGAAAAGTTTTGATTGGCCTCGGTGATGGAGACCATTGTATCAGTGCTGATTATCATATCACAGCACCCCCTTCTGCTCTTATTATACCACAGGTTTAGGAGAAATACAACCTATTTTGCCGCCATAGGAGTGAGAAGCCCTCCATTTTAGAGAGGATGTCCTCCCCTGAGAAATCATTCCCCACCCTGCTGCCATGCACCTTATCGCGCCGGCCTGAACGGCCGGCGCTTCTTGTCCTTCTTATGGATTCGGCTTTTTGGAACTTTTTTGATAGATTTACCTCCGAGCGGATAATATTGGAATATTTTGGCTGAAAGTGCCCTAAAATCGTCAAATCACGCGTTTTCAGAGCTATTTCGCATCAATCTTTCCGTGTTCATCATCTCTGACCCCCGTGCTCCAAACTTTTTACGGTTTTTATCAGCTGAAGTTGGATTCACCCGCCTGATTTTTGCCTCAAAAATGAAAAATACCCGATTTCACCCCGATTTTGGGGTGATTTCAGGTATGATTACGGGGTTCGGGACGATTCAGGAGGGGCAGAAGCTGAATCATCTTCTTATGTACATCGATGTTCCCCATTCATGTCACCTCACAGGTTTAGTGTACCTGTTAATCAAGGCAACTTAAATAATTTAATTAGCGTCTATTGACGTTTTTAATACGATAATGTAAGATAATAGAAGCACGTTCACTTTCGTTATACACTTGCCATCGTGCTTTTTCCACGGCAAAAAAATTTTGCGAATTTTAAAACCGAACGGCAACCTGTCGTGTCTTACTTGATAGACGCCCCAAAAAATCATTGAAAGGAAGAATGAACATGAAAAAACTTATCTCTATTCTCCTCCTGATGTATCCGGCCTCGGACATGACCCGAACGTTGGCATCCGTTACATAATCCCATGGTCTCTTGGATGAATGGAAAATAACATTAATCACGAAAGCAGGCCGGTGCGGACACTCACGATTTCCTTTTTTGAGTTTCTTCACCGATGCCTGCTGACGGAAGCGCGAAAGGCGGCTTCCGATACCGGAACGCTCCAAAAAATCTTGAAGGAGATTGCACAATGGAAAGAAAAGAGTTGAACGACCTCATCCGCCTGGCTAAGAACGGCGACATGGCGGCGATGGAGGCGCTGCTGAGAGAGATATTTCCCAATGTGCTCTATCAGTGCCGAAAGCTGCTGAGCAATCAGCAGGACGTCGAGGACACGGCCCAGGACATCCTGTGGACAGTATACACGAAGCTGGGGACCCTCCAGGAGCCGGCGGCGTTTTCGGGCTGGCTGAACCGCACGACAGTCAACCGATGCATGAACGCCCTCCGGGGAACGGGCCGTGAGGTGCCCTTTCCGGAAAACGAGGACGGGGATTCTATGATGGAGGATCTGGAAGAGCTGGACGAACAGCGCGTTCCCGACAAAGCCCTGGACAACGCGGAGACCACCCGAATGATTGGCGAATTGGTGGACTCCCTGCCGGAGGCCCAGCGCATGTGTGTTGTGCTCTACTACTTCGACCAGTTCAGCGTCAAAGAAATCGCGGAGCTCACCGGCGTATCGGAGAATACGGTCAAGAGCCGGCTGAACTACGCCCGAAAGGCCATCAAGGAGGGCGTCCTGGAGTATGAGAAGAAGGGCGTCAAGCTCTACGGCATGTCCCCCCTGCCCTTCCTCCTCTATTTCATGGGGAAGGCGGCCAGGAGCTCCGGCGGCGCGGCGGCCCAGGCCGCTGTACAGCAGATCCTCTCGGCGGGCGCGGCGGCCTCCCAGGCCGCAGGCGCCGGTGCCGCCCCCCCGGGCGGCGGCCAGGCCGTTGCCTCTGCCGCCGTGAAGGCCGGGAAGGGCATCTCGAAAAAAGTGGTGGCCGTCATCCTCTCCGGCCTCTTAGCGGTGGGCTCCGTATCAGCCTATTTGATACTCCGTAAGCCTCAGGAACCCGAACCCCTGGACCCGCCCGAGCAGGATGTCATAGAGGAGCCTGTAGAGGAGCCTGTGGAAGCCGAGGAGCCCCGGGAGCCGGAGGAGCCAAAGAAGGTGGAGAACCCGGAACAGCCTGAGGAACCCAAAGAACCAGAAAAGCCAGAGGAACCGGAACAGCCCGAAGAACCTGAGGAACCTGAGGAACCTGAGGAACCCGAGGAACCCGAGGAGCCCCGGGAGCCGGAGACCCCTCCCGCTGAACCGGAGAATGTCTTCCGCAATGACACGAACTTCGCCTACACCTTAAACACCGTGATGGTCCAGCCCAAGCATGTCTATTGGGGCGACGACGGCTCCCTCTACGCCGAGTGTTTCGTGACCAACGGCTTTGGCCACTCGGTCTTCAACATCTCGGTGGAATCTGTCACCTTCCAGATGGAGGACGGAACCACGATTGCCTCGGCTTCCTTCGGCTCATTGGACGGGGCTGTGATTGGCCCATACGCCTATATTGAGTGGACCTTCATCTTCCCGCCGGACACGGTCTCCGCCCTCAACGCGGATCTATCGTACCTGGTGTGTCACAGCAGTATCAACAATCAATATTAAAATGGAGACTATTCCTATGAAAAAACTCTCTCGTTTCAGCGCCTTCCTCCTGGCCATCGTTGTCCTTGCCTGTCTGCTGACTGTGCCAGTCCTGGCCGCCGAGGATAACGACTTCACGGCCTACATCGCCAGCGTCTCCGATTCCGGGGACGGGAAGGTCATCACCGTCGCCTACTCCAACAACACCGGCGGGGAGGTATCCCTTGGCTGGGTGGGCACCTGCGAGCTTCGTGTGACCACGGATGAGGGTGTTTTTTCACGCAAGGCGACCATCCAGGAGGAGTTCATGCGTTTCGTCAAGGGAGATGGCCAATACTCCTTTATCATTTCTCCCTGCTCCGGGACGGTGCAGAGCCTTGAGCTGACCGACCTGCGGGTACTGAATGACCGCAATCTGCCCGAGTACGAGCTGGGAAGTCTCTTACTTAAATATGATGCCCCGGAGGCCCCCAGCACCACCGAGACTCCCAGTACCCCGGAGACTCCCGATACCTCAGAGGATCCTGCCGCACCGGAGATCCCCAGCACCTCCGAGACTCCCGATGCCCCGGAGGAGGAACCTGACCGGCCCGAGGCGCGGCCTGATGAATCCCCCGCGGACAAGGGCCACAGCTCCGCCGGGACCGGCGAGCCCGCCTCCCCCTCCGGCTCTTCCTCCTCTAACCCCTTTAGCGGATGGTTCGATTTCGTGACCGGCTGGGCGAAAATCCAATTGGTTATCGGCGTCGTCGTGTCGATAGCGATAGCGATTGCCATCGTACTGTTCCTCATAAAGGCACTACCCTACATAAAATGGCGCTTTAAAAAGGCCAAAAAGAGAATGTGGGCGGATGAACATTCTGAGGAAGCCGCCCGGGAGGCCGGCAAGCGCGGCGAGGCGGATGTCAACTACCATCTGACTTGGTTTGTGAGGGAGCACCCGGAGTACCGCGTGATTGCCCACGACTGCATCAGCAAGCGCAACGAACCGTGTCTCCGTCTCGCCAACCCGCCGCAGTATCCTGAACCCCAGGAGATAGACCATCTTCTCGTTGGCCCTGCCGGGGTGCTTCATATTGAGACAAAGAATTGGAGCGGTATCATTGACGTGGAAGACACTGAGACCTGGTACCGGACGAAGAAAAACGGTTCCTCGGAAAAGTGCAAAAGCCCGGCCTACCAAGTCCGGCGGCATGAGCTGATACTGAAAAGTATCGTTGCTGAACGTCTTCCCGTCTACAGCATCATCTGCATCGCCGACGAGAAAACCGAGATTCGAAACAGGGAGCGCAGCAAATTCCTCATCGTCCAGATACAGCACTTAGATAATGCGTTGAGCGAGTTTGCGTCCCACGGCGATTCCAGGTTCGCCGCGGCCGTGGATTCCGTAGTTCATGATATTGAACGGTGCAAAGTCCGAGACAGCCAGCCAGATTGTTACTTATCACTATAAATTTTTACCTCATCGGAGGCCGCTTTATCACGTCAAAGAATCGCTGATATTCAAAAATGGCTCGATGCGAGGCGTTATTACATACTATCTATGAGAGACGCACACAGCGTCAAAAAAAACTATGAAATGAGGACTACGACAATGAAGAAAAGAATTATCACGATGATTTTGACGCTCACCATGCTCCTGTCTCTGTGTATTCCCGCTATGGCGGCTGACACCGAGACGAACGCCGGCTTCACCGATGTGTCTCCCGGCGCCTGGTATGCCGACGCTGTGGAGTACGTCACCACCCACAAGCTGTTCGCTGGTACATCTGACACCACCTTCGCCCCCAACGCACCTATGACCAGGGGCATGTTCGTCACCGTACTGGCCAGGATGGCTGGCGTGAAAGAGGCAAGCATCATCAACAACCACGCTTTTGTGGACAACAACTTCGGCAGCTGGTACGGTCCCAGCGTTGAGTGGGGCTATGAGAACGGCTTCATCAACGGAGTATCCGCCGACAGCTTCCTCCCCAATCAGAATCTGACCCGTGAGCAGATGGCGGTTATCATCTATCGGTTCCTGAACCGTCTTGGGGTGGAGATGCAGGATTCCCCCACCGCGACCAAGTCCTTTGCCGACGCCGCTAAGGTCAGCGGTTACGCCAAGGTCGCCGTGGATGAGATGCGCCGCATCGGATTCCTAAATGGCTCCAATGGCTATGTAGACCCCCTGCGCAACATTACCCGTGCGGAGGCCGCCACGTTCTTCATGCGGGTGGATTCCTTCCTTGACTCCTATACCGGCTCCGTTGGCCTGGCGCTCAGCAATACGGCTGTGACGATGCCCTCCGGGTATGTCGCTCAGCTGTACGCTTACACGGTTCCTGAAGGAGTCGCGGATAACATCATCTGGGCTTCCGCGGATTCCCGCATTGCGACTGTTGACGCGAATGGTATCGTCACCGGCAGGGCGGAGGGCACTGTCACTGTGACGGCTCTCACCCAGACCGGCTACGCCGCCGCCTGCAGCGTGACCATTACCAAGGGCAATGATACTCCTGCCCCTGAGATTCCCACTGATTCCGAAATCACCAATGTCAAGCTGAGCGCGACCAGCCTGGAAATGACCGAGGGCGACACCAAGGCTCTCACCGCTTCTGTCCTCCCGACCAATGCCACCGATAAGACTGTCCATTGGGGCACCAACAACGGTCAGGTGGCTGTTGTGAAGCAGGATGGCACCATCGTCGCCAAGAGCGCCGGGACTGCCATCATCACCGCTACCGCGGGCAATGTGTCCGCTTCCTGCACGGTCACCGTGAAGGCGAAATACATCGATGTGGACGGCGTCACCCTCAGCCAGGACACCGCCGAGCTGAAAGTCAACGGGAGCATCATGCTGACTGCCACCGTCTCCCCTGCGAACGCCACTGAGCCGGCTGTGACTTGGAGCGCGGCGAGCGGGAATATCGAAATCAAGGACAATAAGGATGGGACCTGCACTGTGACAGCTAAGGCCGCCGGCGAGGCCGTCGTGACCGCTACCGCCGGGAAGAAGTCCGCCGTCTGCACCATCAAGGTGCTGGAGAAGGACACCGGGAACGCCACGTTTACCGTGGAGCAGGCTGAGTTCAATCTCTCTGTTGCTCCCTTTATGGGCGGCCAGGCGGGAGATATTAAGCCTACCTGCAATCACAAGCAGTCCAATTCCTCCGATTCCTTCAATGACATCGTCTACGGTCCCGGTAACTGGTACAGGAACATTGAGGACCATTTCACCTTTGAATCCTCCGATACCAGCGTCATTACCGTCAATGAGAAGGGCTGGATGGAGTATGCCGCCCTGCCCAACGATTCCGCGCCCAGAACCGCTTACGTTACGGTGACTCACAAGGCCGATGGCACGACGCTGAAAGTCAAGGTAACTGTGTCGATTGGTGAGCAGTACTACGAAGTCAACGACGACTACATCGCGGCTTACGCTGCTGAGATGCTCAAGCTGGTGAACGAGGCGCGGAGAGAGGCTGGGCTGACAGATGCCGTGTATTCCTCTGACCCGATATCTCAGGCCACCGTGAATGCCCGTGCAGAGGAACTGAAAACGAAGTATAGCCACAACCGTCCGAATGGCGAAACCATTACAGACCTCCAGAGAGAAATGGGGTGTACAGAACGTTGGGGCGGTGAAAACATCGCAATGGTTGGGTTTAACTATATGGAGGTTGATGGATGTCTTTACACACCCAACAAGCCAGAAACCGAAGCCCGCTACTTCTTCAACCTCTGGATGAGCGATATCGGCCATAGGAAGGAAATTCTTCTTCCTGTTGATAACAATCGGATGGTTTGTGGGCTTCATGTTGGAAAAGGGAACATCTATGCTGTCCAGTGGTTTGGTGTCGTTGACTGATATTATAAGCGGTTCGACAACTGTGATTGGATTGCATGTTTAAAACAGGAATGGCAGACGCAATCATGAACATCAACAGAGACGATTACGTCTAAGGTTTAATTAATACAATACGCAAACGAGAGTCAGGCGAATGCCTGGCTCTCATTTTTTTCATCTGTCTTTAATAATCCATACTTATAACATCGATTTTGTGTGACGATTGGAGAAACGATTTCTTCTATACCTCACACCCCTACCCCTATCAAATATTTTACACGAAAGGGAGCATAATCACCATGAAAAACACAAACGAGAGACTTATCCGCGTCAACAAGCTGGGAGGGTCCAATTCTATAGGAGTTGGACAGGAGCCGATAGGTATTCCCTATCGCTTTTCCATCGCTCCTGGTGGAGCAATCGCAATGACTCCTGCTCCGTCCTTTGCCCTGCCGTTTATTTCTCAGGAAATGCTCGCCGGGTTCCTTCGGTATCTGTCGGAGCTCTTTTCAACGCCTCGGACCAAGGAATCGGATGAATACGCCATCAATGTTCTGAGGGAACACCCCGCGAAAGACAGCCGGTTTCTTCGCCGGTCGATATTCCAGGCAGGGGAGCAAATCCTCAAGGACATATGCGATGGGAAAGAAGCGGCCAAAATATACAACAAAGACTGCAACATTCTGAATGAGAAAATCCGCAAGAAAAAGCTATACGACATCCTCAGCAAATGCACTTCCGAAAAAGGATTCCTGAGTTACACATGCCGCTACAAAGGCGCTCATACGACCCAAATCATCATCCCCAGGGAATTGACCGAGTACCTTGGCTGGGATAAGAAAGAGGTCGTAAGCGTGGTGGAACGCGACGGGACCTTCTATATCAGAACGACACGGCCAGATGAGATGCATTATGTCACTACGATGCGGCCCATCGATATGGACGGTATCGTCCGCGGCGGACGCTATCTTTATCTGACAAAGCATCAGAGAGCGGCCCTCAACATCGGCACCGAGCTGTACAGCGAGGGCGTCAATCTGAAGTGCACCTTCGACCTTGTCAAGACGCACACAATAACGGTCGAGCCGTTAAAGCCCGAAGAAAACGCCCTTCCGACCATACCCCGCGATAGAAGGTACTTAGACGAATTCTACGCATCTGTACGAACGGTTAAGCGCCACGTCACCGGCCCCTTCATCCTGCCCGTGGAATTCTGCCGGAAATATGAAATCCAGGAGGATGATGTCGTGGGCGTAAAAACAGAAAAAGGAAAACTGACCATATACGGGAGGAAGGACGCCTGCGGGTTCTGCGGAGACTTGCACGACAAGGGCGCCCTCAAAACTGTACCGCTCTGCCCCGATTGTGCCGACGCCATCGACACCGTACAGGAAACTATCAAAAAGGCCAGGTCCATAAAGGCCGCGGTCGAAGAGAGCAGGAAACAGTTGGACGCCGCCATAAAAAAACTTGATGGATTGGAGATTTAAAAATGTATCAGACATTGTCAAAAAATACAATATTTTCATCAAAATATCTGAATATCAACCAAATGTATGACATCAGCGCGGCTCATCACTGCATCAGAATCCAGCCGTATCTTGGAGATTACCGATTTGATTTTCTCCGCCGGTGTTGTGCGGAGCAGCAACCTCCCAAGCTGATGATTCCCGCGTATGTGACAGCGGCGGCCGGAATCAAAGGTAAAGTGTATGTCGTCCAGATTGACGAGACGTTTTACCTCATGCATCCGGATTTCCGGGGGGACCCGGAGACGGCCGACTACGAGCATTACCCGGACTTCAGCTTTCTGCCTGCCCCCGATAACAGCTTTTTCAAAGAGGCTGATGCATTCCCCGTGGAAAAGCTGACTCCCCTGAAGCCCATCACCAGGAAGGTTGGACTCCCCTCTGAAATGCGCAAGCAGATGGGAATAAAGGGAGAGTGCGAGCTGTCTGTAACAGTCTACGACCACTATGGGCGCCGCTGGATTGAACTCCGGCCGTCGTTTCGGGGAAAATACCCGCGTATGAACGACCGAATTTCAGGCACCAGTTTCCACCCCGCACTGACCGGGGTGACATTCAACGCTCCGTATAATAGCGGCATAAGCCTTGCGGGTGTCTGCTACGGCTGGGACGACAAGTCGTTGGTCGCCTGGTTCTCCAAAAAGAGAAACGCCATCATAGTTGAGGGGAAGCCCGAGCTGTGCGCTGTGTGTGGAACCCCCATCCGAACCATCTCGCGGGAGCATTTCCGCGCAAAGAGCTGCGACAACTGTCTGCCCCACCTTGGGGCCGGCAAAGCAATCGACGCTATCATCTCCGCGCAGCGAGCTATTGAGGGAATAGAAGAAGCAATTTCAATGTGACAAGAAGGAGGCCGGGAAACCGGCCCCTTCTTTTTTTGTGAATGCTCTTCATCCATACTAATTTTGAGCGCGAATTTCATCTTGCGCCAGAACATCCACGAAAGGAAGTCATCCCACTATGAAGAAAACGATATGCCTCTTTTTTACGCTCTCCCTGCTTCTCTCTTTATCGGCCTGTGCCAATGCGACCCCGCCCGGAACTGAGACAGCAGAACAGACCGCCAGCACTTCCGACGCAGACCTCACGGCGTCCAACCTGTCTATCCGGGAGGCGCTTTTCGGCGATGCCGAGCTGTCTACGGACAACAAGCGAATGCTGCTCACCCTTACATATCCGTCTCAGGTGACCATCACCGCAGATGAGAGCTGCCGGCTTGAACTGCCGTTCGAAGCGGAGGAAGTTTCCTTTTCGAGCGACAACAGCCTGGTAGCTCAGGTCGATGAGAATGGGAATATCACACCGTATGGAGACGGCGCCTGTATCATCACGACGAAAGCGGATGGGATTTATCAGTACACGGTATTGGTCGTCCAGGGCACGGGCTCAACGCTCATTGACGCCCCATATGCCGCTTTCAGCATGAGCGATTTCGACGCCGGGGTGGTCAAAAAGGAGCTGGAGACCTACGGGTCCGCCACTTTTGGATTCGCCATCAGTGATGACGTCGACGACAAAGACCTCATATACGAAAATTCCTTTACAGTCGCCGCTGAACACAGCGGCTGCAAAGTTAAATATAAACTTTTTACCACTCTTAACTGCCTGTATGAGCAGGGCTACACCAACATCGCGGTCCGCATATCTACGGAGGACCCCGAAAACGTGGTAGTCCAGTTCTACGCGAAGTGAAATCTGAAAGGAGATTATGTCCATGCGAAAAAAAGTATCTGTTCGAATCCTGACAATTCTTCTCTGCCTTGTCATGGTATCGGGGCTGTTCCCCGCGACAGCGTTCGCGGCCTCTTCTGCCCCTTCCAGCTCGACGGTGCGGTCGTTTGACTACCCCTGGCCCATGTTCCCAGTCATACGCACCTCAGCCGGGACGGAACCCGCGAGATGTTACCATGACTGGGCGCCATTCGACCGTGAATCGGGTTATCCCCTGTTCTGCGTCGACCCCGGCGTGGCGGTGGACTATGGCGATGGCGCCAACTACCAATTCACCGTTGGCCACGGCGATGAGCTTGTAGACATCATTGCCTCCGCGGAAGCGCACACAGATTTGGGCAATACCACGTACGGTAACGCCGCGTATTGGGACGACATCACCGACCCGACCATTCTTGAGACGCTCTCCCAGAGCAAGCTGGACGACATCATGCAGATGATGAGCGTCTTCTATGCCAACAAGGGGCAGTCGTTCAACTCCCCTGATACCGCAAACACTGGGTTCTCCCAGGCAGCGTATATCGCGGTGCAGTTTTCTATCTGGGTCTGCGTCGATACGATGCAGCGGTCACTCGCCCAGATGATTAACGAGTACGATACGCTGCCAGAAGGTCCCGGCGGCTACTTTCAGAACGGTACGGGCCTGAAGGCCAAGGACCTGTGGGCCGCGCTGAATGCCATCTTAGAGGAGAAGAATCGCGTTTACTCCTCCGACGCCGGCGAGGCTGGCGTGGCCGGCTCCATGCGTTTCGTTAACGAAAAGGGCTCCAACCGTAAGACCTACGGGAACAAAGAGTCAGCTAAGGCCAATCCTTACACAATCCTGTTCAACAGCGACAGCGATTCCACCCAGGAATTTACGCTTACACCCAAGGATGACACTACAAAGGCCAGCATGAATCTTATCCACTATGTGGCCATCAACGATAAGATTCAGCACTTCGAACCGGGCAACACAGCCAAAGTTGGCGATGCCGATAACAGTTTTTCTATCACACGAAACAGCGATGGTTCTCTGAAAGTCTCTATCTCAAAGCCCGAAACTGATGATGATGGGAACCCGATTGGCGATTCCCCTGTCTATACCGTGCAGTTCCTCCAGGAGGACAAAATCCCCGAGCCGGGTGACGAAGCCATCGGGAAAACTTACACGGACGATTCCTGGGCTATTTTCGCCCGCGGGAACAGCCGGAAGCAGTCGTTCTTCGGCGCCTATACCCCGGCATTTATCACCGGCGCTCAGTCTATCGCGTTTGTGGCAACATTAACGCCAAAACTTAACGTGCGGCCGAACTTCCCTACTTTTATTCTCGCTCAGCACAAAAAGGACAACGCTGTTGGGTATGACAGCGACAGCTGTACCGCAGTCGGCGGTTCCTCCCTGGCGGCGGAATTCATGGTCCAATGTACCCCTGATATCGCTCCAAGCCAGACCCTTTATTCTGAAGCTGACGTATACGGCCACGGAGCGTCGGTAACCGTTTCCCCATGGGGACAAGATGTTGAAGCAAAAACCGTGTCAACAGAAAATGTCATCATGGGCGAATGGCAGGACCCCGACGCCATGGCCGAATGGGAATCATCCGGGAGCAATCCTGATGATGAGCCCGAAAAGGTAGAATTCGAGAGCAAATACGAGTGGGATGCGTCCTGCGACATCACCGTCACCGAAAGCGGCGCTCCCACCGGGCACGATGGCACCGGCACGACGTACACCTATCATATCACATACCACGCGGAAACTCCCGAACGCAAAGCTCCCGATGAGGAATGGGGCGACATCGAATATACGATTTCCGTCAGCGGTGACGCTTCGCCCTCTGCGCAGAGCAGAGTTTCCGCTCTGACGGACGATAACTCCATCATGGCGACCTGGGACGACCCCTGCGCGCTTACAGATGGGGATGGCGATGTGTTCATCAATACGCACCACGACGGCGACCTGCAAATCATCAAGACGCAGGCCACAGACGACATCTTCTCCGCCGAAAGCGGCAAGGGGACGATGGCCGGCGGCGTGGTATCCGGGAAAAACTACTCCACGAATTCCAAGTGGACTATCCGCGTGATAGACGCCAGCGCTACTCTCCCCAATGTCTCTGTCGCCAAGGCCGCGGAGATGTTCGAAGGGTACGAGGACTGCCCCTATATCAAGGTCGTGGAATCCAAGGAACAGAACAAGTTCATGCACTGCTACGACGTTATGACGGATGGCACAGGCACTCCCGCCGATGAAGAGCATCCGCTGACGCCCAGCGAGTTCGGACAGATTTCTGTCTCCCATATCCCATACGGCACATATCTCGTAACCGAAATCAAAGCGGATAAGGACCGCTACGTCAAGGAGAGCATGGTCATCGTCATCGACCATGACGGCCAGGTGATTTCCACCGACATCCACAACGCCGACAAAGAAAACGTCGTCAAGGTGGTCAAGGTAGATTCCGAGACGGGCAAGACCATCCCCTCCGCGAAGACCGCCTTCCGCATCCGCTACATGGGAAGTCCCGAAGATGAAGACCCCACCAAGACGCCGAACTATGGGCGGTATCTCCCCAACGCCAGCAACATCCTATCCAGCGCGGGAGAACCGGAAGATTACATCTTCTACACCGACGAAGCCGGCGAAATCACCATCCGGTACGAGCTCCCCTACGGCATCTACCAGCTGGAAGAAATCCTCGTACCTGAGGGCTACTATGTGGGCACTTACGATGAAACCGGCGTCGTTACCGGGGATGAGCGTGACCCGGAGCGCGGTATCGGCTCTGAGGGCCAGTCCGAGAGCTACGGCGAAGGCGACGACAACCATCAGACCTATGGCGAGGACATGACATTCACCGACCGCGTCGCCATCTATGACGCGGCTGGGAACAAGGTCGACTACACCAACGACGGCAACATCGTATATAACTACTACACGTTCGAGGTCACCAAGCAGGATGACCACACAGACGGTGAAGAGGTATCGGTCCTTGATATCCTCATACTTCTCTTTCGCAACTTCATACGCGCTGCGGGTGTCTTCCTCCGGCTGGACAACCATTTCATTCGAAACGCCTTCGACGTCCTGCTTCTCCACTTTTTCGACTGGGAGGTCAATCGTTCCGAAAGCGCTGGTTCCTTCACGGCAAATCTCAATCTCATGGAACTTCAAGTCCATGACACGCTGCGCGGCGTCGCGTTCATATCGGATATCAGCGATTTTCTCAGCAAGCTCCATATTCAGAGGGTCTTTTTCCGCCTGTGCTTCAAGTGGGCGGAGCTTACTGAGAGCCACCTCGCATCGCTGCAGGCTGTCCTGATACCTGGCGGCCGGACCATCCTTGTCGGGAGAACCCGGTTCTGAGTATGTACGGAGAGAATCCCGGAGCACGTCAATGTCCGCGAGCGCGTCCGTGTTATCCGGGTTATGCCGGAGTTCCATGTCCGTACGATGGAAATGCCAAATCGCATCTTCCTGGTCGTGTTCCACATCGTTACGGCTGTTGCTGATGACCGCCCCTGCAAACAGCGTCAGTTCCTCTTTCCGGGCGGTCAGTTCGTCGATACGGGCATCGTGCTCGGCTTCGCCGTTTTTGTCGCCGAGCACGTCCATCTCATTGAGGATAGAGACAAATTCACGAGAGACCTCTCCCCTGTCGTCTGCCATTCTTTCGAGGTCATCCCTCGCGGCATAGACGGTTGATATAAGGTCGCTGCCATCCACGGCAAACCCGGTATAGTCCTCGTGATGGGCATACAGCCGTTCTGCAGAAGCGTAGGTAACGACGGCATCCGCATCAGCCCGGATATTCTCCGGAAGGTCAACGCCTCGTCTGCTTGTATCGAAAGAAACAGAATTGCCTTGAGGCTCGTTTGGCTCAACAGGATTCTTTTCTGTATCCGCCGCTTCGTTTTCTACGTTTCCTGTTTTTGATGTTTTGCCTTCTTCGGGAAACACTGGCTCAAAAGATTCCGTGGCCTCTTCATAACCGTCACCATCATGAGCAATTACATCTTCTTTATCTTCTTCGCGGTCGTCTTCTTGGTCGATACCATCCAGACGCGCTTCGATGGCGTCTCTCGCTTTGTCAATGCTATAGTCAAGAGCATCAAGCCTTTGGCTGAGTCGGTTGATGGCTATATCGTGCGCCTCATCCAATTCTGCGATTTTGTCCGGGTCTCCTTCGGCCCTTTCCAAATCGTTTTTGTACTCAGCCTCGCTTTTATCCCAGTCAGCCAACAGCGAGAGAAAATCTTCATAGAGCTGATGGGAAAATGCGCATTCACTGTCCGGAAAAGAACCCTTGATTACAGATAAATCGTCGCGGATGTCATTGAGGAACGCCACCCTGTCGGCATCGATTTTGCCTTCGTGCATGAAGTCATAGACGCATCCTTGAAGAATGGCGTCGACTTTATCCGCAAATTCGGAATTTGTGACGACACTCTCTGCGCCGCTGTAGTCCTTCATGCTTTCGAGAGCTTCCGCATAATCCACCTTGACCGCATCAAGGTCAGAAAGCATCGTGCTGACATCTGGGGCCTGTGTATCCCGATGGCTGGCTGCGTCGTTATCCCTTGTAACATCATTGCCGGCATCAAGCGTTTCCGTTGTCCCGAAAATCACAGTGTCACAGCTGTCACGATACTCCTGGAACTTATCCTGCAGTCTCTGGATTGCTTCGCCGGTGACGTCATCGAGCACATCCCGGTCAAGGGCTTGGACCTCTTGCCGCAGTTCCATCGCCCTGGCAAGCGGAGAGTCAGGATGCAAATCCACATCCCTTTATGGGAGTACATCACAAGCGATTGGTGATGGAAATGGCAGGGCACTCCACGGAGTGCGTGATATAGTCTAATCTGCATAGCGATATGCAGCTGTCCTTAAAAGGGCGGGCGTGGCCTAGCGAGCCACGTTGAATACAAATGGGGCTGTCGTTCCTTCCTGACTCCCGACCGTTCCGGCAACGGCTGGAATAACATCGCAAATGCCGGCAACTACGAGCCGGGCAAGCCGAAATACTACGGACGCTTGACAAAACACGTTAGGGTGTCCTTAAACGGTGTGAACGCAAGATAAAGCGGTGTGGGGATAATTCCCTGCTAACGGTAAACTCCCTTTGGGACAATACCGTGCCAAGTTTCAAAACGAATCACCCCTAAAACGAGGTGATGAATCATGACTAAGCGAGACGAACGTGTCATACACGGACAAGTTTATAGACGCTATGATGATATTCATTGGGTTAGCCGTTATGGTGATGTGTATTCAGACATTATCGGCAAGAACATGAAACACTATATCACCATTGATGGACACCACCGAATTGATATTCACGGCAAACATCGACTTGTCCACCATTTAGTTTATGAATGTTGGTGTGGCCCGATTCCGTCCAATATGCAGATTAACCACTATGACGATGACAAAGATAACAACAGTGCCGAAAATCTTTATGCGGGAACGCAGAAAGACAATATACGAGACTGCATTGCAAACAACCACAGAAAAGGACATCTTTATGCGCTTGTAGTCCGTGAAAAGGCAACTGGAGAAACCCTTCGATTTTGTCCGTCATCCGACTTTATGGAATACGCCGGGCATACCCAATGCAACAAAGGCGTGTCCAGGGCATTAAAAAGAAAATGGTTTCTCCTTCTTGACCTTTGCCCAGTTCCAAAAAGGCTCGATACCATATCTCTTCATCGCGGTATCGAGCATCGCGCACGGGATACCGAGCATTGCCGCGACCTCGCTTTTTTTAAGGATTCGCCCAGACGCGGCCAGCCGAACCGTCTGCTCTCTCAGCGTATCCTCTCTTGATAATTCCGGGCCGAACAACGTCTCAGCGGATATCCCGGCGACGAGACAGACGAGTGCGTACCTCTCCGGATAAGCGCATTTCCTCTGTAATACCACCCGCAGCAGCTTCTGGATGGTATCGACAGAGAAATACTGTTCCACTATCTCCGGGCTGACCAGCTCCCGTATCGCCGCCATGAATCTATCCCCATCTATGGTAGGATACACAGTGTATGGCCTCCTGAGCGCATATCCCAGACGCTGTAATGAAACAAACAGGTTATCATACCCAACCGGTGGACATACATCGAAGGGCAACGTCAGGAAATCAGAAAGCAGCTTACTCAGTCGCTGCATCCATCCCGGAGCGGAACAAGGCTCCTTGACATCGTCCACCATAGCCAATAGGATAATTCTTCCAGATAACCCATTCCACTGAGGGCCATATTCGACAAGCTCACATCCGTGTACAGGACACGCCTGCATCAATGGGATTTGATGACCCCTATGCCAATATGGCTCTCCATACTTTTCGCAATCCTCACGATAGCATATAGGGCAATACTTCAGTCCCCTGTGTCCGGTCGGACTCTCCACCTGGATGGAATAATTCGCGTTCTCCCCAGACGAGAGTTTGTCCAATATCGAGTGCTTCATCTCGCTGGACCTGAATCTCATATGATAAGGAAGCAGTGTATGTTCAAGCAGTATACGTTTGGCGTCATATGGAGACCCATCCGGCATGGCACGCGCCACAGTATAGCAATCCACTCCGGGAGTCAACCTCCCCAGTACGACACTTGGCTGTCCGAACAGTTCCATCTTCGCTGTTTCCGCGTGTATGTAGCCGGACCTCATGGCATACCGGCACAGGACACTGTACCACCACTCCTCCGGATATGGTGTTGGAAAGAAACTCAACACGAAATCACCTCAATGCTGCCTATTGCCTCAAGAAATCGTTTAACATCTTCCCCGCGCTTGAACGCGGCGACAATATCATGTTCATCACGTGTTTGGGGCCTCCTGCCACGCTTTTTCGCGTAATCTCGCGGTACTTCCCCTTCCGTATCAGTCATCGGCTCATCCACATGGATTTCCTCTGAAATGGACACTCCCTTCGCAAAGGTCCTTGGGACAACAATGGCGAGGGCGTCAACAGCGGCCGATATCATTTTCTCCGTTATAGCCGGTTCCCGCCGAAGGATAGCCTGTACCTGTGCCTCCTGAAAGACCTTCACGATATAAGCCGGTATTCCTCCGGTGCAGTCATATATCTTATTGGCCATCCGCTCTGTCAAAGGAGCGGATTTCTGCGTGTACTGCAGTTCCCAGAGACGCTTTAAGAACGAGTAATACGTGCCGTCCGGTTTCATAGGCGTGAGCCGCAGCCCCCTCGTCCTCCGCCGCAGATGCTCCTCACTGCGGAAAAGTTCTTCCGCTGCCGGAGTCCCTATAAATAAGACGCTCGAACACGCGTCATTGGTCAGTTCGACGAGAAACCTGATAAGCGGTTTCATCCGCCCGCTGTTGCGGGCCGTGAGGACCGCGTTCTGAATTTCGTCAACGACAAGAAGCCCGACATGATGCGTGACGCAGAGTATCTTGACCTGCGTAATGAGAGCGCTGACCGCCAGCGTCCTCACCCTGGAAAGCCTGGGAAGATAGCTTGTCCCGATGGCGTTGTCGAGGGCGCTTATGAAATTGAACGCCAGCGCCTTTATCGAACAGTCCGACGGGCACTCGACATAGAGGTATAACACCTGCTTGCCTATCAGAGGCTGCGTGCCATATTGCACATGAGAGATGACCTGCGGCATCACTGAAAGGCAGCGTCTTATCGTAGCGGTCTTCCCGACGCCGGGCGTGCCAAGAATAGCGCCGCTCTCTACTTGTGTCATACGGGGAAAATCATCTCTCCCGAAATAGAGTGAATTGACGCGCCTGGTCTCATCTGCCGTCTGAGTCACCTTGTAAGTACTGATGATAGACCGGTACATCTGGAGGTACACCTGGTACATGAAATCCATAGGGAAAAACGCGGAAGATATATCCGTGATGGCTTCCAACCGTTTCTGATTCGACATCCCGCTGAGATTGGACGGAAGCGACGGCTTGCTGTATATGAGCTTGTGAAAATTTTCCGGAGCTTCAAGCTCAGGCATTGCGTCGATATAGGGATTCCCCGTACTTTCGGGTCTGTACATCGCGTCGACCCTTTCCGCCCTATATGGATACCTATCGGTCTTTCGATTTTTCATGATTCTCCTCCTCAAATATGGGGCGTCAGCCCTTCTCATTTTTTCGCCGCCTCAGCGACTATCCGCTCGATGCTTGCCCTGGAATCGATACTCGCCTGCAGTTCGCGCTGCCGGGCGTCAACCATATCTCTCTTCTTCTGTTTGGACAGCACCGAAGCCTCTTCCGCGGTCAGGGCCTCATACTCAAAGAAGTCGTCCGCGAGCGCGCATGGGATATACGCCCCATCGAGCACAGCGAAAATCCTGGTGACGTTGGAGGAATCGAAAGCGACAACATACCGCTTGCCGACCTCCAGCGTCTTCTGGTCCTCTGGCACATACCGCATATTGTGGAACCTGAACCCCCTGCGCGTAAGGACAGCGCTGTCCCTCCGCAGCGCGATTTGATAGAGTTCCTCCTTAGAGACCTTCAGAAGCCTGTCCCCTCCTTTGCGCGTCCACTCCTGCGCCGGTGTGAGTCCGCTGGCGAGGACCCGCCCGTAATTCAGATATAAGACGCAGTGAAGAATGATTTGGGTGAACTCCCGAATACTCAGCACCGCCATATCCCGGTAGTCCGCGGCCCATCTCTCCGCCGCGTCCCATTCGATGACGCCCTTCCCTTTCAGATATGGCTTATATCTCTCCTGGAGGAGGTCGAACGTCTTCTCGACGCTCCCCTTCAGGTCAGGACGAAACGGCGGTAAGTTTTCGATACGAACGCCATATCTGCCGGCCAGTTCCTCGACGCGGCCGCCGACGAACTCCTTGCCTTTATCTGTCACCAGCACATTCGGCATACCGAGATTCGGCCATTGCTCCGGGGTGATATCGATACCGAATCGTTTGCAGAATCGCACCTTATCCCCGGCGGCCTGGGAGATACAGGCCATCACCGCTGTCTCCCCGCTGTCGAACCCGACATAGACGCCGGCAATCAGCTTAGAGGCCGAATCCACCGCCAGATAGATATTGGGCCGCCCCACGACTTGCCTTCTGTCGGATTCCAATACGAGATAGATATCCGCAATCGTGGCGTCCATCTGAAAGACGCCTGCGTCCGGCCACTTCTGCGTCGTAGTACCGAAGGCGGGCCTCTTATTCCTCTGATAGTAGGTCAGCCCATCCCTGGCGATGATTTTCTCCGGCTGCCGGTGATACCCATTCCTGTAGAAGAAATGCTGGAACCTCGAAAACGAGGGAGCGCCAGGCAGGAGTTTCCCATTGGGGTCAGAGTATTGCCGGAGAATCATCATCTCATAGGTATCACGAAGAGACAGGCCCTTCGCGCTGAAATAGAACGTGCGGATGGCCCACTTGAAATCGTCAACGCCGCCATCATTCGCGGGCGACGATTCCCTCTTCTTGCGAAGGCGCCCGGTAGCCAGATACTTGTAATACAGCCGCAGGACGCGCTTCCTTGTACTGCCGCCTCTCTTCGCGGACTCGCCCGCTATCGCGTTCCGCCATTCCCTGTCCGTAATACACCTATCATCCTCCAACAGGGGCCGGATGAGCTCGAACCTGGCGTCCCTTTCCCTCGATTCCTCAGCGGCAGCGTCAAAGAAATCGTCTGGCGTAGGGATTCGCTCATATCCAGTCGATGACGAAAATACCGGCGGGCCGGGCTCATCACAGGATATGAGCCAGACGCCATCCTCCGCCCGCAGCAGGACACGGTACACATCGACGCCAATCTTCACGAATCGCGCGACATCCTCCATCACTTCCCGCCTCCCTTCTTCACCTCGGCAATCACCCAGCGCCTGATTCCGAGCATCGCCCAGTACCTCCTGGACAGTTCCATCTTCTCGACTTCCGCGATTTTCATGTACGCGTCCGGAGAGACGACCTCAAATACGGCGCTGCTGCCGTCTGTATAGCGGACGTAGAAATCCGACGTCCAAGCCTCATCGAAATACCGGGAGCGAATCGACGTCCGGCTGACGGAAAGCAGCTTGCTCCGGTCAAAGGGCACACCGCACTCATATCCCTGGACAGCCGCGTCCTCCTCCAGGTGCATGGCAAAGCGGTAGGCGGCGTCCGAGTGGACTTTTCGCATCTCCCCATTCTTCGCGCTCATGAACTTGATGTCCCGTTTGAGTTCCCCTTCTTTGTGCATATAGCAGCCTCCTTTCTGATATCGCCAATTTGCCGGAATCCTTCCCCACTAAACGCTCAAATAACATACCCCCATTCGCTGCGACTCGCCCAAAATCTCAGATTAAATCTAATCTTCGGGCAATTCAGCTTAATTTTAATTAATTCGAGATTTTGGGAAACCCATTGCGCCGCAAGGGATTCAGAGCCGCCCAAAAACTCGGAATAATTTAATTTCGATGATATACTATGTGCTTCTCCCACCATAACCTCACCTTTTCTCCCACTTATTTGTCCATCGAATTTCCCCTCAGAAAGACGACATCCCCTGCCCACCCCAAGACGAAATCGACTCAGAAAAGTTCGCAGAAAGAGGGAATTCGTATGGAAAAGAGGAAATTCACTGGGACAAGGGGTAAGAGAACATAGAAAAAGAGAGCCCGTGAGATTAGTCACGGACTCTCTTCTGGGAGTACAGATTAGTGGGAGAATGAGCGCGGTTTGGGTGGCAGAGGCACATGTGCCGGGCGTATGATGTCAGAACAGGCTTATCTGGCTGGACTCCGGCATATTGCCCAGGGCGCCCAGATCGCGCAGATCGGCGGCGTTGGAGCGGGACAGCTTCGGGCAGGTGGCCAGAAGCTCCTCCATGGAGACAAACTCCGCTCCCCTGCCGTGATCGGCAAGATCCTGCGCCGTGGCCTCGCCAAGGCCCGACACGGCCACAAAGGGCGGGCGAAGGGCGTTGCCCTCCACCTTAAATTTCAACGCGTCGGATTTGTAAAGGTCGATAGGCAGAAAGGTAAATCCCCGCTTATAAAATTCCCAGCACGCCTCCAGCGTGGTCATGATGTCGTCGTCCTTGTCGGTGGAGTCGGGATTTTCCTTGATATTTCGGATGGCGGCGCGCACCGTCTCCTCCCCCATGCACATGAGTTTGGCGTCAAAGCCGCCCTTCTGGCTGCGGCGGTAAAAATAGGCCGCGTAAAATTCCAGGGGATGGTGAACCTTGAACCAGGCGATGCGAAAGGCCATCATCACGTAGGCCACGGCGTGGGCCTTGGGGAAGAGATAGGCTATTTTCGCCAGGGAGTCGATGTACCAGTCGGGGACGCCGTGGGCCTTCATGGTCTCCACCCAGCCCTCCTGGAAGCCCCCCTTCTTGACGCGTCCCTTACGGACGGCCTCCATGATCTTGAAGCTCAGCTTGGGCTCCATGCCCTTTGAGATGAGGTAAAGCATGATGTCGTCGCGGCAGCCCACGGTCTCGCGCACCGTGGCGGTGCCGGAGGTGATGAGATCCTTGGCGTTGCCAAGCCACACGTCGGTGCCGTGGGAGAAGCCCGAAAGGCGAACCAGGGTGTCGAAATTCTCGGGCTGCGTGTCCACCAGCATCTGGCGGGTAAAGCCTGTGCCGAATTCCGGGATGCCGATGGTCCCGGTTTTGCCGATGATCGGGTCGTCGTCCGTAAGGCCCAGGGGTCTGGCGGATCTGAAAATGCCCATGGTTTCCGGGTCATCCAGGCGTATCTTCTTGGCGTCCAAATCCGTCATGTCCTCCAGCATACGGATCATGGTGGGGTCGTCGTGGCCCAGCTCGTCCAGCTTCAGGAGGTTGTCCTCCATGCAGTGGTACTCAAAGTGGGTTGTGATGATGTCCGTGTCCTTGTCGTCGGCCGGGTGCTGGGCCGGGCAGAAGTCGCAGATCTCCATATCCTGGGGGATGACCACAAGGCCGCCGGGGTGCTGGCCGGTGGTGCGTTTGACGCCCACACAGCCCAGGGCAAGGCGCGTCTCCTCCGCCTTGGAGGCGTGGTAGCCGGTCTTTTCCACGTATTTTTTCACGTAGCCGTAAGCGGTCTTTTCCGCGACGCCCCCGATGGTGCCGGCGCGGAACACGTGGTCGGAGCCGAAAAGCTCGTTGGTGTATTTGTGGGCGTTGGCCTGATACTCGCCGGAGAAGTTGAGGTCGATATCCGGCACCTTGTCTCCCCCGAAGCCCAGGAATGTCTCAAAGGGGATGTCGAAGCCGTCCTTCACATACTCCGTCCCGCACACGGGGCAGACCTTGTCGGGCATATCCGCGCCGCAGCCGCAGCCCGTGTCCCGGGGAAATTCCGTGTGCCGGCACTTGGGGCAGCGGTAGTGGGGGGGCAGGGAGTTGACCTCGGTGATGCCGGAAAGGAAGGCCACGATGGAGGAGCCCACGGATCCCCGGGAGCCCACCAGATACCCGTGGGCCAGGGAGTCCTGCACCAGCTTCTGGGCGGACATATAGATCACGTCGTAGTGGCGGGAGAGGATGTCGTGGAGCTCCTGCTCCACCCGGGAGGTGACGATCTCCGGCGGGTTTTCCCCATAGAGCTGGTGCATTTTCCCATACACCAGATCCTTGAGCTGCTGCTCGGAGTTCTCGATCTTGGGCGGGTAGAGCACCCCCGCGGGGGGCAGGGGCCGGACGGTGTCGCACAGTTCCGCGATCTTCCGGGTGTTGTCCACCACCACCTCTTTCGCTCGGTCACCCAGATAAGAAAACTCCCCCAGCATCTCGTCGGTGGTGCGGAAATAGATGGGCAGGGGCTTGTCCCCGTCCTCAAACTCCTTGGCCACCAGCAGGACATGGCGGTAGATCTCGTCCTCCGGGTCGAGGAAATGGACGTCGCCCGTGGCAACCGTCGGCTTGCCCAGCTCGTCGCCAAGCTCCAGAATGCGGCGGTTAAAGTCGCGCAGCTCCTCCTCGTCGCGGGCGCGGGGGCGGTCGCCCCGGAGCATGAACATATTGTTGCAGATGGGCTGGATCTCCAGATAGTCGTAAAACTGCGCCACTCTCCTGAGTTCGAAACGGCTCCTGCCGTCCACCAGGGTCTGGAACACCTCCCCCGCCTCGCAGGCCGAGCCGACGATCAGTCCCTCCCGATACCGCATGATGAGGGATTTGGGCATGATGGGGTTGGTGTGAAGGTGCTCCAGGTGGCTGGCGGTGACGATCTTGTAGAGGTTCTTGATCCCGGCCTGGGTTCGGGCCAGAAGGATGATGTGCTGGGGCCTGGGCCGGCGGCGGGCCGACCCTTTCTGCCTGTCCTCCCGGATAACGCCGTCGATCTCCGAGAGCCGTTTAACGCCCCTCTCGGCCAGCTGAAGGGCGAAGCGGGCGAAGATAAGCCCGCAGGTGCAGGCGTCGTCGGAGGCCCGGTGGTGGTTGAAATCGGGGAGGCCCAGGTTCCCCGCCACCATGTCCAGCTTGTGGTTGCGCAGCTCCGGGAGCATCCCCTGGGCCATGGTGAGCGTGTCGATGTAGGTGGGGTCGAAGGCCATCCCGTGGCGGCGGCACACCTCGTCGATGAAGCCGATGTCGAAGTTGGCGTTGTGCGCCACTAAGGGCAGATCCCCGGCGAAGGCCAGGAAGTCCCGCACGGCGGCCTCCTCGTCCGGCGCCCCGGCCACCATCTCGTCGGTGATGCCCGTCAGGTTCACGATCTCCGGGGGGATGCGCCGCCCCGGATCCACGAAGGTCTGGAAACGCCCGGCCTCCATGCCGCCGTGAAAGCGCACGGCGCCGATCTCGGTGAGGGCGTCCGTCCGGGAGGAAAGGCCCGTCGTCTCGATGTCAAAGGCCACAAAGTCGCCGGAGAGGGGGCCGTCGCCGGATCCCATCAGGGCAACCCGGTCGTCCACGTCGTTTATGTAGTACCCCTCCACGCCGTAGATGACCTTGATCTTGTCCCCCGCCGCCTTCATGGCGTCCGGGAAGGACTGGCACACGCCGTGGTCGGTGATGGCGATGGCCGGGTGTCCCCAAGCGATGGCGCGCCTGACGGCCTCCCCCGCGTCCGTCACCGCGTCCATGGCGCTCATTTTCGTGTGCAGATGAAGCTCCACCCGCTTCTCCTCCGCCGTGTCCCGCCGGGGCTCCTTCTCCGGGGCGGCGGCGACGGCGTAGGGCTCAAGAACAATATCGTTGTCAAAGCGGTTAAAGGACATAGAGCCCTGGCAGGTGACGGTCATGCCCGTCTCGATCGTCCTCGCCGCGGCCTTCTCGTTCTCGTCCTTGATGAATTTTGAGACGCGCACGGAACCCGTGCCGTCGGTCATGTCGAAGTTCAGGATGAACGCGCCGCTCTTCACGTCCCGGCAGTTCATGGCGAAGATTTTCCCCGTGACGGTGACGCGCCCCGATTCCAGCGTCAGCTCCCCCATGGGCGTCTCCTTTGCCCCGGACAGCCTGCCGAATATGGTCTTACCGGCCTTCCGCTCCTTTTTCGGCGCGCCGGAGGGCGCCGTCTTTGGCTCCGGCGCCCTCACGTTCATGGTACAGCGGGACAGGCCGTAGTCCCGCTCCACGCGCCGCTCCACCATGGCGGCGTACACGGGGGGCAGGCTCTCGTCAAAGCTCACGTCCAGGGTCATGGTCATATGCTCCCGCTCCACCGTGGCGCCCGTCACCTTGCCGGTGCTGAGGGTGTGCCGGGGCGCGCCGCAGTCGGACAGGCCGGGAAACATATCCAGTAAGTTTACATAGTCCATTGTGTCTATCTCCTGATGCCGGGTCTTGTGTACTTACTCTCCGATGAGTTCCAAAAGGCCGTCCGCCAGCTTCTCATAGGGCAGCTTGGCGACGATCTCGCCTTTTTTGAAAAGCAGCCCCTCGCCGTCTCCCCCGGCGACGCCAAAGTCGGCCTCCCGGGCCTCCCCGGGGCCGTTGACGGCGCAGCCCATGACGGCCACGGTGATGTCCTTTTTGCAATCCTTCAGCCGCGTCTCCACCTCATGGGCCAGGGCGACAAGGTCGATGCGCGTCCTGCCGCAGGTGGGGCAGGAGACAAATTTGACGCCGCCGGAGCGCTTGCCCGCGGCCTTCAAAATGGCGATGCCGGCCTCCACCTCCCGCACCGGGTCGGCGGTGAGGCTGACGCGGATGGTGTCGCCGATGCCCTCGGAAAGGAGCGTGCCAATGCCGACGGCGGAGTTGATGGCGCCGAGGTATTCGGTGCCCGCCTCGGTGACCCCCAGGTGCAGGGGGTAATCGCATTGCTGTGAAAGGAGCCTGTACGCCTCGATCGTACGCGTCACCGTGGACGATTTCACGGACAGGCAGATGTCCGAAAAGCCCACGTCCTCCAAAAGGCGGGCGTGGCCCAGGGCGCTCTCCACCATGGCCTGGGCGGTGGGGCCGCCGTATTTTTGCAAAAGCTCCCGCTCCACGCTCCCGGAGTTGACCCCAATGCGGATGGGGACGCCGCGCTCCTCGCAGGCGCGGGCGACGGCCCGCACCCGGTCGGAGGAACCGATATTTCCGGGATTTATCCGTATCTTGTCCACGCCCCCGTCCAGGGCCGTCAGGGCGAGGCGGTAGTCGAAATGGATGTCGGCCACCAGGGGGATGCGGACGCGCTTTTTGATGGCGGCGACGGCCCTTGCCGCCTCCATATCCGGGACGGCGACGCGGATGATGTCGCATCCGGCGGCCTCCAAACGCGCGATCTGGGCGGCGGTGGCCTCCACGTCGCTTGTGCGTGTGTTGCACATGGACTGGACGGATACGGGCGCGCCGCCGCCGATCTTGACTGCGCCAACGGAGATCTCTTTTGTCATGGCGGGTACCTCGTTAAGTGAAATTAAGGCGCCAGTCGCCTTAAAGGTTCAGGAGGAAGGATTCATTTTATATATTTCAGCACGTCGCTGACCATTATGACGGCCATAAGGCCCAGGAGCGCCACCATACCGGCGGCGTGAACCCAGCTTTCGTATTTGGGGTCGATCTGCTTTTTGAAAAGGAGCATGGTGACGGCGTTGAGCAGGACGAAGAGGAGCCGTCCGCCGTCAAGGGCGGGAATGGGCAGGAGGTTCATCACCGCCAGGTTCACGGCGATCACGGCGATCAGGTAAAAGACCTGTTCAAGGGCCGCGGCCCGGGAATGGGTCTCCTCCTCCACCTGCTGGCCCATGTCGTTGATGGTACCTACGATGCCCACCACACCGGACATATCCCGCAGGCCCACAGCCCCGGTGACCAGGTCGGAGAGGCCCATCCAGACGGTGCGCACGAAGTTGACGGAGGTGTACCAGGTGTATTTGAGCTTCATTCCGAAATCCGCCCGGACAGAGCCGAAGGTGACCCCGTAGCGGTAGCCGTCGGCGTACTGGGCGGGCTTGAGGCCGTAGTCTTTGAGCGTGACCTTCTCACCGTCGCGGATCACCACCATGTCCACGGTGGAACCGGCTCTCTGCATATATATGGAGAAATCGGAGGAGTAGTAGATCCGGTGCCCGTCGATGGAGTATATCCTGTCCCCGGCCTCAATGCCGTTTTCGGCGTAGAGGAACCCGTCCACGGTCTCCACCACCTGGTTGGTGACAAAGGCGTCCGCGGAGGCGTAGATAACGCCCACGATGACAAAGCCGATAAGGAAGTTCATGGCCGCGCCGGCCACCAGGATAATGGCCTTCTGCCACCAGGGCTTATTAAAAAACGCGCGGGGATCGGCGTTCCCCTCCGGGGAGGCGTCCTCCCCCTCCATGGCGCAGTAGCCGCCGATGGGCAGAAGCCGCAGGGCGTAAAGGGTCTCCTTTCCCTGCTTTTTCCATATTGCGGGCCCCATGCCGATGGAATATTCGTTGACCTTCACGTTGCACGCCTTTGCCGCGAGGAAGTGGCCCAGCTCGTGAAGGGCGATAAGGACGCCAAAGGCGAGGATGGCGATAATAATATACATTTTCAGTTCACCTTTATCGAGCCCCGCGTCAGTTTATCGGCGGCGAGGATGTCCTCCACCGTGTCCGCGGGGGAATTTCCGAAGTCTGATATCGCGCGCTCCACCATATCCGGGATGTCCATGAAGCCGATCCTCCCGTCGAGAAAGGCCCGGACGGCGACCTCGTTGGCGGCGTTCATGACGGCGGGGGCGGCGTCCGCGCGGGGCGCCGTTTTCAGAGCTATGGCAAGACAGCGGAATTTTTCCAGATCCGGCTCCTCAAAGGTGAGGGAGCCGATTTTGTTAAGATACAGCTCCCCGGCCAGGGAGGGCAGCCGCGCGGGGTATGTGAGCGCCAACTGGATGGGAAGGCGCATATCCGGCACCCCCAGCTGGGCGATGACGGAGTTGTCGCAAAACTCCACGGCGGAGTGGACGACGCTCTGGGGGTGGACGAGTACGGCGATCCTGTCCGGGGCGACGTCAAAAAGGTGCATGGCCTCTATGACCTCCAGCCCCTTGTTCATCATGGAGGCGGAGTCGACGGTCACCTTGGCGCCCATGTCCCAGTTGGGGTGGCGGAGGGCGCGCGCGGGTGTGACGGCGTAAAGCTCCTCCCGCGTCAGGGTGCGGAAGGGGCCGCCGGAGGCGGTGAGCAGTATGCGCTTGACCTCGCACCCGGCGCCGCCCATGAGACACTGGAAGATGGCGGAGTGCTCGGAGTCCACGGGGATAAGCTCACAGCCGCGCTCCAGGATCTCCCGCTTCACGATTCGCCCGGCGCACACCAGCGTCTCCTTATTGGCAAGGGCAATACGGCGGTTCCCGCCCCGTATGGCCGCCAGGGTCGGGAGAAGCCCCGCGATGCCCACAAGGGACGACTCCACGATTTCCGCGTCCTGAGCCGCGGCCTCGCACACGCCGGGCACGCCGGAGAGAACCTTTATGCCCGTGTCGGCAAGGCGGATCCTCATCTCCCGCGCCGCGGCCTCGTCGGCCATGGCGATAAGCGCGGGCCGGAATTCCCGTGCCTGCCGCTCCATCAGGGGAACGTTTTTATTCGCCGTCAGGGCGGTGATCCTGAAGCCCAGCAGTCTCGCGGCCTCCAGCGTCTGTGTGCCGATGGAGCCGGTGGAGCCGAGGACGGTGAGGGTGTGGTGCATTGTGATACCTTCTTTTTATCGCGATGTGTGTTTTTCGCGGAGGCGGCGATCGCGCTCCGGGTGACTACGCGGGGTCACAGCGCCGGTATGTAGGTCATCAGCATGTACACCAGCGGGGCGGTGAAGATAATGCTGTCGAACCTGTCCAGCACGCCGCCGTGGCCGGGGATGAGGTTCCCGTAGTCCTTGATATTGTGCTCCCGCTTGATGACGGAAAAGGCCAGATCCCCGATTTGGGTGGTGACGTTGCCGAGAGTGGCGTAGAGGACCAGCAGGCCGTAATGTACGCTTATGCCCGCGGCCTTGTCCATTATGACACCGAAAATGAGGATCCCCGCGATACCGAAGAGGAAGCTTCCGATAAAGCCCTCCAGGGATTTGTGGGGACTGCACTTGAGAACGCCCTTATGGCGGCCGAAAAACATGCCTCCGAAGTACCCGCCGGTGTCGGACATGGCGGTGATGACGAAAGCCATGATGACGAGATACCCGCCCTTTTCCATCATGCGAAGCTGTAAAAGGGCGGACAAACACACCGGCACAAGGATCCCGCCGAAGAAGCCGGAAAGGACGGTCTGGAATTTCACCGGTTTTTCCGTTCCGTAGGTGAATATGGCCTCGGCGAACAGCACTACCATCAGAAAGGTGAGGCTCACCCGCAGGACGATCTCGGCGCGGCCGAAATAGAACCCCAGGGGTATGGCGGCGGCGGTGAGTCCCGGCCAGATGAAGTGCCGGGGCTTTTTCGTGTCGCCCACGGTGCGCATCAGCTCATAAGCGCCGATAAAAAGGAGGACGGCGATGACCGCCGCCATCCAGACGGGCGGCAGCCACAAAGAGAGCGCCAGCAGCAGCGCGATCATCACCGCCGCCATGATGGTTCTTGTCAAAAGCATAGGAAAACCTCCTTGTGAAATGGCCGGTCAGTCTAAGGAAAACGTATCTTTGCCGGGGAAAACCCGTCAGGGCTTTTTCGACAGCTTCACGCCGCCGTAGCGGCGGTCGCGCTTTTGATACGCCTCGATGGCCGCGTCCATGTCCGCTTCCGTGAAATCCGGCCAGAGGGTGTCGGTGAAGTAAAACTCAGAGTAGGCCGACTGCCACAGGAGGAAGTTGGAGATGCGCTCCTCCCCGCTGGGGCGTATGACCAGGTCCGGGTCCGGCATTCCGGCGGTGTAGAGGTAGCGGGACAGCACCTCCTCGCTCAGCTCCTCCCGCTCCGGGTCGGACGCCCACGCCCGGACAGCCCGGACGATCTCGTCCCGGCCCCCGTAGTTTACGCAGAGATTGGCCTGGGTACGGGTCGTAAGCGTCTCGTCAATGGCCTCCACCCGGGCAATGAGGGCGCGCAGCTCCGGGGAGAGGACGGAGGTGTCCCCCAGAACGCGGATGCGCACGTTCTCCCGGCGCATCTTCTCGATGGCCTCCTCCAAATACTTCTTGAGAAGGCCCATGATGGCGGAGACCTCCTCCTGACTGCGCTTCCAGTTCTCCGTGGAGAAGGCGTAGACGGTGAGGTATTCCACCCCCAGGTCCCGGCAGTAGGCGGCGATGCGCCGGAAGGTCTCCGCCCCCGCGGCGTGGCCGGCGGTGCGGGGAAGGCCGCGCTTTTGCGCCCAGCGGCCGTTGCCATCCATGATGATGGCAATATGACGGGGCAGGACCGTCCCCTGCCCCGCCGTCTTTTGTTTGTCGAATATGGCCATCAGATCTGTGTCAGTTCCTTCTCCTTCTTGGCCGTGGACTCGTCCACCTTCTTGATGTAGTCGTCGGTCATGGTCTGAAGGTCCCGCTCCATGAGCTTCAAGTCGTCCTCGGTGACGTCGCTGGCCTTCTGCATCTTCTTGAATTTCTCGTTGGCGTCCCGGCGGACGTTGCGCACGGCGGTCTTGGCCGTCTCGGCGTACTTGCGCACCTGCTTGATGAGGTCCGCGCGGCGCTCCTCGGTGAGCTGCGGGAAGGCCAGGCGAATGACCGTGCCGTCGTTTTGGGGGTTGATGCCCACGTCGGAGGCGAGAATGGCCTTCTCAATGGGCTTCAGGAGGGTCTTGTCCCAGGGCTGGATCACCAGCGTCCGGGGATCCGGGGAGGAGATGGTGCCCACCTGGTTGATGGGCGTGGGCACGCCGTAGTAATCCACCCTCAGGTGGTTGAGCACGGAGGCGTTGGCCCGGCCTGCCCGCACCGTGGCAAATTGGCCCTCCAGCGCCTCGATGGTCTTGTTCATCTTGTCAAGATACTCCTTGAAGGCTGCGTCGTCGGTGTACATGGTTTATCCTCCTTAAACTAATCTAATAATGTGTCCACATAAAAACTCAATCCAATATTTTCTCCGGCGACATGCGCGTCGGAAAAAATCCCTTTTGTCGGGCAAAGGCCCTTGGGCCTTTGCCCGACAGTTTATTTTACTACGGTTCCTATTTTTTCGCCCAGGATAGCCCGCTTGATATTCTCCGGATCCTTGAGGGCGAAGAGCAACACGGGGATGTTGTTGTCCATACTGAGGCTTGTGGCGGTGGAGTCCATGACGGCCAGGTGCTTCGCCAGCACGTCGTCATAGGAGATGTGGTCGAATTTCACGGCGTCCGGATCCTTTTTGGGATCGGCGGAGTAAACGCCGTCCACGTTCTTGGCCAAAAGGATCACATCGGCGTTGATCTCCGCGGCCCGGAGGACCGCGGCGGTGTCCGTGGAGAAATAGGGGCTGCCCGTGCCGCAGCCGAAGATGACGATGCGGCCGCGGCTCAGGTGCTTGTCGGCCTTCAGGCGGATGTACGGCTCGGCGATGGAGCTCATCTGCACGGCCGTCTGGACCCGGACCTGGGCGCCCATGTGCTCCAGGACGTCCGCCACCGCAAGGCAGTTCATGACCGTCGCCATCATGCCCATGTGGTCGGCCCGGGTGCGCTCCATATAGCCGCCCCCGTCCTTGACGCCGCGCCAGAAGTTGCCGCCGCCGATGACGATGCCGATCTCCACGCCCATATCGGCGCACTCCTTAACAACCCGGCAGACCTTCTCAATGACGCCGAAGTCAAGGCCAAAGCCCCTCTCCCCCGCCAGCGCCTCGCCGGACAGCTTCAAAAGCACCCGCTTATATACAGGTTTCTTTTCTTCCATTATGTGTCCCTCCTACACAACATTTTGGGCCCCGGTCATAGATGTTAACATTATAGCCCATATTCGTCAAAATTGGAATAGGGTAATTGGATGTTTACAAAAATTTTCGTTTTCGACGAAAGGCGCCGCGTTGTAAGCCGCTCCCACCGCTTCCATACATTTATCATTTATTTCTTTACCATCCCGATGTATAATGTATCTACCCTCGAAAGGGTCGGAAAATCGGGGAGTCCCAATGGGATATACGCCTCATTGGATCCCGATCGCGCCGCGCGGACAACGCCGGCGCGGCGGAGGATCCTCCACATTCGTATGGAGGGGCCTTTGCGAAAAAAGTCTGAAAAGCGAATGGAGGATCACCATGGACATTCAGGCCATCGGCAGCAGGGCCTTTACGGTCTATATTGGGGAGCCGGAGCTGCACAGGAGGAACATCGAGCCCCAGTCGATGACGGTCAGCGACGCGCGGGAGCTGGTGAGGGGGGTGCTGGACGATTCGGACACGGGCTCCGTCAGCCTCGAATTGTACCCCGGACGGCACGAGCTGCTCATTTTCGTGCGCCGAAACGCGGGGGAGCCGGAATTTTACTCCTTCCCGGATCTTGAGGCGCTTCTTGAAGCGCTGGCGGCGCTGAGCCCGGACGCGGCGTCGTCGCTCTTTTTCTACAACGGCGCGTACATACTTGCGGTCTGGCCCGTTGAGGGAGCGCGTGTGCCGGCGCTCTGCGAGTTCGGCGCTCCCCTGCCCCGTCCCGGGGCGTTTCTTCTGCACCTCAGAGAACATGGGAAGATCATTCGGGAGGGAGACGCCGCGGAGGCGTTTTTGCGGGCCTTCGGGCGGCAAACCTCGGTAAATTCATAAAAAATTGCCATTTTCCCCTTTTATTTTTTCTTTCGATGTGATATAATCTCCTTACTTGTGTGTCCGGAACGCGGGAGGGGGTGTCTCCATGCCGAAGCAGAAGGGCGTAAAGCCTGTGGCGCAAAACAGGAAAGCCTGGCACGACTACTTCATCGAGGACAAGTTCGAAGCCGGCGTCGAGCTTTTCGGCACGGAGGTCAAGTCCATCCGCGCGGGCAACGTGAACCTCAAGGACTCCTTCTGCGCCGTGAAGGACGGCGAGCTTTTCGCCTATGGGATGCACATCTCTCCCTACGAAAAGGGCAGCATCTTCAACCGCGACCCCATGAGGCCCAAGAGGCTTTTGATGCACAGAAGGGAAATAAACAAGCTCCAGGCCCGCGTCCAGCAGGACGGCCTCACGCTCATCCCCCTGTCGCTCTACCTCAAGGACTCCCTGGTGAAGGTGGAGTTGGGGCTTGCGCGCGGCAAAAAGCTCTACGACAAGCGCGACGCCTCGGCCAAACGGGACGCGGAGCGGGAGATCGACCGCACGATGAAGGAAAAATTCAGATAGGATAAAAGGAGAAAAAAACATGGCAAATCCCATAGTCACCATTGAAATGGAAGACGGCAAGGTCATAAAGGCCGAGCTCTACCCCGCGACCGCCCCCATATCCGTGGCAAATTTCATCTCCCTGGCGAATCGCGGCTTCTACAACGGGCTCATTTTCCACCGGGTGATCCGCGACTTCATGATCCAGGGCGGCTGCCCCAAGGGGAACGGCACCGGCGGCCCCGGCTACTGCATCAAGGGGGAGTTTGACGCCAACGGCGTACACAATCCCCTGAAGCACGAGCGCGGCGTCCTCTCCATGGCCCGCACCTCTGTGCCCGACTCCGCCGGCAGCCAGTTCTTCATCGTCCACGCTGACTCCCCCCACCTGGACGGCCAGTACGCCGCCTTCGGCAAGGTCACCGAGGGCATGGACGTGGTGGACGAGATCGCCTCCGTCAGGGTCGACTACAACGACAGGCCCCGTAAGCCCCAGGTGATGAAGTCCGTCACCGTTGACACCTTCGGTGTCGACTACGGCGAACCCGAGAAGGTGTGAGCATGAAAACGGCCATCATCACAGGCGCCTCCTCCGGCCTCGGCAGGGAATACGCCCTCCAGCTCAGGGCGAATTTCCCCGAGGTGGAGCAGGTCTGGCTCATAGCGCGCCGCAAGCCGCTTCTTGACGAGCTGGGCGCGAAGCTTGACCTGACCGCCGTCAGCGTGCCGCTGGATCTGACAAGCGACGGGGATCTGGGGATCCTCGCACGGATGCTGGACGAGGAGCGGCCCGATGTGACGGTGCTGGTCAACTGCGCCGGCTGCGGGTATCTTGCCAACGTGGCGGATACCGACCCGAACCTTCTCTCCCGGATGACCGATCTCAATATGCGCGCCATGACGCTGGTGACCCGCGCCGTTCTCCCCTACATGGGCGAGGGCGGGCATATCGTGAACGTCAGCTCCATCGCCTCCTTCTGCCCCAACGCCAGAATGACGGTGTACAGCTCCACGAAAGCGTATGTGTCCAGCTTTTCCCTGGGCCTGCGGGAGGAACTGCGGGAGCGGAAGATCTCCGTCACCGCCGTCTGCTCCGGCCCCATGGACACGGAGTTTTTGGACGTGGGCGGGATAAAGGGCAACTCGAAAATGTTTAAGACACTCCCCTACTGCGACCCCAAAAAAGTGGCCGCGGGCAGCTATAAGGCCGCCAGGGCCGACCGTGCCTTCCACACACCGAGAGCCTTCTTTAAGCTCTACCGCTTCCTGGCCAAGATCCTCCCCAGCACCCTTGTAGTCAAGCTGGCAAAAACTTAATTTTCTAATTCGCGCAGCGAATTAATTTAAAAATATTTTACCTCTTTGAATCCCAAACGCGAGCCCAGCAACGCGGGTCGCGTTTGGAGAGGAGGAGCGAAGTCAGCGTGTGAGGGGTGCGGCAGCCGCCCTTGGCGAATGCCGTGCCCCGAACCAACGCGACTTCCGCGACGACGAAGGGGGCGTACCGGTTTCGACGGGGACGCGGAAGCTTGAACAGCGGGCGGATGCGCCTGGCATCCTTAAAACGGGCAATTATAAATTAAAGAACAACGACGAGTTTGTTCCTGTCGCTGCTTAAGCAGTGACCGTCCCGCCCCGGAGGTCCACGGCCGGGGACGGGGCGTCGATCAGTGGAGAACGTGCGCGCGCAAAGCTTTGAGCGCGCCATGCACCATGAAGCTACCAAGCTCACAGGCGTGACGGCTTGCCTGTGAGGGCGGGAACCGGCCCCGTGCCGCAATAACCGTCTGCGCCCGGAGAAGTTTGAGTGGATGTGTTTTCGGACAGGGGTTCAACTCCCCTCGCCTCCACCATAGGGGAACCAGGCGAACCAGCCACGATTTACTTCGTCGGCCCGGTGTTCGTTCTGGCCATGCCGCTGCCCCGGCGGCGCTGAAAAATAGGCATCCAGCCTTGTGCTGGGTGCCTTTTTTCTTTCGTCAAAGCAGACATACACGTGCCCGCTTTTTTGGACCATATTCCGAGTTGCAAAGCATACACCCGCTTGCTAACATACAGCCACACTAAAGGAACGGAGGAAATACGAAATGGCTAAGAAGTTTGATCTGGTGGAAACCTTGATGGCTCGGGGCTTCTCCGAGCTGCCCCTGGAGGGCACCGTCCACAGCTGCTGCAAGGATGGGGTGATCCTCCAGCGCACTTGGTCCCAGGAAGTCGAGGTTCTGTGGTACGGCAAGCGGACCGAAACCTACACCGTCCGGGTGTTCGTCAACCGGGCCTCCGGCGTCTGTGAGGCCACCTACATGAAGAACCTCATGACCTACAAGGCCCGCTGGTATGATACCATCGGCAAGCGCACCTATAACGCTATGGTCGAAACCGCCCGCTGTGCCGGGTATGAATTCTAAGGGGGTTACAACATGAACGCTTACGAAAAGACGCACGCCGCCACCGCCGAGCTTCACTACGGCGGGCCGGGGGCCTCCGGGGCCTGGGTGGTCCTGGACGTGGCCGAGCTGGAGCCGGGCCGCTTCGAGGTGGTCGTTCTCCGCTCCGACGGCTACGAGTTGCAGACGGCGGAGGTCGATTCCCTCTCCGAAGCCCAGCGCCTCTACCGGTCCTATTATGATCGGTATGTGGTAGGGAAGCAGGCCGCCGCTCCGGCCCCGCTCTCCGGGCGGTATGCCAAACTCCGGGATGATCTCCGGGCCGCTCTGGCCGCTGGCCGGGCCGCCGAGGACGCTGATCCGGAGGACGGCGGGACCTGTAACTTCGATTCCGCTGCTGTCTGCCTCCCCCGCTGGCCGCTCTCCAAGGTCCGGCAGGCGGCCAAGGAAGCCGGGACCGACTGCTTCGTGTGGGAGCTGGGCCGGAAGCACTACGTGTTCCGCCCGGACACCAGGGGCCAGGGCAATGCCCGCAGCCGGAACGCCGAGGCTATGGTGGCGGCCCTCCAGGCGCTGGGATATGACGCCATGGATTATTGCCAGATGGACTAACCCCCAGGGACGCAAAGGCCCCCGGCCAGTGGCCGGGGGTTTCCTTATGCCCGCCGGGGCCGGGGTCACTCCCCGGCCTCCGCTTCCGCTTGATCCAGCTCCAGCAGGTCCTCGATGTGGCAGTCCAGGGCCTGGGCCACCTTCCAGAGAACGTAGGCGTCACGGGGCAGGCGCTTCCTGTTCGCCCAGGATTCCAGGGTTCCCTTGTTCACGCCGCTCCGGCGGGAAAGCTCCGCCCTGGTCATGTCCAGCTCCAGCCGCCGCCGCTCTATCGGCGTGAGGTTGTCTATCATTGCCAGCGTCCGTGTTTTCAAGTTCCGCACCTCCTTTTGCCCTTCCATCATATACGCACGTAGGTTTATTGTCAATCGTCAAAACTGACATACGTATGCCCGCATTTTTAGACCATTTTCCAAGTTGTAAAGTCTACACCCGTTTGCTAACATACAGCCACACTAAAGGAACGGAGGACGCGAAAATGAAGGTTTACGCGGCGATTGGTCACTGGAAGGGCAGCGAGAACATTACCTCGGTAGCCGAGCGGCAGGTCAGCAAAAAGGACTTCCTCCAGGACCTCCGGGGCAACGAGTTCGTCCCCTACGTGGTGATCACCGAGGGCATGATGAAGCGGCTCGTGGCCCTTACCAACGAGAGCTTCGGCCTCTATGACCAGGTTAAAAAAATGACCTCCAATTACCGGGTCTGGAACGATGTCACCGAGTACCTGGAGCAGTGCTTCGATATCCTGTGTGAAAAAATCTCCGCCGCCCACCGGTGAGGGCGGCCCCGGCCCCGGAGGCTACGGGGCAGAAAGGATGGTATCTATGTTAGACAAAAACGGTGTGGAAATTCGGACGGGGTCCATCGTTCGGACCTCCGGGGCGTACTTCAAAACCGACAACGCTCTCTGGCTCGTTACCAACTCCCCCGGTGATCCTTCCTGGTCCGGCAGCGACCACGCTCTGGTGAAAATCTCGAAGGCCGGGAAGATCAGCGTTTCCAAGTACCGGGTGGGGTTCTGGCCCATCCTCACGTGTACGAATTCGATGTCTCTCCGGCACGACGCCAACGGCTGGAACGCCGCCCACGCCGAGATTGAGGTTGTGGCCGAGGGCGTCCGGGATTGGTCCGGGGTCCGGGCCTACTTCCAGGAAAAGGCCGACGGCCTCCGCCCGCTGCTCCAGCGGCACGTCTGGGACTGGGGCGAGGATTCCGAAACGGTCCAGAAGGAGCGGGTCCTGCTGGCGCATTATGAGGCCGTAGTTGCTGGCCTCCCTCAGTGAGAGGGGGGGCCGGGGCCGTGAAGCAGAATACCCTTGAATGTCTGCCATTGGTTCTTCAGATACGTCAGTGCCTTCCCCATCTCAGACTTCGGCGCTGCCGTCCTGGTATTTGCCCATGCCAACATGGCGTCCAGAACCGGCTTCGATTGCTTCTGACGCCTCTCTTTTCGTTCCTTCGGAGTTAGACTTGCAAATTCTTCTTCCAGTTTGAAGAGCTTCGTGCAGTATGCCAGTCCCTGCTCCGCCGTGGGAGAGCGCTTGCCCTTCGGCACGGCCTTCGCGGCTTCATCGAACCCTCTCCGGGCGTGGGCCCAGCATCCCACATGCCTCACGTTCTCCAGACCGTTGTACCCCGCGTACCCATCCGTCTGCAGGTACCCTCTGAACCTTTCCAGAAACTTCTTCGGGTACTCCTGCCCCCGGCCCGGCCGGTACTCATACAGCACGATGGGGCGCTGTGCGTCTCCACTTGTCCTCGAATACTTTCTTCTGCCAATTGTAATACGTCTTGATGTTGATCCCATTCTCCTGGCACCACCGACTGACCGGC
>CANQBC010000005.1 GCA_947589225.1 uncultured Oscillospiraceae bacterium | reverse complement strand
AATATACGGTAGCTGGCTGACTGTTCACCCTCAAAATACAGTACACAGTCCACCATATGCTCCAAAACCTTGGGGCCGGCGATAGCGCCCTCCTTGTTTACATGGCCTATCACAAAGACTGTGACGCCGGAACCCTTTGCCAGCTGCATCAACGTCATGGTGCAGTCTTTGACCTGGCCCACGCTGCCGGGAGCGCTCGTGAGATCCGGCGAATAAAGAGTCTGTATGGAATCAATTATTAAAATCTCCGGTTCGATTTCATTAACGGCCTCGAGAATATCGGAGAGATTTGTCTCTGAAAGAATGAGGAGGTTTTCGCTTGTGACACCAAGTCTCTGCGCCCGCATTTTAAGCTGACGCTCCGATTCCTCGCCAGTCACATAAAATATACTGTGTTCTCGTCCAATGTGCTGACATATCTGTAAAAGGAGCGTAGACTTTCCGATCCCCGGGGCGCCACCCACAAGAACCAGCGAGCCCTTGACACCGCCGCCTCCAAGAACTCTGTCCAGCTCTCCAAGTCCGGTATCAAAGCGGATATCCTCGGTCAAATCGACTTCCTTCAAGGATACCGGGCGCTTTGACAAAGCCTTCTTCGTACCGGCAGCCGGCGCGCGCTTGTCCTCCTTTTTGACCGGTTGTTCAACGATCGAATTCCACGCCCCGCACACGGAGCACTGTCCGCTCCATTTGGGAAACTCGTTTCCGCATTCGGTACAAAAAAAGGTGTTCTTGGATCTCATTTCAGTTATATCCTCCGCTTATGTAAACATATGTTGTTATGTAAATCTACGGCATATTATGTAAAGACGTAATTTTATGTAAATTGAACTCAATTATGTAAACCAAATGTCACGTCATGGAACCCAGGTACCCGCCTATGATCACTGTGGCAAGCTTCAACTGATACTCCGGCTCCTCAAGCCTCTTCGCTTCCATGGCGTTTGACACAAAACCACACTCCACCAGAACGGCGGGGCAGTCGATATGGTTCATAAGGTAGATGCTCTCCCCTATCTTCGCGGCGGTTCTTTTGCTCTCCCCTGTCACCTGGGTCAGCAGCTCCTGAAGTTTTTCCCCAAGCTCCCGGCTTTCAGCCGTGGGGGCGTATAGCACCTGGCTTCCGTGGGGCGAGGCGGTGGTGTACTTATTTTGGTGTATGCTGATCAGCACCGCGTTTTCCAGGGAATTTATAAGCTCCGTCCGGGTTTTTGTGTCCCAGACCTTCTTCTCCCTTATGGTGTTCGCGTCCTCCGGGTAATCAAGCTGCTCCGACTCCCGCGTCATCTCCGCGGTCACCCCGAAGAGCCCCGCAAGTGAACGGCACCGCAGGGCGATATCCAAATTGATCTCGCTCTCATTTTTTCCCGTCACTGACACGGCACCGCCGTCGGTGCCGCCGTGTCCGGGGTCGATGATCAGCGTCCGCTGGTTTCTTCCCGCCGTTACGATCCGGGCCGCCGTCCTCGGTCTTGAAAGGTATATCCGCCTCACGCCGAATCCCGCCGCGACACCAACGATAATGAGGGCCAAAAGAGCCCTTAGCACAAAGCTTTTTTTCATTTTTGCTCTCCCCTTTCAACCAAAAATATGCCGGGGGAGGATGCGCTATACTTATTATAACACATACTCTGGAAAAATCACGAATTTTTATTTTTTTCTGCTAAAAATTCGTGAAATCTGAATGTTTACAACAATGCTCCAAATCACTAAAATATTTATGAATATTTAATGGAGGCGTGTGGATGTTTGTCCTCTTTTTCGCGGTGTGGGTGCTCCTGAACGGAAAGCTCAATTGGGAGGTCGCCGCCTTTGGCGTTGTTATCTCCGCCGCTCTTTATCTTTTTTGTTGCCGTTTCATGCACTATGGCGTTAAGCGCGACTGGGACACGGTGAAAAGGCTACCCCGTCTTATTTCCCTCTTTTTCGTGCTTGTGCGGGAGATATTTAAGGCTGGCTTCGCTGTTCTCCCGTTCATTTACACAAAGAGAGAGCCTGACCCCGTGATTGCCCGCTTTACCACAGAGCGGGTGAAAAATGACACCGGCCGGGTTTTCCTTGCGAATTGTATCACCATGACCCCGGGAACCATCACAGGTAGCCTCAAAGACGGAGAGTATCTGATCCACTGCCTGGATCGCTCCATGGCCGAAGGACTGGACAGCTCCTGCTTCGTGGAAAAGCTTGAAAAATGGGAGGGAAATTGAATATGGATCCGCTGACATCTTTTGCCCCCCACGTACTTACCGTCTCCATGCTGATCCTCGCCGCGTGCGCGCTGGCTTCTCTTTTCCGGACCTTCATAGGCCCCCGCGTGTCTGACCGCATTGTCGGTGTCAACATGATCGGCACCCAGTCCATCTGCCTCATAGCCTGTCTTGTCCTCCGTCTGCGTGAGGACTGGCTTGTGGACATCGCCATCGTCTACGCCATGTTCAGTTTCCTAGCCGTCACGGTTCTCACCAAAATGGACATCGGTGTATACCGTCAGTGGCGTGCCGACCAGAAAAAGAGTCACCAGCGCCACATTGAAACGCGGCGCGCCTACCGTCAGGCACATGCCCAGCGCCATCACAGGAGGGACAACTCATGACAATGCACTGGATCAGATTTATTTTCGGCACCATATGCCTTGCTTTTGGCCTTTTCTTTATTGTCTCGTCGGTTATTGGCAACTTCCGTTTCAAATTTGCCTTGAACCGCATGCACTCCGCGGCTCTGGGAGACACACTGGGGCTGCTTGGCGTCGTTCTTGGCATGTGCTTCTACCACGGCCTCAACGCGACCACGGTGAAGTTACTTGCCATTGTGGCCCTGGTGTGGATAACAAGCCCGGTGGCCAGCCATCTTATTATGCTCATGGAGATGACCATCGGCAAGTACTCAACAGAGCCCAACGCCGATCCCTCTGACGAACAGGGCTTTGAACGCGGGAGCGTGGACATGAACCGCCACGTTCTGGAAGATATGGGGAAAGGAGATCAGGAGAAATGACGCTCTTTGACGGAATATTGTTGGCGTTTTTGATAATCTGCGCCATATCGGTGAGCGCCACACGGAATCTTCTGGCGTCCATTATCATATACATGAGCTTTTCGCTTATCATGTCCGTGCTGTGGCTGACGCTGGAGGCGCCCGACCTCGCCATTACCGAGGCCGCCGTCGGTGCCGGCGTCACAGGCCTCTTGTTCCTTGCCACACTCAAGAAGATCCACGCCATTAAGGCCGAGAATGCAAAAGACGAGGAGGATAACCGCGATGAGAAGTGACGGTTTTTTCTCCCATATGGTGAATTTCGTGGAAAGCGGTGAGTTTTGCGAGAAAAACTACACACTCACCCCCTCCGAAAAGGCCGTAATTGACACCAATACCCCGGAAAACCGCTGGCTTACCTCCGTTCAACACTCGGAAAAGCCGGTCGGAGTCCGTCTCATGGACTGGTTCAAACGGAGGGGCTTCGAGGTGTTCAACAATCTTTACCGCGTCGCCTCCGTTTTCATTTGCATGACGCTCATCGCCGTTATGCTCTCGGTGGTCAGCTTTCTGCCCACCTTTGGCGACGACGGCAACCCGGCGGTCAACGAGGTGGAGGAGCGCTACGTCTCCAAATCCATCGAGGAGACCGGCACCACCAATGCCGTTGCCGGCATGATATCCGCTTACAGAGGGTTTGATACGTTGGGTGAGGCTCACGTCCTTTTTGTAGCGGCGTGCAGCGTCATCGTCTTATTGCGCGTGGATCCATCCGAGCGCAGGCGCGGACACCTTATAAATCCCGACATGATTGGCGAGGATCTGGACTTTGAACCAAATACAGACCTTATACTCCGGAAGGCCGCAAAGCTCCTGGTGCCGCTGGCCTTCATCCTGGGTCTTTATGTTATTTTAAACGGCACCTCCTCCCCCGGCGGCGGTTTTTCCGGCGGGGCTCTCATTGGCGCGGGGCTCATTCTCTGCTCCGTGGCTTTCGGCTTTAAGCGTACCGAGCGCTTCTTCGGCGACGAGATGTACCATCTTATCAAGACCGTCTGCCTCGCCGCTTACGCCCTCATGATGGCTTACTTCATCTTTATGGGCGCCAACGGCTTTGACGACCATGTATGGCTTGGCATCCCTGGCGGCATCATAAGCGGCGGCCTCATTCTTCCAATCAACATCGCCGTTGGACTCGAGGTCGCCTGTACAATGTACTGCTTTTACGCGCTTTTCCGCAAAGGAGGTCTTTGATATGCCTGATTTCCTCCGGAATCTTGTTACAAACTACTATGAGACCGCCGCCATGATCCTCTTTGGCATCGGCTTCACCACGCTCCTCACCCATCGCAACCTTATCAAAAAGATCGTTGGGTTCAATTTCATGGACTCCGCCATTTATCTCTTCCTGGCATCCAAGGGCTACATCACAGGCCGTCTCGCACCCATCATCGTCGACAGCAATACAGATCCATCAAATTATGTAAACCCCATCCCCACGGGACTTGTGCTCACCGGGATCGTAGTCTCCGTATCCGTGACGGCGTTCCTTCTTGCACTCACCTGCCGGCTCTATGACAAGTTCCACACCCTTGACATCGACGAGATCACGCATCTTGCCCGAAAGGAGCGGGACTGATGGAGCTTGTACAGAATTTCCCCTTCATCTGCATTGTTTTTTCCCTCACCTGCGGCGTATTCTGCGCTGTTTTAAAGGGAAATGCGGCAAAGCGCCTGTGCCTTTGCTGGCTGACGCTCACCACGCTTATGAGTTTCGCCGTGCTCATCTACACTCTGAAAAATGACGGCTATTACATCTACCGCATGGGAAAGTGGAACGCTCCCTGGGGCAATGAGATCCGTGTGGGCGTGTTGGAGGCTCTGGTGGCAACGGCTTTCTCAGGTGTGATGCTGCTCTCGCTCCTGGGTGGAATGCACCATATTTTTACCGACTGCGAGCCCGAAAAAACGAACCTTTACTTCACTATGTGCTCATTACTCATGAGCTCTCTCTTTGCCCTCATTTACACGAATGACCTCTTCACCGCGTATGTGTTCGTGGAGATCAACACAATAGCTTCCTGCGCGCTGGTCATGCTGAAAAGCTCGGCCAGAACGCTGGTAGCCACCACCCGATACCTCATAATGAGCTTACTGGGTTCCGGTTTGTTTCTGCTGGGGATCGTCATTCTTTACGGCATCACCGGTGAGCTTTTGATGGAGAGTATAGCGGACAAGGTGCGTGAAATCTTTGCCACCGGCGAATACTCTCTACCCCTGACGGTGATAATCGGGCTATTTTCTGTGGGCCTTGCCGTCAAAAGCGCCCTGTTCCCCTTCCACTCATGGCTGCCCGACGCCCACGGCAGCGCCACGGCGTCCTCCAGCGCCATTCTTTCCGGCCTTGTGCTGAAGGGGTATATCATTGTTCTCATAAAGATATTTTACCGCGTTCTCGGCCTTGAGGTGATCGTTGCCAAGCAGGTCAGCCAGTTTCTCTTCCTCTTCGGTATCCTCGCCATGATCTTTGGTTCCGTCGGAGCGCTCCGTGAGCGGGACTTGAAACGCATGCTGGCCTACTCATCCGTGGCCCAGGTGGGTTACATCTACGTGGGCATTGGCCTTCACTCCCGGCTTGGTATGATCGCCGCCTGTGTGCAGATACTTGCCCACGCCATTACAAAGCCGATGCTTTTTATAGCGGCCGGGGGTTTTATGGACGTATCCGGCGGACAAAAATCCATGTCCGCCATCACCGGCGCGGGAAGGCGCGATCCACTTGGAGGCATAGCTTTCACCGTTGGGGCGCTCTCCATGATCGGTATTCCCTTCTTTGCCGGCTTTGTAACAAAGCTTGAGCTAACCCAGGGCGCACTGGAATCGGGCAACGTCACAATGACCATTGCCATCATAGCCATCGCCGTCAGCACGCTGCTGAACGCCCTTTACTATGTCCCGATCATCTTTAATCTGTTTTCCAAGCGCGAACAGGACGAGTATAAGGGCCTCCGTGTGCGTTACAGGGTGGACTACGCCGTTGCCACCGTCGTTTTCATCGCGCTGAACATCGGCTTTGGAGCTTTCTCCGAATATGTGGTCGGTGCCGTCCGACGCGGCCTTGAGCTTTTCGGAATGTGAGGTGGCGTGGATATGAATATAAAATACCTTCTTCTCATTCCAGTCCTTTTTCCCTTTGCCGCCGCGCTGATTTTAAACGCCAAGCCATTAAAAAATCAGGCGTCTCGCCGTATCTTTACAGTGGCGGTGCTGGCGCTGGAGCTTGTTTTCGCTGTTTACTGCGCCGTCATGGACAGCGACAGCCTGGAGATCGTCTCCATAGCCCCTAACCTTGACATTACCTTGACTCTTGATGGCCTCGGCAAAATCTTTTCGCTCCTTGTGGCCTTCATGTGGCTCATGTCCGGCCTTTTCTCCCAGGAGTACATGGCGCGCGAGGAGAATCAGGGACGCTATTACGCTTTCCTTCTTCTCTCCGAAGGCTCCCTGATGTTTCTGTGCTTCGCCGGCAACTACCTGACGCTCTACCTGGGCTTTGAAATGATGACCCTCATGTCCGTCCCCCTTGCCCTCCATTCCCAGACGGAGGCGGCCAGGCGCGGCGGCATGAAGTATCTCTTTTACTCCGTTTTTGGCGCGTGCCTGGGCCTTCTGGGCTTCTTCACCGTCCACACGTATGGCACGACGACTACGTTCACTCCCGGCGGAGTGATTGACGCCGCAAAGGCGGCGGGCCACGAGACTTTCCTTCTCGTTGCTGTCCTTCTTACCATCCTCGGCTTCGGCGCCAAGGCCGGTATGTTCCCGCTTCATTCCTGGCTTCCGGCCGCCCACCCCGAGGCACCGGCGGGCGCGTCCGCGCTGCTGTCCGGCGTTATCACAAAGGCTGGAGTTCTCAGCGTCATCCGCGTGGTTTACTACCAGTTTGGCCCGGATCTGATTCGCGGGACGTGGGTGCAGTACGTGTGGCTCTCTTTGACGCTGATCACCGTATTTCTGGGCTCCATGCTGGCCTGTAAGGAAAAACAATTAAAAAAACGCCTTGCATACTCTACCGTCAGTCAGGTTTCCTACATCCTCTTCGGTCTGGCGCTCCTGGAGCCCACCGCCTTTACCGGGGCCATTCTTCACGTTGTCGTCCACTCCGCCATCAAAAACGCCCTCTTCTTCACCGCCGGCGCGGTCATCCTGCAAACCGGCAAAAAAGACGTACGTGAGCTTCGCGGCATTGGCAAGGAAATGCCCGTCACAATGTGGTGTTTTACCCTCTGCTCCCTGGGGCTTGTGGGCATCCCACCCCTGGGCGGCTTTGTGAGCAAGTGGTATCTGGCCCAGGGCGCGCTTGAGACGGACATCCCCGTTTTTTCGTGGCTGGGTCCCGTAATACTTCTTGTCAGCGCGCTTCTCACCGCCTGGTATCTATTTTCGATCACGATTGCAGCCTTCTTCCCCGGCGCGGATTTCGACTACGCCGCGATACAAAAACGCGAGCCCACGCTGTGGATAATATTACCGCTTATTCTTCTGACCGCGGTTACATTCCTCACCGGTTTTTTTCCAAATATGATTACGGATTTAGTCTCGGCCATCGCCGGAACCATCACCTGAAAGGAGGCGCGATATGAAAACTCTCATGTGTATTGCCGTCCTCCTCCCTATTCTCTCCGGTGCTCTGATCCCTCTATTAAAATTCAAAAAACGCATCTACCGGGAGATCTATGTGGAGACCGCCGTCCTGCTGACCTCCGCCATGGTTCTTACCCTGCTCTTGAACCGCCCGGATGGCTCCGTGCGTCTTTTCAGGCTAACAGGAGATTTGGGCATCACATTCCGAATGGACGGCCTTGCAGGCGTATTCTCAGGGCTTGTGGCGTTCCTCTGGCCCCTTTCTTCCCTCTACGCCTTTGAATACATCAAGCACGAGGGCGGCGACGACCGGTTTTTTACCTTCTATACCATGACCTACGGCGTCACACTTGGCATTGCCCAGAGCGCGAATCTCATCACCCTTTATCTGTTTTACGAGCTTCTGACCCTCGTGACGCTGCCCCTTGTCATGCACTCCGGCGATAAGCGTTCCATCAGAGCCGGTATGAAATATCTGGGCTACTCCATCGGCGGCGCGGCCTGCGCGTTCCTCGGGATCATGGTGCTATACGCCTATGGCGATAATTCGCTCGCCTTCACCTACGGCGGCTTTGTAAGCCCTGACACGCCCCGGCATACCCTTGTTCTGGCGGCCTATCTTCTCACGTTTTTCGGCTTCGGCGTTAAGGCGGCGGTTTTCCCCTTCCACTCTTGGCTCCCGTCCGCCGGCGTGGCGCCCACCCCCGTTACGGCCCTTCTCCACGCCGTGGCGGTGGTCAAGGCCGGCGCCTTTGCCGTCATGCGTGTGACCTTTTACTGCTTTGGAACTGCCCTGCTTTACGGAACCTGGGCCCAGTACGCGGCCATGGCCTTCGCCGCCTTTACGATCGTATTCGGCTCGGCAATGGCTTTGCGCGAACAGCATCTGAAGCGGCGTTTGGCCTACTCCACGGTGAGCAATTTAAGCTATATCCTTTTCGGCGTTACCCTGATGACTCCGGCGGGACTGACAGGCGCGCTGTCCCATATGCTTTTCCACGGTGTGATGAAAATAACCCTCTTTTTCTGCGCCGGCGCCATCATGTACAAGACACACCGTGAGTTTGTCCCGGAGCTCACCGGTCTTGGGCGGTATATGCCCATGACTTTTACAGCCTTCACCGCGGCCTCCGCCGCCCTTGTGGGCGTTCCCCCGCTCCCCGGTTTCTTAAGCAAATGGAACCTGGCCACCGCTGCTTTGGCCGAGGGCGGACTGATCCCCATACTCGGCGTGGCGGCGCTCCTTATATCAGCCATTCTCACCGCGGCATACCTGTTCACCCCTGTGATCAACGCATTCTTCCCTCCCGCCTGCCAGGGTGAGCACGGTCTTGAGCAGGCGTGCGACCCCAACTGGTACATGAAGCTCCCCCTCATTGTTCTTTTGGCCGCCATGCTGCTTTTCGGTATAGGCTCCAAGGGGCTTCTTGAACTTCTTGCCCGCATTTCCGCGGGCGCATTATAAGGGAGGTACGGAAAATGAATGATTATATTCTTCTCGTACCCGTCCTTCTTCCCATACTTTTTGCGTTCCCTGTCTACCTTGTGGGCCGCCGAAGCAAAAAGGAGCGGGACAGCTTCGCTGGCGTCGTGGGGATCTCCGAGTTTGCCGTCTGCGTCTTTCTTCTCATGATGGTACTCTCCGGCATGGAACTTGAGCTTGCCGTCCCCGGCATCATCGCCCGCGGTATCTATTTGAAGCTGGACGGCTTCCGCGCCATATACGCGCTTATCGCCGCACTCATGTGGATGTCGACTACGATCTTCTCCCGGGAGTACCTGGCGCATTACAGGAATCGCAACCGATACTATTTCTTCACCCTGCTTACCTGCGGCGCCACTGTGGGCGTGCTCCTGTCCAATGACTTTTTCACCACTTTCATCTTTTTTGAAATAATGTCCTTTACCTCCTATGTGATGGTGGTGCAGGACGAAAAACCGGGAGCCATGAAGGCCGGCGAGACCTATATCGCCGTGGCGGTCATCGGTGGCATGGTCATGCTGATGGGGCTGTTTCTCCTTGAAAACCGCTTGGGGACACTCAATTTTGACGAGCTTCACACCGCTGTGGAAACTCTCTCCGACCCCTCCGCTCTGTACTTGCCCGGCGCCCTCATTCTCTTTGGTTTCGGCGCCAAGGCAGGCATGTACCCCCTGCACATCTGGCTTCCAAAAGCTCACCCGGTTGCCCCTGCCCCGGCTTCGGCGCTGCTCTCTGGTATACTCACAAAGGCTGGTATATTCGGGATCCTGGTTCTTTCTGCCCGTGTTTTCCTCCACGACAGCATTTGGGGTGGCGTGATTTTGACCCTTGGCGTGATAACAATGGTTTTTGGCGCGGTTCTCGCCGTATTCTCAATCGATCTCAAGCGCACCCTGGCCTGCTCCTCCATGTCCCAAATCGGCTTTATTTTGGTGGGTGTGGGTATGCAGGGACTGCTCGGCCAGCATAATGCCCTCGCCGTATGGGGTACCGCTCTCCACATGGTCAACCACTCCGCGATTAAATTGGTACTCTTTATGTGCGCCGGAGTGGTGTATATGAACCTCCACAAGCTCGACCTCAACTCCGTCCGCGGCTGGGGGAGAAACAAACCGGTTCTCAATTTTTGCTTTTTGATGGGAGTACTCGGAATCATCGGCATGCCCCTGTGGAACGGTTACGTCAGTAAGACTCTGCTCCACGAATCCATCGTCGAGTATATCGAGCTTGCCGCGCAAACCGGCGCTTCAACCGGCATCTATCATGCCGTTGAGTGGTTTTTCCTCATCTCCGGCGGACTGACTGCGGCGTATATGACGAAGATATACGTGGCTGTTTTTGTGGAAAAACCCGTCAAGCCCTTTGAGGAACACGGAAAGCGGTATATGAATTGGCAGTCCACCCTCTCCATCACCCTCCCGGCCCTGGCCCTTCCGATAATGGGCATGCTCCCCACCCCCATCATGGGAGGCATGGCGCAGCTCATGCGGGGCTTTATGAACGGTGGATCCCCCGAAGCCGCCATTGCGTGGTTTTCACTTACAAATCTCAAGGGCGCCGCTATCTCCTTGACCATCGGCGCGGCGGTGTATTTACTCATTATCCGCACCGTCCTGATGCGCAAAGACGAGAGCGGAACAAAAGTTTATGTAAACCTTTGGCCGTCCCGGCTCGACCTTGAGACGCTTCTTTACCGGCCAATTGTCGAAAAACTGCTTCCCTTCCTTGGCGCGCTGATTTGCCGCGTCCTTGACAACCTGACCGATTGGTTCGTGGCCGTTCTGGATCACACGCTTCTTCACCGCAAGCCGATCCCTCCGCGCAATGATGACGACTATGCCCCCGGAGAATACACCCCTCACGTCCGCCGCAGCTACACACTTCAACGCATCTCCGGCAGCGTTTCCTTCTCCCTCCTCCTCTTCGGTCTGGGCTTCTGCGCCGCCATGGGGTACCTTATTGTCATATTGCTGACAAAATAACACAGCCGACACGACATGAAAAAGCCCGGAAGGATAAACGCCTTCCGGGTTTTTTCACAGCTCCAGCCTGCCAGGGCGGTTCCCCGCCCGCTGTCACCCCACCTCCATTTTGCATAGAATGTCATGGACTTACGTCCACACTATCAATGGAGGATACAGCATTGGAAAATATGAAGCCCGAAATGGGCTCTGATTGCGGGTATAAGTGCGGAATGCTGCCCATGTGCGCGCCCCTCGCCACTTCCTGGGTGCCGCCCCAGAGCGAAAACCCGCCCATGTACGCGCCTCAGGAGGCACTTACGCGCGGGACCCTCTTCCCCGGCCTTGACCTGCCCTTTATGAATATGGTCAACAAGTCAAACCCCTACGCCGGCACGCCCCTGGGGGAACTGATGGCCCTGGCCTTCATGGCCAAGGAGCTCCAGCTCTACCTTGATACTCACCCGGACGACAAGGAGGCATTCAAGGCCCTCCGCGACACACTTGCTCTCAAACGGGAGGGCATGGCCCGCTATGTCAAGCTATTCGGTCCCCTGAAATTTGAACAGCTTGAGGACTGCGACAGATATAGCTGGCTCGACGGCCCGTGGCCTTGGGAGTACTGCGAAAGGATGGGTAAATAGTATGTTCTCTTACACCAAAAGTCTGCAATACCCCGTAAAGATCAGAAACACCAACCCCGCACTGGCAAAATTTATTATAAGTCAATATGGTGGCCCTTACCTCGTCAGACTATTATCCTCTCTCCTATTTGCTTCTCGGCAGCACCCTGCTCTCTCCAACCTTCGGCAGCACCAGCCGCCCATGCTCCCATCTTGCCCCGGACGTTTTCTCCTCTTCCGGCTCCGTCTCCCCCTCCTCACGGCGTTTTTTCTCCGCCTGTACGGTGTCATACACCTTCTGGCCCACGTCTGGATCAAAGGGATTGTTTTTCGGTTTCCATCCTGAATCCGCCAGCTGGTAGAGGACGGCTTTCTTCTCGCTCGACAGATTAAGCCTGTCAATGGCCGAAATCTTGTCCTCCTGCGTGACCTTCCCGTCCCCGTTGATGTCCACCGCTCCGTAAATTCCGGCGTAGTAGTCCTTCATGGAGATTCCGTACTTCTGCGCGGTCGACATTTTAAAGGAGGTGTAACTGGTCGAGCTTTCAAGGATACCTATGGCTTTGATTTTTTCGTTGTCCGTGAGCTTCGAGTCGAACACGGCCTTGCGCTGCGCGTCCGACTTGCCCTCCTTCAATGCTCCGGCCTCGTCATAGTTCAAAAGCATGTCCAGCAGCTCCCCCGCCACGCCGTTTCCGGCCAGCTCGTCAATGAGCTTAATCTCACTGTCGCTTGCCATGAGCGCATAGTAGGGTATGAGCTTGATATCCTCCGGGATCGTCGATTTTCTTAAAAGTTCGATTTGCACCTCCTTTTCGGATTTATCTTCCGTTTTCTCGGCTCCTGTGAGGGCAATGATCAGGTCGTCCGCGTCCAGCCCCCGGATCCCCGCCTTTGTCAAGCCCTGGTAAGCTCCTGTTGCCTTTGCGCTGTAATTTTTAAATTCGCTGTCCACCCAGCGCTGTGCCCCCGGAAACGAGGACTTCCCGAAGAGCGACGCCCGAAGGACGTTCCCGGCGGTACCCAGAGCGGAATCGTTGTAGATCGGGTATTGCATGATGTCCCGCCCCTTGCTGTCCACGGTGTAGCTTCCGCCTTTTACAACAGCGCTTACCCCTTCAAGGATTTTCTTCATCTGTCCTCCGCCAAAGGGCAGGAGCAGATATGTCAGCGGCTTGCCGATCTCCTTGACGGCCGTATTCCACCGCTTTCTCCCGCTCTGCCCGGAGTTTGTGGCCGCCCCCCAAAGGTTCTGGATATTCGGCAGCGCGCTGCTGACCGGGAGCCGTCCGCCGCCCAGAAGGCCGCCCACAAACGGCATCTCCTCCGCGACGCTCTCCGCAAGGTTAGCCCCGGCCTTTCCGATTCCGGCCTTTCCGGTCTTGAAGGACGGCATGTTCCCTGTGACAGCGCCCGCTCCGAGGCTGATAAGATTAGGCAACTCATACCCCGTCAAATCCCCTACGGTGTCGTTGAGCAATCCGATGGGATCCAACGCCGGCCGCCGGCCGATGAAGTACTCATACACCTCATCATAGAGCCACGCACCCAGCGCAAACTTGAAGAGTGCCAGCGCCAGCGCCCCCAGCCCCTTATTTTTGAGGCCCCAGGGCATATCCTTGCAGACGAAGCTGAGCTGGTTGTTGACCTCCAGCTGGAATTGTGTGAAAAGCTTTGTAAGCGGGTTGGAGCGGTTAAAAAGCGTCGGGGTGCCGCCTTTGCTTCTGTCGGCCATGACGCCGGCGACCCAGCTGTCCGCCTCCTCCATAGCCGCCGCCTCGCTCATCCCCCGGTTCAGGTTTTGCTGATACCGCGCCCGCACCAGGGAATCCGCCGTGAAGTTGTCGATCCACTCCATGGGCTTTGACGTCGTGGCGGACGCCTTTTGATGCCACGTCCTCACCAACGGATCAGAGCCGCGCCGGTTCGTGAGGAAGGTGCTCATATCCACTATGCCGTCGTCAATTTTATACGCTTTCAGCGTGGCCCCCATCCCCTTCAGGAGATCGCGGCTGCTCAGCATCGACCATCCCTGTGTGAGCGGTATGAAGTTGGTGAGCCACGACCCCATATTGATGCCCACCATGTTTGCCGCCACGCGCCCCTCCAGCGTCTTGACCAGGTTATACATATTCCGCCCCAGCGCCTGCTCCATGTTGCGGTCGGCGCGGCTTTTTTTGTTTGCGAGGAGATTCGTGTACTCCTCCAGCTCCACTACGAAATTGCTGAGGGTGTAGCGTCCGCTCTCGTAGAGGGCCTTGATGCGGTTCTCCTTGTCCTGCTCCTGGAGCGTGGTGTCCGCCCGGATCTCGTCAACCTGTTCTCTCAGCCCCTCATCGCTTGTCCTGTATCGCGTCTGTGACGCCAGCGCCCGGAGCTTCTGAATGTTCTCGGTCTGATAGATGACGTCGGCCACGCCCTCGATGTATTTGTCAAAGCCCTCCACCGCGTCATAGGCGGTGTTAAACCCCGTCCGCTCCAGGGCGTTCCCAAACCACTGGATCCCCGGCCTGAACGTGTGCGTCAAGCCGTTGATGGTCGTCGGCAGGGCCGTGACCTCGGTGGAGATCCCCAGGGCCTTGCCGAACAGGGAGATTATGCCGTCCCCCTCCCCCGGCTGGAAGTGTGGGAAATAGCCCCGTCTGTACGCCACCGGCTCATAGCCGTTGCGGACGCGGGAGTCGTTCATCATCTCAAACAGCTCGTTATAGATCTTCCTGAACTCATCCACCGCCCCCTTGATCTTGTCCCAATCCATATTGGGATTTGAGGCGTACAGGTTCTGCACCACGCCCCGCCAGTCGGAGAGGCTTTTTCCGTCCCTCTGTTTCACGGTTCTGGCGTGGGTGAGATAGTCGATGTTGTCCATCGCCTCACCAAGCAGCTGCACCGCGTGGGCTTCGCTGACGGTGTTCCCCTCCGCGGCCTTCCGGCTGAGATTCAGCGCCCGTACTCGCTCGCGCATACGGTTTTTGAGCTTCGTAGACTTGGCCGCCGCCTCATGGATCGGCGTGAAATAGGCTTTAACGATCCGATTCGCCAGCTTTGCGTCCGGCACGATGTCCCGGACGTTCCGTTCCATGGTTTCACGGGAATATTGCCACCCTTTCTTGTCCTTCCAGCCGTTGGCCGTTTTCAGATATTCGTCCGCTTCCTGCCGCAGGCTCTCCTTCCGGGCGTTGTTCCACTCCCGGATCTGCCTTGCGTATTGCTCATATTCCTCCTTGGCGCGGTAAACCTCGGTGATGCCCCGCACGTTATCCCGCTCCGGCTTCAGGTCCGAAAGCTCGATGTCCCCCCGCATGAGCCGCCCCACCTGGCGCTGGTCCTCTGCGGTGAGCAGATTTTTGGCGTTTACCTTCTCATAGGCTTTCCTGGCGTCCCTGGCCTTGGGATAGAGCGCCTTTACCTCCTCCAGCGTCAGCGCCGCCCCCTCCGTCTTTCCGCTGGCGGCCCGGTCCTCGGCGTACCTCTTCACGGTTCGCAGCCTGGCGAGCATATCCCCAACGGCGGAGTTAAAATCATTCTTCGCCCATTTTCGAAAGTCCCCGGCGTCCTTTCCATAGGCTTCATCCAACGACTTTTCGCTGATTCTGATGCTGTTTCCCACCTCATACATTCTCAAAATTTGCGCGCCCGGATCGGTGATGTCCTCCGGAAACAGCTCAGGGTATTCGCCCGAAAGCTCTTCATATGCCATATCTACAGGCGTACCCCCGTCATTTACAATGCGCAGTGTCCCAAAGGCGGCTCTGCGGAAGGAGGCAAAGTTGTCAAATCCCAGCACATTCGCCCGATCCTTTTCGCTGATGAAAACGGGGCTTTCCTTAAGCCTTTTCTTCAGCTCCTTGTAATGGTCATAGAACTCACGATCCACCTGAACGCCCTTGCTGTATGCCGTTTCAAAGAGCCTGTCGGTCGTCTCCTCGGAGATCTTCCCGCTTGTCAAAAACTCCCGGCTGATCTCCGCGGCGATGTCGGCGAGATATTTTCTCTGGGCAAGCTGCGGCACATTCAGAAGCGTCCCCGCCTTGTTTACAAGGTCCCGCTCCGCCCTCTCCAGCTCCGCCCGCGCCTTGGCCGGAATGGTCTCCCGAACGTCCCCCCGTGTCTCTTCCTGCGTCTCCTCCTGGGCGATAGAGAACCTTGCCCCGTCCAATGAGTTGAGCACGTCGATGCGGCTCTGCCGGTCTCCGGTCTTGTAGGTCACAACGTTCATCCCGGCGCCACGCATTTGCGACAGCAAGTCCTCCGGCGCGTTGTCCGGTGCCGCCACCGCCACAGCCTCGTCGAAGCTGACCACCCGCTGCGGCTTCGCCTCGAAGTACCCCGTGGGCATCTGCAAGGCGTGCTTCAGAAGCTCCGCCACGGCCTGGGCCTGTGCCGGCGTGATCGTGTATCCCTCCGTGGCGAAGGCCCTTCTGATAGCGTTTCGGCTTCTGTCGGTGCCGGCCGCCTGGCTGATGGTATAGGATAGGATGCTCTGCTCCTCGTAGGTGTTGACCGAGTGGTGGGCCGTACTGCGCATGATGTCGCGGATGACGTCCTCCAGCTCCCGGTCCAACGCCTCCATCCGCTGCTTGTACTCCTCCTCTGGAACTTGCCTGAGCCTCCCCTCGTCCGCGTGCATCTCCTCCACATTCCGGTATTCCGGCGTGGCCGTCGCCAAAAGTCCCTCGGCCCCACCGTATCCCATCATGTTTGCGCCCCGCTCCTCAGCATTGTTCATGGCCCGGACGATATTCTCCGCCGACACCGGCCAATGGAGCCGCGAGAAGCTCTTTCTGTTGCCCTTGCTGTCGTAATAGTCCTCGCCGTTGTAGATCCCCGGCTCCCCCAGAAGCCCCTCGATCTGCTCCAGCACCCATGCCTCGACGTCCCTGTCCGGCGCGGCCTCCACCAGCTTGTCCCGTGTGGCCATCCGGTCGATCTCTTCGGTCGTCCCACCGCCCTCTTGGTACATCTGCCAGGCGTTGCGCACAAAGTCCTCCAGCCGGTTTTCAGCAAGCCTGTTGGCGAACATCTCCGCCCGCTCTCTGATAGCCTCAACCGTCTTTGTTTTCCCGTGGCCCTCTGTCATGCGTTCCAGCTGCATATTCCGGTAAAGGCCCCGCAGCTCCTTCGCTGTGCTGTCGTCCAACCTCCCAGTGGTCTCCAGGCTCACCACGGCGGCGGCCAGCCTCTGTTCGCCCAAGGTGTTGATGACATCCTGAAGGAACTTGTTTCCGGCTCTGTCGTACTCCTTCGTCTTATACTCCGGCTCCAACGTGGTTCCCCGATCCGCCAGATACGCGGCCTTCACCGCATCCTTACCGGCGAGCTTCCGCGCCACCGCGTTCAGGTCGTCCGTCGTCTCGTTCTCGATGCCGGCGGCTCTGAGGACGCTCCCATTGGCGAAGATCCCCCCGGCCACGTTCCGGCTCAGCTCATGGATCCTGTTCTCGATCTGGCGGAGCCTGTCGTAGTTGACCTCATAGTCCACCCGGGCGTTGTCATGCGTCGGCGTCCAGGCGTCGGAACCGTACACCCGGTTCCGGCTGTCCGCCTCCGGGTCCACGGTGCTCCTGGGGAACACGGCGGAGTAGTCCCCGTACATGTCGTGTCCCTGCTCAGCCTCCACCACGGCAATGGACGGCGACGGCCACGCCCCCAGCGTCAAAGTCCTCCGCAGCTTCTCCTCGTCCATGTTGTGGACAGCTATCAGCGTATCTGTCCTCTCCACCGGCGCGGCGATAGAAAACTGGGTCTTGACATTCCCGCTCTTCTGTGGTACATTACCATCAGAACGTCTCTCCGGCGTTCTGTGGCGTAGACTGACATTATTGTCAGTTGTAGCTGCTGTCGGAGAGATGTTCTTTTCTGCAATCTGAGTCGGTTTCATGGATACTATGTCATACAGCACCATTTCTCCGCTCTTTGTTGTTGCGACTACAACATCCGCCTCATAATCATTTGCGCCTACTTTGAGGCGCACATCGCCTCTGGCAAACTCTATTATGCTATCCGTCCTGGGGTGTTTAAGCCCTTCGCCTTTCCAGTTTTGCGCAGCCAAAACAATTTCATCCAGATTGTCGGTTGCTCTGAACTTATCCGCATATACATCCGGGGCATTGTCTCTAAGCCATTGTGAATACTTTGACTCCGTTATCTCTCCCCTTGTCTTACTGTTGACCTTGATAACGTCTTTTCTTACTGGAACGCCGTTCGGAAATCTTTGGCTCAAATTATTCTTTACTGTCTTGATTCGCTCCGATTCCGGCACCCCCGCCAGAATGTCCCTGTCGATTTCCACAAACGGCCTGTTTTGCGTGTCTCTCTTTACGGAATACTGCCTTCCCCCCTCCAGCTCCAGCGCCCTCCGGGCCTCCGCGCTCAGCTGGCCGTCCACCTCGTATTCGTCCCAGTTCTGCCGGAGGTATTCGTCCACGCTCATGTTGGCGCGGTGGGCGGCGTCGATGATCTGTCTGGCCCCGCCGGTCCTTGTGCCGGCGGGGTTTTGCTGTGCTCCCTTGTCCGCAAGCCCGTTCACATACCGCCTGATGTCCTGTGCCGACGCCCCGGAATTGAGCATCTGCCGGAGTGCCCCGGCCCGCTCCCGGCGGTCAGCCGCGGCAACGGAATGCTTCATTTTGCCTTCTTCCTCCACCGTCTCGATTCCCAGCGCGTCGAAGATCCTGTCAAACTCCTCGTCGGTGATCTCCCCGGCGGCCAGCGCCCGCAGGGCCTCTTCCAGCGCCGCTTGCTGCGCCGCCCGGCCAGCCGTCTCACTGCGCGTCTCCACCAGCGCGCGGGCATAGAGATCCCTTGCCGATCTCAGAAAGTCCTTTTCCTTTGAGGATCTGACGCCCAGCTTGGCCAGAAGCTTGTTGAGAAGGTCAAGGATCCTCCGCCCCAGGGAGCGGTTTTCCCGGACAAGGCTTGTGATGCTCTCCTCGTTTGTCAGAAGCTCCCGCTCCACAAACTCCGCCACCACTTCCTTCATGTCGTCCCCGCGCTTGCTGTCCAGCTCCACCCCGGCGGCGGCGTAGCGCTCCCGAACCTCCCGGAGCATTTCGTCAAGATCTCCGCCGGTCTCCATGATCCGGCGCTGGACAAGGGAGGAGAACGCCCGGTAATCCTCGGAATCCTCAATGGAATGAGTCAGCTCGTGAGCAACGATCTGCCCCATTTCGTCCCCGTATGCCGCGTTGACATATATGGTGCCGCTCTTATAGGCCCCGCGCTTGGCGCTTCCCTCGTTCACAAAGACAACCCGCCGCCCGGTGGCGTCGGAGATCCTCCGGGCGCTCTCAATCTGCTCCTCCGTGGCGCCGCTCTCACGGCCAGACCTCTCCAGCTCCCGGAGGTTGGCCACCCGCTCCCGGCGCTCCTCGATCTGTGTTCCCGTCGGAGCCACGGTCAGCTCGGTTCGCTGGGCGCGGAAAGCCTCATCCTCGGCCCTCCTCTGTTCTGCGGCCTCCGCCTGTTCAATGTTCCGGCGCTCCCGCTCGATGGCGTCCGCCTCCTCCATAAGCTCTGTCCGGAGGCCGCCGGTGTCCTCTCCGCGGCTCTGCGCCTGCATAAACCGAGTGATTCGCTCTTTCACGGCCCGCTCCCGCCTTTCAAGCTCAAAGCGTCTCTCGGCAAGCGTCATCTCCTCCTGCACGTCATTCTCCGCCAGGTCGCTTACGCTTATTCCCGCCTCCTCAAAAGCTTTCCTGAGCACGGCCGGGATTCCTCCTTCCTCCGAGGAGCTCTTCGAAGCGCTGGATTCATAGGCCGGTTTTTGGGTACCTGCTCCCTGTTCAGTCTCTTCCGGGCCTTTCTTCTGGAGGACAGGGGCCTTTTCCTCCCCCGTTTCCCTCGGAGTGCCGGCGTCGGTATCCCCATCCGCCGCGCGCCCGGTTTTCTCCGCCCTGGCCTGCTGTGTCAGGTTGATAAGCCCTCCCACGTCGGCGCGGGAGATCTTCCGTCCGGCGTTGATTTTCTTCTCCAGCGCGTCCGCCGCCTTATAGGCGGGGCTGTCCCCCAGATTTCTCGCCTCGTCGATAAGCCCGCGAACGGTTGTCTCGTCCCACCAGTTAACGGAGCTTCCCGCCCTGTTGTTGTTTATCGCGGCGCCCACCGTGCCCGGTGCGGCCATCACACCGCCGGACAGAGCGCCGCCCAGCGCGTCAAGCCCGATCTCTGCGGCCTTGTCCTTCATCGCCTCGATAAATGCGGCGTTCTCGCTCATGCCCTGGGCCTTATAGCCTTCTATGGCCTGTCTCCATTGGCTCTTGTCCTGAGCGATGAGCACGTCCGCCGTCCAGTTGATGATGTCGCTGGCCGCCTCTTCGCTGCCTTCGGCGAGTATGTTTTTCAGGAAATACCCCACGGCGCTGCGGCCCATGGAGGTCTTGTCCAACAGCGTCTCAAGGCTCACCCTCTCCGTCAGGATCTCCGCCGCGCCGGCGATGGTTCCCAGCGCGAACGCCTGTCCGTCGGAAAGCCCCCTGTCCTTGGCCTCGATCACCGAATCCGCCGCCGCGCCGCTCCCCATGATGGCGAGAGACAGCGCCTCGTTTCCGCCGGAAACGGCGGCGGTCATGAGAAAGTCCCCCATGCTCATGCCCGTCTGATAGAGGAAGGATCCGGCCTTCCCCCATTTCCCGCTCTCCTCTATCTTTTTTGCCACCTCATCCCGAATGGCGGAATTGCCGTAAGAGAATCGGTTGTAGGCCGCGTTTTGATCGATCTTCCCGTCCCTCAGATAATTAATGCCCTGTCCTATATACGAGATTCCACGCGCCGGCGCCGTAGCTACCGTCTCCACGGACGCCATAACCGGGTGAGCGCTGGCGTACTCCCGGCGATCAGTCTCATATGCCTCGCGCTGTCTGGCCGTTAGCGTTATTTTCAGGTATTCCAAATACTCGTCGGCCCGCTCCTTCCCCTGGGTCGCATGTACGTAGTTGTAAAGGCTCTTCTCGTCCTCTGTCATGTACCGCAGATAATCACCGTCTCCGAAGAGATATTCCCCCGGCTCACTTTCCCGGCTTTGCATCACCGAAGCCGCCGCCCGGTTGCCGTTGATGTACTCATAGTTGAGATCTACCCCGTTTTTCTTGTAGCCGGTTCTTTGGGATGTCACAAAGCCGCTGTCAGACACAGCCGCCGGGAGAGTGTATGTCTCCACCTCCCCGGTGGGTACATATCCGCTCTTCTCCGCAAAGTCCTGATTCCCCCGCAGATCCTCCCACTCAAGATACTTGGAATAGTCAAGCTCCTCCTGAAGCAGCTTGACCTTCTTCTCCGCTTCCTCCGCCGCTTCCTGCGTCCTGCTGTAGGCACTCCGGCGCTCTTCAAGGCCGCTGTTTTCGCCGTGGGCCGTCACCATGCCCTCAGCCGACATAACGTCGCTCTGGGCCGCCTGGGCGAGCTTACGGGCCGTCTCGGCCATCTGCTGCGCTTTTGCAAGCTCCGGCTTGATGTCCTCCGCCTTTCTAACGGAGCCGCGCCAGGTGTCCCAGGCCGCGCCTGACCCCACCCGGAACTGATCCGCCGTCGGGTTGTCCTGCGTAAGCCCGTAAAAGCCGTTGTAGTCCTCTATTGCCGCCCTGTTCTCCTGGACAGCCCTGTTTGCGTCCTCCTGAAGCTTCCCATACGCGGCCTTCATCTGCTCCACTTTTGCAATGCTGAAGGAGCGCCGGTTGTAGACCTCCATGAGCATATCGGAGACAAGGGGGTTTGTTTTCCAGGCTCCCGATTTGAAGATGCTGTCGGCTTCGGCCTCGGTTCTCCTGAGCGTTTGGTCCCGCAACGCGATGGCCGCCGGCGCGTTGTCGAGGAGCTTTACAAGCTTTTTCGCCCGCTCCCCCGTCACGTTTACCCGGTCAAGGAGCTGCTGCCCGAAATCCGCGTAGGAGACATAGGGCTTTGGCATACTCTCAAGGATCCGCTCTACCCTCCCGTAGCTTCCGGAGGTACCCCCGCTTACGTTTACGCTTGATGCAGGTGCGGTCGGAGCCTTGTTCTGCTCCGATCCGCCGTTCCCCTGTCCCATTTTTTTAAGAAGATCTTCACACCTTCCCATAATTTAGCCCCCCGTCTTTATTTGTTGGTAACTCCGAGAATATTCAAGATCTGCCTCAGATCCTCATCGCTCAGCTGGCTTTCGTCAAAGTGATTCAGATATGCCCTGACCGCGCCTGAGCTGCCCGTCCTGTACTTGATGTTGTAAGCCTCGGTGAGAATATCGTCGTATGAAAGGTTCTTTCCCGTCTCAGGCTTCGGGCCCGAGTTCCCGCCCGGTACGTCAAAGGACGCGGCTTGATCCCTCTTCTGAGCGCTCTCCGACTCCGTCCTGTATGCCTCAATCCTCTCGGCATACGTTTTGATATTGCTCTCCGTAAGCCCCAGCTCACTTTTGTGGGAGCGCAGGAAATCCTCCGCGCTCTGCCCGGTCTCTCCTGACGCGGCGATGATATAATCAAACCAGCCGTTTGTCCCAAGGGGCGGCTCGCTCTCCTCCTCGGCCTCGTCCCCGCCGCTCGGTGAGCTCCTGTAAACCGTCCTCGGCGCGTTTGCCGCGGCAAGCTTGGCCTCATACGCCGAGGTGTCCACCCCCAGATCCCGGAGTCCGGAGAAGTCCCCGTACTGCGCCCGGAGTTGGGCCTCCTCCAGCGCCCTCTGCCTCTCTTCATTGGCCTGATACCCGGTCGTGTCGTACCCCAGCTGACGAAGCTTTGAATAGTCCCCGTACTGGGCTCCGAGAAGCGCGTCCTCAAGGGCGTTGGCCCTGGCGTCCTGTCCCCTTGAATACTCCGTCTCCCGATCGTACCTCTGACGGGCAAGCTCATCGGAGAATTGCCCATAAGCAAAATCCCGGTCGGTATTGTACTGCGAAAGCGAATCAAGGTATTTCTGATAGTCTGACTGTTCCGCGCTTTGTACCGCTGAGAGCTTCGTCCTGTCCATGTCAAAATCGTCCAGGTACTTCTGATAGGCCAGCTGCTCCAGCTCCGGGATCTTGTCCGTCAGCTGCGCGTTGTAGTAGTTTTGGGCCTGACCCGCCGCCGTGGCGGCGTAGGATGTCGGCAGTCCGCCGCTCATGGCCGCCGCCTGCCCCATGGTGTCCTCGGAGGCCCTTTTCCCCTCCCGGAGATACTGCTTGCGGTATTGGGCGTAAAGGGGATCCCGCTCCGCGTCGTAGCTGAAATTCTCCCGGTTTGTCAAGGCGTCCAAAAGCTCCTGGATCCTCCCGTCATAGCGGCTTTGATAGGTGGGCGCTTCATCGTATGAGAAATCCCTGGGCGCCAGCGGATCCTTCGCGTAGTTTCCGCCTGTCACCCCGCCCGTATAGCCTCCGTAGCTGGATCGCAGGGCGTTGGCGGCGTCGTTATACTTCTTCCGCTCCTCATCTGTCGCCGCGCCGGCATACTGCCTTTTGTAATTGAGCAGACTCATACCCACGTCGGGGTTTGCCTGCGCCAGCTTCATATCAGCATCCGAAAATTGTCCTCTGAATCCCGAGCCGTCCAGCTCCTTAATAAAATCCTCCCATGAGTAAACGCTTTTTCCCGCCATATTTGTTCTCCTTTTCTTCAAATTCCCAAACGTTTGTTATTTTCTTTTCCCGTCTTACTTTCTCGGAAAATGTATTTCGCTCCCGGAGTACGCTTCCCGGACAAGCGAATAGAGCCGCCATTGCCCCTCACCCTCCAATCGGAGCCTCAGGTGATCGGCCCTCCTCGGTATGACAGGCAGATAGAAGCTCCTTTTCGCCGTAGCCTTGAGCGTCCTCACCTCGCGCCATACCCCGTCAGAGTCATATTGAATGAGGATCTTCACCTTTGCCCCGGCGCCCAGCCAGATGCGCAGCTGGATTTTCCCGATCCCCTTGACGTTGGGATCCCCGTCCGTGAAGTCCCCGAACTCCGCCATGGAACGCAGCGGCTTTTCCTCCTCCGCTCCCTCGGGCACGGTTCGCGCCGAACCCCAGAGCCATATACGGCCCTCCACGTCCAGCATATAGAGCTCGCCGTCCCAGGCAAAGCCCAATATCTCTCTTGCGTCCTCCCGGTGCCACATTCCCTTCCCGGTGTCATAGACGAACAACTGCCAGACGCCTGCGGCGTCCTTCATGCTCACGTAGTATTTAACGCCGTCCGAGCCGCCCACCGCCTCTCGGTAGCGATCCTGCCCGAAAGCGCCGTGGATCGACGCCGGCATGCCGCCTGAGTATGTTACGATCCCCGTCCGGCTCAAATAGAAAAGCGTCTCCCCGGCGATGGCCGGGCTTCTCCCGCTCCCCTCCTCCACGCCGAGAGACGCCGACCCCATCACCTGGAAATTGGAGGGTTTGTCCCCGTAGACCTTGTAAATGCTCTCTTCCTTGAAAAAACAGGGGTAGCCCTTGTAGGAGCACCCCGCCGTGAAGTCCCCGGCGGATCCCACGGACGCCGCGAAGCTGTCCGTGCTGATCCCGTCAAAGACATTCCAATTGAAGGGGTCTCCCAGCTTGGAGGCGTATATTTCATCCCCCTTGCAGCCCCAAAGCCGGTTTTCATTGGAAAACACAAAATCCATATCCGGCATGGTGCGGGATATGGTGAGCGCCGCCTCCTGGTCTCCGCTCTCGCCGATAGTGAAGCTGTTCTCATAAAACCGCAGGAAGTCCCCGTCGATTTCCCGGATGACTATGGTGATGTTGTTCTCTGCGTGCCCCCCGCACCCGGAGATTGTCACCGCGTCCCCCACGGAAAAACGCGAGCCCCAGTCAGCCCCCTCGGAAAAGATCGTGTTGGCCTTTGCCTCCTCCCCGTAGATCGTGCCGTCCTGGAGCTTCCCGCTCCCTGTCCACGTCTCCTCGATGCGGCCAAATTCCCCGGTGAGCCTGTTGTAATACGCCTTGTCCGGCATGATGAGGATATACGCCCCCATAGCGGCGAACTGTTTGCGGGAATCCGTCACCGCCCCCGCTATCGCATCTCCGGCATAGAAGTCCGTCCCATCCACAAAATAAAGGCCGTCAGAGGCAAATATCCCGTTTGGGCGGGAAAGGGTACGGACAAGATGCCGGGGCTTCCTGGGCGAGAGCAGAGGTGCCAGATCGCTTGTCAGGTTCTCCATGTCCCAGAGCTCCCCGTCCCCCGCGTAGAGGTTGTGGTTGTAGCCCCCAAAAGCCGTGACCCCTCTCTTCGTTATTCTGTCAGCTGTCACCATATCCGGCAGATCCACCCGCATAATTACGCCTCCTCGAAAGTCACAAGATCATAAAGCGCCTCAACGGCGGCGGGCGTGATACGCTCGGGGCGTTTTACGCAGATTCGGTGTATCTCCTCGCTGATCTCAACGGCCCCCAGCTCGCCGCGCGCACGTTCAAACTCAACCGATTTGGCGCCGTCGGCAAAGGCAAAGACTCCCGGCTTTGTAAAGACCGGCTCTCCGCGCTCATTCTTTTTCGCGTATTTTTGTACGAGCTTGTTCTCCTCCCCGGCGTAAAACATCGCGTGGGGCTCAAGCTCGCGCTTCAGCCCCGCCAGCTTATATGCCGAATCAAAGTCCATCTCCCGTTCCATAAGCGTATTCACCGCCATATAGGCGTTAACAGCCTCCAAAAGATTCATATGTTGATCCCCCCTGCGCTTCGCGCATAATTAGCCATTTGAATTTTCCAGCGCCGAGATCCTGGCGTTTAATGCGGAGATCGTCTCGCTCATGGCGCCTGAGATCGCGTCGGAAAGCGGCTCTCCGTTTATATACACGTCGCCGCCGAGCCGAAGATCCCTGGCGGACTCGATCGCCACGGTGGAATCGCCGCTGATATACATGTAGCCCACGGCCTCCATGGAAAGCCTCGCGGCGCTCTCTATTTTCAGATTGAATGCCTGTCCCGCGGTTTCAGCGGTATAGAGATACAGTCTGTATTTCCCCTCATAAGAGGTTCCGGCGCCCTGGTTATCCAGCCGCATTCCCCCCGCCAGATTGTTTTCATTTAAATAGCAAAAATTCATCCGTCCGGAGATCGTGCCGTCCGCTTTGAGGATCGTTGTAAAATTACAGCCCTCAATGTCTATGGCCCGTATGGTGCCCGTCACGATATTATCTCCGTTTATGGTGGTGGTGCCGGAGCCCGACAGGGATGAGAAGGTCACAAATCCCGTTATCACGATGTTCGCTGAGCTGATCTCCGTCCCGTTGGCGGTGAGCGAAATAGTGGATCTGCTCCCGGAGTTGGACACCTCAAGCCTCATCCCGTAGACGGTCTGAGACAGCGTTGAGAGGTTTCCCTCCAGATCCTTTGCCCTGACTATGAGCCCCTCCGCCTGGGTGGACAGCTCCAAAAGCTTCCCTTCGTCGTTCTCAATCCGCGCGTATACGGGTTTTCGGATGATCTCCTGAATATCCCGAAAGGAAGCGTCGTTGAAATTTTCCTGTCCCAAGTTCGCCAGCGTATATCTCAGCTGCTCCTGAAGCATATAGAGATGATCCAGCATCTCCTGATTTATACGATCCTGATCCTTTCCCCTTATATCCGGGAAGGATGTATCCACGTCAAGCATGTTTCCGGGCACGTTCCTCACTCCCCTTATCTCCGAGGTGATTTTGTTTCCGCGCCCTCCCTATAAGGAGGGCGCGGAAAGACGTCGTTTTGATCGCGGCGTGTCTACTCTTCCTTCTTCGCCGACTGGATGCCGAAATAAAACGAGATGACGCTTGTGAAAATGGTGGTGAAGATGGGCGGCACGTCGCCGCCGGGGCGCGTCACCAGCACCGCGAACACCACCGTCAGAATGACGGTGACGATGCTCTTGACCGTAAAGAGCCGGTTGATAACCTTGATCAGCACTTCCGTGATGTTCATATGTTCCCTCCAAAAATTTCATCAAGATTTGAATTATCTTCGCCGCTTTGCGGGAAGGGATCTGTCGCCGTAGGCGACTGAGGGTTCGCGGCGTCCGTGGGCTTGTCCCTCTTAAGTACATCGCTGCCAAAGACCTGCCGCAGCGCCACGATCAGCAGCTCCCCGCCCCAAAAGGCGAACAGCGCCGATATGACGCTGGACGGCATCACCGTCATGAGGCGGTGATACTCCCAGACCACAGCTAACGTGACCAGTAGCGCCACCACCACGCAAACTGCGATAACCACGTTCGCAAAGGACATCTTTGGCGTTTTCTTCGCCTCATGTTTTCCCCTCATTTCTGCATCTCCTTCACGGCGGCCAGCGCCGCCCGCTCTGCCATGATGGCCGCCTGGTACCGGGGTATAAGCCCCGTGGGGTTCGACCCGTCGGTGATACCCAGCTCCACGGCCTCCTGAAGCTCTCTCTTCGCCCAGTCCGGCACCTTGAGCGTCGACGTGTACTCGTTGATCTTCCTGACGATCTCCTCGCCCGTCATGTCGTCCTCCTCCTTTCCGAAGTCAAATGGAATGATGTACGCGGTGACAAGCCCCGCGCTGCGCCTCTTCTCAAAGACGCCGCCGCCGTTACTCTGGCTGCCCGCCTCGCTGGCCGCCGTGTTGCCCTCGATGGCGTAAAAGCTCCAGTCCGCATTTACAGCGTCCACGACGCCCGTGTGCCCGAAGGTATAAATTGCAATGGCGCCGCGCACGGGCTTGTCCACCACGCACCCCGGCTTGTAGGACTTGTACCAATTGAGCAGCGCCGAGCACGACGCCGTCTTAAAGGGCAGGGCGTGTCCCGCCGCGTTGAACACCCACTGCACAAAGGCCATGCACCATGGGTACGCGGCCCCCGAGACCTCCCGGCCGTAGTACCAGGTGTTGTACTTAACCTTGTTGCTCCCGGATGGCCATTCCGTGGTCCCGACCTCCCCTCTGGCAATTGCCAGAACCTCGTCGACCCAGCTCATACGTCCACCTTCTTTTCAAGATCCTCTATGCGGTGATTGGCAACCTTGATCTGCTCCTCCACCACAGGCATCCTCTCGGCGAAGTGGTTGTGCTTGTCCACCTTCGCCTCCAGCTGCTCAAGGCGGTAGGCGATAAGCGCCCCGGTCTTGCGGTTCGCCACCAGCACGCCCAGAAACGCCAGCCCCCCGGTGACCACCGCCACCACAATGCTTGTCCAGTCCATTGTGTCAGTCCACCTCAACTTTCTCCCAATTTGCCTCATACTGACTGGGTGAAAACGCGTTGTTATCCACCCTGCTCCGCCACACCGCCGCCGGATCCTCTGACTCCGGGTCGGTGCAGCACTCCCCGGCGCTATACACCCCGCTGGTGCCCAGGGGGGCGACCCATGGCTTGGCGCGGGCGGGATCGCGGGTGTGCGCAAGGCCCCACAGACTCCGCAGCTCCACCGGGCGCTGGGGGTAGTAGGCGGCGTTGTAGGGCTGGAGCAGGGTCCAGACCTGGCCGCCGTCGGTCACCGGGGCGCCGATGGGCCAGCTCGTGTAATCCTTGGAGGGGTCAAAGGCCGGGATCTTGTCCTCCTCCCGGATGAGGGCGGTGCCGTCCATCTGACCGGCACGGCTGCGCAGAACCAGGGCGTCGGCCCGGCCCTGGGCCCGCATGATGTTGAGCACTGTGTCCTTTGCTGTCATGCTTCATTCACTCCTTCCTTGTACGCGGCGGCCATAGCCTCCCAAACGGCGTTCTCCGGGGTGGGCTCGGGTTCCGGCTCCGGCTCCGGCTCAGGCTCCGGTGCGGGCTCTTGCTCCATCGCCTCTTTGAGGTAATTGTCATAGTCTGCCTCGATGGCCTCAGGCAGGCTGTCGCTCTTTGGCAGCTCCAGATGGTATTCATCGTATTTCCACCCACTGTACGTGCCGCCGCCTATCGTCTCCTCAAACGGCTCCGGGTCGCAATAAAACCGCGCAAGCACATAACCGGGGCGCTTCGGCTGATCCTCCAGTGTAAATCGTTCCGTCGGGCGGGCGTCTCCTATTACCTTCATGTCTCATAACCTCTCTTTGTGATATTTCCGCTCACGTCGGGATCTGATCCGGGCTTTGCGGAATAAACATGGCTCTCGCGGTACCTCCTCTATCGTTGCCATATGTATAATAGCAACGCCACGCTCCGGCGGTATTAAATAAGGCCGCCAGAGAACCGCCGACGACGAAGCTATTTGTCTGGCCAAAATCATAAAAATCCGGGATATAAGTGGAGCCGCTTCCGCCGGTACCGGTCACATCCGGCAAAAATGACCAGTCCGCGACGGGCGAATAAAAAAGCCTGCTTATCCAACCCGTTTTGTTAAATGCATTATTATCCCACGACTGACCGGTAAAGGTGTATCCGCTCGTGCCGTCGGCGGCGTATTTCTCCGGGTCTAAGCACACATATACACCTACTATGCTGCCTGCATCATCTGGATCTGGCGTGGCGTCAATGCGAACTCCGTCCACAAATTGATTAGCGTTGCCCCACAGATTTTCAATGTTCCTGTACTGGATAGCGAACGTTCCGCTGGATCGATTCCCAACGCTGCCGGTATGGTATGTCATGTCTCGTGTTTTTCCGGGGTCTTGTTCGCTGGATTTCTCAGAGTTTGAATTACCCGCGCCGATGACTTTTTGACTGTCCCAGTCAGCATACTCCACAAGCAGCAACATATTTATGGCGCTCCACAGGGCGAAATCCCATACATACCAGCTTTTCCTCCATATACCCGATCTGTTTTTTGCATGGTCACGAAAGTTCCTAGGCGTGTCATGGGAGGCAAAACCCCTACGAGATGTTGCATCAACACCAGTCGCGGTGAATCTCGCCACGAATCTTCCACTTCCGGGATGCTTGCTGAACCCGCCCCTCTCTTTTGGTGAGATATACCAATACCACTTTCCGCCGGTTTCGTCATATATCGTCTTGTAGTAGAACTCCGGCACCCATACCATGATCTCTGCTTGGTTTTCGTCGTAACTCAGATCTCCGCGTCTAATAATTTTGAGAGTGTTGTTATCATCGACTAGCCGGTATTTCTCCATGCCGTTCCACGGGGCGATACAATCAAACGGGCTGGAACCCGCTCCGTCTCCCACGGCGGCTTGAGGCTCCGCGATCCTTCCAACAGTCGAATAATGGTTCGGGTCATTGTCATACGAAAGTCTCGTCAGCGCCGTAGATTGATTATTTGTATCCCACATCACGCCCACAACAACGTCGTCCTCGGCCGAGACAATGATCAGCTGCTTCGCGCTCACCTTTGGCCCGGCCTTAAAGCTCACTGTGACCTCCGTGTCGTCCAGCGTCAGCCCTCCCGGCGGGTCAAAAGTCAGCCCCGTCTTTACAATGGCGGTTATGCCGTTTTTATACGTCACCTCCGCCTCCATCCCCGTTGGATCAAATGGATCTCCTACTTTGTACACTCTCTTATCCGGCTGCTTAATTATTTTCAGATCCATGGCCTCAAACCCGGCGTTTGGAAATCCGAAGATGGATCCCAGGTACGTCGCCAGCGTCTGGAGCGTGACCGACTTTCCCGCCTGGGCGTCTGCGTCCAGCAGGCCCACCAGGTCATCGACGGCGAGGCCCCCGTCCTCCAGGCTCTCCAGGGCGCTGATGAGGTTCGCCACCGCCGCCGGAGCGTCCCCCGCCCCGGTGCCGCCCTTGTCAAGGGAAACAATGGGGAGCTGGGAGGCCGGTACCTTCCCGTTCTCCCCCAGCGTCGCCACGCCATCGGGTGAGCCCTTCTCGGAGGTGGGTATATAGTCCATCTCGGGGAGCTGGGAGGCCGGTACCTTGCCATCTTCCCCCAGCGTCGCCACACCGCCGTTGGCGCCCTTCTCGGAGGTGGGTATATAGTCCATCTCGGGCAGCTGGGAGGCCGGTACCTTGCCATCTTCCCCCAGCGTCGCCACGCCATCGGGTGAGCCCTTCTCGGAGGTGGGTATATAGTCCATCACGGGCAGCTGGGAGGCCGGTATCTTTCCGTCTTCCCCAAGTGTCGCCACGCCGCCGTTGGCGCCCTTCTCGGAGGAAAGCATATAGTCCTCCGGTTTTTTTCCGCCCAGATTCTCCGCGTTTCCGGCGGTATCGGCCCTTTCGGCGGATGTGATCCTGCCGTCACCGTCCGGATCGTACACAGAGGCCAGCATGTCGCCGGCGCCCGTGCCGTCACGGCCTGGGTCGCCTTTTTCGCCCTTCTCGCCTCGCGGGAGTCCGAATTTCAGGTGGGTAACACCATCCTCTCCCGTTGACTTTGTGACAGCGGCGTCTGCCCCGGGTTCCAGCGTCTCAGCGCTGACCGTCATGTCCTCAATGGACTGGCGGGATCTCTCCGCCGCCTCGGCGCTCTCAGACGCCGCTGTCGCGTTTTCAAATGCCGCCGTGGCAGAGCCATGTGCCTCGTCTCTCGCCCTCTCTGCGGCCGCCCGAGCGGCAACGGCGTCATTCTTTGCTGTCTCAGCCCCTTCCGCCGATTGCGCCGCCGCGTCCTCGCTGGCCTTTGCCGCCGCCCGAGATCCCGCCGCAGCCGTCTGAGCCTCCAGAGCCGCGTCCTTGCTCTGCCCTGCCGCCTCTTCCGACGCTTTGGCTTCGTCCCGCGCCGCCTCGGCTCCCGCTCTTGCGGCCTCGGCAAGCTCCACCTGATTATTGAGCTGGGCAAGGCTTTCCGCCGCCTCCCGCGCGGATCTTGAGGCGTCCGCCGCGCTCCTGTCCGCCGCCGTGGCGGAGCCCGCCGCCGCGTCCCTGGCGCTCTCAGCCTCTTTCCGGGCCTCCTCAGCCCCGCTCCGGGCGTTGAGCGCCGCAGAGGCGCTGCCGGCGGCGTTCTGCTTTGAACTCTCCGCCGCCTCAGCCGCGTCACCTGCCATACCGGCGCTCTTTTCCGCAGCGTCTTTGAAATCCTTTGCCTGCTCCCGGTATTTCTCGACCTCCTCCACTGTACTCTGCACAATGGAGCCTCGCAGGGCCTCAAGGTCAATAAGCTCACGCCACGCGCTCTCTTCCTCCAGCTCATATTTCCACTGAAGCTGATCGATCTCCTCCTCATAGCGGAATACGACCCGTTCGCCCATGGGGCCGCGCAGACTCTCAAGCCATTCCTCTTCGGAGCCCACAAACCCATGCTTCACCGCGATCCCATAAGCCGTAATGAAATATCCGGGCCATTTTCTCGGCCCCATCTGATAGCTTCTTCCGTCCATAGAACGACCCTCCTTATAGGATCCAAGGGCAATGGCCCTTTACAACCCCATGTAACTCCCGTCCGCCGGTCTGTACGTGTCCGCGAACCATCGTGTAAACTCCTCCAAATGCTGGTTAAATAAGGCGTGCGTGTTTTGATACCTGTCGTATTCGCCGTTGGCAAAGTCGATCCTGGCGATGAGGTACGACTCATAGAGCTTGTCCCAGGGCGGCGGAACGAGAAGCTCACACTTCCCGCTCCCGCTCCCATAGGTGATCACCTCCACCGGAGCCATCAGCATGACCTCCGTCTGGATCATGCCCTCAACCTCGCTGAGCCACCGCGCCTTGTCCACGAATTTGAAGTCGTTGGGTTTGACCCTGTTGACCCGCTGGATCACCTGATTTACAGTCATCGCGTTGTCGCGGAAGTCTCCGCCCCCGCTCCTCCTTTCAGGCGGTAAGAAGCTTTGTGCCGCCGGAGACGCCGCCCACAGCCGCGAAGCGCCAGTCGGCAAAGCCGGCGCTGAACCGGGCGTAACCCTTCCAGACGTTGGCGTCGTTGGATGCGATCTCGCTGCGGACCTCAAGGCTTATGCGGTCGAACCACATGGCCCCGCCGTAGGCGGCGCTGTACTCGGGATCCAGCAGGATCCACGGCGTCACGCCCTTTTCGACGTACTGGTTGAGGTACTGGGAGATTATCACCGTCCAGCGCCCGTAGGTGTAGTTGAAGCCGTTGTTGGCGGTTGCGGGGTCCTTGTCCGCGCCAATGGCCGCAAAGACCTCCTTCTTGAGCTTGTAGTCGTTGGGTATGACGATGGTGCTGGGCGTGACCGTCAGTACGTTCCCGTTGTCGTCCCGGAAATCCTGCATCGCGCTCTCCATGGCCATCAGCGCGTCGTTGGAGAAGGCGTCCTCAAAGCAGTTGGACTGGGTGACTTTCTTGTCGGTGAAGCTGGGATGATCCTTGGCGAAGAGGATCTTCTTGTCCGCCCCCGTCACGTCAAAGTCCTCGCCGTAGAACTCGACCTTCTCCTTCTGGTTGACCGCCCCGGCGTAGAGGGCCGCGGCGAACTGCTCCCGGCGGCGGTAGTAGCCCGCCACAAACGCCTCCGGCTTCTGTTTCAGGTTCATCGTCACCGCGTCGTCGACCATCTCACGGGAGATGGCAAAGCTGTCCTTCCAGACGGTATGCTTGAAGTCCTTCTGGAAGCTCTCCTGCATGGAGTCGGCGGGATATTCCCCGTTCTCGCCCACGGGCATAAAGCCGTGCATAGCGGTCATGGATCTGTGTCCCTCGGAAAAATGCTTGCTCGGCGCCACGGTGAAGAGCTTATTCACCATGCTCTGAGCCTCAAAGGCCTCACCCCGCTTCTCGATGAACATACGGATAGGTCCCTGGCTCTTCCCGTAAATGCTGTCCTGAAGGCCGCTGCCCTCAGCAAAAGTGATTCCTGCCATAAATTAATCTCCTTTCCATATTGGCTCCCTTGCCGCAAAACGGGAAGGGAGCTTCACAGGGTTTACTCCGCGGCCGCGTCCGCAGCCCCGAACCGGACGCGCACCATGGCGCCGTCCTCGTCGCTGTCCTTGTACACGACCTCCGCGCAGCCTCCCGCGGTGGCCGTCACCTGAAGCCCGTCCGTATGCAGCTGAACCTTGTCGCCCACGTTGACGGAGGACGGCGCGCCCTCACAGGTGGTCTCGAAGATGATGTCGCTCCCAGCCCGGATCACAGGGATGCGCTCCCCGTCGTCGCAGGCGGCCTCCCGCTCGCACATGCTGACGTACTTCACCTCGTCGGCGCCGGTGGCCTTGGCGAGCTTCCCGCTCTCCAGCTTCAGCGCCATACCCGCTTTCGGGGTCAGCTCCGCCCCCGCCGGGTGGTATTCGTGGGGCGGATTCCGTCCGTCGTCCACCGTGTGAATGTAGAATCCCATATTTTACTTCCTTCCCTTCATGTAATCGTTGTAGTACTTCCTGATCTCCTCGTCGGACGCCCCCGGATTGAGCGTCTGATAGAGTTCCTTCACGTCCTTGGGGACGGGGACGCTGTTGTCGCCCTGGCCCCTTTGGCGGGAACGTTCCATGCCGGCGCGGCCCTCCTGAGAGTTGTGCGCCGCCTGTCTGGCCGACGCCTGAGCCATTTCCCGGAGCCGGCCAAAATTGGCGAGGGTCCAGGCGTCCGAAAGCTCATAGCCCCTTTTGACGTAGCTCAGGAGCTTGTCGTAATTCTCCCCGGTGGTGAGGTCGGCAATGGACTTGACCGAGGGATCCATGGCGGCGATCTTGGCGACCTCCGCGTCCACCCTGGCCCTGGCCTCCCGCTCCCTCTCCCGGCGGATAAGCGCTTCGGCCCTGCCGCTGTCCTCCCTGGCTTTTCTGACCTCCGGGAGGGCCGCAATAAACTCGTCCAGCTCCTCCTCCGTCATGCCGGATCTGTCCAGGATCCTCTGGCGCCTCTCCTTGTACGCCCGCTCGTTGTAGGCGTCGTACTGCGCCCTGGTGGTAATGGGCTTGTTGGTGTAGGGATCCACAATGCCCAGAGACCGGATCGCGCCGTCCAGATACGTCTCGTCGTCCGCCACGGCCCGTCGTTTCTCATCGGTGTGTCGAGCCGTCAGCTTGTCTTTCTGCTCCGGCTTTCTCCCATCCTTACCGCCCTCGGATGACCCGCTCTCCGTTCCCTCGTCATCGCGAGAGCCGCCAGTTTCGCCGGGGCCGGGCTCGTTGGCCGAGGGTTCTCCACCGCTCATCGCCGAACCCCGCTCAGCGGGGGCCGCCTGACCCTCTTCAGGCTCCGTGTTCTCCCCGCCGCCCTTCGGCTTCAGCCCGAAAAGCTCGTTGTAGTCGTTTTCGTCCATAAAAATTCCTCCTCTTCGTCGTCGCGGAAGCCGCGATCCTCGTATCCGCGCAAGCGCGGACACTCACTCGCCGGCTTCGCTCCTCCTCTCCCCACGCGATCTTTTATCGCGCGGGGGCCCTTACTTTCCGCTCCGAAGATCCGTTCCGGTCTTCACGGTCGATTTGCCGCCGGATTTCTCGGCCTTGTAGACCGCTTCGACGATCTGAGTGCCGGTATTCTTGATCTTCCCGGCGTAGCCGCTCCTGCTGTTGTCAGCCATCTCTTTCCCCCCTTTCCTTTTGGCGTCGTTCTTGCTCGTGATTCTGCTTGTCACATGCCGGCCACCCCCGTCCCCCCACCGGAGCCGGGTACAATGCCGGCCCGCTTTGCTGGGCTTGCGGCCGGGTCTGATGCCTGTCCCGCCTGCATCTGCGCCTGCATGGCCACGATCTTCGCCTGAGCCTCCTGCTGCTGAGCCGCCGCCTCCTGCTGGGATTTGATCCGCCGCTTAAAAAGCTCCTTCGTCTCGGCGGCCCCCGGATAGTGAAGCATCTCCATCTTTGTCCAGAAAAACAACATGGTCTGCAGGTCGTCCAGCGGCCCGAACGCGCCTGTTTGCAGATTGAGGCGCGCTTCCTCCCACATGGCCTCCCGGTTGGAGGCCAGCGTCGCGGACGTGTCATCCACGGAAAAAATGAACTGATCGTTCCAGAACCACTCCCCCGCCGCGTCCTTCGCAAGGAAGTCATAGCGGTTAAACTGTTCGTACTCCCGCTCCCCGTCCGCGTTGTATTTCGCGATCGGCCGCGGCTCGTCGGCATAGGCCAGCTTCAGCTTGAAGATCGTCTCGTAGAGCCGCTGGAAGGCCGCGTTTTTCATGACCCGCTTGGATTCCAGCCGCCCCGCCGTCTGGGCCGCCGCAAACTGCTTCGCCGTGCCGGAGGTGGCCGTGGTGTCCCGGCGCCCCTGAAAGGAGTCCGTGACTCCAATCACCTGCCGCATCTCCTCATAGGTGTGATCCAGCATCGCCAGATCCTGGCTCACGTTCCCCTCCATGTCGTAGACTTCAATGAACTGCTTGTCCTGGAGGTTGGCGAGGCGAATGAGCTTCATTTCCCCGGCGTTGCGCTCAATGGTGGCGTCCACAGGCAGGCTCATGTAGCTGCCGGCGGTGAGGAGCTTGTCCAGCATCTTTGTCTCCAGACGGTTGACCGTGTTCTGCTGGCTCTCAATGGCGTCTACGTCCGAGCCGCCCAAAAAATGCCCAAAGACGGAGATGTTTTTCTGGATCACCACAGGGAAAATATCGGGCTTATAGTAGGGCAGGCGCGTCCGAACCAAAATTGGCGTACCGTCCGACCCGATCGCCTGCTCCAGCGCCGAAATGACACTGCCGTCCGAGCACCTTACGTCCTCCGTAAGCTCCTCAAAATCCTCCTCCCGCTCCTCCCACTTCGTCCCCCCGCAAAACGGGCAGACGTTGGTATGGTTGAGTTTTCCGATCTCCCGGCTGTCGTTGGCATCGCGGGATAAGCCGTCCCGGCCCGGCCACGGATATTCCCCGTAAACGGTCGGCGGCGCCATTGTCGCCGTGAGCGGCTCCTGCTCCCGCGCCCCGCATTTGGCACAGTGCCTAAGCCGCCGCGTCTGATAATCCTCAAGATCCTCAAGCTGCGTGTCGTTGACCCAGCTATAAAGCCCGATCCCGCCCTTGTCGTTGCGGTAATAGGCCACATACTGCGTAACCATGTCCTCCGCCGTGGACTCCTCCGTGCCGCGGGCACCCGGCTCCGACTCGCTCTCCTCCGAGACGTCCACCCCGTAGCGGCGCTTGATATACCCTTTGGTCTGAGGGAGCTTGAGAATGATGTGATCCATGTCCTCCACACCGGAGCATACCCCCGCCTGGGGGATGACCTGCTTGGGGTGGAGGATCTGGACGGATACCTCGCCGGCCGTGGTGTGCGTTCGCTGCGTGGAGTCCCATTCCACAAGGTACGCCCCGCCCCCCTGGATGGGGACGGTACGCTCCTGCTGGTCGTTGATCTCCTCAAAGTTCATTCGGTCAAGCTCGTTTCGGAGCATGTCCTCAATGAGCCGCGCCAGCCTCTCATCCTCACGGCGCCGCGCCGTCACCTTGGGCTGGGGAATGGAGGAGCTGACCTGTGCCTCAATAAGCTCAAGAACCACGTTCCGGACGTGCGGCGCCTTGTCCGGAACGTCCTCTCTGGATATGGGCTTGATATCGCGGGATCCCAAATAGAGCGCTTCCCGCCCGTCCATCTTTGACAGCTCCCCGGCATACGCCGCCTCGTCCGCGCTCAGACGTCCCTGCCAGTATTCCAGCTTTTTCTTGTCCGTTTGATGCATACGCAAACCTCCATTAATTGCGCGGGGATCCCCAGATTGAGATCAGATACTTTCTCATCTCCGGATTCGCGTTCCGGTAGTCCTCCCACATGTCCGGTGTCCACTTGGCCGTCCCGCTCTCCGGCGGCAGAGCCATCACCGCGCTTTGCTGCTCCCGGATGGCGTGGGCGATAGCCAGCGCCATCACCATGTCGTCGTGCGCCCCCGGCTCCGCCTCCGGGCGGAAGGTGTCCGGGTTTCGCACGAATGTCAGCATCTCCTCCAGCGTCCACTTGTCCGAGACGCACGTTACGTCCTCCCGGATCGCCTTGATGAGATTGGCGATGATCATCTGCCTGTTATTCTGCATTGTCCGCCAGCCGAAGGAGTGCCTGAGCTCGTGGGTGTAGCTGTCCTCCGCCTCCCGGACGTACTGCTTGGGGTACCTGAGCCGTTCCAGCTCCCGGATGGGGTAGGTGGAGAAGTTTACCTCCACCCCGATGAGCGCCGTGTTGTACATAAGCCCAAGACAGTAAAGCTGCTTTGCGTATAGATCTTCGTCCGTCTGGAGCTTCATGGCGCATACCTGGCGTCCCGTCCTGTTGTCCAGCACTTGACCGGCAAAGGCGTCGGATCCGTCCCCGGCGGTGTCCCCGCCAATGACGTATGGGATCCCGCTCTCCGCCTCGGCGTAGATGAGGATAAATCCCTGCTCATCGTCCACCCAGCGTATATCCGTAAGCTTGACGCCCGTGTCTGTGTAGATAAAATAGCCGCGCCGCACGGGCTTGATATTCTCCAGGAGCCGCGCCGTTACGGCCTTGCTGTTAAAGACCGTCTTTCCCGTGACGCCCCACATTCCCAGGGCGTAGACCATGTAGTAATATTCATCCGTGTTCCTGAAGTTCTCCAGGGTTCTCCTGTCCTCCTCCGGGAGGAACCGATTGTCCCTGTAGGTGCTCTCATGTACCCGGCTGTTTGGCTCGTGATGGTCAAAAAAGCGCCTTTTAAGCCAGTGGGTGATGGACACGGGATTGAAGCTCAAAAGGATCTGCTTGCGGTATCTCGTAGCGCCTCTAAGCCTGATGGTGAGCTGATTGTAGTCCGACTCTAAGATCTCGCTGGCCTCTTCGATCCAGATGCCCGTGATGTTGTAGATGGACTTGAGCTTCTCCACGTCGTCAAGGCCCGCAAAGAGGATCACCGACTTGTTCGGAAAGGTTATGGACATGTCCGACTTGTTGACCTGATACCCGCTCCCGGCGTAGTGCTCCGAAAGCTGCCCCCGGAGCTGCGCCCAGCAGGACTCCCGAAGCGTCTTTGCTACCTTGCGAACCACCAGCCATCGGTGTCCCGGCTCGCTGGTCACCCGCTCCAGGACGAACCGCCCCGCAAAGATGGATTTCCCGGATCCACCGCCCCCCTTGAGAACAATGATCTTGTGTCTGTCAAAAAAGAGCGGCAAAAAAGCCTCGTTGTTGGTTTCGCGCAGATTCTTGTACCAAATTGCCGCCTCGGCGGCCGCCTCAAGCTTCGCTCGTTCCATCCTCTGCCGCCTCCGCCGCGCCGTCGCGGAAGCCCTCTTCCCCGCCGCGCCCGGCAGGATCCTCATCCGCCGCCGCTTCTAAGGCTGCGGCCTTTATCAGCTCCAGCTTCTCCTCCATGGTCATCCCGGCGGTTGCCGCCAACGCTTTCCTGGTCTCGCTGCCGACCTCCACCTCCCGCCTCTCCTTCCAGGCGAAATTCGACGAGAGATTGAAGATCACGCCCTGGATCCCCTTCTTGCGCACGAGAAGCTGTTCTTCAAGATACGCCTCGATCCGCGCCTTGGCTCTGTCGCATACCCAGGCGTACCCCTCGATCTCCGAATTGGCGTAGTTGCTCCAGGTCTTTTTCGAGATCCCAAGATAGAGCATCAGCGCCGACATGGACGGCGGAACAACGTACTCCAGACGCATGACATGATCCCCGGCGTCGTTGAATACAGGGAATCCGTTGTCGTCCACAACAGCCGCCGTGCGGCTGATGGACGCAAAATACCGCTCCACAGCCTTGCGGAGCGCCGCCGGGCTTGCGTATTTTCGGGGCCGCCCCACCGCGCCCTCCGTCGTCTGCTTCTTCGACAAATGGCTCCCCTCCCCTTAACATAATTTTTTCGTTTTGTCTATTATACAGGGGAAAACGTGTTTTGTACTGTCAACTTTTCAAGCCCGGAAAATGGCAAAAAACGCGCCAAAAAAAGGCGCGTCAATTAAAGGCGGTGCGGTATGCAGATCCCCCGCCGCCTTTAATTGACGCGCGCATATGCGCGCCCGTTTCGGGTGTAAAAATCCCCCTGCTCTACAGCGTCCTTGGGAAGCTCTCGTAATATTTGCGCACCGCCCTGTAAAGCGTGGACTCGGAGATAAAATACTTCAGCGCGATCGCCTCCGCATTGACGTTCTCCGTTGTGACAAACTCCCGGAGCGCCTCCCAATATTCTCCCCCGCACTCCCGGCAGAGGTCGTCAATGATTTTCTTCTTGCCCTTCGGCAAGGTCTTGTACAGGAGGGAGCAAAAATAAATATACCCCTGCCTTACATATCCGACCCTGATCCCCCGCTTAAACCGAAACACCGTCACATCGCTCTCCTTTCAGCTTTGTCGGCCGCCGGCCCCTTCTTCCGTCGCTCCGGGGGCCGGTAGTAGCGGATATACTGAGCCGCCCCGCGCACATAGTTGGACCGCGCCAGCACAATGCACCCCGCAGGAGGGCGCATCTCACTCTCCGCAAACCGCGTCACCCGCACAGGCTCCTCCATGACCGGCTGCTGGAGACACCGGCTGGGCGTGTACCGCTTAACGTTTGGTATGTATCGGACCTGCCGCATGAGATACGTTGCCAGAGCCGAGAAATCCATGTTCACCGTGTAAAGCTCCAGCTCCTTGACAAACCCCATCTTCTTCCACTTCCGCGCCGCCACGTCCCGGAGCTCCCCGGCGATCACAATGTGGTGATGGATCCTCGCGGGCGCTCCCGTCTCCCCGTCCATGTCGGAGGTGACTATCACGTAGCGGAAGGATCCCGCTCCGCCGATTTCCCTCTGCACCCTTCTGGCCCAGTTGGACGCCTCGATCTGGGCGGCCAGAAAGATTCTGTCCCGCTCCTCCATGTCCGGGAATTTCTCCAGGAGCTTCCCCGCCCGCTCCCGAAGCCTCTCAAGCCCCGCCTCACTGTACTCAAAGCCCAGGTGGAGATCCTCGTGGGCGGTGAAGTTGTTGTTGAGCAGGCGGGCACATTGCTTCTCGGCGGCGTCCAGGCTCCGCCCTGTCCTCACCGCCGCCCGCTTGGGCCTCTGCCCCGGTTCCAGCCGGACAGGATATTTCGTCCGCTCCTCTATCCCATTGCGGCAAATTATTTTGCGCGTGTACCATACCGTCTCGTACAAAGCCGCCCCTCCCCCTCGAAAAATATCAAATGGGCCTAAACCCTGCCTTTACCAAGTCCAACAAAGAACGCGCGCGAGGTCGTTCCCTCCCCACGCAAACGGACGATCGCGCGGGGCTCCCTTATATATTATAATGTATAGCGTTCTCACGGGGGCCGGATAGGTTCCGGCCCCCGTGAGAACGGGGCGGCGATCAACCGCCCTCGCCCTCCAATTCATCCAGCATATCTCTTAAATTGGCTTTGAGGATTTGTTTAGTTACGTCTGCCTCTATGAGGGAAACCGCCTCCTGTTTATCCTGCAAAGCCATGTTTTGATATGCGGTAACAGCTTGAAAGTCCTCGTCTGTGTCCTGCCTGAGCAGAGCGACAACGGCCACTCCCCTGACCTTAAATCCATCAAGCTCATGTATCGTCTCGACTAAAAATCTGCCCCATTCCTCCAAAGGCTTGTCCGATTCTAAATAGATGTTCATTACGCCCTGTAGGGGAGGGCTCCAGACCCTCCCGCCCCCTTTTCTGAATTGTTACCAATCCCCCTCCGCGCAAAAGCAGTCCCCCGGCTTCACGCTGGGGAAACGCCCCCTAAATACGTTTGCTATCATTTTTGCTTTTGCGTATCCATCCGCAGTTAGATGTGGCTCGCTCTCCCACAGGTTGGCACAAGTCCCGTTTTTGTCCCGGCTCACCCACTTTGCCCCCATCGCCCGCATGATGGCGATTTCTGGCTCCGTGAGGAGCGGGAGACGGATGATGCTCTCCGGGTGGTTGATAGCATTTACGACCCATTTTGCGGATGCGTTCCTGTCGAACAATTCGGAGCGCGGCCACCCGTCCGCCTCAATCCAAAAATCACAGCCAACATCTCCAACGCGGAACCGCTCTCCCACTTCCACCCCCAGCACCTCAGCCAGGCGGGGCTTGTCCGCCGTGTTCGCTTTCGGGGCCTCCGGCTCGACCGAACGGGGCCTCACCCCTTTTTGCAGGCCCCAGTCGGCAACCCGTTCGTGGCATACGGTGCGGAAAAACGGGCATTCTAATTTACCTTGTGTACAAAAGCTACCCTCTCTATGGCAAAATTCTACTGCCTCCCCCAGCGTCCACTCGCTCAAGGGCTTGTCCTGTCTGTCCATGTTATTGTCCTCCTCAGTTGGTCTGTCACCGCTTACAGTTTGTGTATCGTCAAGTGTAGTTGTCGAATCGGTTGGTGTTTCGTCAATTTCGGTTGACGAATCCTCGATGACCTCGTAGCCCATCAGTCGGGCGGCCTCGGTCGGAAACTTGGAAACGTATTCAAAGCAAAAGAGATGTTTTTGATTGTTTTCTATGGAGATGGGGCAATCATCACACTCCTTGCCACAATAAGCGTTGATTGCGTCTCTGGTGTATTCAAACACTTCCCCCGTCTTTGGGTCTTTGTATTTCATTTTTCCCCCTCCAAAAGCTCCGGGTTGTCGTAGATATTGCCGATAACCGCATAATGTTTTAAATTATATGTGTATCCATCAAACATGGTAAACGGGTAAAAACCAGCATCTTTTTCCCTCCACTTGGCAATACGAACATCGTCTTGATACTCCCCCGATTTTCCATAATCGTGGTATCTAAGTCCCTTTATTACATCTCCCTCAAATATCTTCTTCCCGTTCTTGTCCGTCATCCCTGTGTACTGCCCGACGGTAGCGGGGTCCACCTCCAGATAGTCGCCGAAAATCCACTTGCCTTTTACGGAACTGCAATAAACAATTCCGTCAGTTTGGGGATTGATGAAGTACCGATCATCTTGACAAATGATAGCTCCATATACCCATTCGCCGTTGTCCAACCGCTTCCCGCGAAAAAGTATCTCACGTTTCATTTTTACACCTCAAAACATCACCATCTGCCCCTGCGGCTCAAAATTCATCCTCTGGCTTGCCCGCCCGCTCAAACTCAATGACCCACACCCACGGGTTGCCTATGACGAGCCAGGGCAGGCCCCGGTATGTCTTTGTTTCCCGGATATCCTCCCACGGGTAGCTTTCGTACCTGACCACCTTGCCGTGTTCCCTTACGGGCATCGGCTTGGCATAGAGGCGGTTCCAGAGATCGGAATACTCTCCTCGGACTTCGTCAAGTATCCCGCAGTCCCCGCCGTATAAGTTGGAGCCATCTTCGTCAAAAGTATCGACACAACACGGATTTCCGTATGTTTCGATGCAATCGCGGCAGTCGTTGCCTATGTCCATCCCCTCCGCCAGAAGTTCAAAAATCGGGCTTATGGGTGCGAAGAAGCTTTCCTGCAACTTTTCCGCTCTCACACTTTTGACCCGGAGGAAAATCCTCGCGGCCTCCTTCGGCATATGGATGGAGGGCCGCCATGTCCACTCGTGCGGATCGTAGTCCTCAACGTACTTGGTATCTGCGAAATAGTAATATTCCGGCTCATATTCGGGCTTGTTGACGTTACACCACGTCTCTCGGACGTACAAAATATCTCCGGGTTCACACGGCGGAATTAGGCCATTATCATACGACGGCCACCATCCCATCATGTCATCGTCGCCATCTTTGTCCGTCCACCACCAGCTTTTGGGATCGTCCGCTTGGGGGTATCGAAAATCTATGGGCGGCTGCGGCTTGATCACCCGCCGCGTCGCCGACTTCCGCTCCTCCAGGAGCGCCCGAACCATAGCGGTGTTGAACAAAATAGGAAGGATCCTCATCTTCTCACGTCTCCTTTCCCATCTCCCATCGGACAGTCCTTGATTTCCGTTACCCACTTTCCTTTGTAAGGCTCATGATAGCACCCGAGAAACGACCACCCCGCCGCAGTAACACCACGGCCGTACTCGCACCCCTTGCAGCGTCCATCCATAAGCTTTTTGTGAAAGTCCTCATCGTCTTTCAACATACCCCGTCCTCCTTTGGCGGGAACGCTTCATTCCCATGCTCCCGCCTCTCCTTTCAATCGTTTATTTTAATCGTCAGTTATCTACTCGGCGCATATTACGATGCGACAGCTCAAATACTACCTGTAAGCCATAGAACCGACAGGAGGTAATGACTATGAAAACTTATCCCGACTTATTTGCTCTGCTTCGGAGCGAGCCGAAGGCGAAGCAATATTTTGACACGCTCCCTGATTATGTCAGGGATCAGATCAGCACGCGGGCGGACGGTGTCAACTCCTTTGCGAGTCTGAAGGACTACGCGCAAAATCTTACCCGCGGCGACGGCTGACACAGTTAGAGGTGTTTTTATGAACAAACGGAAGGATCTTGAAATCCCCATTCAGCCGGGAATTTATCCCGTTATTGACAATGACCTTGCCCGCGACAACATTGAGAACGACATCCCCGCCGCCGACCTTGAGGATCTCCGGGCCGTTCCCCACCGGGAATCCGGCGATACACCGTTCCGGAGGTGATCGCCGTGGCGAAGAAGGGTATGAAACGTCCGGAATGGACGCATATCAAACCGAGGAATGAGGTTCCTCCGGTCCCCGAGCTTCAGGGCAAAGCCAAGAGTACAAAAGAGAAGGCCAAACCCATTACGGAGAAGTGACGGCCCCGGCCGCCCAAAAGGGCGGCTTTTTTTCTGGTCATACTTCCACCGCCTCCTTCGCTTTGTCCAGGAATACCCTCAGCGCACCGGCAAGCTTTTCTGCGTCCTCCGATTTTTCGGCATTCCGAAGCTTATCGATGCACTCAAACATATTGTTGATACACGCCTGGCCCTGTTCAAACCAAAACCGAAAGCTTACTTTCTCCGGCGAGTCGGCTAAAGCAAGCTTTTTCCGAAGCTCCGCAAGCTGCTGGTTGGCAATCTCCTGGGCTTTTTTGGCCGTAGACTCGGCGCTGTCCCTGTCCAGTTTTGCCGCTTCCAGCTTTTTCTCGGCTTCGTTTTTTTCTTTCAAAGCCTTGTCCCGCGCCTTTTCGGCCTTTTCAATTTTTGCCCGAAGCTCGGCCTCTGCCTCCGCCCGCGCCTCCTGGGCGGCCTTTTTGACGGCCTCCTCGTCAACCACAGTCTGAACGGCAACCTCTTTCGGCGCGTTCATCAGTTCCTCCAATTGTCCGCGCAGATTCTCCAGCTCCGTCTCCGCCTGGGCCAATTCGTCATTCTTTTTTGAAACGGTCTGTTCGCTGTATTGGAGCTTCTGTCTATACCCTTCGGCGGTATTTTGGGCCTCCTCAAGCTTCTCGTCCCGCTCCCGGATCGCCTCTCGCAGCTCCCGGACGGACAGATCCTCCGCTCCCACGTCCCGGGCGAATTCCTCCCGCTCCTCAGCCGGCACCTCCAGGAGCGCCAGAGCCTTGGCGTACCCCAAATTCCCAATCGTTTGGGAATTTGCCGACGCCCCGAAAAGGCTCCCCTGATCCGCGCCGTACTCCCGGAACAGCCTCATACAGTTGTTGGCGGTGGACATGGAGTAGCCTGTCTGATCCCTGACCCAGGCGCCGAACTCCCCGTGGGGAAGCAGCTCCTTCGCCTCCTCAAACCGCCGCCCGATCTCGAGAAACGCGGACAGAACCTGCCCCGTCAACGCCCGGATCTCCGCCGCGATCATGTTCGGTGTGCGTTCAATGACGCCTGCTCTCCCCGTTGTGGATAAACTGTTTTCCATATGTACCTTCCTTTCACGCCGCCGGTGCACCGGCCGCTAAACCGTTCCTGAAGGACTTCCCGAGCCATTCGCACCACGCTTCTACAAACGCCTTGACCTCCGGGAAGCTCTCGTAGCTTACATTGCTGTTTGTCCTGCACTGGGCGACTCTGCCGTTTTTGTATTCCAGAGTAAAATACGGCCTGTCCGGCTCTGCAGTGCGCCGTACAAAGAATATGGATGTCTTTCCGTTTGCCACGTCCTTCGCGTATCCGGCAACACAGTGCCCGAGCGCCGCCCCCTCGACCTTTAATTCGGTCGGATATTCCGCCGCGCGGATCATAAGTCCACCCATATTCCACGCATATTTTTTCAGTTTTTTCGCGCGCTTCACAAAATTATCCCATTGTTTGGGATTATTCTCATATTCCACCATAGCCGATGTGCGTTCATGGGCAGACTGGAGGTTTTTCGGAAACAGCACAGCCCGGTCATTAAGATCAAGCTTGAGCTTCAGGCATTCGCTTATATAGTCCCGGAACATAAACTGATCCCACCGCTTCAGGTAGTTCAGAACCTTTGTCAGGGAAGAGTGCTGCGCGGCGTCCTTGACGCACTCCGCACTTATGCCCCTTTGCAAAATTGTCTGCGCGTTTTTGTCCGGCAGCTCCCCGAGCTTGGATATCACGTCCACAATGTATCCAGCCTTTGTAAGGGACCACTCTTCAGGCGGTATCAGCTTCAGGTACCTCTTCGGGAACCGAACGGCGTCACCTATGCTCCTGCGGCGCCAGTTGATACTGCTATTGGCCTCTTTCGTGTAGCAGTGGCTTCTCATCCGCCCGTTCACAAGCTCCCTGTATCCCGCCTTCCAAAAGAGCTCAATGGCCGGATACCGTGCCCAGTCCAAAAGAAAGCGAATGGGGTTCAGCGTGCCGGTCGTCCTCTGTCTCTCCTGACTGAGGTATTGTTCCGGCTCGCAATACCGGAGCCCTGTTCCGGCAAAAACGCTCCTCCAGTCAGAGGGGAGGTAAAAATAGTATGTGTAATCGAGTATTTCAGTCAGGGTATCTACCTTTTCCCAGCCTCTCAGTCTCTCTCGGTAGCAGGCCATTCCCCAGTTAAATTTGTGTTCATGCTCCCACTTGGCGACCTTGTTGCCGCGAATGGCCCATCTGGTGATCTCCTGAAGCTGTCCCGGAATGTTCTCCCACTTCGCTGTATAGTCCCGCCGGAGGTGCCAAAGCCTCACAAAGACTGTCTCTCCATCCTTGCCTTTTGAGATCGAGGCGATGTTCTCCACGTAATCTGATCTGAAGCCCGCCCCGTAGGCCAGCGCGGCGGTGACTGTGCTTCCGCAATGCGGGCATTTGACCTGTTCTCCCTTGCGGAATTTCTGTCCCGGCTTAGCCCTGACCTCATGCCCGCATATATAGCAGAGCCCCCGAACGCCGCCCTTTTTATACAGAAGCGTGGCGTCCTCCGGCAGTACGGTACGGCGTATATAGTTCACGATCCCCTCCGGGAACTCCTCGGGACAGAGGTATTCCTCGCCGTCCTCGATCTCGCCATTTGCTTTGCGCCGTGCCTCCCGCCGTTTTTCCGCGTCCTCTCTCATCCATGCGTCCAACGCGAGCAAATAATGATCTTCCTTTTTCTCGGCTTTCACAGATTTCAGCCCAAGCCACCGGGCTATTGACTCTTTATCCTGATTTTTTGCTTTCACATGGAACCAGCCATAGTCCGGCCAGCACCATTCGGCATGAAGCATTTCTCTGAGAGGCGTTGTCCGGGGGCCTGTCCCTTCAGCGTTCAGCAGCACCGCCCATCCCCGCTCCTTTGACAGGACGTAACGAAATGCGCACCGCCCCTCTTTACTGGGGACAAAGGTCACAATGAGCCATTCCGCTCCGTCTGCGCTGATGATCTCCGCCGCTACATAAAACTTGATACTTTCCCGGTTCTGGATTTTTTCCGGCTTTTCTGGCCATGCCATCCGCCTGATCTCCTTCGGTATCCTCATCCCGCTCACCACAAATTATCCAGATCCAGGGCCATCCTCGTTGTCCCGTGACCCGACGACTTCCCTTCCTCCGCCGGCGCCGTCAGTCCCACAGCTTTCCACTGGGCCGCCTCGTCGGTGGTAAATCCAAAGTATTTGTCCACCTCTCCAAAGACATCTGCGGGCGTGAGTACCGCCATATTCCCCTGCTTCTTTTTCTGGGCCAACCCGTAGACGGCTTCCATCGCCCCCTTCAGCGTCTTATCTTCCGTGACCTTCTTCTCTTCCTCAGGCGCGGCGCACCTGTCTATGACGTACTGCCCCACGATCTCCGTGTACCTGTCGTCAGGTTTTTTCTGCATCTCGGCATTTATCCGCTCTATCGCTGTCATTTTTTTCATCCTTTCATTGTATTTCTTGACAAGCGCCGGGAAAGTGGTAAAATAGAAGTGTCAATTCAATATCCCCAGCGCCTTGCCGCCACGGTTCCCGCCGCGGCGGCTATTTTTTATACCATCACCACGACGGCCCCGTCACTGATTTCCTTTTGGAGCTGTCCGGCGAAGTAATCAGCGATATTCTTCTTTGCCTCCAACCGCCAGAACCCGCCGTCCGCCTCGAAGAGACCCACCCGGCCGTCGTTGTCCAGTCGAAGCAGGAATTCGCTGACCGGCTGCATGACCTCGGTGAAAGTCCGGTAGGGTGCCAGCGCCACACGGGGCTTCACGCCGACAAAGCTCTTGAGGCTCACCCCCTGTGTTGCGGTGACGATCTGGGAGACGCCGTTGTCCTCCGTATTCACGCCGTCATCCCGCTTGATGGAGCCCAGCAGGTCCAGCAGGTAATCGATCCCCTCGTTCACCACAAAGCCGCTCCGCAGTTTGATAATGGCCGACTCGTAGTCCATCCACCCCGGCAGAAACTGCGGCGCATCACAGCTGACGCGGTACAGCCTGTCCCGCTCAAATCTTTCGTCCCACTCCGTGAACACCTCGACCAGACGCGGGCTCACCACCCGGACATACACCGGGAGGCTCCTTATCTTACCGATCTCCCGCTGGATAAGCGCCACGCAGCTGTCAAGGCCGTTTATCTCCAGCTCCTTCGGCCTGTCCACCGGCGCTTCGATCTCTACAAGGGGGTTATCTGAGTATGTGCGGCCCCCGATCTCATATGTCTTGTTCTCCTTCATCTTCTGAAGGTACTCGGCAAATTCTTTCAGCATATCTTTTCCTCCTTACCCCGCGTAGGGGATCTTTAAAATTTTCGGTTTGCTCTGCTCCGCCCCGTCCATGCCGATTTGCCCCGGCACCTGGGGCACCGCCTCATATATCGCCATCTCCCCGGACAGGGGCTTCCCGGCGATGAAGAGGCTCGTTGTCACCGCGTCCGTGGGTACCAGCGTGCTCTTGGCCGTGGTCTTGACGGTGATGTTCTTCCGGTCCGCGCTGGGCGTCAGCTCCAGAGTGACCGTGATCTTCCTCTTGGCGTCCGCCTTGGCGTTGGGGTCAAGAATATTCTCCACCACCCGCGCCATCTCCACGTTGACCCGCTCCAGAATAGCCCCGCCAGACATCTCCATCACGCTCTTCGCCTCAAATTCCTCTTTCACATCCTTCACCTCCCTTCGTTGAGAATGTCGATCTCCCTGTGGCAATACTCCGCGCTGGAGGTGTCTACCCAGTCCTTCAGGAGCTCCCGCTCTCGCTGCCCGAGATACCGTTGAAGAACATCAAAGTCTTCCTCCAGCGTTTCACGGTCATAAAACTTGCAGAGGAAGCCCGATGTGTTCCACATTTCAACATCTACCCGTATCCTTCCACTGTTGAAAATCACATCCGGCTTGAACCTTACCACCAGCTTCCCGATTCGCATGAGGAAAAACCCTTTCCCCATCCCAACTTCCTGCTCCAGCCCTCGGGCCGTCCCGAATTCCTGTATCGCCAGAGCCTCTGCCTTCTTCTTTGTCAGCAGAAATCCTCCGGGATAATCATAAGGTTTTGACATTTTTGACCTTCCCTTTCTGTTAGCCTTCCCCTCGCCGCCCCCTCACACCCCCATCGCCCTCAGCGCCAGCCCCACGGCGACGTACAACACCACGCCGATCGCCGCGAACATACCGCCTTCTCTTAAGTCACGCCTTTTCACGCTCCGCTCCCCTCCTCTCCGCGACGACGAGGGCACCACGCCGGGGCCTCGATCCCCAGCCTTTCGGCAACTTCCCTCGGCATGGGCGACGCCACGACGCGCCCCGTCGTTGGCCTGCCCGGCTGTCCGGTCGACGGATCCGTGAGCCGCCCTTCCGGGTCAAAGCACCTGTACGTCACCCGTCCCCGGATCGCCTCGCCCCTGCGGGCGAGCCGGCATCTGGCGCAGTTCGGATCACCCATCGCCGCTCCCCTCCCGTTCCGGAAAGGCGATTTTTGCCAGTCCTTCCAGCTCCGCCGGGGTGAAATCGTCGTGATGGGCCGCGTCCAACGCGGCCCGGTAGAGGAGATAGATCCTGTTTTTCAGGTCCTTCGCATAATATGTAAGTCCCTTTTTGTACCGCTCAAAGTCCTGGCTGTGCTTCTCCCCGCTCAAGCGCTCTCCCTCCTTTCAGACAGCCGCCCCGCCGAGGCGAACCGTCTGGCCATCACCTTCTCCCGCGTCCTTGCCCTGATGATCTCCCGCAGGGCGTCACCCGTCCAGACGGCGGCCCTCTCCAGAAGCCGGTAGAGGATCACCGCGTCCGCAAATATGACCAGCGTGTCCTGCCCCGTAAACACACCCCCGGACAGCCGGGCGAGATACCCGGCGAAGGCCGCGGCGCAGGACAGCACAACAGCCCACTTCACCGCGGTAAGCGCCCGCCGCCTTGTCCGCCGGCGCCGCGCCCTGTCCGTTCTGGACACCTTGTCCCATTTCATTCTTTTGTACAAAAAAATCCGCCTCCTTTTGTGTTCTCTCAGACGGCCTCCGGCCCAGCGCAGCCCGGCCGCGCCGCCTTTTCCGCTTCCGCCCCCTCCGCCACGGTGAAAACGGCCTTCCCGGCAAAGAGGGTGTTGAAGTATTTAAGCGCAAGCGCTGTGGCCGCCTGCTGCTTCACCTCCGGGGGGAGCTCACAAAATTCCACCATCTCCCCCCGGTAATGGACATACGACTTCACCGTGATCTTCTGTTGTTTTTTCATAAATACCGCCTCCCGATGAAGTCTATTTCCGCCCCGGTTTGTCCTATCCCTCTCACGCGCTTTCCTTTCCGAGCAGCCGAATACTCGTCCCGTTCCTGCCTTCGTATATCTCCTGAACCTGGCAATCGCCAACCTTCCCGAATCCCGTGATTTCCAAATAGATATAGCGAGTATCCGTTGGGTTTGGTTTGCCTTTGCGGTAAGCTCCCGCCCGTAGGTTGTTGACCGCCAGCACATCCAATAATTCACTAAAGGTCATCCCGCTCATTTCCAAACTATTTGTTGAAAATTTACGCATTTTGTGGTACAATGCAATCGTCCCGTACTACCCCTTGCTTTTTCGTCCCCGTCCTCCAAGTTATTTTGGAGAGGAGGTGAGGAAATGAATCGACCCAAGCAATATGCGATAGATGCCGCAAAAGAAATCACAATAGCTGCTATGTCCAGTACAGAAAACGCTGCGCCTTGGATGTGTGCAGAAAATGTGGCCGAATTCTTTGAGGCTGTCTACAACAAAATCCTCGAAATCGCCGAGGATGTTCACAAAACCGAAGGCTAAACGATCTTGGTGAACTCAATCAAAACCGATGCGATCCTGCATAGAGCTTCCGCCTCTATCGGGGTCGCGTCCTTTTTCTCGACCGCCCGCTCCATGGCCTTGATAAGGATTTCAACCACGTGTTTGACCTGCTCTGGATTCACCCGGCTCACCTCCTCTCTCTATATTCAAAAGAGATCTGTTCAAACGGTATGCCGGTGATCCTGCTTATCTCCCGCGCCTGTCCAACTGTCACAAGCTCCGGGTTTTTCTCCAGCTTCATGTAGCGGTCACGAGATATTCCCATTTCAGCCGCCGTTTTTTCCTGCGTCAGCCCCGCAAGGAGCCTTGCCTGTTTAATCGTATAGACCCGTTCCATCCCGCTCACGCCCCTCTCACGCGCTTTTGTCCGCGACATCCCGCGGGTCAAGACGTAAAATCTGGCATAACGCCAGGAACTCATCTGCGCGAAGCTCGCGCTTTCCTGTTACAGCAGGATAAAGCGCCCCCGGTTTAATGCCGGTCATTCGGCAGATGGCCGCAACGGTCATGCCAGATTTTTTTATCTCGTCTGCAATCCTTTTTTCTACGCTCACTTTTTAATCGCCTCTTTTCTTAGTTTCTAAGATAAGCAAATTATAATCTTAGTTTCTAAGAAAGTCAATACTTTTTTCTTTATTTTTAAGAAAAATTTATTGACTTTCAAAAAACCTCGTTTTACAATTAAGTTATTAACGTTAGGAGGTAATATAATGAACGATTTACCGGCTGGGATCTTGCGGAATCTGCGTACAAGTTCCGGCCTGTCTTCTGAAGAAGTTGTTGAAAAACTGAAGAATCGCGGTATAGACATTAGCACGAAAACACTTTACGGCTACGAATCCGGCGTCTCCACTCCCCGCGTCAATACGTTTATTGCCCTTTGTGATATTTATAATGTCGATGATATTATGGGAGAGTTTGGCTTTAGCTCTAAAGTTAAACTTGCCACAGGCGACAGTGAATGGCACATTGATATGTATAATGATTTCTTCAACGCCTCGCTCCTTGAGAAGATTTATATTCTCCTCAAGGAGGGTGTTCCAAGTTTTGCCGGATATGAGAAACGCCTTGAAGAATCGCTTCCAAAAGACTCAGAAATGGTAAATTTCAATAAGCTCTACAATCTTTTTATGCTTCTGAATGAGGCTGGGCAAGGCGCGGCTATGTATGAGCTAACGAAAATTGCCAGCGACGCCCAGTTCCTAAAGCGCCCGGAGTCTAAGCAAGTAGGGTAAATTCAGTAAATAATTCATTTTTCCTTTCCGGCCCCAAAGTCATCGACATAACGAAATATATAAAAAAATAAATCCGGAGCAGTGATACTCCGGGCGAAAGGAAGTGCACAACTTGGCTTTTTTTCATTGCATTTTGATTTTTGTCGCTTTTGACTTTGTATATAAAATAATTGTTTCAGTTTTTCAAGTACTTATCAGGCATTTGAAAAGTGTCTTTGCATACCTGTTCATTCACTCCGTTTCTTCCGCCATTCTCGCTTATAGCGTCACTCCTTTTCTGGCAGGAAAGAGCACGTTTGTCCAAATTCTTGTAACAATTCTTCTCGGTATATGGGCCTGTTCAGGTGTGGCCGCAAACTCATATAAGGCAAAGCAAAAAGCACAAGAAAAAAAAGACTATGCAGCTTACGGAAACTCAGATAATCGCTCCGCAGCCTCACTGATTATGATTATATTGGTTCCTGTGTTCTTTTTCATATTACACGGGAAAATCTCACCTGACGGGTTTCTCTTCAACTTGGCTGCGATTCTCTCTAAGTCTACCGCCGTTTCAATTGTTTTCGGTATAATTGGTGCGCTTTTCTTTTTTGCTACGGCAATAGGTATCGTTTTTATACCCGGCGCCTTGTTTACCGCTTTTTCTATGAAAAAGAAATAATTGAAGGAGATTCCCAATATGCGTATTGTAAAAAGAATCGGTCTTATTATTCTGTGGCTTTTTATACCATCTGCAATTACAGTTTCCTTAAGTATGTTCGCTCACATCAGCCTTGGTGCTTTGTTGACAGTTCTTTTATACGCTCCGTTTGTTTACTTGATTCGTAAAACCACTCGCGGAGATTTCGACGGAAAGTGACCCGCCCATGAGTAATTCTTTTCCCGGCCCCTTCCGTTTTATCGGTCAGATAATCCTGCGGTTTTTATACCGGGAGGACTACAAGCGGAAGTGGTGTGAAGACCCATATAACAGGCCCACAGTCACAGAGACGCTGCTGTCCCTGTGTACCGTGCTGTGGGTCTTTGTACTGTGCTTCCTGCTGTTCGGCAAAGTCGAACCTTTCGACCTTCACTGTATCATCTATCTTATCGCTTACCCAGCCGTCCTGGCAGCATGGTATATGATCCTCCGGCACCGTACAAAACGATAAAAGAAAGAAGGCATTCAGGTATGGCTATTAGAGTCCGAGAAAAAGATTTTCCCTGGGTTTTACTGTGGGGGTTTGCTATAGTTACAATTTTATTACTTGTTCTTCTCCTCCCATTGGAGTTCAACGAAAAGAATAACGTAGAAGTAGCATACAGCTCAGATTCAGAGAAATCTGATAAAGTTTATATAGACATTACGTATTGTGAGCCTAAGTATGTAATTTCAGATAGTCTTCACCCTGCAAGGGGGGCGGAATACATCGTGTGTGAGGCTAAGTCTGTAAGTAACGGTACATTGTTGGTAGCAATATCGGAATATTATTACAGAAGCGATAATTTTGAAGGCGGCAAGGTCGTTGACAGTTATAAATACTACGAGAGCGGAAGTTATGTTCCAATCGAATATCCCACGCTCTCATTTGATTCACCATACCGTTTTCATTGCCGGGTAAGTGACGCAGAAGAATATGGGCTTAGTGACAAGGAAAGCGAAGGCATTGTTCTTGAATTAAATTATAATAACGAAAGCTAAAACACCGTCCCTGCCATAATTACCACCACTGGCACGGCCAATGAATTTACAGAAAGGAGTCCTCCCCCATGCCCCCATCCCTCCTCCGCACCGCCGCCGCGTATATCCGCGTGTCCACCGACGAACAGGCGGATCAGTCCCCGGAAAGCCAGCTCATTGAGATCCGCAAGTACGCCGCGGCTAACAATATCCTCCTGCCCGACGACCTCATCTTCATGGACGAGGGCATATCCGGCAAGCGCAGCGAAAACCGCCCCGCCTTTCAGAGGATGATCGGCGCCGCCAAGGAGAACCCCGCTCCCTTCGACGTCATACTGCTGTGGAAGTTCTCGCGCTTCGCCCGAAACCAGGAGGAGAGCATTGTCTATAAGGCCCTGCTGCGCAAGCAGTGCGGCGTGGACGTGATCTCCGTGTCCGAACCCCTCCCCGGCGGCCCCTTCGCCTCCCTCATCGAGCGGATCATCGAGTGGTTTGACGAATTCTATTCCATCCGCCTCAGTCAGGAGGTCAAGCGCACAATGAAGGTCAAAGCCGAGCGCGGGGAGCTCCAGTCCACGCCCCCCTTCGGCTACCGGGTCCATATGGAACCCGGCCGGAAATCGACCCTTGAGATTATTCCGGAGGAGGCGCGGCTTGTCCGGGAGATCTTCGACCGCTTCAACGGCGGCGAGGGATTTTACCCCATCGCCAAATGGCTCAACGCCCAGGGGATCCGTACCCACCGGGGAAACCCCTTTGAGAACCGGACGGTTGAATATATGCTGCGCAACCCCGTGTATGTGGGAAAGCTCCGTTGGACGCCCACAGGCAGAGCCAGGCGGAACTTTGAAAACCCGGACACCATCGTGGCCGACGCCTCTCATGAGCCCATTGTCTCCGAGGAGGTATTCGAGGCCGCGCAGAAGAGGATCGCAGAGATCAAGGCTGTGTGGGGCTATAAGGCCCGCCCCACCTACGAGCTGAAGGACTGGCTATCCGGCCTTGTCCGGTGCTCCGAGTGCGGGTCTACGTTGATATTTGTAAAGCCCCGATATTTCAAGTGCAACAACTATATGCGCGGCCGGTGCAGGAGCTCCCAGCATATCCGCGTGGATCTTCTACACGACGCGCTGATAGAAAAGCTTCGGGAGGATATGTCGTCCGCCGTTCCCCTGAGCTTCACCGTCTCCCCCCAGAGCCCGGCACGCGCCAGCGAGCTTGCCCGTCTGCGCGCCTCTCTGGCCGACACAGAGAAGAGAAGCGCCCGTCTGATGGACGCTTACCTTTCCGGCGCCATCGGCCTTGACCAGTTCACGCACTTTAAATCAGAGCTTGACAGTCAGGCGGAGGACCTTACAGAGGAGATTGCGAACGCTGAAAAAACAGAGTCCTCTCCCGCCCTCCTTGCCGCCGCCCTGTCGGAGAGAATACGGGATGCCTATAATACGCTCACCTCCCCCGACGCCCCCCTGGATGAAAAGAATACCGCCCTCCGCAATATCGCCGAGACCATCACCTTCAACCGCTCCACAATGACCCTCTCCATAAGCTACCGACTATTTTTATAGCCGATGATAATAGTCTGACGGTATCAGGTGGCCCTGACGGAGAGCTTGCCGCTTCGCTGCGCTATCTGAGCCAGCGCTACTCCATGCCCTACCCGGAGCTTCGCGGTCTACTCACCGACATCGGCGTTGAGGAGCTTGGGCACTTTGAGATGGTAGCCGCAGTGGTCCATCAGCTTACCCGGGACATGACGCCCGAGGAAATCAAGAAGGCCGGCTTTGACACCTATTTCGTGGATCATACCGCCGGGATCTACCCCCAATTTGCCTCCGGTACCCCCTGGACAGCCGCCACCATCGGCGTCAAGGGCGACACCATTACCGATCTCACCGAGGACATGGGCGCCGAGCAAAAGGCGCGCACCACCTACGACAACATCCTGCGCCTCTCCGACGACCCGGATGTCAACAACGTCATGAAGTTCCTGCGTGAACGTGAAGTCGTCCATTTCCAGCGCTTCGGCGAGGCCCTGGGCCGTACTCTCGACAAAATGGATCAGAAGAACGTCTACTATATGAACCCGTCCTTTGACAAGTGACCGGTAAAAAGCCTCTGGATCGATAATGACGGCGCGGAAAACCGCGCCGTCGATTTTTTATTCAGAAAAGTGCCCTGACCAAAAGAGCAGCCATTTGCGCCCTTTTGAGCGTACCCTGCGGGGAAAGCATATTTCCCATCCCGTTTACCAACCCGTACTTTACAAGACTGGATATGCCGTCCGCGGCGTAATCCGACACGTCTCCGGCGTCGGCAAACGCCTCAAGCACAGTCCTGTCGGGCTCCGGTAGCTCCATGCGCATGGTGGACAGGAGCCGGTAGATCATGGTAAATCCCTGCTCGCGGGTCAAAAAACCGTCAGGTGAAAATCCCCCATCTCCTGAGCCATTGGTAATGCCGACGGCTTGAGCCCAGGCGATCTGATCGTAGTACCAACTGCCCGGGGCGACATCGTTAAAGGTACACGCAGATCCCACTTTCGGCTGGTCAAGGGCTTTCCATAACATCGTTACAAACTCCGCCCTGGTCATGGGGTTTTCCGGATAGAAGTTTCCGTCCCCGTAGCCTCCGACAACGCCGCTGTCCCGCAGCAGTGCTATATCCGCGTCCGCCCAATGCCCCTTCGTGTCGGGGAATCCCGTGGGTTTATGGCGCGTCACGGGGATCTCCACCGTCTTTCCTCCGAGGGCCGCGGTGAGCGTCCCCTCATACACATCCCCTTCAGTCACCGTCAAAACACCGTCTGTGACAGTCCCAATCCCCTCGGTGAGCGAATACTCCACAAGCGCTTGCGTGACCGCGACGGACCGTGTAAGCCTCAGGGCGGAGACATTCAGCTTAATGCTGTCCCCATCCTCAAGCCCCGTAAGCCCGGGGGCCTTGCCCGTCCCGGCATCGGTGACAGATATGGAATCCACCTCGGTCAAAACATGGATCCGGCACTCGCCGCCAATACCCAACGACGGCGACCAAAGAGACAGAACGTCAACTCCGCCCTCGTCCCCGGCGGTGTAGACCCCGTCCGCAAAGGTGCCAAGCTTAGCCGTAACGACAATGTCCTCCGGAACCTTGGCGGGCATACCGCCGCCGTCCGTGGCGGTAAACTCCAGGGGGAGCTCAGATCTGGCCAGCACAAACGCCCCGTCCTGGGAAACATTCAGCCTGGCGGCATCTCCGTCGGTTTCGGTGTCCGATACAAAAAGTATGTAGGAGGAACAGCTTCTCGGCGCGCCGTTGGAAGGCCGGTTGACAATGGAGCTCAGCTTCTGCCCCGGCATCCTGACGCTCATGACCGACGACGCCCCGCCGTCCAGATTCACAACAGTTACGCACCCGCGGGCTAACATATCCGCGGCGATCTCCTCCAGAAGCGCTCCGTTTGAATAGGCGCTCTGCCGTCCGTCCACAACGTAGGCAATGACGGAGCCGTCCGGCTTGATCCCCAGCGCCGTCCTGGGATGGATGCTTGTAAGATCCTTATCCCAACTGTCCTTTTTTGTGACCGCACCGTCCATCACAATGGCGTCGCCGCACCCGGTGCCCCATTTGGCGTCTATAAGTTTTTTATCTGAGCAAACCGTTTTCAGCGTGACCTCGTCGCCTACGCTGAAGCTCTTGTACCCCTCGGGATAGACGCTTGTGCTTTGCGCTGTCAGTACCATGTGCTGCTCATCCAGCTTGAAGTTCCGGCCGTCCGGTATGACCTCCTCCACCTGTAAACGAACCTCGCCGGACACGGTTACAGTCCCCTCAAGGATTTTAAAAATCACCGCCCATCCGGGAAGATTCGTTTGGGTGGAGCTTTCATGATACGCGCTTGTGTAGAGGAACATCCCTCCTGTCTGGGTGCGCATCTTGTTGTAGTGAGTGACGCGCACGTTGACCCCCTTGTTAGAGTGTGTCTCGCCCGACTGCCCATCGGTGTACTCTCCGCCGCCATGGTTTTCAAGCGTCATCTCCACCTTGGGCCCGCTTACGAAAAATGCCCCTTCATCGCCGAAAGCCAGCATATTCTCATCGTTCATGTCGGTTATGTATTCCCCCTCCTGGATGACGCCGCCAAGAGGCATGCTCATGGAGGTGTAGAAGAAATCGGCGTTTATGGCCGCGTGGACGTTGAGCCCAATGCTTTGGGCATACTCCACCATCTTGTCGATCGTCATTGTGGAATATATCTTGTCCTCCGCCATAACAATCGGATACACCGGGCTGTCTGGCGTGGTCTCCACGGAGAAGGTCTCGACCCGCTTGCCGGAGGAATTGTTGGAGATGGTATTCGTGTAATAAAATCCATCCATCAGCTCCCAGGTGTTCTCATAGAGCGCATCTCCGGTTCCACCCTGGGCAGCGCAGGAGGAGGGAATGAACGTTACGGCCAGTATTGCTGTGATAATTATGGAAAAAACGCTTTTTTTCATTGAAATACCTCAAAAGTGCTGTGTGGTGCCAAGTTCTTTTACGAGATCATCGTTTCGAACTCGTCCTCGGTGATGATTTGAATGCCAAGGCTCTGTGCCTTCGTAAGCTTACTCCCGGCGTTCTCACCGGCAAGTACATAGCTTGTCTTTTTTGACACGGACGAGGCGGTCTTGCCTCCCATCCGTTCAATGATTTCGCCCGCCTCATCCCGGGTATACTTTGAAAGAGCCCCGGTGAGAACAAAGATCTTCCCCTCAAAGCGCCTGTCGGACACGTCCTCGGAATACGTCATATCCACTCCGGCCTTTTTAAGGAGTCCCAAAAGGTGCATCGCCTGGTCGGAATCCAGCCAGCTCCTTATGTTCTGCGCTGTGACGGGCCCCACGTCCTCGGTGTCTGTAAGCTCCTCTATGGCGGCGCTCTCAAGGGCCTCCATGGATCCGAACCGCCGTGCCAGGACTTTTGCCGCGGCTTGTCCCACCTGCGGGATGCCCAGTGAGCCAAGAAGCTTAACAAGTCCGTTTGACTTGGAGCTTTCAATGGCAGAAATAAGATTTTCCGCGGACTTTTTCCCCATCCCGGGCAGCGCCGCAATGTCCTGAACGGAGAGAAAATAAATATCCCCCGCCGACTTAATCAGGTCGTTATCGATCAGAAGCTGCGCGACCGCAATCCCCAGTCCTTCGATATCCATTCCCGCCCGGGAGGCGAAGTGGACGATGTGCCTCAACCTCTGCGCGGGACACTCGGCCCCCTGGCACCGGATGGCCGCTCCGCCCTCGTCGCGCTTTACGGGCGCGCCGCACTCCGGACATACCGCGGGGAACTCGTAGGGGACGGAGTCGGCGGGACGCTTTGAGAGGTTTACACACAAAACCTCCGGGATTATCTCTCCGGCCTTCTGTACCAGTACCGTGTCTCCAATGCGTATATCGCGCTCGGCGATAAAATCCTGATTGTGTAAGGTGGCGTTGGTGACGGTGGTTCCCGCCAGCCTCACCGGCTCCAATATGGCCTTCGGCGTCAGGACTCCCGTGCGACCAACCTGAATGACTATATCGGTGACCCTTGTCTCTTTTTTCTCCGGCGGATATTTGAAAGCCACGGCCCAGCGCGGCGCCTTGGCGGTGCTTCCAAGCTGTGTGCGTTGAGCCAGGGAGTTTACCTTGATCACCGCCCCGTCGATGTCGAAATCAAACTGATCCCTGTCGTCCCCGATGGCCCGGATCCTCTCCCAGCACTCTCTGACGGAGCCATACTCCATATGCGGCACGGTGGGAAACCGCAGCGAACGAAGAAATTCAAGTGTCTCCGAGTGCTTTTCAAAACTCCGCCCCGTCACCGCCTGAATATTGAAGCAGATGATATCAAGCCGCCTTTCCGCCGCGATTTTCGGATCCAGCTGCCTCAGGGATCCCGCGGCGGCGTTTCGGGGATTGGCGAAAAGGGGCTTTTCGTCCCGTTCCCGCTCGGCGTTCAGGATACGGAATACCTTCTTGGACATGTAGACCTCGCCGCGAACCACAAGATGCTCCGGCGCTCCCTCGAGGCGCAGGGGCAGCGAACGTATGGTGCGCAAATTCTCCGTCACGTCCTCCCCCACGGCGCCGTTGCCCCGGGTCGCGCCCTGCACGAAAATGCCGTTTTCATATCTCAGCGCCACGGAAAGCCCGTCTATCTTGGGTTCCACGTCAAATTCAGCCTCACCCACGGCCTCCGCCACACGCTGGCCAAAGGCCTCCAGCTCCTCAAAGGAGAACACGTCCTGCAAGCTTTCCAGAGGCGCCTCATGCACCACTTCGGCAAAGGCTTCCACCGCCTTGCCCCCTACCCTCTGGGTGGGACTCTCCGGTGTCACAAGCTCCGGATGTTGGGCCTCCAGCTCCTCCAGTTCCCTGAGCATCATATCGTAGTCGTAGTCGGACATGTCCGGCGCGTCCAAAACGTAATACTTGTAGCTTGCTTCATCAAGCAGACGTCTTAATTCCCTTACCCTCTCTTCAGCGTTCATAAAAGATCTCCTTCATTGCAGCGACGCGTAAGCTGACGGAACAGAGCCGACTATCACCGTCTCGGCCACGATCACCTCGGTGAGCACCGCGTCCGTCCCACTGTCGGGCCCCAAAAGCACCTCGAGCGAGACTTCCACATCCATTATTATCCTGTGTCTTGTCTGATTTATCCCGGCTGAGGTAAATTCATTCCGAAAACTGGTCACCACATTTGTCACCGACAGTATGTCCAGCTTCACCCTTGGCCCCTTGCCCGAGAGAAGCGTCCCGCCGATGAGATTCCCCAGCGGCACGGTGACATGTGTGATATCCGTATCCGCAAACCTCTCCACCACCGCGTTTGTGATCCTGGCCTTCAAGGCGTTTATATTGGCGGAATTGGCGATAAGCGCTGTCACCGAGCCGGAAGCGTCACGCTCCAAGGTAACAAGGTTTTCGTAGTCCAGCTCTCCCTCATTCAGTATATCCGACACCACGTCGTTGACGATAATGGTGATATCGTCCGTAGCCGTGGCCAGAGCCAGCTCCGTCACTGTGGGCGTCAGCTTCACTGTCAGCAGAAGCGTAATAACCAGCACTCCCGCGCCTAAGATCACGAGCCCGATGCCAAACCTCTTTCTCCTCAGGCTCCAGACGATCCTCCTGATCCTCCGCATATATACCCACCCCCGGTGGATTATATGCGCGAGCGCACAAAAATCCTACATTTTTTCTGTAAGACTCTCAAGGGCGCTCAAAACGCCCAGCTTGCCGGCCTCATAGGTTATTCCGCCCTGCATATAGGCCGTGTACGGCTCCCGCATGGGCCCGTCGCAGGAAAGCTCAATGGAAGCGCCCTGCACGAAAGTACCGGCGGCCATAATGACCTTGTCCTCGTACCCCGGCATATCCCAGGGCTCCGGAGTGACGTATGAATCCACCGGCGAGCCAAACTGGATGCCCTTGCAGAACTTGACAAGAAGCTCCGGCTTGCCAAGATCAATGGACTGAATAATATCGCTCCGGGGCGCGTCAAAAGCCGGCCTGGAGGCGTATCCCATCAGCTCCGTCATCCGCGCGGCAAACACCGCCGTTTTCAGCGCCTGGGCTGTCACGTGGGGCGCGGTGAAAAGTCCCTGATAGAAAAGCCTCGACCCAAAGGGCGAGCAGCCGCACTCACCGCCAATGCCGGGGACTGTCAGACGCATGGCCGCGGCTTCTACCAGATCCCGCCGTCCGGCCACATACCCCCCCGTCGGCGCAAGCCCCCCGCCGGGATTCTTGATAAGGGATCCAGCGATAAGGTCAGCCCCCACGTCGCAAGGCTCCCTGATCTCCGTAAATTCCCCGTAGCAGTTGTCCACCACGACCGCGGCACCAGAGTTTACATAATGTACGGCATCGCATATCCTTTCGATTATGTCAACCGAAAGCGCGGGACGTGTGGCATATCCTGAGGAGCGCTGCACCTCAACGACCTTGACGGATTTGTCCGCCGCGGCCTTTTTAATGCCCTCGATATCCGGTGTCCCGTCGGACTTGAGATCCACCTGCGCGTAGCTTATCCCATACTGCCCCATGTTTCCCGGATAGTTCCCGGTGATGCCTATGACGCTTTGAAGCGTATCGTAGGGTGCGCCGGTGGCCGCCAGAAGCGTGTCCCCCGGCCGGAGACAGGCGTACATCGCCGACGCAATGGCGTGGGTTCCGTTTACATAATTCTGCCTGACTAGCGCCGCCTCCGCGCCGAACACCTCGGCCCAGATCGTTTCCAACGTGTCCCGGCCCAGGTCGTCATAGCCATATCCGGTGGTTTCGGCAAACATTGGCGCGCTGACCCGGTGTTTCTGGAACGCCCTTAGCACTTTTCCGGTGTTTATCTCCGAAACCGCGTCAATCCTTTTAAAGACCTCCGCGCAGTCCGCCTCGGCCCTCTTTGAAAGCTCAAATAACTGATCCATCACTCGATCCCCATAACAATCTCTTTGAAGCGGTTGCCGCGCTCGGCAAAGTTTTTGAATCGGTCAAAGGAGGTGCAGGCGGGTGAAAGTATCACCACATCCCCCTCCCCGGCCTCGGCGCTGGCGGCCAGAACCGCGTCCTTAAAGTCCTCTTTTTTGATGATCGGCCCCTCAAACCCGGCGTCCTTTGCCGCTTTTTCAATTTTGTCCGCCGCGAGCCCCGTGAGCACCAGAATCTTCACATGCTCCTTTATATCCTCCCCCAGCGGATCAAACGGCACGCCTTTGTCCTTGCCGCCGGCAATAAGGATGACCTTCTGATCAAAGGCACGAAGTCCCGCCCGCGTCCGTGACGGGCTGGACGCTATGGAATCGTTGTAATATTTGACGCCCCTCAGCTCCCGCACAAGCTCGATGCGGTGCTCCACGCCCCGGAACGTCTCCGCGGTGCGAGCCATGGATCCGAGGGACACCTCGCCATACAAAAGCGCGAAAGCCCCCAGGTAATTCTCCACGTTGTGTTCGCCCGGAATAAATATTTTCTCCGCCGGCAGGACTGCCTCCGCCTTCCCGTCCCTGGAGACGAAGAGCGTGCCGTTCTCAAGATAAGCGCCGTTTTCTACAACGTCCCGCCTTGAGAAAAACCGCACGTCCTCCCCCGCCGCGTCGGCGAAGGAACGGGTCATGTCGTTGTCGGCGTTCAATGCCACGACCCCGGGGTGAGGAATATTCTGAAATATGTTCCGCTTCGCGTCGACGTACTCGTCCATGTCCTTGTGCTTGTCAAGGTGGTTTGGCGCGACGTTTGTCACCAGCGCCATGTCCGGGGACTTTTTCATCGTCATCAGTTGGAAGGACGAAAGCTCCAGCACCGCTACGTCCTCCGGCTTCATGGAGTCCGCTTTGTCAAGAAGCGGAGTGCCGATGTTCCCGCCCACATGTACAGTTTTCCCATCCGCCTTCAGCATCTCGGAAATGACCGTGGTAGTGGTCGTCTTGCCGTCTGAACCGGTGACGGCGATGATCTTGCAGGGGCATACCTCAAAAAACGCCTCCATCTCGCTGGTGAGCACGGCGCCTTCTTTCACCGCCTCAACAATTCCCGGCTCGTGAGGCATGATGCCTGGCGAACGGAAGATAACGTCCGCCTTGATGTCCTTGAGGTAGTCCTCCCCTGTGACGATCTTGCAACCGTGCTCAAGAAGCTCAGTCACAATTCCACCCAGCTGCTCCGTGGAAGCCGCGTCCCGAACGGTAAGGTCGATGCCGGCGTCCAGCAAAAGCTTCACCAGCGGCCTGTTGCTGACGCCCAGCCCCAGAACGGTCACGCGTTTGCCCTTTAAAGAATCGATATATTGAGATAGTGTCATATCAAGCTCCTCAAAAAAAGATATCACTATTATACTACCGGACGGCGCATTTTGCAAATATATTATACTTGCAATGCGTCTCCGTTTTATGGAAAATGCCGCCTAACAGACTGCCCGTATTCGTTTTAATCTCCGCAAATGAGTCCTCTCTCCTTTCTGCGCTGACGCTGTAAATGTCTATAATACAAAAGCGCATAGATGTTACTCTATACGCTTTGACGATATATTTCTGCTTTAATTGTAACTGTGCAAGACGTTAGTTTGACAAACGGGAATTTATAGCTAAAAACACTTTTCCATCAAAAAGAATTTTCCTTTTCGCCAATCAGCATGACCAACTTTCGAATAACCCAAAGAATTATACAGTCTTAATGCAAACGGGTTATTAGAGAATACATCTAAGCGAATTACATGAATGTCTATTTCCTTTAATTGCTTTTCAATATATAATAGTGTAGATTTAGCAATTCCTTTATTTTGAAAAGTCGGATTCACACAAAGCCTATGTACGATATAAAAAGGCTCATCCTTATATTTCCATTTGCCGTTTTCATATGCTTTATCACATTCTTGATTTAAGGTATACATAATCGCTATTTGACCATTTACTAACCCAACATAAAGTTGACTTTTCTTAATATCTTCCTGAAAATCTCCTTTCGCAGGATATAAATCATCCCATTGTAAAATATTATCTCGCTCCATAACATGTACAGCATCATGAACTATACTGCATATTTCTTCAATATCATTTGGCTCTGCTTTTCTATATTTTATTGTCATTACTTCTTCCTCACAAATTCCGATTTGTTTCATTCATATTCTACCACAATCACGCCCTTTTTTCTACCGCATTTTCATTAACTTTCCCCATTCACTTCACATATACGGGAAAAGGCATTTTCCGTCTGAAAATGTCTTTCCCCGGTAAGCATCTGTTTAATTCTCTGTATCTCCGATGCAAGCTTTATACCGTCCTGCAATCCTATTCTGTAAGCGACTTCCCTATATGCCGCATCACATTCATTGGCAGCCGAGATATGGCTGCTACTCAATGATCGCAGGCTGTGGTTTACCGTATGAAAAGGCTGCAACGATACTGCCGCAGCCTTTTTATTGGTAAAGTCCCATTAAAGATCGTGGAAAAGTCGTCGCATTGATCCGCATGGGAACTCAGGGAGCGTGCGCGCATAAGGCGGAAGGGCCGATGAAATGTCACCCTTGACAATTCCGAGAAAATGTAATACCATAATCATCGGTGACCGGGCCGGACAGCCGCGGGCGCATATGCGCGTGAGGAAAGTCCGGGCTCCACAGGGCAAGGATAACGGGTAACACCCGCCAGGGGCGACCCTCGGACAAGTGCAACAGAAATAGACTTCCCCGCGAAAACGCTAAAGCGGTTTCAAATTCGGGGTCCCCGCGCGAGCCCAGCGTCAGCGGGTCGTGTGGGGGATCGACGAGCGAAACCCGCGCCTGAGGACGACCGACAGGGAGTCCGAGGTAACGCGGTTTCTGCGAGGAGATGGTGGAAAGGTGCGGTAAGAGCGCACCCGGCGCGTGGAGACACGCGGCCGCTGTAAACTCTATCCGGAGCAACTACGGGGACACAAAGGGCGGCCCGTCCGTCCCCCAAACGGCTTGAACGTTCCGGCAACGGAACGTCTAGATTAATGGCTGTCCACGACAGAACCCGGCTTACAGGCCCGGTCACCGGCCCGGAGAAAAAGGCTTGCCCTTTTTCTCCGAAATATATATAAGCGAGAATGAGGATCTCAAATTTTCCAAATTTGAGATCCTCATTCTCTTATTAAGCTTCAGTTAAATGGAATTGGAAATACGCCGCATCATCCACCCGAGACTTTCTTTTTCCCTCCTCTACCCCGCCGCGTGTTTATGCGCGGGCCGAAGGAAATTTTATGGCGCGACAAGGGCGGAAAGATCCTCCCTGACCGGCGTTGTATTCCTCACGCCTTCACGTTGGAATTCAGGAATCCAAGCGTCAGGAGCAGCATCATGATCAGTGTGGCGAGCCAGAGGGTCAAAACTCCCGTCATGCCGAGGATAACGACGAGAATTCGTACGGCTGTGGAAGCAAAGAACGTGGACGTCAAATTCCGCCTCACCTCACGGGATATTCGCATGAGCTTGGGAAGCCGCGACAGCTCCTTATTGGAGATGATCACATCCGGGAACGCGGCTGTGGCGTCATTGCCCACCCCCAGCGTCACACTGAGATTGGAGATCTCCAGAAGCTCCCTCTCGGAGCCGGCGCTGGTGACGAAGCATGTCCTGTCGCCCTTCTCCTGCGTGTCGAGAATGTACTGGAGCCTTTCAAGCTTGTCGCCGGGTCTGCAATCTGAGTAGACCTCACTGATACCCACCCTGCGGCCCGTGTTGGTAGCGGACAGGGCGTTATCGCCGGTCATGACGGCCACGTTGGCAACGCCCGCCCTGCGAAGGTCATGCACCACCGTCACGGCGTCGGGCCTTATGGTGTCCGCGAAATCGATCCGTCCAACGCATACCCGTCCCACGCTCACAAAAACGCAGGTCTCTCCCGCCACATAGAGATCGCCCTTCACACCCAGCTTCTCCATGAAGTCGATGTTTCCGATCCCGATTATCATATCGTCCTCAAGTTGAACAAGACTTCCGTAGCCGGGTTCAATACGCTGACGGCCGATTCGGGACTTGTCCGGTGTGATGCCGGTGTATTCACGAAGCGCCCTGTTCAGGGGATGCTCTGAATATGCTCCGGCGTAGACGGCAAGATACAAAAGCTGATCCTCGCTCAGTCTTACGGGATCGATGTTGATCACCTTATATTCCCCGTCGGTGAGCGTGCCGGATTTGTTAAAAAGTACGCTCGTCACATCAGCCGCGGCGTCGATAACTCCGGTGCCGCCGATCCACAGACCGTTGTCAAATACGGACTCTACGGCGTTCAAGGTGGACATGAGCGCCCCAAGCTCTCCGCCAAAGACGCAGACCACCATGATAACGGAGGCGCGGGCCGCCCACTTCATGAAGTTCATATGGTCAAAAAGCGCCGGTATAAGCGTAAACAAAACAGACAGCGCCAGCATGCCCGCAAGCGTCAAAAGCTCGAGCCGACGGAGCGTTACAACCGATTTTACCCGGCCGCTTTCAAGATCCTTGATACAACTGTCCATACGCATATCCCGCGCGGGATCCATGCCGTCCCGTTTCTCGTATAGCCGGTCAAGCGCAGCGCCTATCTTCTGTCGGGAGAACCTGTCAAAGAAGAGGAAGCAAACGTTAAATATGGCAAGCGCCACGCCAACCTCCACAAGTTCCGCGGCAATAGCACTAAAAGCCGCTGCCAAAAGCATCATGGCAGGAGCCAGAGAGCGTCCTTTGTCCTTAAAATAAAGATACGTCCATATAACCGGCGGAACACATTCAATGACGATCCCCGTGATCACAAGGATGCTCCAAAATGGATCTAAAAGATCCGGAACCACGGCTATACCGATGAGCAGCAGCGCGGTCAGCGATGAAAACAGAAGGATCATGACCTCACGGGAAAAAATACCCCCGCCTGACGAGCGACCGTAAGAGCCGTCATCTTCGTCCTCATATTCCTCGTATTCTTCATCCCCGCGTTTCCCTTCCGCGGGGTCGGGGTAGTCGTCCTCATCGAGGTCAGGCTCAAATTCCCTGATGTCAAAGCCCTCGGATGGATCCTGTTCCCCGCTTTCAAGGTCGGCCTTTGCTCCACCGGTGGACACTTCACCCTCGGACGCCGCCTTTTCCTGCCTCCTTGCGGGCACGGGCGTCACAGAGGGAGCGTCAGACGTTGCGCCAAATTTCCCCAAAAGCGCGGAGAGATCCTGATTGGGCGCGGTTTTTGGCCTGATCCCGTTTTCGGCGTGGACTTCCATTATAATGTCGTCAAGGGTGATGCCCGAGGTATCTATCTCCTCAGGGTCAAAACGCGTATCTGTTTCTTTCACTGTATCACCACCTGTGGCACACTACCCGCTAAATGCGGATATCTCTCTATGATCGGAAAGCGGCTGGCCGCCGCCTTCCGACAAAATTGACCTCAGGCCTTGCCGGCACAGCCCAGAACATCAATGAGCTTGTGGGTCACAATGGCCTTGATATTAGCGCGAGCCGGGGTCAGATACTGCCTCGGATCGAAGTGGTCGGGATGGTCGGCAAAATACTTGCGAATGGAGCCGGTCATGGCAAGGCGCAGATCGGAATCGATGTTGATTTTGCAAACCGACAGCGTGGCAGCCTTGCGTAGCTGCTCCTCGGGGATGCCCACGGCGTCAGGCATCTTTCCGCCGTTGTCGTTGATCATCTTCACATACTCCTGGGGTACGCTGGAGGAGCCGTGGAGCACGATGGGGAAACCGGGGAGCCTGCGGGAGACCTCCTCGAGGATGTCGAACCGAAGCGGAGGCGGCACAAGGACACCCTGCTCATTGCGGGTACACTGGGCGGCAGTGAACTTGTAAGCGCCGTGACTGGTACCAATGGCGATGGCCAGGGAGTCGCAACCTGTCCGGGAGACAAATTCCTCCACCTCCTCGGGGCGGGTGTAGCTGGAGTCCTCGGCGGAGACGTTGACCTCGTCCTCCACGCCGGCCAGAGAGCCCAGCTCGGCCTCCACAACCACGCCGTGGTCATGGGCATACTCGACCACCTTGCGGGTGATGGCGATGTTCTCTTCAAAGGGCTTGGAGCTGGCGTCGATCATGACGGAGGTGAAGCCGCCATCAATGCAGGACTTGCAGGTCTCAAAATCCGGGCCATGATCCAAATGAAGCGCGATGGGGATGTCGGGGCACTCAATGGCCGCCGCCTCAACAAGCTTCACAAGGTAGGTATGGTTTGCGTAAGCGCGGGCGCCCTTGGACACCTGGAGGATCAGCGGCGCATGCTGTTCCCGGGCGGCCTCGGTGATGCCCTGGACGATCTCCATGTTGTTGACGTTGAAAGCGCCGACAGCGTACCCGCCGTCATAGGCTTTCTTAAACATTTCAGTCGTGGTTACTAAAGGCATAAATTTCACTCCTATGTAGAAAATTAGGGGATACCACAAACTTATTATACCATACCTGTCAACCAATTCAAGTATAAAAATTGTAAAAATAAAAAATGTAAAAAACAACTGTTTCCAGGTGCGTTGAGGAATTTCCGTCTATCCGCTGAAAGGTCTGCGTAGGAGAACATGTAAAAAACCCGGAACAGCTTGCGACACAAGCAATTCCGGGTTTTCCAACTATGGCAGCGGGAGAAGGATTCGAACCCTCACATACGGAGTCAGAGTCCGCTGTGCTACCTTTACACAATCCCGCTAAACGCAAGAGCTATTATACCCACACGTAATGGGGTTGTCAAGGTTTTTTTTTGAAAAAATTAATTTTTTGTGAAACGGGCCGTGAATAGAATATTTCTACTTCCTACTTCCCAAAAACCTCCGCGGCGATCCGCGCCGATTCCTGCGCGTCCTTAGAATAGTAATCCGCGCCAACAAGCTTCGCGTACTCGGGACTGAGTACCGCGCCGCCCACCATCACCTTGCAGTCCGCCCCAGCTTCATGAAGCTTCTCGATCGTCTCCCCCATGGCTTTCACCGTGGTGGTCATAAGGGCGGAAAGCCCCACGAGCCTGATCTTCTCCCGCAGCGTCACCTCCACGATAAGCTCCGGCGGCACGTCGCGCCCCAGGTCCACGATCTCATAGCCGTAATTTTGAAGGAGCATCTTCACAATGTTCTTCCCGATGTCGTGTATGTCTCCCTTCACGGTGGCAAGCAGGATCTTCCCCTTACTTGTGACCTCCCCGGATCTGGCGGAATCCCGAATAACGTCAAAACCGAGCTTCACCGTCTCCGCGGAGGCCATCAGCTGCGGCAGGAAGAACTGCCCTCTCTCGAATCGGTCTCCGGCGGCGTTGATGGCGGGGATCAGAAGCCCGTTCACCACCTCCATGGGCGCTTTCTCCTTCAGCGCCTCCTTCACCGCGTCCTCAATGAGCATTTTCCGCCCGGATAGGACGATTGACATTATGTCAACATCATTCCCCGCTTCGCCGGAGGGATCTCCCCCTCCAGTAGACATAACTTTTCCGCCATCTTTGTTAACATAACTCTGATAAGAGGTGGTGCGGTTAACATAAGTTTCGATGTACCCCTGGGCGTTCCCGTCCTGGCCGGAGAGCACCCGCCAGGCGGCCACCACGTCCATGTAACGCTGTGACAGCGGATTCAGGATGGGCATGGTCAGCCCCTCCCCGAAGGCGGCGGCCAGGAACGCGGCGTTGATCAGCTCCCGGTTGGGAAGGCCGAAGGAGATGTTGCTGACGCCCAGGACGGTCTTGACCTTCAGCCGCTCCGTCACCAAATGGACGGCTCTCAGGGTCTCGCGGGCCAGTTTTTGGTTGGTGGAGGCCGTCATGGTCAGGCAGTCGATGAGAACGTCCTCTTTGGGGATGCCGTACTCCCCCGCCCTTTTTACGATCCTCTCCGCGATGGCCAGCCTCTCCTCCGCCGTCTCCGGGATGCCCCTCTCGTCCAGGGTCAGCCCCACCACGGCGGCGCCGTACTTCTTCACCAGCGGCAGGATGGCCGACAGGCTCTCCTCCTTGCCGTTCACCGAATTGATGATCGGCTTTCCGGCGTAGACGCGGCAGGCCCGGTCGATGGCGGCGGGGTCGGCGCTGTCGATCTGCAGGGGCAGCGGCGTCACCGCCTGGAGGGCCGTCACAAGCCGCGTCAGCGTCCCCGGCTCGTCGATCTCCGGCAGTCCCGCGTTCACGTCCAGGAGCTCCGCCCCGGCCTCCTCCTGGTTGATGGCCTCGTTGAGGATGTAGTCGAAGCTCTGGGCGCGCAGGGCCTCCTTGATCTTCTTCTTTCCGGTGGGGTTGATCCTCTCGCCGATGACGGCGACGCCCCCCTCCGGGCACACCAGCCTCTGGGAGCTGGTAAACGCCGTCTTATGGGGTGTCTCCCGCTTTAAAGGCGTTCTCCCGTCCATCTGCGCCCGCAGGAGCCGGATATGCTCCGGGGTGGTGCCGCAGCAGCCGCCGGCGATGGACACGCCCGCGTCCAACATCCGCCCCACGGCCTGGGCGAACGCCTCCGGCGTCACGTGATAGACCGTCTCCCCCGACGTGGCGTCCGGCAGTCCCGCGTTGGGCTGGACAATGACCGGCGCCGTCGACCACGCGAGCATCTCATTGACAAAGGGGATTATCTCCTCCGGGCCCAGAGAGCAGTTTATTCCCACGGCGTCCGCCCCCAAAGACGAGAGCGTCACCGCCGCCACGGCGGGACTGGTGCCCAGGAATGTCCTGCCGTCCTGGGCGAAGGTCATGGTCACAAAAACCGGCAGATCGGAGTTTTCCTTCACCGCCAAAAGCGCCGCCTTGGCCTCCAGAAGATCGGACATGGTCTCGATGAGCGCCAGATCCGCCCCGGCCCTGACGCCCGCCAGAACCTGCTCCTTGAAAAGCGCATACGCCTCGTCAAAGCTCATGGTGCCCAGAGGCGCCAGCATCGCCCCGGTCGGCCCCAGATCCAGCGCCACGCGCTTCGCCCCGGCCTCCCTGGCAAGCCGTACGCCGGTGGAGATGACCTCCTCGACTTTTTCGACGCTCCCGAGCTTTCGGGAGTTCGCCCCAAAGGTGTTTGCCGTGATGACGTCCGCCCCGGCGGCGACGTAATCAGCGTGGACGGCCCGCACCACATCGGGGTCTGTGAGATTGAGAAGCTCTGGCAGGGCGCCGGGCCTTAAGCCCCTCTTTTGAAGCTCGGTGCCCATGGCGCCGTCAAAAAGCGTAAATCCGTCAGCCCTCACAGCCGTACCCCTCCTTTCTGAATGAACAGGTCTCGCGGTTTTCGCACCTGTCGCAGCTGGTGCCGCCGCGCCTGACGCCGGAATCCTCCGGGTAAAGCCCCAGCAGCGCCGACACGCTCTTCTTCGGCACCATCAGCATGGAATCCGTCAGCATGATGCCAAGGCGCGTTTCGGCGTCCAGAACGCCCAGCACCTCCCGCTGCTGCGCAAGCGGGAAGTCCCCATAACCGGGACTGTACCGGTAAGACGTCACAAAGCCACGCGAACGCGCATACTCCGCCGCCTCCCGTTCGCAGACATCCGCCACGCTCTCGATAAGCGCGGTACACGCCGCGTTGAGAATAACCTCTTCGGTGGCGGATCTCCGGCCTGCCCTCATCATCTCCCGCTCCACGTCTGTTCCCAGCGTGGCCGCCATGATTACGCATTTTTTCGCCCCGTCCAGGTGCTTTTTGATGTCCCGCCCCCGGAGGACGACGCCCGTGCCTTCAAGCTCCGGCTGGCCGCCGGCGTCCTCCGTCAGGGGAAAGACCCGCCAGAAATAGAGGGGCTTCGCGCTCTCAACGCACCTTTGAATGTTCTCCTCAATGAGCCTGTCAAGCTCCGCCCCAATCTCCTGCCCCCGGTGTCCCAGATAGCGCAGAACCTCGCTTTTATCGATCGTAAAATCAGAACCCGGCATCGCGCAGGACCCCCATCTCGAATTTTGCCACCTCGGGTTTATTCATGGTGTAGATGTGGATGCCGCTGGCCGCGCCGGACGCCGCGAGATCCAGGATCTGTCTGGCCGCGTACTCCATCCCGGCTTTCAGGAGGGAGGCAGGGTCGTTCTCATAGCGGTTCACCATCCGTATGACGGCGGAGGGCAGGCTCGCCCCGCACAAAAAGACCATCCGGGTGATCTGGCTCTTGCCCATGATGGGCATTATCCCCGCGTCGATGGGCGCGGTGATCCCCGCGGCCCTGGCCTTCTCCACAAAGCGGTAAAATGCCGTATTCTCAAAAAAGAGCTGGCTCAGGAAAAACTCCGCCCCGGCGTCCTGCTTCTCCCGGAGGTGCCGGATGTCCTCGTCAAAGTCGTCGCACTCCACGTGACCCTCCGGGTAGCACCCGCCGCCCACGCAGAAGTCCGTGGTCTCCCGGAGATACCGCACAAGCTGCGCCCCGTAGCGGAAATCCCGCGTCTCGCTCCCCGGCAGTCTGTCCCCTCGGAGGGCAAAGACGTTGGAGATCCCCTGCCCGCGTATCTCCTCCACCGCCGCGTCCACATCGGCGCGTGTGGAGTTGACGCACGTCAGGTGCGCTACGGCGGGGATGCCGTACTCGCGCTCAATGACGCCGGTGAGCGCCGCGGTGTTTCCCCTGTTCCCGGAACCCCCGGCCGAGCAGGTCACGGAGATGAAGTCCGGCTCCGTCCCGGCAAGCGCGTCCAGCGTCCCCCTCAGCGTCTCCACGTTGAGCTCCCCCTTGGGCGGAAAGATCTCATAGGAAATCGGCAGCTTCTTCGTTTTGTAGATCTCTCGAATGTACATCTTATGTAAACCTCCAATCTTCCGTACCGTTGGGGATGGCATTTTTCTACTGGCCCCGTTCCGCGTTCCCAAAGCCTTCCCCGCCCTGCGGGGAAGGCTTTCCTCCTAACAACGCCATTTTTCCAATGGGGCGTCCCCGGGGGTGTGTCCAGCAGGGGGCCCGCAGGCCCCCTAAGCTGGTCGTTTTTAAAAGGGGTTCCAAGGGGGAAAATCGAAATCCCCCTTGGTTCTTTTTTCTCCTTTGTTACTTTCCCCTTTTTGGGAATCCAAAAAGAGGAAAGTAAATTGCCTTGCCGTGGTCACGGCCCCCCGTCGGGGGGAGGCGTCAGCGCCAATACCCCTCTATCTCCTCCCTGGTGGCATTCACCGTCCCGGTGACCAGCTCCGGCCTGCCGCCGCCGCGGCCATTGAGGGCGGCGTTCACGCGGCGGGACGTCTCGCGCAAGTCCACGGTTTTGGACGCGAGGGCGTATTTATACCCCGCCCCATCGACCCCGGAAAAGGCCGCCGCGACGGCGCACTTCTCCCTCGCGGCGTTGGCCAGCAGTTGCAGCTCCTTCATGTCGAGATCCGGCTCGAAGAAGAGGGCCGTCCCGTCCGTTTTGTCCATAGCCGAGACCTTACCCCCGATCATCTGCCGCTTAAGTCCCCCGAGCTTATAATTGAGCTCGTCCCGCTCCCGGAGGAGCCGCTCCACGGCTCCCGCCACGTCATCCTGTTTTGCCGACAGCAGCGCCGAAATCTCGGAGACGGCCCCCGCCCTCTTTACATAGTCCTCATACGCCCGGCTCCCCGCCAGCATCCGCAGACGCACGCCGTTTTTCCGGCGGATGGACTCGAAGATCTTGATTACGCCGATCTCCCCGGTGCGCTTGACGTGGGGGGCGCAGCAGGCGCACACGTCCACCCCCTCGACAGCCACCAGCCGCACGTTCTCCGTAAGCTCCAACTTGCTGCGGTAGGCGATCCGCCCCAGCTCCTCCGGCGAGGGGAACCAGGCGGTAACGGGCGCGTCCCGCCAGACGGCCTCGTTGGCCTCCCGCTCCACGTCCGAAAGCTCCCCATCGTCCATAAACCCGTCGAAGTCCACAATGACCCCGTCCTCGCCCATGTGAAAGCCCACGTTGGCAAAGCCGTGCCGGCGGTGGACGATCCCGGAGACGATGTGCTCGGCGGAGTGGTTCTGCATATTGGAAAACCGCCTGTCCCAGTCGATGGCCCCGTGGACGGCGCTCCCGGCCTCCAGCGGTGAATCGCAGCGGTGGACGACCTCGCCCTCCCTTTCGAAGGTGTGGAGGACGTTTACACTGCCCAGCGTCCCTGTGTCGGCCGGGTTGCCGCCGCCCTCGGGGAAAAAGGCCGTTTTGTCCAGAACGATCTCAAAAAATCCTTCCCGCTCGGCGCAGGAACTCACCACCGCGTCAAACTCCCGAATATGGGAGTCCTCGTAGTATAGTTTTCTCGTCATAAAAGCTCCTTTTCGATAAACCGCGCCGCGCCGTCCTCGTCGCAGGGGCCGGCGACGGCATCGGCCACGGCCCTGACCTCCGGGATGGCATTGGACATAGCCACACCCAGCCCGCAGTTGTGAACGCAGTCAAGATCGTCCCAATCGTCGCCGAAATAGGCGGTTTCCTTGGGGTCGATACCGAAGGCGGCGAGCATCTCCCGGACGCCGTTCCACTTGGTGGCCGTTTTGTCCATGATTTGATAGAGCAGTCCGCCCTCGATGGCGGTAAAATATGTATGGGGCGCGAGGGCATGGAGCACGTCGTCCTTCGTCACGCGGCTGGCCAGGATCTTGTAGAGGACACCCTCCGGCAGCCGCGGGAAGCCGTTATAGATCAAGGAATTCCACTCCGGGATGGGAACGTTGGAGAAAATACCGCCGTCCGTCTCCACGGAGAGCACAGCATCCGCCCTGTCCATGAGCCGCGCAAGGACGGCCTCCCCCGCGAAGGGCGGGATGGCGTTCACAAGCTCCCCATTTGGAAGGAGGATGCGCGCCCCGTTGAGGGTGACCAGCGCCTCAAATTCCCCAAAGACGCCAAATTCCCGTATCGTTCTCTCGGGCCTCGCCGAGGCCGCCAGCACCCGTATCCCATGCTCTCGGCATTTTGCCAAAACTCCCCGCGAGTAGTCCGACAGGCTCTTGTCGGAGCGCAAAAGCGTGTTGTCCAGGTCGAGTACGACCGCTTTTATCATCTTTTCACCATACTCCCTATCGATTCACTGGGTTGACTCGCATTATATCCCAAACCGCCGGAAAATGCAACCGCAAAGTGGAAAGACTACAGGTACTTTCCCGCCTCGGTGACACCGGGCTTTTCCATGGTATCAATTTGTCCGGGCGTATTGCTCAAGGCTGGCATGTCCTCAAAGGTCAGGGCCTTCCGCATTTCAAAGAGGTGATCGACAACAAAATACTGGAATTCCCGGTGCTCGTCCCGCCAGCACCGGTTTAGGAGCTCCCAGTCCACGCGCCTGGTTTTACGCTGGTTCCGGAGATAGTCCTTATAGACCGCCCTCCGCTCAGGCGGTGGGGATACCCTAAAAAAACAAACTGGTTCCTCATATACGCCGCCATCGCCGCGGCTTTTACGGGGTCGTTCTCTCTCGAAGGCCGTTTTCAATTCGCGGTATATATCTCCCGTCATTTTATTTTCACCCTCAATGTCTCCGACGCGGCTCCGAGCTCACGGACGAGGATATCCGCCTCCTCCACGGTGGAGTACCGGGAAAGGCTCACGCGGATGGCGCCGTCAATGACCTCCGCGCTCTCGCCCATGGCCTCCAGGACGTGACTGCGCGCGCCCTTTTTGCAGGCGGAGGACTTGGAAAGGCAGATGCCCCGGGCGTCTAAGAGGTTCATGAGCACCTCGCTCTTATACCCCGGCAGGGAGACGCTCAGAATATGCGGAGCGCGGCTCTCCCCTATAAACCGGACGCCGGGGATCTCACGGGCCAGATTGTCCATAAGATATTTTTTTATGTCAACCATCCGTTTCATGTCATCCGGGAAGGTCGTCATCCCGGCCCTCGCCGCGGCGGCAAAGCCCAGAATGGCGGGCATAGGCTCCGTGCCGGGGCGGACGCCGTTCTCCTGTCCACCGCCGGTGAGAAGGCCGGGCAGACGCAGGCCCTTTTTTATATAGAGCGCGCCGGCGCCCTTGGGGCCGTGGATCTTGTGGGAGGAGACGGTGACCAGATCCGCGCCAAGTCCCTTCGGTGTGAAGGGAACCTTTAAAAGTGCCTGGACGCAGTCGGAGTGGACGATCACATCGGGATCTGCCCGCTTCACCGCCGCCGCGATCGCGGCCACGTCCGTCACGGCGCCCGTCTCGTTGTTGACCAGCATGAGGGAGAGAAGTCCCGTGTCCTCCCGGAGGGCGTCCAGAACCCGGTCTACGCTCACGGCCCCGGTGCTGTCCGGCTTTAGGAAGGTGACCTCGTACCCCTGGCGGGCGAGGTCCCGCGCCGTTTTACGCACCGCGTCGTGCTCGGCCTCGCTTGTGATGATGTGGCGGCGCTTATGGCGCTGTAAATACGCCGCGCCCCGGAGAGCCATATTGTCCGCCTCCGTGCCGCCGGAGGTAAATACGATCTCTCCCGGCTCGCACCTCAGGACGGCGGCGACGGCCTCGCGGGCGGCTCTCAACGCCCCGGCGGCGCGTCTCCCGGCGGCGTGGCCGGAGGAGGGGTTGCCGAAGTCCCGGGTCATCGCCCCGGCCACCGCCTCCACCGCCTCCGGGCAGGGCTTGGTGGTGGCGGCGTTATCGAAATAGACTGTCACGGAAATCACCTTGATTTTAGCCACTTCATGGGCTATAATGTCTGAACATACGGTATTATACAACGAAAAAACCGATAGGACAAGATGTTTATGAGGATTCACATTCACACCATGGGCTGTAAGGTCAATCAGTTCGAGTCCGCCGCCATGGAGACCATGTTCGCCGCGCGGGGGCATGAGGTCACGGCGGAGGAGACGGGCCTTGATGCCATCGTCGTCAACACCTGTGCCGTCACGGGAGAGGCGGGGCGCAAATCCCGTCAGGCCGTGCGGCACCTGAAGGAGCTCAACCCCGGCGCGGTGGTCGCGGTCTGCGGCTGCTGGAGTCAGGCAGATCCTGAGGGCGCGTCCGCGCTTGGGGACATCGTCTACGGAAGCGGCGGCAAGGCCGGCTTAGTGGAGGAGGTCGAAAAGGCCCTCTCTTCCCGGTGCCGCGTCACGAACGTGGACGACCCATTTGACCGGCGCGCCTTTGAGCTCCTGCCCGCCGGAAGCCCCGAGGGCCGCACAAGGGCGCTTTTAAAGATCGAGGACGGGTGCGTAAACTTCTGCTCCTATTGCATCATACCGTATACAAGGGGCCGCGTGCGCTCCCTGGCGCTTGACAAATGCGCCGCCGAGGCCGGGGCGCTGGCAAAGGCCGGGTATAGGGAGATCGTCCTCACCGGCATCGAGATCGCCTCCTACGGCTCGGATCTCCCCGGAAAGCCCACGCTTGTCGACGCGGTCAAGGCCGTCGCCCTCGCCGCGCCCGGATGCCGGATACGCCTGGGATCCCTTGAACCCAGGGTGGTCACAGAGGACTTCTGCCGGGAGCTTTCCGCGCTCCCGAACCTCTGTCCCCACTTCCACCTGTCCCTGCAAAGCGGCTGCGACAGGATCCTCGCCGCCATGAGGCGCAAATACGACACCGCCCGTTTTTTGGAATCGGTGACGCAGTTGCGGAAGTATTTTGATAACTGCGGCCTCACCGCCGACCTCATCACGGGTTTTCCCGGGGAGACGGAGGAGGATTTCGGAGAGGCCCTGGCCTTTATCGAAAAATGCCGGTTTTCCTCCATGCACGTATTCCCCTATTCCGTCCGCCCCGGAACGGCGGCGGCAAAGATGGAACAGCTTCCCCGCGCCGTCAAGGAAGAGCGCGCCCACAGAGCGGCTGCCATAGCGCGGCGGATGCGGGAGGAATTCCTGGCCTCTCAAATCGGTAAAACTCCCTCCGTCCTTTTTGAGACGGAAACCTCCGGCGTCTGGACGGGCCACGCGGGAAATTACGCCCCGGTTTTCGCAAATGGAGAAAACCTGCATAACGCTGTGGTAAATGTACAAATCACCGGCGTTTCCAACGGGGCGCTTTGGGGAAATGTCCTCTTGTAAAATAAATAAGAAAAATGTATAATTTATCTGATTAAAGATAATTCTCCGAAAGGAACGTAAATATGGGTAAAGAGCGAATCTACAACTTCTCCGCCGGCCCCTCCATGCTGCCGCTCCCGGTACTGGAAAAGGCGGCGTCGGAGCTGACAAACTATAACCTCTCCGGTATGTCCGTCATGGAGATGAGCCACCGTTCCAAGGCGTATCAGGAGATCTTTGACGAGACAAAGGCCCTTATGCGCGAGATCCTGTCCGTGCCGGAGAGCCACGAGATCCTGTTTATGCAGGGCGGCGCCACGGGCCAGTTCGCCGCCGTGGCCATGAACCTCATGGGCGCCACGGGAAAGGCCGACTACGCCGTGACCGGCAACTTCTCGTCTCTTGCCGCAAAGGAGGCAAAAAAATACGGCGAGGTACACATCGCCGCCGATACGACGGAGAAAAAGCACACGGTCATCCCGCGCCAGTCCGAGCTTGACCTGAGCGCCGGCGCCTCCTATTTCCACTACTGCGCCAACAACACCATCTACGGCACCGAGTGGGACTACACGCCGCGGGCGGACTGCCCGGTGGTGGCGGACATGAGCTCCAACCTTCTCTCAAAACCCGTAGACATCGCCGGTCACGGTCTCATCTACGCCGGCGTTCAGAAAAACATGGCCCCCGCGGGCATGGCGGCGGTCATCGTCGACAAACACCTTGCCGGCCGCGAACTTCCCTGCACGCCCACGATCCTCAGCTACAAGACCACGATTGAAAAGGACTCCATGTACAACACGCCCCCCACCTACAACATCTACATGCTGGGGCTCGTTCTCAAATGGGTAAAGGAGATGGGCGGCCTTACGGGGATGGAGCAGCTTCGGGATCTTCGATCCGGCCTCCTATACGACTTTCTGGATAACTCAAAGCTCTTCACCGGGTGCGCGGAAAAGAGCGCGCGCTCCAAAATGAACGTCACCTTCCGCACAGGCAATGCCGACCTTGACGCGAAATTTGTCAGGGAAGCCGCCGCGAACGGGCTTGTCTCCCTGGCGGGTCACCGCATCGTGGGCGGTATGCGCGCCTCCCTCTATAACGCCATGCCTGTGGAGGGTGTCCGGAGGCTTGTGGATTTCATGGGCCGGTTTGAATTGAATAATAAAATCTGATTTTAGAGGTAAGATATAATGGTAAAGATTAAGACGATCAACAACATCTCCCCCGCCTGCAAGGCCATTCTGGATCCCTCCCGCTACGAGATCGGCGAGGATCTTGAAAACCCGGAGGTCATTTTTGTCCGTGCCTCCTCGCTTCTGGACTACGAGTTCGGCGACAGGCTTCTGTGTGTTGCCCGGGCCGGCATCGGCGTGAACACCATCCCTCTCGACAAGCTTGCCGAAAAGGGCGTCGTGGTTTTCAACACCCCCGGAGGCAACGCCAACGGCGTCAAGGAGATTTTTCTTATGGCCCTGGGTATGGCCTGCCGCGACATTCTCGGCGCCATCCAGTGGGTTCTCAATTTCGATACAAAAGAGCGCGACGTCTCCGTGGTCATGGAGAAGGTCAAAAAGCAGTTTGCAGGCCCCGAGTACATGGGCAAAAAGATCGGCGTCATCGGTATGGGCAACGTGGGCCGCAGGGTATCCAACATCTGCCAGCACCTTGGCATGGACGTGTACGGCTACGATCCCTACCTCTCCGTGGACGCCGCCTGGGCCATCTCCAACAAGGTGGTCAGGGTCGACCGTCTTGAGGATCTCGCGGACTGCGACTTTATCACCCTGCACGTCCCTCTCACCGACGAGACACGGGACATGGTTGACGCCGGGTTCCTTGCCAAAATGAAAGACGGGGTACGCATCATCAACTACGCGCGCCAGCAGGTAGTCAACGAAGAAGCCATCCGCGCCGCGCTGAACACCGGCAAGGTGGCGCGCTTCGTTACGGACTTCCCCACCAACACCCTCATCGGCACAAAGAACGTGGTGATGACCCCCCATTTGGGCGGCACCACCTGGGAGAGCGAGGAAAACTGCGCTGTCATGGCGGCGCAGGAGGCCAAAGATTATATTGAGAACGGCAACATCAATAATTCCGTCAATTTTGGTAAGGCCGTCATGTCTCCCTCGCGTCTGGCGCGTCTCTGCGTATTTCACAGAAACGTGCCCTCCATGATAGCCAAAATAACCGGCGCCGTGTCCGGCGCGGGTCTGAACATTGAGAATATGGTCAACTCCTCCCTGAAGGGCAGCAAGATAAGCTACACGATGCTGGAGCTGGGCGAACAGCCCGATGCGTCCCTGGCCGACGCGGTAAAGGCCATTAACGGTGTGGTTCGTGTCAGGGTGATCGACGCCAAATGACTTACAACAGCCGCACGGTCATTGACCGTGTGGCGTGAGAAGCAGAGCCAGCGGGTGAGCCAATATCATGTGGCGGGCCGCCCCGGATCCCACAACGACGGCACAGGGGCCGGACGCATGGCCGGCTCACAGTGAGAGGTACATTTTATGGACAGCACCCTCCTCATCGTAAACCCCGTATCTGGCAAGGGCCGGGTTCGGAATATCTTGATGGACATACTCTCGACGCTCTGCGCGGGCGGCGAGAGCGTGCGCGTTTGCGTCACCGAAAAGCGCGGCGACGCCTCGGATTTTGCCGAAAAGTACGGTGCCGGACTCAAGAGGGTCGTCTGCACCGGCGGCGACGGGACCCTCAACGAGGTCATCTCCGGCCTTATGCGGTTGGAGCCTGAAAGCCGCCCGGAAATAAGCTATATTCCCCTGGGCACCACAAACGACATGGCCACTTCCCTGAGCATACCCAAGACGCCCAAAGACGCCATTGAGAATCTCAGCTCCTACTCCGAGCGCAGGCTTCTTGACGTAGGTCAGCTTGGGCGGGATTATTTCGGCTACGTGGCGGCATTTGGCACTTTTACCAACGTGCCCTTTACCACTCCACAGGCGGCAAAAAACACCTGGGGGTATCTGGCGTATCTTGTTGAGGCCCTGGGGCAGCTGACCGATATAACCACCCACCACACCCGCATTCACTACGACGGCGGGTATATCGAGGGCGACATACTGTTTGGGTTTGTCACAAACACCTTGACCGTGGCCGGCGGCATCGTCAAATTTGACGAGGAGAACGTCTCCCTGGACGACGGGCTATTTGAAGTCCTGCTCATCAGAAAGCCCCGGAACCTGGCGGAGCTGAACGTGACGCTCGGCAATATTCTCAAGCGCAACTTCAATTCCGACAACGTGACGCTCCTTCACACCGGCCGTATCAGCTTTGCCTTCGACGACGAGGTGCAGTGGACGCGGGACGGCGAGGACGGTGGCATTTACCGAAACGTTGACATCGTGAACCACCACCGGGCCGTGCGCATTTCCGTGGGTAACAGCCTGTGAATATACTTTGTATCGGCGACGTGGTGGGGGAGAACGCCGTCTCCTATCTGCAAAAAAAGCTGTGGGGCTTCCGAAAGCTCAAGGCTGTGGACTTTTGCGTGGTGAACGGCGAGAACGCCGCCGTTGTGGGGATTGAGCCGAACCAGGCTGAGTCCCTTTTCGCCGCCGGGGCGGACGTGATCACCTTGGGAAACCACGCCTTTCAAAAAAAGAATATCCTTCGGTATCTGGACGACAGGCGGAACATCCTTCGTCCCGCCAATCTGTCCCCCCTCTCCCCCGGCATGGGATGGGGCGAGTTTGACACACCCTTTGGGAAGGTCGCGGTCATAAACCTCATTGGACGCTGTGGGATGGACTTCGGGCCTGACAATCCCTTCTATGAGGCGGAACGGATCCTTGCGAAGCTGACGGCAAAGATCGTCCTTGTGGACTTCCACGCCGAGGCCACCAGCGAAAAGGCGGCCTTGGCGTGGCACCTGGACGGGCGCATCACAGCCCTTTGGGGTACGCACACCCACGTACAGACCTCCGACGGACGGATCCTGCCAAAGGGCACCGGATTCATCACAGATCTTGGCATGACGGGGCCGGAGCAGTCCATTCTCGGCGTCAAACCCGAGCAGTCCGTCTCCCGGTTCTTGGGCTCACCGATCCGCACCCCCTACTTTCAGGCCGAAGGCCCGTGCAAAATCGAGGGGGCGCTTTTTGACATTGACCCCTTGACCGGCAGCTGCCTTTCGGTGGAATCCGTCAGAATTTGTGAGTAAGCTTTTTTTGTGTTAATTATGGCTGACTTGTCTCTTCTTTTCAATGAGTATCGCTGATTATTTTAAGTTTTTAAGGGCAGGCTGCACCCGCCCTTAAATTATATCTTATATCTTTATCGTTTCGGGAAAGGAGGAAGCCGGATGAGCGGCGGTAAGACCTGGACAATATCGACGCTGAGAAGCCGTGGATGGACCAATGAACTTATAAAGGAGCTTTTACCGGAACCGCGGCTTGTCTGGACGCGGGACGGACACAGGGTTCGTACCTGGAGAAGGAGTACCGTCATGTCCGCCGAAACGACCGTCGCCTTTGCCGAGGGCCGTACTGTCGCGGCGGATATCTCTCCCATTGCGGACAGGGCCGAGGCGGCGTCCCTCCGGGAGCTTGTGGACGGATCCTTCCACAGCGTGGAATGGGATGAGTCCGCCCCCTCCCTGCTGGCCGGCCTCTACCACAGGGCGGTCATGGCACGGCTGGGCTCCGCGGCGGACGCGCAATTCCGCTCCAGGGCGCAGATACACTCGTATTTGGGCGAGTTTCTGGCGTTGGAAAACGGCAGGCCGGGTAACAGCGTTTACTCCGCGCTCATGGGTTTTATCCGGGCTGGAACATACATTCGCCAGAACATGTCGGAGCCTAGGTGCACCCTGGCCGTTGAGCGCTACCCACACATATTGCGCGCTCTATCCGAGCAGATGATCGAGGAGCTTCACGGGATCGAGAACAGCGACAGTCTTTTTGACCTTCTTCGCTCTCCCGATTTTCCCCTGGGCCTTTTGTTCAAGGACGGGCTTTCAAAGGTCTGGTCGGTGTGGTACGTGCCCCGGGCCATACGCACAAGCCTCTCGCTTCTCGTGGCGCTCAACCCCAAGGACGAATACCCGGAAGCCCGCGCCATGCGCCGTCACTTCATACTCCACCTGGGCGGGACAAACACGGGCAAGACCTACGCGGGGCTTGTGCGGCTCATGGAATCGCCCACAGGCGTATATCTCGGCCCGCTCAGGCTCCTGGCCCTGGAGGCGCAGGAGACGCTTCTTGACGCGCGCGTGGACTGCTCCCTGGCCACCGGCGAGGAGGAGGACAGCCGTCCCGGGGACACCCACGTGGCCGCCACGGCGGAAAAACTGGATCTGAAGCGGTATTTTGACGTGGCCGTCATTGACGAGTGCCAGATGATCTCCGACTCCCAGCGCGGCTACGCCTGGACAAGGGCGATCTTGGGCGTGCTCTCCCCGGAGGTACACCTGTGCGCCGCTCCGGAGGCTGAAAATATCCTGATCCGCCTCATCACAAGCTGCGGCGACACCTACGACGTGGTGAGGCATGAGCGGCGGGTGCCGCTCATCCCGATGCGTTCCGCCATCTCCCCCGACAGGATCCAGCCCGGGGACGCGCTTATTACCTTCTCCAAGGTGGGCGTGCTCAGCGTGGCGGAGGAGCTCAGAGCCCACGGGAAGGAGCCTGCCATCATCTACGGCGCCCTCCCCTACTCCACCCGCCGGCGGCAGATGGAGGGGTTTCTGAACGGGGACATGAAATACGTCGTCTCCACCGACGCCATCGGCATGGGGCTCAACCTCCCCATTCGGCGCATTATCTTCATGGAGACGGAGAAATTTGACGGGACGGAGCGGCGGGAGCTGCGGCCGGAGGAGATCCGCCAGATCGCGGGCCGCGCCGGACGCTTCGGGATGTACAACAAAGGCTATGTGGGCGCCACCCAAAACCTGTCCTTCATAAAGGCTGGCCTTGCCGCCGCGGTACCGCCCATTGAGAAGGCGGTGGTGGGCTTTTCCGAGCTTGTATTACAGGTAGATTTCGATCTGCTTGAGGTTTTGACGGAGTGGAACAAGCTGCCTACTGTGGAGCCCTATGTGAAGCTGGACATCTCCCGGTATATTTCCATCATCTCAAAAATGCGGGAGCAGGGCTTTACCTTCCCCAAGGAGCTGGAGCTGCGGGCGGCCAATATCCCCTTTGACGAGACTGCGGAGGGCCTGCGGGAGCTTTTCTTCGAGCTTCTCCGCAAATACCAGCAGGGCATACCCATTGAGCAGCCGGGCCTGGGGTCGGAAGAGCCGACGCTGCCCGAGCTGGAGCTTTATTATAAGAAGCTTGACCTCTATTTCTCTTTCTCCAAGGCATTTGACCTTCAGGTGGATGAGGACAAGCTCTACGAGACCCGGGAGGACGTGGCCGAGGAGATCAATGAGATCCTGCTCACGCGCCTGAAGAGCAACATCCGCTTCTGCGCCATCTGCGGAAAGTCCCTGGGTCTTTACCAGAAGGGCCGTCTGTGCGACGAGTGCTACCGGCGGACAAGAAAACCCGCGCCAGTGAGGCGCGGGAGGAAGAAATAAGGGGGGTCTTTCCATGCTGTTCAAAAAGAAACGGACCGGGGCGCCGGCCTTCGACAGGACCGGGAAGATCCCCGTTATCCGCGCCAGTATCTGCACCGGCGAGCAGGTGGCGGGTTTCAAGGACACGGTCAGCGGAAAGTTCACCGAGGTGATGCTGATACGCACCGGCCGCGATCTGAGGGAGTTCCGCGAAACCTACGGCGTCCGCGAGGACGAGATAAAGCGGGAGTGGTGAGAATGGAGCTTTCCGACATTCTCCAGTGTGAAAAACAGCGCGCCGGCTTTCAAATCCGGGACGCGGTAAAGCTCATCTATCAAAATGAGTTTGGCGGCGGACATCTAATCTCCAATCCGGATTTAGCCCTTGAACGGCTGCGACAGGAGATTAACGGGTGTGATCCTTCCGGCATGCCGCTTTTTATCGATATTGGGAACGGGGTCTGCCGGGTGGATCTCTCCTCCGCAGCGGGACGGATCTCGGCGGAGACGCTTTTCAGGATCTTTTACCTGTCCTCCCGGGAAAAACGCGGGGACGTGGACAGCTTTAAAGCAAAACTCGGTCTTGTATATGAGCTGGGCTTTGACCGCGGCGAGGTGGACGAGTTTTTAACGGAGTACGCCGCCGCGGGTTTCTCATCGCTGTCCCACTCGGATACATACAGGGCGGCAAACCGCCCGGCATACCGGGTGATCTTGGCCGGTTACGCCCGGTTTTTTGACGTATTTTCCGCCGTCGACAGGCTTTCCCGTTTTTCCGGCCCCATCATCATCGGCATCGACGGCATGTGCGCCGCCGGAAAGTCCACGCTGGGAAAAATGCTGGCAGAGGTGTATGACGCCAATCTCTTTCACGCCGACGACTATTTTTTGCCCGCGGACATGCGCACGCCGGAAAGGCTCGCCCAACCCGGCGGAAATCTGCACCGGGAGAGGCTTGCGGAGGAGGTGCTGCTGCCTCTGGCGCGCGGGGAAAAGGCCGTCACACGGAGATTTGACTGCGGAGAGATGGCGCTCGAACCGCCCGTGGAGCACGCCCTCCGGCGCGTCAATATCGTGGAGGGGAGCTATTGCCTGCACCCCGAGCTGAGAGAAGCCTATACCCTGAAGATCGCCCTCCGCACAGCGCCGGAGACGCAGATCGAACGCCTGCGCGGGAGAGACCCGGAGAGGGAGCGTGCTTATGTTGAGAAGTGGATCCCTCTGGAGAACAGCTATTTTGACTTCACCGGTCTATTTGAAGCGGCGGATAAGGTGATCAGGACATAGCGCCAAGGCTTGTTTGAATAGACGCGCCCTTTGGGCCGTCCTCCATGAGGAGGAATAACGTTGAAAAAAGGCATCCTCGTTTAGAGGGTGCCTTTTTCAGGTGGAGCTCGTACTCATACTAATACCCAATTAAAACAAGACATTCGCAACGGTCTTTTTCGCATCGTCGTCGCTGAACACGCTTTACCTCGGGCTCCCTTCGGTCGCCCTCAGGCGCTGTGTTCGCTCCTCCTCTCCCCACCGGGCCACGGCCCGCCGGGGATCCCGGTTGCGTCAGCCGCCTTGGAAATACCAAAGGGTATTCCCTGCGGTGTCTTCCTTGCCTAACACGAAAAATCCTCGCCGCTCGGTGTCTCCTTTTAAATGGGTATTAGTATCAACCACCAACGAGCATTACGTCCTTCGTATCCTACTCTATTAAGCCCTGGTTTTCCAGTTCCACGGGCAGGATGCGGGCGATGACCTCCAGGGTGTGGCGCGCGGAGGGTCCCACGCAGATGCGAATGGTGTTGAGAGACCCGCTGACGGTGCTGTCGTCCTCCACGGGGTCGAACTTCTCAAGATCTCCGAAGCGGAAGTAGAGGATCCGGCTGCGGCCGGCATCGGTGCCGCCGGAGACGTTGCGAACACCCAAATTCCCCTGGGCGAAGTCCTGCTTCATGGCCTCGTAGATCGCCATGACGTGGTCGTAGCTTGTGAAGGTCATGCCGCCGTTCTTCCGAAGGTAGTCGTAGCTCATCTCCGGGTCGGTCTCCGCGCCGAGATGCTCCCGGTATTCGTAGTCCAGCTCCGTGATGCGCCCGCCGGAGGCCAGATACTCCTCCAATTTATCAAAGCCGTAGACCTCCCAGAGGAAGTCCCTGTCGGAGTAGAGGCTCTGGAGGGCGTTGGCCGCCGTGCCGGGACGGGAGACGTCCGACACATTGAAGGGGATGTTGTACCAGCGGGAACGGCGCGCGTGGCCGGTGACGTAGGTGATCTCAAAAATGATGCGCCCGGTCTCCCCCTCCGACGAGACGCCGGAGGCGTTCCTGTCCGCAATGTCCCGCTTCTCGATGGCCTCCCGGTGGATGGTGATGAGCTTTTGGATGATCTCCGGATCCGTGACGGTGACGCTCTGGAGGTCGCCGTCGTCGAAGAAGGACGCACCGCTGCTGTAGAGCGTCTCGATGACGGCGCTGTCCACCTTCTCCGCCTCCGGCAGCCACGTCTCAAAGCCGGTGATGTCAAACTCCACACAGGCCGCCAACACGGCCATCACCGCGCCCACAGCGACCGCGCCGCGCCACTTGTGAAAGACCCGGAAGGACTTGTCCAGCACCATCTGCGCCAGGAAGCAGCCGACGACCGTCCAGACCACCGCCGTGTAGGGCAGCGTCGCCTCCCCCAGGATGGTGGCGGTCACGTATCCCAGGGCCAGCCCCGTGCAGAGGGCCGCGCCGTACTTGAATACGGGCCGCATGAAGCGCACCGCCACCACGTCCCCGGCGCTCTCCAACCTCCGGGAGCGGTAGAGGAAAAAGGACAGGATCACAAAGACCACCCCCACCGCCGCGTAGACGGCTACCGTCCTCCACCCGTCGTAGAGGGGGGAGGTTTCCACCCTGTAGGTCAAAATGTTGTAGCTCCACGAGACGGAAGAGAGGCGCAAGATGGGGGTGAGCCAACGAACCGCAAGTCTGACGCCGGGGCCAAAGCCCACAAAGCCGTAGTAGGCCTCGGACAGCACCTCCTGTACCAGCTCATAGACGCACACGAACAGGAAGTTGGCGATGCCGTAGAAGGCCGGCAGCGCCAGGATGTGCCCGGCGAAGAGGCCGCACAGAAACGCCAGCGAGTAGAAGAAGAACATGCTCCCCGCAGCCGTCCCCAGCCACGTGAGCACCGCCCCACCGGCGTCGACGCCGTTTGCCGCCGAGACGATCCCCACAAGGCCGGCCACCGCCAGCTGCGGCGCCAGGGTGAAGGCGAGGCCCGCGGCGTACTGGGTCAGGAAGATCCCCTCCCGCCGCACGGGCAACGCGCCGTAGAAATTGGCGGATCTGGCGGAATAGAGGTGGCTGAGCACCGCCATGGCGCACACCACGGCAAAGAAGAGGGCAAAAATGGGGTTGGCCTCGCTGGCGTCGCAGAGGGTATCCTGGAAATAAATGTTGGCCGGCCCCTCCATCACCATGTTGACAGGCAGGAGGAACACCCAGATCACCAGATACGACACCCAAACCGGCCAGAAGCGTGTGAAGTTCTTTTTAAAAAGCGTCCAATCAAAGAACGATGTCCCGGACCGCATAGTCCTCACCTCCCATCTCGTAAATAAAGATCTCCTCCAGCGTCAGGGGCAGAGCCTCCATAAAAAGCGGCTCCAACGCTGCGAAGCGCTCCTGGATCTTTTCCGCGCTCCCCCGGACGATATAGGTGTAGATGCGCCCGAGGTTCGAGGTGTGGAGAACCTCTATATCCTCCGGGAGCTCCGGGTTTTTTTCGGAGTTGAAGGCGATCTGGAGCTTCACGATCCCGCCCTGAAGCTCCGACAGCGATCGCTCAAGCGCCACCCGCCCGTGGCTCAGGAGCCCCACATGGTCGCACACGTCCTCCAGCTCCCGGAGGTTGTGGGAGGACACCAGCACCGTGGTGCCGTACTCGCTGACGTCGTTCATCAGGATCGACCACACCTGCCGGCGCATCACCGGGTCAAGGCCGTCCACCGGCTCGTCCAGCAGCAGGTAGTCCGGCCTGCAGGAGAGCGCCAGCCAGAAGGCCGACTGCTTCTGCATCCCCTTGCTAAGCCTGCGGATGGGCCGCCTCTCGTCCACCTCCGGGAACGCCTCCCGGAGACGGCGGTACCGCTCCGTATCGAACTTGGGATAGATCCCCCGGTAAAAGCGCATCATGTCCGCCGTGGTGGCCGAACCGAACCAGTAGACCTCGTCCGGAATGACCGCGATACGGCGCTTGGCCGCCGGGTTTTCATAGATGGGCGCGCCCTCCAGCGTGATCTCCCCGGAGTCGGGCCGGTACGCCCCTGTGAGGTGCCGGAGAATGGTGGACTTCCCCGCCCCGTTGGGACCCACAAGCCCGTAGACCGCCCCCTTGGGCACCGTCATGGTCAGCCCGTCCAGGGCGTGGAAGCCGTCAAAGCTCTTGACAACGTTTTTGACCTCGATCATGGTTCCTTCTCCTCCTTCTTATCCCCCAGGCGGGCGGAAAGCTCCCCGTCCGTCACCCCCAGGAAGCGAAGCTCCTGGACGATGGTATCAAGCTTTGAAAAAAGCTCCTCCCGCCGCTCCTGTCGCACGTCCGTCGGGAGAGCCGCGAAGCTCCCCTTCCCCGCCACGGTGTAGGCGTAGCCCTCCTGCTCCAGCGCCTCATAGGCGCGCTGGATGGTGTTGGGGTTGATGGCCAACGACGCCGAAAGCGAGCGCACCGACGGCAGCTTGTCCCCCGCCGGGATCGCGCCGGTGATAATGAGCCTCCGGAGCCCGTCCCGAACCTGCTCATAGATGGGCCTGCTGTCCCGATAATTTAGTTGCAGCATATATCCACCCCCTCCACAGCCGTGGCAGCTGTATTAAGTGTGTTAATACAGTTATATTATCATCCCCGGTCGCGTTTGTCAACAGGTTTTTTTAATTCAATTTAAGGTGACGGGAGCCAAACCCGCGCGGTTCGGCTCCCATCACCTTAAGAAAATCGCCGACCGAGGATCCGGGCGGCGGAGGTTGCGGTTTTATTGTTTCCCCTGAGTGTAGGCCGGGAAAGCGACGGTGAAGCGGGTGCCGCCGCCGGGGCGCGGCTGCGCGGTGACCTCGCCGCCGTGGCGTGTGGCGGTGGACTTGACGATGGAGAGCCCCAGGCCCGTGCCGCCCTCATCCCGGTCACGGGATTTCTCCACCCGGTAGAAGCGGTCGAATATGTAGGGCAGATCCTCCGCCGGGATGCCGATCCCGGTGTCCTCGACCAAAATTTTCACATTCTCCCCATCCCGGCCGACGGAGAGGTACACCTCGCCGCCGGGGCGGTTGTATTTAATGGCGTTGTCCACGAGGTTATAGATGATCTGAAAAAGCTCGTCGGATGTGGCCATGATGTGCGCCTGGTCAAGGTGGGAGACCAGGCGCACATCCACCCGGCGGGCGATGGGGCCGAGCGTATCCAGCACCCGCTCCGCCACCGTCACACAGTCCACATCCACGCGCGCCGCGTGGGACGGATTGTCAAGTTTGGTGAGCTCCAGAAGCTGTCCTGTGGTGCGGGCAAGGCGCTCGGACTCCTCCCGGATACCGCCAACAAATTCCTTCACCGTATCGGGGGCCATATTGTCCGTCTCAAGAATGCTGTCGGAGAGGAGACGTATGGCCGCCAGAGGCGTCTTAAGCTCGTGGGAGGCGTCCGCCACGAAGCGGCGGCGTATCTCCTCGGTCTTCTGGAGCCTGTCGGTGAGGCTGTTGAACTCCTCGGAGAGCTGTGTCAGCTCGTCGTGGCCGGTGACCTCAACGCGGTAGGTGTACTCCCCCTCCCGCACATTCTTGATGGCGTCCAAGATACGGCGGAGGCGGTAGCTCATTGTCTGGGAGAGTATGACGCTCACCAGGATCGCGGCGGCGCCCAGACCTAAGGAGATCCTCGTCATATCGTCCCGAAGCCCCAGAACGATGGCGCCCTCGGCGGCGTCGTACTCATAGACGCACACCGCGCCCACCACCCGCCCGCCGTCCACGATGGGGACGGTGGAATAACTCATGAAGGCCCCGTCGGTAAAAAACGAGCGGAACTCGTCCTGACGCTCGCTTATGGCCGTGCGGGCAAGGGAAAAAAGGACGCGCTCATCGTACCCCGTCACGTCATTACGCACGGAGTACAGCTCGTCCATATTGGTATTCATTATTGAGACCCGCGAAAAGTTTCCCGTCTCCATCATGCTCATGACCTGACCCACGGTGTCCGGCGTCATGCGTTCCAGCGCCTCCACCGAGGAGCCTATCTGGAGCGTCTGGGGCAGGATGGCGTTCTCCTTGGAGACAAACACAAGATCTCGGGATATCGCCACAGGATATGTGTTCAGGGCAAGTATGACCACCGCCGTTACCAGCAGGTACGTGAGCAGATATTTTGTCCGGAGGCTCAAAAATACGCGGCGTCCTCCCTCAGCCTTTGAAATAGTACCCGACCCCCCACTTGGTCATGATATATTCCGGATCCGCGGGATTCGCCTCAAGCTTCTCCCGGAGGCGGTGGACATGGACGTCCACGGTGCGTATGTCTCCCTGGAAGTCGTAGCCCCAGATGATGTTCAGCAGGTTCTCCCGGCTGTAGACGCGCCCCGGATTTTTCATCAGGAGCTCGATCACGTCAAACTCCCTGCCCGTGAGCTCAACGCTCTCACCGCTTTTGAAGGCCATGCGCCTTTCGCAGTCGAGGGCGATGGAGCCGATGGATATGAGGTTCTGCTCCTCCGCCTGACTTTTGAGGGTAGAACGGCGCAGAAGCGCCCTGACTCTCGCCTTGAGCTCCAGAATATTGAAGGGCTTCGTCACGTAGTCGTCGGCCCCGTACTCAAAGCCGATGATCTTATCCATGTCGTCGGAGCGGGCGGTGAGCATGATGATGGGTACGGAGGAGGTCTCCCTGATCCTCATACATACCTCGAGACCCGAGAGCTTCGGCATCATCAGATCAAGGATGATGAGATCAAAGCTGCCGGTCTTGGCGAGTTCAAGCCCCTCCTCCCCGTCGTAAGCGGTCTCCACCTGATAGCCCTCGTTCTCAAGGTTAAATTTTATGCCCCTCACCAGGAGCTTTTCATCATCTACAACAAGTATTTTCATCTTTTCACCTTTCAAATCGTTCCATCCTCATTGATCAACGGGTCAGACAATCACGTTGTCGGCTATCTCATCAAAAAGCGCCTCTCCGATCCCCGGCACGGACATAAGCTCCTCCTCATATGTGAATGATCCATGCTCTTCACGGTAGGAGATTATTCTGTCGGCAAGTGTCTCGCCAATGCCGGGAAGGCTCATGAGCTGCCACCGGTCGGCGGTGTTCAGATCCACAAGTCCGGCGCTGTCGGCGTCTCCGCCCGACGTGGGCTCCACCTCTCTCTTTTCCACGGTCACGGCAATGTCACCGGCCCTTCCGCGGCCGGTAAAGTATCCGGCGGTGAAAAACACGGCGGCTATGGCCAGGCTGACAAAAACCAGCTCCACTCCCTTGAGCTTCATACCATCCCATCCTCCGGTTTTACCGATCGACCCCGCCCCGCCTTCCGATCGCGGGAGAAATGAACCGGCGATTTTTTAGCTGAAAAATTAATAATAAACAAAATTCGACATTTCATATTGATTTTGAAAAGAAAAAACAGTATTATATATGGTAGTCGGATCCGTTCGGCGCCACATATTTATTTTACAATAAAACCACGGCTTTGTCCACCATTTTATTGCCGGAGATTTGAAATGAAAGCTTTACGAAAAGTTCTTTTTCGCCTTACCGCATTCCTTCTTTGCGCGTTGACAGTATCCATGCCGCTTCTCGCGGCTCTCGCGCCCACAGCCCGCGCCGACGAGGAGCCTGTTGTCAATTCCGCCGTCGCGCTTTTGATCGATCTTGACGTGAACAGCGTCCTCTACGCGAAGGGCGAGAGGGAGTCGCGCGCGCCGGCCAGCATGACCAAGATCATGACTGTACTGCTGGGCATAGAGGCATACGAGCGGGGCGACGTGGCGCTCACCGACCTTGTGAACGTCAACGAGACCGCTTTCTCCGACGTGGGCTCCGACGGCAGTTCCGGCGGCTTCGCGGCCGGTGAACAAGTCCCCTTTGAGGCGCTTTTGTACAGCGCCATTCTCACCTCCGGCAACGAGGTTTGCAACGCCATCGCCGAACAGGTGTCCGGCAGCGTGATCTCCTTCGTGGCCGCCATGAATTCAAGAGCCATTGAACTCGGCTGCACCGGTACAAACTTTGCCAACACCCACGGCATGCCAAATGAACACAGCTACACCACAGCCTATGACCTGTATCTCATAGTGAGCGAGGCGCTGAAGCACAACCTTTTCAAGCGCATCTGCGCCGCCCAGAGCTACGCTATTCCGGAGACGAATCTCAATGAGGCCCGGGTCATTCGCTCCGGCAACAGTTTACTGAACGACCAGAGTCCCTACTACTACGAGTACGCCTCCGGCGTCAAGACAGGCTACACCGACGCGGCCGGTTACTGCGCCATCGCCACGGCCTCCAAGGACGGACGAAACCTTCTGAGTATCGTCCTGGGAGCGCAATCCGTTGTCGCCGAGGACGGCAGAACGGATGTACAGAGCTTTTCGGATACGAAAAGGCTCATGAACTGGGGTTTTGACAACTTCAAATATATGGATCTTCTCAGCACCCTGCAGCTCATTGACGAGGTTCCCGTAAAGCTGGGCCTCGGCGTCTCCTCGGTAGTCCTGCGGCCCGAGGAGAACGTCAGCGCGCTTTTGCCCAAGGACGCCGACCTGAGCCGTGTGGAGCTCCACCACACTCTACTGAGCGATGAACCGCTCACCGCCCCGGTGGAAGAGGGCACGGTCATGGGCGAGATCTCAGTGACATTTGACGGTAAGGATTACGGCACGGTGAAGCTTGTGACCAACACCGCCGTAGAGCTTGACCGGGCGGCATATATCGGCTCGGAGATAAGGAACACTTTGAGCAACAAATATGTACGTCTCGCCATAACCGTTCTTGTTATCCTTTTGATTCTGTATATCGCTTTCATCATCTACTACAATATCCGCCGCGCCAACAAGCGCAAGGTCGCCACGGATCTGGCCCGTAAGCGCGTCCAGGAGTACCTGCGGGGCCAGAGTGAACAGCGCAGAAGTTCCCCCGCTCCAAGCCGCGAAAGGCCGGCAGTATCCGATATGGACGCCGATCCCGTCCGGGAACCGGTACGCAAACCGGATCCGGCTTCCATCCGCTCCCAGCGTCCCCCGGAGACCACCACGGGACTCGCCTTTGAGGAGATCGAGGCCATCTTCCGCAAGCGCGATGAGGAGACGAAGAAGAAGTAAAAAAACGCGCTGGAAATCCGCCGGCTGTTAAGAAGTAAATTCTTATACTCATATTTGATTAAACGCATTAACCGAGGTGCCCCATGCAATAGGGAAACAAAGTGAACCATGGGGGCAAGGCGGTACGGCATGAAGGTCAAAAGGAC